>DASZLT010000028.1:0-5278 GCA_035552235.1 Solirubrobacteraceae bacterium
CTTGAACGTCCGCCCCAGAGCCATCGCCTCGCCGACGGACTTCATGTGCGTCGTCAGCCCCGCCTCGGCGCCGGGGAACTTCTCGAACGCGAACCGCGGCCACTTGACGACGCAGTAATCGATCGCCGGCTCGAAGCTGGCGGGCGTGGCCTTGGTGATGTCGTTGGAGATCTCCTGCAGCGTGTAGCCGACGGCCAGTCGCGCCGCGATCTTGGCGATCGGGAAACCGGTCGCCTTCGAGGCCAGCGCGCTCGAGCGCGACACGCGCGGGTTCATCTCGATCACGATGATCTCCTCGGTCGCCGGGTTCACCGCGAACTGCACGTTGGAGCCGCCTGTCTCAACGCCGATCGCACGGATCACCTTGATCGCCTGATCGCGCAGCTGCTGGTAGAGGCGGTCAGGCAGCGTCTGCTGGGGCGCGACACAGACACTGTCGCCGGTGTGCACGCCCATCGGGTCGAGGTTCTCGATCGAGGCGACGATCACGACGTTGTCGGTGCGGTCGCGCATCACCTCGAGCTCGAACTCACCCCAGCCGAGCACGGACTCGTCGATCAGGATCTGGCTGATCGGCGAGGCGTCGAGGCCGCGGGCGATCACCCGCTCCAGGTGAGCGATGTCATGCAGCACACCACCGCCGGCGCCGCCGAGCGTGAACGCCGGGCGGATGATCACCGGCAGCCCGATCTCCGTGACGGCGACGCGTGCCTCCTCGAGCGTGTGCGCGATCGCCGAGCGCGGCACGCGCAGGCCGGCCTCGTGCATCGTCTCGCGGAACAGGTCGCGGTCCTCCCCGCGCTCGATCGCGTCGATCCTGGCGCCGATCAGCTCGACGCCGTAGCGCTCGAGCACGCCGGTCTCGTGCAGGGTCTTGGCGAGGTTAAGCGCCGTCTGGCCACCGAGCGTGGCCAGCAGCGCATCGGGACGCTCGCGCGCGATGATCTGCTCGACCGGCCCCGGCAGCAGGGGTTCCACGTAGGTCGTGGTCGCAACGTCCGGGTCGGTCATGATCGTCGCCGGGTTCGAGTTGACCAGCACGACCTCGTAGCCCTCCTGCATGAGCACGCGCGCGGCCTGGGTGCCGGAGTAGTCGAACTCGGCCGCCTGGCCGATGACGATCGGTCCCGAGCCGATCAGCAGGATCTTGTGGATGTCTTCACGTCTTGGCATCAGCGATCAGCGGCCATTCCGGATTTCGTTGACAAAGCGGTCGAACAGATACAGGGAGTCGTTGGGGCCGGGTCCCGCCTCGGGGTGGTACTGGATCGTTCCGCCCTGCACATCGAGCAGCGTGAGCCCCTCGACGGTGCGGTCATAGAGGTTCACGTGACTGAGCTCGGCGGCGCCGAAGTCCGTCTCCCAGCGGACAGGCTCATCGCCCTCGATGCGTCCCGAGCCGTCCGGTCCGAGCACGGCGAAACCATGGTTCTGGCTCGTTATCTCGGTGCGCCCGGTCGCGAGGTCCTTGACCGGGTGGTTGGCGCCGTGGTGTCCGAAGGGCAGCTTGTAGGTCTCGAGCCCGACCGCCCGGCAGAGCAGCTGGTGACCCAAGCAGATTCCGTAGACCGGCTTCTTTCCGACCAGCTCACGAACGGTCCTGACGACGTAGTCGAGCGCGGCCGGATCTCCTGGCCCGTTGGCCAGGAAGACCGCATCCGGGTTCCCCGCCAGCAGCTCCCCAGGCCCGTACGTGCACGGGTACAGCGTGAGGTCGACGCCGCGCTGGGTGAGCTGGTTGAGGATCGAGCGCTTCACACCCGTGTCGATCATCGCGATGCGGATGCGATCGCCCGGCGCGCCGGAGCCGTCAAGCGCCACCGGCGCAGCTGGTGTCACCTCCCGTGCCAGATCGCGCCCTTCCATCGGCGGCTCGGCGCCTATCAGCTCATGTGCCTCTGCTTCGGTGAGCGCTGCCGGAAAGACGCCACCGCACATCGCGCCCTCGTCGCGGATGTGGCGTACGAGCGCGCGCGTGTCGAGGTCTGTGATCGCCGGAACACCGTGCTCACTGAGCCAGCTCAACCACCCCTGCTGCGCCTTGGGCGCGTCTGCGTAATCGACGGCTGCGCGCATGATCGCTGCGCGCGCGTGGATCCGGCTCGATTCCATCGCCGACTCGTTGACCCCGTAGTTACCCATCTGCGGGTAGGTGAAGCTGATCAGCTGCCCCGCGTAGCTCGGATCGGTCACCGCCTCCTGATAGCCGGACATCGAGGTCGTGAACACGATCTCCCCGACGGCGTGGGTGTCCGCGCCACAGGCGAGCCCGTCAAAGCGGGCCCCGTCCTCGAGCAGCACATACGCGTCGCGGCTCATACCGACCTGACCTCCTGTCTGAGGGCGCGGACTCCCAGGCCCGCGTGGGCAACCGCGCCGGCGGCGAGCGTCAGCTCGATGGCGCCATGGACCCGGCGGCCATGGAAGCAGCAGTTCTGCGAGCGGCTCTCGTGGCGGCCTTCCCCGACGGTCCAGTCGCGCTCGAGGTCGACCATCACCAGGTTCGCGGGCGCGCCGACGGCGATCGTCGGAATCGGCAGGCCGTACAGAGCGCCGCCGGCTGTGATCCGCTCGACCACCAGGCCGAGCGGCAGTACCCCGGGCCGCACGAGCTCGGTGTAGACGGCGGCGAACGCGGTCTCCAGTCCGGTGGTCCCCATCGGCGCCTGCTCGAACGGCATCTGCTTCTCATGGCGCGCGTGCGGGGCGTGATCGGTGGCGATGCACTCGAGCACGCCCGTTCGCAGCCCTTCGATCACGGCCTGACGATCACCTTCAGATCGCAGCGGCGGGTTCATCTTGAGGTTGCTGTCGAGCCCGCGCACATCCTCGTCAGTCAGCGTCAGGTGGTGCGGCGTGGCCTCGGCGCTGACCCGTGCTCCGCCTGCGCGTGCAGCCGCCAGCGCCTCGACCGACTCGGCCGCGCTGATGTGCTGGAAGTGCACGCGCGCGTCCTCGTACTTGGCGATCGCCGCATCGCGCGCAACGAAGGTCGACTCGCTGATCGACGGGATGCCTGCGACACCCAGTCGCGCTGAGACCGCCCCCTCGTGCATGACCCCGTCGCCCGAGAGCGCCGGATCCTCCTCGTGCAGGGCGATGACGCCGCCCGCGAGCCGCTGGTACTGAAGCGCCTTGCGGAGCATCCCAGCGGAAACCAGCGGCTTGCCGTCGTCGGTGAAGCCGAGCGCCCCGGCGTCGCTGAGGGCCGCCATCTCGGTCAGCTCCCTGCCCTGCAGACCGACCGTGATCGAGGCCAGGAACCCCGTCGCTACCCAGGCATGCTCGCCGGCCTCGGCGATCAGCGCCCGCAGGACGCTCACCTCGTCGACGGTCGGCGAGGTGTTGGGCATCGCGATCACCTGGCAGAACCCGCCCGCCGCCGCCGCCCTCGTGCCCGTGTTGATGTTCTCCTTGTACTCCTGCCCGGGGGTGCGAAGGTGTACGTGCGGGTCGACGAAAGCTGGGAACAGGTGCTTTCCGGCCGCCTCTATTACCGGCGCCCCGCTGGGCGCCGGTAAAGCTCCAGGCTCGCCCAGCTCGGCGATCTCCCCGTCGCGGATCAGCACATCGTGGGGCGCGTCGATCCCGGCCCGCGGGTCGAGCACGTGTGCTTGGCGGATCAGCAGCTCGGCGGGACGCGCCCGCCGGTGAAACAGCTTCTCGTCAGCCATCGCTATGCCACCGCCTGCAGCACCGGTGCGCCGACGAGCAGCTCATAGAGCACCGCCATGCGCACGGCGACCCCGGACTTCACCTGTGCGCCGATCAGCGCGACGGGCGAGTCGATCGCGTCGCCGCTGAGCTCGACACCGCGGTTCACCGGCCCCGGGTGCATCACGAGCTGGCCCTCGCGCAAGCGCGGCAGGTTGATCTGGTAGCGCTGCGCGTACTCGCGCAGCGTCGGGACGTAGGACTCGTGCATACGCTCGTGTTGCATGCGCAGGACGTAGACGATGTCTGCCTCGTGCAGGTTCGCGAGCGTGTCCTGCGAGCCGCAGCCCAGCGCCTCGATCTGGCGCGGGATCAGCGTGGGCGGCCCGCAGACAGTGACGCTCGCGCCCATCCGCTGGAAGGCGATGATGTCCGAGCGCGCGACGCGCGAGTGCAGGACGTCACCGACGATCCAGATCTTGAGGCCCTCGAGGCTGCCGAGTTTCTGGGTGAGGGTGAAGACGTCGAGCAGCGCCTGGGTCGGGTGTTCGTGCTTGCCATCACCGGCGTTGACCACCGCGGCGTCTGTCCAGCCGGCGATCTGCTGCGCGGCGCCGGCCCATGGAGAGCGGATCACCACAGCCGCGGGGTCGTAGGCGCTCAGGGTCTGCACCGTGTCTTTGAGCGACTCGCCCTTGTCCACGCTCGAGCCGGCGCTACGAACGCTGACGACATCGGCACTGAGGCGCTTGGCCGCCAGCTCGAACGAGGAGCTGGTGCGGGTCGAAGCCTCGTAGAAGAGGTTGACGATCGTGCGGCCCTTGAGCGCCGGCACCTTCTTGATCTCACGGCCCGAGACCTCGGCAAACGAGCGCGCGAGGTCGAGGATCCGTTCGATCCCCGCCCGGTCGAGATCGTCGATCGAGATCAGATGGCGGCTCATACGACGCTCCTCTGCAGCTCCGTGATCGTGACCTCGTCCCTGCCGTCGATCTCCTCCACACGCACGTTCACGCGCTCGTCCCGCGCGGTCGGCAGGTTCTTGCCGACGTAGTCGGGACGGATCGGCAGCTCGCGATGGCCGCGGTCGGCAAGCACCGCGAGCTGCACCCGAGCCGGCCGGCCGTAGTCGAACAGCACGTCGATCGCGGCGCGCACGGTGCGTCCGGTATAGAGCACGTCGTCGACGATCACGATCGTGCGGTTGTCGACCGAGAAGTCGAGCTGCGTGGAGTGCACCACCGGCGCGGCGCCTGGGCCGTGCTCACGGATCCCGAGGTCGTCGCGGTAGAAGCTGATGTCGACGGTCCCGAACGGGATCTCCGCGTCGGTCAGCTCACTGAGCTGCGAGTGCAGCCGGCTGGCGAGCACGGCGCCGCGGCGATGAACGCCGACGATCGCGAAACCTGTGCCCTCCTCATCCGACGGGTTCTTCTCAACGATCTCGTGTGCGATCCGCACCAGCGTGCGGCGCATGTCATCGCGGTCGAGGACGACCGATGTGTCAGGCATTTTGCGTCCTTCCTGGCCTCACGGGACCGGGTTAAAGGCGACAGTCATTCGAACTTATCAGGAGACTCGGGCGCGGGGCCTTCTGCTTCGCCGGGAGCCGAGCGGTCGCGGT
>DASZLT010000029.1:0-74603 GCA_035552235.1 Solirubrobacteraceae bacterium
AGGCGTTTTGCGTCGTGGGGACGCAAAACGCCTCCCGCATCCGATGCAGGCTCCAGTCCTGCGGCTCGAATCGCCCCGCGGGCGCGCTTGACGCCGGGCGCCGGCGTCAAGCGCAGCCCCGCCAGCAACCGCGCACCCGGCGTCACCAGCGCCGGCGCGGCGCCAACCGCCCACGAAAGGAACCGCTCGGGCACCCCGTCGAACACAACCCGCCCACCGTCCATCGCAAGCACGCGGTCGGCGGCCGCCAGGCAGCGCTCGAGCCGGTGCTCGGCGAGCAGCACGGCGGTGTCGCCGTCCTCGTTCAAACGCCGCAGCAGCCCGATCAGCTCGTCGCCCGCCACCGGGTCGAGCTGCGATGTCGGCTCATCGAGGCAGACCAACGCCGGGCGGGCGGAGAGCGTCGCCCCGAGCGCGACGCGCTGCAGCTCGCCGCCGCTCAGCTCGTGCACCGGGCGATCCAGCAGCCCCTCGATCGCCAGCGCCAGCGCCGTTTCCTCGACGGCGCGGGCGACCTCGGCCGCGGACCAGCCGCGGTTCTCGGCGGCGAACGCCAGCTCCGCCCGCGGCGTGCCGAGCACGATCTGCGTTTCGGGGTCCTGAAACAGCGAGCCGACGCTCACGGCGAGCTCGCCCGGACCGTGTTCGCGGCTGTCGCGACCGGCGATGACGACGTTGCCGGCGAAGCTGCCGCCGTGGAAGTGCGGGACCAGGCCGCTCACGGCCCGCAGCAGCGAGCTCTTGCCCGAGCCCGAGAGCCCGGCGAGCACCACGAACTCCCCCGGCTCGATGCTCAGCGTGACGTCCTGCAGGGCGGGCCGCGCGGCTCCGGGATAGGTGTAGGTCAGCCCCGAGATCTGAGCCAGACTCACCGCTGCACCCCCCGACGGTTCAGGAACGGTGCGAGCGCGGCCACGAGCAGTACGGCCGCCACCTCCAGTGTGCGCGCGCCAGCGGGCGCGCGCAACAGCGGATAGGCCGTGAAGGACGCCCAACCCGCGACCCGCGCGACCACGGCCACGACCAGTACCGCCGCCGCGGAGGCGAGGAAGGCCAGATCGTGGCGCGACCAGGGGCTGTGCGGATGCGGCCTGCCGCGCGCCCGCTGGCGCGCGGCACCGTAGCCGCGGACCTCGAGCGTCGCGGCGATGTCGAGCGCGCGATCCAGTACCCCGGCCGTTGTTGCCCGGAGCAGCTGCGCGCGCCCCGGCGGATCGCCCGGCCGGCAGCGCTGGGCGTCGGCCAGGCGCTTTGAGTCGCGGACCAGCACCGGGACCATGCGGGTTGCGATCGTGGCACTGAGCGCCGAGCTGAACGAGAGCCCGCGGAACAGTCGCAGCACCTCGTCGGGGTCGACGGCGACCGAGTACAGCGTCCCGATCAGCACCAGTACGACGGCGCGCAGGCCGAGCACCGCACCGTAGACCGTCGCCTCGAGCGTGATGTTCGTCTGGCCGAGCACCGGCACGTCGCCCAGTCGCCAGATGACGGTCAGCCCGTTGCGCGTCACCAGCGCGTTGATGGCGCCGATCGCGAGCCACAGCGGCACCGCCCACAGCAGGCTGCGGCGCAGCTGCGGGCCGACCCCGGCGAGCACCCCGGCGGCCACCACCGAGATCGCGATCGCGCCGAGAACCACAGGATTTGACTCGATCAGGGCGCCGACGGAGAGGGCCGCACACCAGGCGATCGCGACGGCAGCGCGGGCCGCGTGCAGCGGACTCGCTACGCGCCTGTAGATCATGACCCCGGTGCGAGCGGCACTGGGATCGTGCTGCTGCCGTCGACGGCGACGGCGAAGTGCTGCTGGAGCTTGGCGGCCGTGAACGCCTTGGCGGCGGCCATCACGGCGGCGTTGTTGGTCCCGGTCACAAACCAGGTCGGCTGGCCGAGTGAGGCCTCACCGGTGGCGGCGATCAGCCCGGCGCTGCCGCGCAGCGTGCGCACCACCTGACCCTTGGCGTTGTCGAGCTCCAGCGCCTGCCCGGATGAGCCGATGAACTGCGCATAGACACCGCTCTGTCGCGGCCCGGCGGCGATCAGCTGCGCGGCGATCACACCCTTTACCTGACCCCAGGTACCGATCACGACCGCCAGCGAGTCCGATCCCGAGCCGGTTCCCAGCACCTGGTCGGCGGCCTTGACGCCGTATTTGTGCAGGGCGTTGCCGACGATGTTGCAGGCCCTCTGCACACCGGAGCCGCAGTTCAGCAGGGTCGGGAACTCGCGTCCGCCGATGCCGCTCGTGAACGGCTCGGGGTAGGAGCCGACAACCGCGGGAACCGAGTCGGTTGCGGTCCAGTCGTGCAGGTCCCACCAGATGTGGTCGCCGGCGTGCACGTCGGTCGCGGCCGCGCCCTTGGTCGCCTCGATGCCGTTGACGTAGAAGAACCAGTCGCGGTCGTTGGAGCTACCCGCGTGCCCGCCGATCGACTCGACGAAGCCCCCGCCGTAACGGGTGGAGAGCTTGAAGTGGCGCTCGAGCAGCGACATCACGGTCTCCGCGCCGGGGACCTTCTTCTCGACCGCGCTGCCGTAGCGCTGGTTGCCGAAGTTGCCGGTCACCTGGACGCTCGCGTCCTTGGTCCCGCGACCGGCACCGAAGCCGCACCCGCTCAGCAACACCGCCGCCACCAGCGCGGCGGTCAACAGCAGGGCCGAACGAGTGCGGCGGTGCATCAACCCTTGGTGACCTTGAAGACCAGCTTGTCGCCGGCCTTCAGCTTGACGTCACATGCCCCCTTTGACGAGGACTTGCCGTTGACGTAGAACCCCCAGTAGTACTTCTTGGTGGTCTCGTTGTCGCCGAGGATCCCGGTGATGAGGTACTCGTGGTAGCTGGCGTACCACTTGCCCTTCCAGTTGCCGTGCGTCGCGACGTTGAGGGCGCCCTGGGCGCTCTCGGCCGAGCACTTGCCGGTCGGAGCACCGCCGCGGGTGATCCAGCCGGAGGACGTCTGGATCGTCTTGGTCGCCAGCAGCGTCTTGGTGCGTCCCTGGATCGTGATCGAGACCTTCGGCCCCGCCATCGCGCTTGTGTGCGGCGCGGCCGCGGTCGCGACCTGCGCCGTGGCGAGCGCCAGAGTCATGCCGAGCGCTGCCGCGCCGGCCGTGATTGGTTTGGTTTTATGCATGAGCCACCCCTTCCCCGAGGGCTGTTTGGCTTTGTGGTCGGAGGTGGTCTCCTGGCTTTCGGGCCCAACGGCGGTGCCTTCCCAGCGCCTTGCCGGCGCCAGTGGCGTTAGGTCTCGAAGAGAATTCTGCGAGGCCCTAGTACCGCCGTCCTCCCCGATAACAGTGGCGGGTCCGCTCCGGATTCACACCGGCTTCCCATCGCTACCGACCTTGGACACCCCCGATCCTAGCCGGGATCGCGCCTCGCAGGCGGTCCCGGGCCTTAAGTGGTCCCCGCCGCAAGTACCGTCGGTCTTGATGGCTGCAAACCGTCGGCTGGCATCGTCCTCGGAGGCTCGCGCAGCGTTGCTGCGCCACGCCTCCTGCGTCCTTGCCATCCTCGGCTTTCGCTCGTCAATCCTCCACCGAACTTACGGCGGGAACCACTTAGACTCGACCGGCGCGGACCCTTAGACTCGGGCACCGAGATGGTGAACCTGACGCGCATCTACACGAGACTCGGCGACGGCGGTGAGACGCACCTCGGCGACATGAGCCGCGTGGCCAAGACGCACCCTCGGATCGAGGCGTATGGCACGGTCGACGAGCTCAACTCGCAGATCGGGGTGGTGATCGCGCTTAGCGAGTTGCCGGCGAGCTACAGGCCCTGGCTGCAGCGGGTGCAGAACGACCTCTTCGATGTCGGTGCCGACATCGCGGCGCCGGAGGATCCGCAGCGCGAGCGCCTGCGCGTGCTCCCCGGCCAGACCGAATGGCTGGAGCAGCGCTGCGACGAGGTCAACGCCACACTCGAGCCGCTCAAGTCGTTCGTGTTGCCCGGCGGGAGCCTGGCCGCCGCTCAGCTGCATGTGGCCCGCACCGTCTGCCGGCGGGCCGAGCGCCTCGCGGTCGCCTGCGGCGATCAGATCAGCGGCGAGGTCGTGCGCTATCTCAACCGGCTCTCCGACCTGCTGTTCATCCTCGCGCGGGGAGCGAACGGCGGCGACGAGCCGCTGTGGCAGCCGGGTCGCTTCCGCGAGCAGGACTCGTAGCGAGCGGCAGGGACCTCAACGCCCCTGCACAAACCCCGCGCTCAGAGCCCCGCGCTCAGAGCCCCGGGCTCAAAGCCGGGTGACGGTGATCTCGGGGGCAACCCCGGTGCGACGGACGTGGTCGTAGACCTCGATGTCCTCCTGCGCCGCGACCTCGACCGACACCTCGGCCGAGACCGTGAAGCGGACGGCCTCGTAGAGCAGCTCCTGATAGCTCGGAGACCCGACCGGGCGCCCCTCGACATCCAGGTCTTGCTCGCCGCAGCGCAGCTCCCAGCGCGCCGGGCGCACGAGCATCTCCGCCGTCAGCTTCAGCGCGGCCGTGGAGCTGATCGGCGCGGCACCGATGAGCTCGCCGTGCGGTCGTTGCTGCGCGCGCACGGCGCTCAGCGCCAGCGCCAGGCGGTCCAGGTTGCGCCCATACGGCGCGGGCACGATGTCGACCGGACCGCGGGCGTCTGTCTCCCCGCGGATCGCGCGCGCGGCGGCGCCGACCAGCACGAAGTCCACACCGGCGGCGGCGAGCCATTGCATGACTGCGATCGACGAGGCCGGCACGTGCTCGAATCCCTCTGCGGCCGTCACGGAAACAACGTCGATACTGGGTACACGGTTGCGAAGCAGCATGGGTGTGCTTTCGCTCCGAGCAGGCGCATTCCTGCACCCACGTCACACACCCACGTCACACACACGCGGCCAACACCTGGCGGGCTACGCTGCGGGCGTGACGCGCCAGCCGGCGTCCGCCGCTCTCCTCCCTCTCGCACCCTTCGTCATAACCTAGATCGCATGGCCGGACTGGACCAGGATCGCCCCGAGCAGGGAAGCAACGGCACGCCCGCGGAGCGGGGCGGCGAGCCCGGCTCCGCCGAGGAGGCGGAGCGCGCCAGCGGCGTGGCGGCCCCGCCACGCCGCAAGACCTTCCACGAGGCGGCGCACAAGCTCCCGCAGACGCGTCCCAGCCGCTGGGAGTCCGAGGATCACTACACCGACGAGAGTGCCGATGAGCCGGCCGTCGACGACAGTCAGATCGACGTCGTCGCCCATGCCAGCCGAGCCGTGCTCGCGCTCGGCGCGCTCGGCGTGGTGTATGGCGACATCGGCACCAGCCCCCTGTACGCCGAGCAGGTCACGTTCGGCTTCAAAGCCGCCAACCACGTATCCCCGGTCGGTGTCTACGGGATCGTTTCGCTGATCTTCTGGTCGCTGGCGGTCGTCGTCTCGATCAAGTACGCGGGCTTCATCATGCGCGCCCACAACCGCGGTGACGGCGGCATCATGGCGCTCGCTGCGCTGGTCCGGCGCAACCGGGTCGCGCATGCGACGGTGCTGGTCACGCTCGGGATCTTCGGTGCCTCGCTGTTCTTCGGCGACGGGATGATCACGCCCGCCATCTCCGTGCTGTCAGCGGTCTCGGGCCTCGAGGTGGCGAGTCCGGGCGTCGCGCATCTCGTCGTTCCGATCGCGATCGTGATCCTCGTTGGGCTGTTCCTGATCCAGCGCAAGGGAACCGGCACTGTCGGCTGGCTGTTCGGGCCGGTGACGCTCGTCTGGTTCGTATCGATAGCCGCGATCGGCATCCCGGAGATCGCCAAGCATCCTGAGGTGCTGCAGGCGCTCTCACCAACCTGGGGCGCGCGGTTCTTCGTGGATCACGGTTTCGAAGCCTTTCTCACGCTCGGCGGTGTCGTGCTCTGCGTGACCGGAGCTGAGGCGCTCTATGCGGATCGTGGCCACTTCGGCCCGGGGCCGATCCGCCTCGCCTGGTTCACGATCGTCTGGCCGGCGGTGATGCTCAACTACATGGGTCAGGCCGCCTGGATCCTCGACCACCCGAGCGCGCCGAGGCATCTGAGCACCTTCAATCCGTTCTTCTCGGTGGTGCCAGGATGGTTCCGGCTACCTGAGGTGGTGCTCGCCACCGCGGCGACCGTGATCGCCTCCCAGGCGGTGATCTCAGGCTCCTACACGGTCGCGCGCCAGTCGATGCAGCTCGGATACCTGCCGCGTCTGAAGATCGTGCACACCAGCGAGATGGAGGGACAGATCTACGTCCCGGTGGTCAACTGGATCCTCGCGGGCGGTGTGCTCGCGCTGGTGCTCATCTTCCAGAATTCCAACGGCCTGGCGAACGCCTACGGCGTGGCCGTGACCGGCACGTTCATCCTCAACACCATCCTGTTCGTATCCGTGGCCCGGGCGATGTGGCACACGCCGAGGTGGCGACTGGCCGTACTCGGCACGCTCTTCCTGACCGTCGAGGTGTCGTTCTTCCTGGCCAACGTCGCGAAACTCTTCCACGGCGCGTGGCTGCCACTGGCCGCGGGTCTCGCGTGCTCAATCGTGATGCTGACGTGGCGCAAGGGACAGGTGATCGTCACGCGCAACCGCATCGCGCAGGAGGGCGATCTGCACGATTTCCTCGAAAAGCTTGCAGCCGCAAAGCCTCCGATCATTCGCGTTCCCGGCACCGCGGTCTTCCTCAATGCCAGCGGCGACACGACGCCGCTAGCCCTGCGCAGCCTGGTCGAGCACACTCACGCGCTGGCGGAACGGGTGCTGATCGTCTCGATCGTTCCGCGCAGCGTCCCGCGCGTGACCCGCGACCGCCTGTTCTCGGTCAAGCGGATGGGGAGCGGCCGCTGCCAGGTCCTCCACCTAATGGTCCGTAGCGGCTACCGCGACACCACACGCATCCCGGAGCTCCTGCAGCTCGCGCGCAAGCTCGGCTACCTCGAGCGCAGTCTCGACCTCGAGGGCGCCTCATACTTCATCTCGCGCATGACGATCACCGACGGTGACGAGCCGGACATGGCCGTCTGGCGCAAGAAGCTGTTCCTGCTGATGGCGCGCAACGCAGCCAGCCCGATCGAGCACTTCGGGCTGCCGATCGAGCGCACCGTGCTGATGGGCTCGCAGGTCAGTCTCTGAGGCGGCTGACAGTATTCAAGGCCGTGGGTCTGAACCCTTGAGCCTCTGGCATGCAATCGCGATCTTCGCCGCCGGCATCGCGGCGGGCACGATCAACACCGTGGTGGGCAGCGGTACGCTCATCACCTTCCCGACGCTGCTCGCGTTCGGCTACCCGCCGGTGACCGCGAACGTCTCCAACACGATCGGTCTGGTGCCCGGCTCGGTGTCGGGCGCGATCGGCTACCGCAGCGAGCTGAGCGGCCAGCGCGAGCGCGTGCTGATGCTCGGAGCCGCGGCTGTGGGCGGCGGTGTGCTCGGCTCGATCCTGCTGCTGGTGCTGCCGGCGTCGGCCTTCAAGGCGATCGTGCCGTTCTTCATCGGCGTCGCGCTGCTGTTGATCCTCGCGCAGAAGCAGATCAACCGCGCACTCGGTGACCGCCGTCGCGGCGTCGGCCAGGGCGTGCCCGTGGCAGCGATCGCCGGAGCCTTCGGCTGCGGCATCTATGGCGGCTACTTCGGCGCTGCCCAGGGCATCCTGATGATGTCGGTCCTGGGCCTCAGCATGGACGACAGCCTGCAGCGGCTGAACGCCGTCAAGGTGATCACCACCGGCCTCACGAACCTCGTCGCCGGCGTGGTGTTCGTGATCGCCGCGCACATCGCCTGGGACGTCGCCGGTCTGATCGCCGGCGGCTCGATCATCGGCGGTGTGCTCGGCGCGCGCTACGGCCGCCGGCTCTCACCGGCTGCCCTGCGGGCGCTGATCGTCGTCGTCGGCATCGTCGCGATCGTGCGCCTGATCTGAGTGGTTGGGGTGGTGGCGCGCTTCGCCACCACCCCTTCACCGCGTATCTGCTTACTACTGGTTGCTGTGACCGTGCTGCTCGCCGAAGTTGCTCGGGAGCACCGCGACGCCGCCGTAGCGGACGCCGGGAACCGGCCGGCGGATCGTCTGGAACCGCTCGGCGTTCACCGTGCTCGGGGCGGTGGCGCCCAGCGTGTCGGTGATCGCGACGACCTCGTTCGGGTCGGCTCCCCGGTCACCGCTGCCGCTGCGTCGAGGTCGTGGCATAGATCGTCACGGTGCCGTCGCCGTTGACGTGGCCAGCGATGTTGCGCAGGCCGTCGGTCGCGGGCGCCCAAGGAAGGCCGCTGCCTCCGTAGGCGTCGTCGAGGCCGGCGGCGTCGTGGTCAACGACTCGGCGCGGCCGGTGTTGAAGCCGGAGAGGACAGTTGGTCGCGTACGGCGGCTTCTGACCGACGCTCAGGTTCACACCAGCTCGTGGGAAGACCGTGCCGCTGATCACGACGCTGTCGGGAACAAGGCGGGCGTTGTTGCGGAACGCCCGGTGGGGGCGTTGTTGGAACCGCCGTCCGCGAGCGCCGCTGGCGGCGGGAGCCGTTGCGACCGCGGCCACTCCGGACGCCGCGAGCACGCTCCTCGCTAATGAGCGATGAGCAGCACCGCGACCACGATCACGAGCACCGCCAGGGGCAGCAATGAGAACGGGCTGATCCTCACGCCCCTGAGCTCCGCGCGCATGCGTCTCGCGCTGGTGCCGGCACGCAGCCTGCCGAGGTGCCCGGTCCGCCATACCACGTAGAGGACGGCGAGCACGATCAGCAGGACGAGCACCAACCCCGTCGGGGTCCGATGATCATGCGCCAGCGCAGCCGTGCCGATCATCGCTGCGCCGACCTCCGCTGCACGAGTGGGCGCGCCCGCCGGCTGAACGTCCACGCGATTGCGATCAACAGCGCCCCAACCACCAGGGCGATGACCGCATCGGCAAGCACAGCCGGCGCCGCGGTCAGCGCCACGCTCGCCAGAATGGCGGTGATGACTGCGAGGCGCCGCACGAGGATTCAGTTTAGGCCGGGGGCTCTGCTGCTGGCCTGTGTCGCGGGCGTTCGGGGAAGCCTCTGCCTGCCCGCGGCGGCCGCTGCCGACGGCCCGGTGGCGCCCACCGCACCGACTACCTCGCGCGTGTGACGCGCTTCCCCGCGGGCATCTAGGCGCAGGTGGGGAACGCGTACCTGAACCTCTGGGTGGAGGTCCCAGCCGGTGCGTACGTCACGATCCTCGACTTCCGGGGCGCCCCTTGGGTGCGCTTCACGCCGAGCGGCGTCGCGATCAACCGCAACTCGCAGGAGGCCCCCTCGGCGGTGCCGCCGGGCGACGGCGCCGAGATCGTGCTCGAAATCGGGGCTCGGCTGCCGCCTCATAGTCACTTCAGCTTCCCGGCTTCGCCGGGGCCGGGATACGCTGATCAGGGGCATAGATACCCTGACTATGTGAAATCCCCAGCCATCACCCAGGGAGCCGATGACCATCGCTGGGTGGTGCTGGGCGTCTGCTGCCTGAGCCTGCTGATCGTCGGCGTTGACACCACGATCGTCAACGTCGCGCTGCCGGCGATCCGTCACTCGCTTCACGCCTCGCTCTCGGGGCTGCAGTGGATCGTCGACGCCTACACGCTGGTGCTCGCAAGCTTCCTGATGCTCGGTGGCTCGACCGGCGACCGGCTCGGGCGCAAGCGCGTGTTCCAGACAGGTCTGGTGACGTTCGTGCTCGGCTCGGCGCTGTGCGCCGCCGCCCCCACCCTCGGCGTGCTCGTGGCCGCGCGCGCGTTCCAGGCGCTCGGCGGCGCGATGCTCAACCCGGTCGCGCTCTCGATCGTGCGCAACGTCTTCCACGATCCCCGCGAGCGGGCGCGGGCGATCGGCATGTGGAGCAGCGCGTTCGGCCTCAGTCTCGGCCTCGGGCCGGTGCTCGGTGGCCTGTTCGTGACCACCGTCGGCTGGCGGTACGTGTTCCTCGTCAACGTCCCGGTCGGTCTGCTCGCGTTCCTGCTGACCGCGGCCTATGTGCCCGAGTCGCGCGCCGACCAGCCACGGCGAATCGACCCGCTGGGCCAGGTGCTGGTGATCCTGGGACTTGCGAGCCTCACCTACGCGATCATCGAGGGGCAGGGTGACGGTTGGACGTCGGTCACGATCCTGGCGCTGTTCGCGGTCGCGCTGGCCGCGTTCTCGACGCTCGTGGCCTACGAGCTGCGCCGCCACGAGCCGCTCGTCGACGTGCGCTTCTTCCGCAGCCCGCCGTTCACCGGCGCCGCGGTGAGCGCGGTGTGCGCATTCGGCTCCTACGGCGCCTTCCTGTTCCTCAACACCCTGTATCTGCAGGACGCACGCGGGCTGTCGGCGCTCGACGCCGGGCTCTACACGCTGCCGCTTGCCGGCTTCACGATCCTGTTCGCGCCGATCACCGGCCGGCTCGTGGGGCGGATCGGGATGCGGAGACCGTTGCTCGTCGCGGGTGTCGCACTCGGCATCGCGCCGCTGCTGCTGACCGGGCTCACGCCGCACACCCCGGTCTGGCTGTTGTTCGTGTCCTACGCGATCTTCGGGATCGGGCTGGGCCTGGTGAACGTGCCGATCACGCACACAGCGATCTCAGGGATGCCGGCGGCCCAGGCCGGGGTCGCCGGCGCGATCGCATCGTCGAGCCGCCAGGTCGGCTCGACGATCGGCATCGCTCTGGTCGGAGCGATCGTGGGCACGAGCGCGAACGTCCGCTTCGGGCCCGGGTTCGCGCACGCCACACACCCGGGCTGGTGGTTGATCGTCGGGTTTGCGGCGATACTGTTCGCCGTCGGCGCGCTCACCACGACACAGCGGGCGTTTGCGAGCGCGCGCGATGTGGCTGCTCGACTGCAGCCTGAGCGCCTCCCGAGTTAGCCCTTGTCCACCCCCACCCTCGCTCCGTCACTGCAGGGTTACCGGCGCGCGTGGCTCGGCCGGACGTGGGCGACCGCATGCGAGACGAGCTGGCGCGTGCCGGGCTCACGCCGGAGCGGATCTCGCCTGCTCCCTCTGCCCTGACGTCGACGCGGCCGTGCGGAGGCTGTCAGAGGCTGACTGAACTGCCGGCTGCCGCCGAGGCGTACAGCGCCTCGATCGTGCGCGCTTGGCCGAGTGCGTCGGCGCGGCCGAGCAGCGGCTGGCGCTCACCGCGCGCCGCGGCGCTGAGGTCGGCCACCTGCAGCGCATAGGAGTCGAGCAGCGGCGACGGGATGACCTCCGCCACACTGGCGCCGTCGCGCCACAGATCGATGCCGTCGGGCTCCGGGTGCCAGGGGTTGGCCACACGCAGCACACCGGTCGAGCCGACGACCTCGACCTCGCGCCGATGCGGCATCGCCAGCCCGCTGTCGAAGTGCGCGATCACGCCCCCGGCGAAGCGCAGCACGCCCGCCATCACGACGTCGACGCCGTCGACGCCGAGCAGCTGCTCGGCGCTCACGCGCTCGGGCTCGCCCGCGAGGTAGCGCGCGATGCTCACCGGATAGCAACCCAGATCCATCAGCCCGCCGCCCTCCATGCCGGCCAGCATGCGCGGGTCCGCCGGATCGCAGTCGAAGCTGAATTGGCCGCGGATCAGGCGAAGCTCGCCGATCGCACCCGAATCGACCAGCTCCTTGAGCCGCTTGGTCTGCGGGTGATGGCGGTACATGAAGGCTTCGCTGAGATGCAGCTCGCGCGCCCGCGCGAGGTCGAAGAGTTGCTCGACGGCCGCGGCCGAGCGGCTGAGCGGCTTCTCACAGAGCACGTGCTTGCCCGCCTCGAGCGCCGCCTGAGTCCACTCGACGTGCATGCCGTTGGGCAGCGATATGTACACGACGTCGACGTCGGGATCCGCGAGCAGCCGCTCATAGCCGCCGTAGGCGCGCTCGATCCCGTTGGCTCGTGCGTACTCGTCTGCCCGGGCGCCGTCACGGCTGGCCACAGCCAGCGCCTGCGCATCCGGGACCGCGGCGATGCCGCGCAGCAGCGCATCGTTGATGCGCGCGGTCGACAGGAAACCCCATGTGGTCATAGACGTGCCAACCTACTCGACCTTGAACGAGCACGTCGCACGCGCATTCGCCCCGGGCCGCATGAACCTGATCGGTGAGCACACCGATTACAACGACGGCCTGGCATTGGCATTCGCTGTCACCGCCGGCGTCACCGTGACGGCGACGCGGCTCGACGGCGACGCGTTCGAGGCGGTCGCCCACGACCTCGGCGAGTACGACAGCTTCGCCCTGCGCGACACAGCGCCGGCCAAGGGCTGGAGGGCGTTCGTCCACGGCGCGGTGGCCGAGCTCCAGGCGCTCGGGTACGAGCTGCCGCCGGCGCGCATCGAGATCAACGGCGATCTGGCACAGGGAGCCGGGTTGTCCTCGTCGGCGGCGCTCACGCTGTCGCTCTGCCTCGCGCTGATCGGACTGGCCGGCGCCGAGCCGCCGAGCATGATTGATTTCGCGCGGCTGGGCCAGCGGATCGAGCACAACTGGGTCGGCGCCCAGACCGGGCTGCTCGATCAGCTGGCCTCTTTGAGCGGCGCGCAGGGAAGGGCGGTGCTGATCGACTTCCGCACGCTCGAGCTCGAGCCGCTCCCGCTCGAGCTCGGCGACCACACGCTGGTGACGATGTCCTCCGGCGAGCCGCATGCCAATGCCGCATCCGGTTACAACCGTCGCCGCGGGGAGTGCATCGAGGCCGCGCATCGCATGGGCGTCGAGTCGCTGCGCGACGCGCTGATCCAGGACCTGCACATGCTCCCCGACGTACTCGCGCGCCGCGCCCGCCACGTGATCGGCGAGAACGGCCGCGTGCTCGGCGCGGTCACGGCCCTGCGCCGGCACGACTTCGCCAAGCTCGGCCAATTGCTCGACCTCTCACACGCCAGCCTGCGCGACGACTTCGAGGTCTCGACGCCGAAGGTCGAGGCGACGGTGGCGGCGTTCAAGGCCGAGGGCGCACTGGGCGCCCGCGTCGTGGGCGGCGGCTTCGGCGGCAACGTGCTCGCGCTGATGCCTCCGGGCACGGTCGCGCCCGCTGGCGCGACCCCCGTCTCGCCCGGGCCCGGTGCGCACCTGCTCGCTTGATTTGCACCTACGACTAGCCTGCACAGCGTGTTAGAAGTTTCCGGTCTAGGGGTGAGCTTCGGCTCGGTGCCGGCGCTCGATGGCATCGACCTGAGCGTCGGCGCCGCTGAGATCGTGGCGGTCTGCGGCGAGCCGGGTGCGGGCAAGACCGCCCTGGTGCGCTGCATCGCCGGAGACCTGCCACCGACGACGGGCACGGTCCGCGTCGGCGGCCAGCAGCTCGGGGGGACCCTGCGCGCCGCCGAACGGCAGGGCATCGCCGTGGTCTGGCAGGAGATAATCCTGTGCGAGACGCTCGATGTGGCCGGCAACCTGTTGCTCGGACAGGAGACCCCGGTGCAGATGTTCTCGAGCAAGCGCTTCTACGAGCATGCCCGGCAAGTTCTCGAGGAGTTCGAGATCCCGATCGGGAACGTGATGCAGCGAGCCGACACGCTGAGCGGCGGGCAGCGGGCGCTGCTGGCGCTGGCGATGGCACTGATCCGCCGGCCTCGCGTCCTGGTGCTGGACGAGCCCACCGCCGCGATGGGCGTCTCCGAGACCACCGCCTTCGAGCATCAGCTCGAACGCATCCGCCAATCGGGCGTGGCACTGGTGCTGGCCACACGCGATGTCGGACAGATGTTCCGTATCGCCGAGCGGGTCGTGGTCCTGCGCCACGGACGCGTCGTGACCGAGATCAAGCCTCACGATTCCCACCCGGACGATGTCGCCGCGCTGCTGGCCGGCGGCACGGTCGACGGCTCGGCACGGCGACAGCTGACACGCCTGCACGGCCTCGCCGACAGCCTCGCCGTCGCCGATCCGAGCTCCGGCCTGGCCCTGATCATCTCGGCACTGGCGGCGGCGCTGAATCTCGAGCGAAGCCGGATCGACGTGATCCACGCGGATTCCGCTCCGGCGACGGCCGAGCGCGTGATCGTCAGCGAGGACAGCTGGCTGGTGCCGGTCGTCGGCACGGGCACCACAAATGCGCTCATCACCGTCTTCCGAGGCAACGCCGAACCACCGACGCGTGACGAGGAGGATCTGCTCGGCCTCTACGCGGGCTACACCGCCGCCGCGATCGAGCGTCAGGGCGCCGAGGAGGCCCAGCGCGACGCGGCGGCGCTGCGGCGCTCGCGCGAGCTCCAGCGCCAGTTTCTGTCGCGCCTCAGCCACGAGCTTCGGACACCGCTGACCGCGATCCGCGGGTATGCATCGAGCCTGCTCGCGCCCGACATCGTCTGGGACGACGAGTCTCAGCAGCGTTTCCTGGAGACGATCGCCACGGAATCCTCGCGCCTGGGGCGCCTGGTCGATGACCTCCTGGACTTCTCGGCGATCGACTCGGGCGTGATGCGCATGCAGTTCGACTGGTGCCAGCTCGACCTCGTGATCGACGCGGCCGTCGCCTGTCTGCCCGACCCATGGCGGGAGGCGGTCAGCTTCACGACGACCGGGGTGATCCCGCCGATCTGGGCCGACCACGATCGGCTCGAGCAGGTCTTCGTCAATCTCCTCAACAATGCCCTTCAGCACAACCCCGTCGGCACGCGGGTGTCGATCGGAGCCCGCCACCTGGCCACCGGCGGCAGGCTCGAGATCACGGTCAGCGACGACGGGCAGGGCCTGCCCGCCGAGCTGCGTGCCGCACCATTTGACTCAGCCAGGCGTCACCGCTCGACCACCGCGGGCGCCGGGCTCGGCCTGTCGATCGCGCGCGGCATCGTCGCCGCCCACCACGGCAGCATCGATCTCACGTCAAGCGCGCGGGGCACAGGCTTCCGGATCGTGCTGGTCCTCGAGGGGCCGGAGGCCTCGCCCGAACCGGGGCACCCGGCGCCGGCCATCGTGAGAAAGCCCGGGCGGATGAGTGTCGATGCCTGAGCCCCAGGAGGCCACACGTGCGCTGCTGATCGAGGATGACCCGAACATCGTCGACCTGATCCGCTCGAACCTGTCGGTGCGGGGCTTCGACACACTGGTCTCGGCCGACGCGGACAGGGCGCTGCGGCTGCTCGAAACCGAATCCCCTGACATCGTCCTGCTCGATCTGATGCTGCCCGATGCCGACGGCATGGAGCTGTGCCGCCAGATCCGCGAACGCTCATCGGTGGCGGTGATCGTGGTCTCCGCGCGCGGCGGTGAGCGTGACAAGGTCACGGCGCTCAACATGGGAGCCGACGATTACATGACCAAGCCGTTCAGCGTCGAGGAGCTGCTCGCACGGATCACCGCGACCCTGCGGCGTACACGCTCGAACCACGCCGCCGAGCCGCAGGCACTCACGATCACCGCCGGCGATGTGGTGATCGACCTGGCCCTGCAGCAGGTTACCCGTGGCGGTGAACCGATCCACCTCACACCCACCGAGTTCGCGCTGCTGCGCGAGCTCGCGCTCAACCGCGGCAAGCTGCTCACGCACGCACACCTGCTGCGCCGTGTGTGGGGGTCGGCCTACCAGACCGAGACGGAATATCTGCGCGTCTACGTTCGGCGCCTGCGCGCGAAGCTCGGCGATGACGGCGCCCAGCTGATCCTCACCGCGCCGCGAGCCGGGTACCGGTTCGCCCCCGAGTAACGCGCGTTCGGGCGGGTGGCCCATCAATGGGTGCGCTAACAAGTCAAAACAGTCGTTAACGCGGTATTTACGCGAAGCCAGTCTTTGTTCACGCCTTATTCATAAGCGACTCCATAACATCGACTCTTGTTAAGGGGGGAGGCCCGGGCACGTCTGCGGTCCTCACCCGGAGAGAGGCCATAGGAGGTACTTTGTGAGCTTGCTGCGTAACAGCAAGGTCGGAATTGTGTCGTGTGCGCTCGCAGCCAGCGTTGGCGTTGCCGTTGTGAGCGCCAGTGCGGACGCGAAGTCCAGCGGTCACGCTGCATCGATCTCGATCAATTCCTTCACCAACAGCTTCACCGCGATGAAGGCGCTGAAGCCGATCGTCGCCGAAGGTACGGGCAAGATCGCGGCGATCATGCCGGACACGACGAGCTCGACGCGTTACGAGGAGTTCGACCAGCCGGACATCAAGAAGGCGGCACTGGCCGCTGGTCTGCCTGCCTCGGACATCATCGTCCAGAACGCGCAGAAGTCAGACACGACGTTCCTGACCGATGTCAAGGCCGACATCACGAACGGCGCCAAGGTCATCTTGGTCGACCCGGAGGATCCGGGCACCGGCGTCCAGGCGCAGGTTTACGCCAAGGCGCACGGCGCGGAGATCGTCCAGTACGACCGCCTGAGCTCCGGCAAGGGTGCTGTCGACACCGATCCGTACGTGAGCTTCAACAACGTCACGGTCGGCAAGCTGATCGGCCAGGGCTTCGTCTCGTGCGCGGCCTCATGGCTGAAGGGCACCGAGCCGCAGTTCATCGAGATGCACGGCGCGCCCACGGACAACAACGCGACCCTCTTCACCCAGGGTTACGACAGCGTCCTCAAGCCGCTCGAGTCAAAGGGCAAGCTCAAGCTCCTCAAGAACACGGCCGGCACGTGGAACCCCACGACGCCCAAGCCGGACGCGCTTGACGAGTTCGAGGCCGCCTACCAGGCGACTGGCCAGAAGGCCAACTCTGCCGTTATCCCCAACGACGAGAACGGCGCGCCGATCATCACCTGGCTGAAGAGCCAGGGTGTGAAGGCCGACACGTTCCCGATGACCGGTCAGGACGCAACGCTCACCGGCCTGCAGAACATCATCTCGGGCTACCAGTGCGGCACCGTCTACAAGCCGATCTACAAGGAAGCCGGCGCTGCCGTCGCGCTCGCGATCTATCTGCGCGCGGGCAAGAAGGCTCCGTCAGGCCTGGAGAACAGCACCGTCGTCGACCCGAGCAGCAAGAAGAAGGTCCCCTCGGTCCTCGAGACCCCGGAATGGGTCACGGGCAAGACGATGAGCATGACCGTCATCCACGACGGCTTCGTCAAGGCCAGCCAGCTGTGCGGCAGTGGCTACGCGGCCGACTGCAAGAAGTTCGGGATCAAGTAGAACTCGTACTGATCCGCTGATGGAGGGACAATCCCATTCGCCAGGCTCATCGAGAGTCCGGCGGATGGGGTCCCACCATCTTCTCCTGGAACGACGACGGACAACGCGACGGATATGAGCACAACTGAAAGCACGAACGGGGCGCTGCTGTCGCTCCGCGGGATCACCAAGCGGTTCGGACCCGTTCAGGCCCTGTCCGATGTCACCTTCGACGTCCCGGCCGGACAGGTCACCGCTCTGATCGGGGACAACGGCGCCGGCAAGTCCTCGCTGATCAAGACCATCGCCGGACTATGGTCACCCGATGCCGGCCAGATGCTCTGGGACGGCAAGCCAGTCCGCCACACCGGCCCCCGCGAGGCCGAGGCGATCGGAATCAAGACGATCTACCAGGACCTGGCGCTCTGCGACAACCTCGACATCGTCCAGAACATGTTCCTCGGGCACGAGCGGCTGCGCAGCCGCCTGCTCGACGAGGACACGATGGAGATGGCGGCACGGCAGACGCTCAAGGAGCTGTCGGTGACCACGGTGCGCTCCATCCGCCAGCCGGTCGCGTCGCTCTCCGGCGGACAGCGTCAGTCCGTGGCCGTTGCCAAGGCGCTGATCAACGAGGCAAAGCTCGTGATCATGGACGAGCCGACCGCCGCCCTAGGTGTCGCGCAGACTCGTATGGTGCTCGACCTGATCAAGACGCTCTCGGGCCGCGGGGTGGCCGTGCTCGTGATCTCCCACAACCTCAACGACATCTTCGAGGTTGCCGACCGCATCGCCGTGCTGTACCTCGGGCACCTGGCCGTCAGCGGAGCTGCTTCGGATTTCAACCGCCAGAGCGCGGTCGAGTACATGACGACCGGTAACGCGACACCCGCCGGCGCGGCCTGACCAGAGACTTCGAAAGAGACAGACCCGTGAGCACCCCCCCTGCAGAAATCAAACCCACCGAAGGCTCTGAGTCCGGCCTCAGCGACGCCGAGCTGACCTCCGCTGCACCGGAGGTGCTCGCCAACAGCCTGAGGGAGTACCTCGAGGCCTCGTGGCGCCGGATCAAGGGCGGCGAGAGCGGCGCACTGCCGGTGCTCGTCGGTCTGATCGCCATCGGGCTCTTCTTCCAGCTCGAGAACAGCGAGTTCCTCAGCGACGGAAACCTCGTCACGCTGCTGGGCGAGGCGGCGATCTACATCGTCATCGGCGCCGCCGAGACGTTCGTGCTGCTGCTCTCGGAGATCGACCTGAGTCTCGGCTATGGCGTCGGTGTGGGCGGCTTCGCGATCGCCGAGCTGATCGCCCCGCCCGTCAACCTACCCTGGTGGCTCGGCGTCATCGGCGGCGTCGTGGCGATGGGCTGCTTCGGTCTGATCCAGGGAACGCTCATCACCCAACTCGGGCTGCCTTCGTTCGTCGTGACTCTCGGCGGACAGCTGGCGTTGCTGGGCATCATGTTGGAGCTCGCCAACGTCGACCCGACGGCCGTCGGCGGCGTGATTCAGATCGACCCGAACAGCCCGATCTACAAGCTCGGCTCGGACTCGATGAGTCCGAGCCTGGGGTGGATAGTGCTGGCCGTCTGCATCGCCCTGTTCGCCGCCGTCACGCTCAACCGCAACAGATCGCGGCGCTCGCGGGGCCTGCACACCGAGCCGATCGGCGTAAGCATGCTGACGATCCTCGGGGTGACGGTTGCCGGGGTCGTCCTGATGTACATCTGCAATGCCAACCGCAGCCATTTCGCCGTCATCCATGGTATGCCGTGGGTGATCCCGTTTGTGCTGATCATCATCCTTGCGTACTCGTGGCTGCTGTCACACACGCGCACGGGCCGCTACGTCTACGCCGTCGGCAACAACCCGGAGGCGGCGCGCCGCGCCGGCATCAAGGTCAAGTGGATCGTGACGCTCGGCTTCATCATGTCGAGCGCCACGGCCGCACTGGCCGGTGTGGTGTACATCTCGCAGCAGGGCAGCGTGTCGACCGACATCGACGGCGGCGGCCTGGTGTTGTATGCGGTGGCCGCGGCGGTCGTGGGCGGTACGGCACTGTTCGGCGGCCGCGGCCGGATGGTCAACGCGTTGCTCGGCGGCTTCGTGATCTCCGTCGTCTACAACGGCCTCGCGATCATGGGCGTTCAACCGGCGGTCCAAGACATCTCAACCGCGGTTGTGCTGATCGCCGCCGTTTCGCTGGACGCGGTCGTCCGGCGCCGCGCGATAGTGCGCTAGCGCCGACTCAGTTTCTGAAAAGGGCTGGCCGGTGGCACGACCGGCCCAGCCCTTTTCAGTTATTGCAGCCGACATTTCGGCACGGCTGATCTGGTTGCGCTTCCATACCCTCGTGAACACGTCTGCGTGGGGAGGCGACGAAAACGTTTGAGACGAAGGAAGAGAATGCCTGAGCCTGATGCCATCGGTGACGCACTCGAGCGTCTCGAGTGGAACGACGAGAAGTCGGACAGCATCTCCAGGGTGTCCCAGGTCACGCGCCGCACCGCGCTGACAGGCGGCGCTGCCGGCCTGGCCGCGGTGCTGCTCGAAGCATGTGGCGGCGCAAACAACAGCGGGACCGCGACAGCGACCGGCGCCACCGGCTCGAGCCCGGTCGCCTCGATCTTCGGCGTCAAGGGCGGATACCACTTCAGCTTCGTCAATCACGCCACGCTTGACACGTTCTTCACGCCAACCATCAACGGCATCCAGGATGCCTGCCAGCTGCTCAATTGCTCGTACTCGTGGAGCGGTTCGAACTCGAGCAACGTCGGCCAGATGGCGAGCGCGATCAACACGGCTGTCAGTGGCGGTGTCGACGGGATCGCAACCAGCCTGATCTCGCCCCTGCTGGCCGAGCCCGTGGCCGCGGCGACCCGCGCCGGCATCCCGGTGATCGCCTACAGCGCCGACGAGCCCAAGACGAGCCGCCTGGCCTACATCGGCCAGAACCTCACGCTGAGCGGGCAGGAGATGGGCAGGAAGATCAAGCAGCTGATCCCCGGCGGCGGCCGGATCGCGATCTTCATCGCGATCCCGGGGTCGGCGAACCTGCAGCCGCGCCTCGACGGCATCCGCCGTGAGCTGAAGGGCTCGAACCTGCACATCGTCGCTCCGGCTTCTGGCGCCGGCGAGCCGCAGGAGCTGATAACCACCGACGCCTTCATCGCCAAGCATCTGACCGCGTACAAGGGCTACTTCGCCGTAGACGCCGGCAGCACCGCCGGAGTCGCGCTGGCGATCCAGAAATACAACCTCAAGGGCAAGGTGATCGGAGGCGGTTTTGACCTGACCGCCGATACGGAGAACCTCCTGTCCCAGGGGGTCATTCAGTTTGCGATCGACCAGCAGCCTTATCTGCAGGGCTTCCTCGCAACGCTCGAGCTCTTCCTCTGCAAGGCGACTCAGGGGCTGACCGGCCCGGCAGACGTGGACACAGGCCTGAAGTTCCTGTACCCGCGCACGATCAAGCCGTACTCGAGCACGAAGAGCCGCTACGAGGGCACCGGCAACTCGCCCGGCGTGCAGAAGAGCTGAGCAGTTGCGCTTTTCGCGCCCGCCATGCCTGACCGAATGCATGAAATCGAATACGAGGAGATCTGATGACCGCATTCCGTGATCTGCGTGAGGCCGTGCTCCAGGGCAACCTGGCGCTACCGGCCCTCGGCTTGGTGAAACTGACCTCGGGAAATGCCAGCCAGATCGACCGCAACCGGGGAGTGTTCGGGATCAAACCGAGCGGAGTCTCCTACGAGACGATGACGGCGCAGGACATCGTGATCGTCGACCTCGACGGCGAGGTCGTGGAGGGCGAGCGCGGCCCCTCGACCGACACCCCCACCCACCTCGCGCTGTACCGCCGTTTCGAGGAGATCGGCGCGGTCGTGCACACCCACTCGACCTGGGCGACGGTCTGGGCGCAGGCGCAGCGTGAGATCCCGCTGTACGGCACGACCCACGCCGACCTCTGTGCCGAGCCGATCCCTGTCACCCGCGCCCTCTCAGAGGTCGAGATCAGCGAAGGCTACGAGCGCAACACCGGCGCGGTGCTGATCGAGGCGATCGGCAGCGTTGGCCCCGCCAGGCTCCCCTGCGCGCTCGTACGCGGCCACGCGCCGTTCACCTGGGGTCCCACCGTGGCCAAGGCCGTCGAGGTCTCCGTGACGCTCGAGGAGGTCGCGCGCATGGCGTTTCTGACGGCCACGCTAGAGCCCTCGGCGCCTTCATTGGATGCGGCCCTGCGCCGCAAGCACTATGAACGTCGGCACGGCCCCCGCGCCTACTACGGCCAGGCGTGAGCGGGCTCCACTCGGCGGAGGATGAGCTACCAGCGGTCGTGGACATGCGAGCGCAACAGCCGTTCGTAGACGTCGGCGACGTCGCGCAGCTGATCATCGCGCAGCGGTCCCAGCGCCGCCACTGCCGCGTTGGCGCGCACCTGATAGGGGTTGCGCGCGCCCGGGATCACGGTACTGACGCCGGGTTGGTCGATCACCCACCGCAGCGCGAACTGCGCCAGCGTCATGCCTGGATCGACCAGTCCCTTCAACTCCTCAACGGCCTGCAGGCCGACCTCGTAAGGAACGCCTGAGAATGTCTCGCCGACGTCGAATGCCTCGCCCTGGCGGTTGTAGTTGCGGTGGTCGTCCGGCGCGAAGGTCGTGTTCGCGTCATACCGGCCCGAGAGCATCCCCGAGGCCAGCGGAACCCGAGCGATGATGCCGACGCCGGCCGCGGAGGCCGCGGGAAGCACCCGTTCGAGCGGCTTGAGGCGGAAGCAGTTGAGGATGATCTGGACGCTCGCCACGCCCGGCCGGGCGATCGCGGCAAGCGCCTGCTCGCAGGTCTCGACCGACACCCCGTAGGCGCGAAGCCGTCCGTCGCCGACCATCGCGTCGAGCGCGGCGAAGACGGCGTCGCTCTCGTAGACCTGATCGGGCGGACAGTGCAGCTGGACGAGCTCGAGCGACTGCACGTCGAGGTTGCCGCGCGAGCGCGCGTTCCAGGCGTCGAAGTTCTCGACCGAGTAGTTCTCGAGTCGCTGCTCGACGCGACGGCCCATCTTCGTGGCGATGAAGATCTCCGGGTGGCGCGCGAGCAGCGCGCCACTGAACCGTTCGCTGCGACCGTCGCCGTAGACGTCGGCGGTGTCGAAGAAGGTGATTCCGGCGCCCACCGCAGCCTCGAGTGTCGCATCGGCGTCGGCGGGATCGACCGATCCCCAGTCGGCGCCCAGCTGCCAGGTGCCCAGGCCGATGACACTGAAGCTGCGCCCAAGGCGCCCAACCATGCGTTGTTCCATCATTGCGATTCTGCCAGGCGCCGGCTCCGGTCGACGATCTGCACGATCTCCTTGGGGTCGGTGCTCACATGCAGGCCCGTGAGGTCGTCGGAGTCGATACGGCCGTCCGGCAGCGCGCGCTCGCGCAGCCACTCGATCATCCCCTCCCACTCCCCGTCGCCGATCAGAATCGCGGGGAAGTTCTGGACGGTGCGCGTCTGGATCAGGGTGAGCACCTCATAGAGCTCATCCAGCGTCCCGAAGCCACCCGGCGCCACGACAAAGGCCTGTGCATAGCGCACGAACATCACCTTGCGCGCGAAGAAGTGGTGAAACTGCAGGCTGATGTCGACGAACCGATTCGACCCCTGCTCGTGCGGGAGTTCGATGTTGCAGCCGATCGAGGTCGCGCCCGAATCGCGAGCGCCGCGGTTGGCCGCCTCCATCAGGCCGGGACCGCCGCCGGTGATGATCGTGTAGCCTGCCTCGCCCAGCGCGGCCGCGACGGAGCGGACCAGCTCGTAGGTCGGATGCTCCGGGCCGGTGCGTGCCGAGCCGAAGATGGTAACGGCCGGCCCGATATTGGACAGCGCGTCGAAGCCCATGGCGAACTCCTGCGTGATCGTCCGCAGCAGTTCGGCGTCGTGCGCGCGCTTTTCAGGCGACGCGTTGCCAAGCCACGAGAGCAGCTCCTGATCGAAGGTCTGTTCCGACGCCGCCCGGGCAGCGTCGCCTGCGTGATTCACCGGATCAGACATTGCTGTCAGAGTAGGACCATGGCATCACTGGACGATGTGGACCTCTCACTGAAGCTGTCCAAACATGAGAGCGCCGAGCGGCTCGAGCACGCTCAGAAGCGCTTGCTCGCGTTGCGCCTGCAATGTGGCGGCCTGATCGGCAACGGCAGCCTCGGCCCCCCGCTGCTGATCCTCTTCGAGGGATGGGACGCATCCGGCAAGGGCGGCGCGATCCGGCGTCTCACTGCGCCGCTCGACCCTCGCCACTTCACGGTCTCAGAATTCGCGGCGCCGACCGAGCGCGAGAAGCGCCATCACTTCCTGTGGCGCTTCTGGCCGCACGTCCCCGGCTGGGGCGGCATGTGCGTGCATGACCGCAGCTGGTATGGACGCGTGCTCGTAGAGCGCGTCGAGGGCTTCGCCAGCGAGGCGGAATGGCGGCGGGCGTACGGCGAGATCGTCGATTGCGAGCGCGGTCTCTGCGCGGAGGGAGCGGTCGTCCTCAAGTTCTGGATCCACACCTCGTCGCGGGAGCAGCTCAAGCGCTTCACCGCGCGTGAGCAGGACCCGTTGAGGGCCTGGAAGCTCACAGACGAGGACTGGCGCAACCGCGACAAGCGCGACGCCTACGAGCAGGCTGTCCAGGAGATGCTTCGTCAGACCGATCACGATGCAGCGCCGTGGACGCTGATCGCCGGTGAGAACAAGCGCTATGCGCGAGTGGCCGTCGTCGAGGGCGTGATCGACGCGCTCGAGCGTGGCATGCGAGCCGCTGGAATGGAGCCGGTCGCCGGCGACGCGGCACGCTGATGCCAGCATAGGCGCCGCGCAGCTACCGAGCTGCTAGCTCGCTATCGCTAGCGGCCCAGGGTGCGGACGAAGTTGTCGCAGCGCTCCGGCAGCGGCGCGATCACGGTACGCGTCCCCGAGAGGCCGCTGCGCAGCTGCTGATCCCCCACCTCGACCGGCAGCAACGAGTCCTGGAGCTCTGAGAGCATCTCGTCGGCTGACTGGATCGCGTCGGCCGCATGCTCGAGTGACACTCGCGGGTCCGAGGGCGCCGGCGGGGGCGCCGACGGGAAGTCGCGGCCCGGCAACCCCGAGCGCTGCGCAAACTCGCTGTGCGTCCGCCTCAGCTGCCCGTAGGCGCTCTGCAGAGGACGGAAGAGGTTGGCTTCCATGCGATCGCCCGCAGCCTCGTCGAGGTGCTCATACGCCTCGCCGAGCGCCGCGATCGCGATGCTCAACTCGTCGACCGCCGCGCCGGCGTCATCGAGGATCTGCGTGCGTCCTTCTTCGGTCGTGTAACCCATTGTGCGGAGTGTGTCCTAGGAGTCGGTCGTTTTCTCGGCGCCGGCGGTCGCCCGACCACCGATGCCAAGCCGGTCACGCAGTGCAGCGGCCAGGATTCCGTTCACGAACCCGGGCGCGTCGGCGCCGCAGAACTCCTTGGCGGTCTCCACGGCCTCGTTGATCGCACCCTCGGGCGGGATCGCATGCTCGCCCGGGAGCAGCTCCGGCCGCGTCAGCTCGAGCAGCCCGACGCGCAGGATCGAGCGCTCGAGCGGAGCGATCCGCCCGAGCGACCAGCCGCTCGCATACTGGGTGATCAGCGCGTCGAGCTCCGGCTGATGTTCCTTGACCTCGGTCGCCAGCACGCGCGTGAAGTTATGCGCGTCACGGGGGAACGTGTCGTCGATCGGGCGCTCGAGCAAATCGCTCTGATAGAGCGCCCAGATCGCTGCCCGGCGCTGCTCGGTCCTTCGCGCCATCAGGCGCGCGACACGTAATCGCCCGAGCGGGTGTCGACACGCACGGCATCGCCGATGTTCACGAACAGCGGCACGTTGATCTGGGCTCCGGTCTCGAGCGTGGCGGGCTTGGTGCCACCGCCCGAGGCGGTGTTGCCGCGCAGTCCCGGCTCGGTCTCGGTCACCTCGAGGTCGACGGCGCTGGGCAGCTGCACGTCAGCGGGGTTGCCGTCGATGTAGAGCACCTCGACCTGATCAGACTCCTTCATCCAGCGCAGCGGCTCGCTGAGCGTCGTCTCGGAGATCGTGAGCTGCTCATAGGTTTCTGAGTCCATGAAGTGCGCGTCGGTGCCGTCCTTGTAGAGGAACTGCATGTTGCGCACCTCGGTGCGGACGGGCCGGAACTTCTCACCGGCGCGGAAGGTACGGTCGATCACGTTGCCGTCGGATGCGCGGCGCAGCTTCGTGCGCACGAACGCGCCGCCCTTGCCGGGCTTGACGTGCTGGAACTCCATGATCTTGTAGATGGTGCCCTCGACCTCGATGTGAGAGCCGTTGCGAAATTCAGACGTGGAAATCATGCGGTGGTCGAGTGTAGAGGTCCTTGAAGTGCCGCTGGCCAGCGGGCCAGTGGCACAAGTGCGAGCGTCAGCGGGGCTGCCGGTCAGCGGACCAGCGGCCCCGCCAGGGGCGCCTAATCGACGGTGCGCAGACCCTTCGGGATCGAGGTGAGGATGCGGATGCCGTCGTCGGTGACGACGACCAGATCCTCGATGCGGATGCCGAACTTGCCAGGCAGATATACGCCTGGTTCGACCGTGACCACGTTGCCGGCCTGGAGTGTGTCCTCGGCACGGAAGGAGAGGGTCGGGGCCTCGTGGATGTCGAGGCCGACGCCGTGGCCCAGCCCGTGGCCATAGTGGCCCTCGTGGCCGGCGCCGTAGATGATGTCGCGCACAGCCTTGTCGATCGCCTTGCCGTCGCCCCCGGCGCGGACCTCGTCGAGACCGACCTGCTGGGCGCCGAGCACGAGCTCGTAGGCTTCGAGCGCCTCGGGGCCCGGATCACCGACGGCGACGGCACGCGTGCAGTCCGAGCAGTAGCCGCGGTACCTGGCACCCCAGTCGATCACGACCAGCTGGCCCCGCTCGACCCTGACGTCGCGCGGACTGGCATGCGGCAGAGCACCATGAGCACCGCCGGCGACGATCGAATCGAAGCTCGGTGACTCCGCGCCGCGCAGCCGCATGTCGTGCTCGAGTGCCAGCGCGAGCTCGCGCTCGGTGCGCCCTTCGAGGCCGCCTGCCAGCAGCGCTTCGAAGGCCTCGTCCGCGATCTTCTGGGAGTCCGCGATCAGTTCGATCTCCTGCTCGTCCTTGACGGCGCGCATCCGCTCGACGAGGCCCTTGACGGCCACCAGCTCGACCCGCTCGGGGAACTGCTCGCGGATGCGGTCGTGTTCGTCGACGGTCACCGTCTCTGACTCGTAGCCGACCCGCAGCGCACCCTCGGGCAGGTGGTCGATCACCTCGGTGGTCAGTGCCTGGCTGGCGGTGATCCGCTCGAACTCGGAGTACACCTCCTGCTCGATCTGCTCGGTGTAGCGGAAGTCAGTCAGGAACACGCGCGTGCTCGATCCGATCAGCGCGAGGCCGTTGCTGCCGGTGTAGCCGGTCAGATAGCGAACGTTGATGAGGTTCGTGACCAGCATCAGGTCGACGCCTGCTCCGTCGAGTGCGGCGATCAGTCGCTCGGCGCGTGCGCTCATCCGGCCAGCTTATCTTTCAGTAGTCCGAGCGCCTCGCGATAGCCGTCCGGCCCCTTACCCGACACGGTGGCGCTGCACAGATCCCCGATGACCGACTGTCGGCGCCACTGCTCGCGTTCGGCGACCGCCGAGAGGTGAACTTCGATCGCGGGCACGTTGGTCAGTTCAAGCGCGTCGTGGATCGCCCAGGAGTAGTGAGTCCATGCACCAGGGTTCAGAACGACGCCATCGGCAAGATCGGGAAGCGCGTGCAGGTGCTCGACGAACGCGCCCTCATGATTTGTCTGGAAGAAGCGCACGCTCAGGCCCAGCTCCTGTGCCCAGGTCTCGATCTGACGTTCCAGGGCAGGCAGGTCGAGCCTCCCGTAGTGGGCGGGATCACGGCGACCGAGCTGATCGAGGTTGACGCCGTGCATCACCTCTATGCGGTTGTTGACGATCGAGGTCATTCGTACAGCTCCCTGATCGCCGCGCGCAGCTCTGCCGGGGGTACGGTCTGACCGTATTGCGGGCGCCCTGCCGCGGGGCACAGCACGAACGGCACAGGCCCTTCCCCCACCCGTTTCTTGTCAAGGGCGGTGGCGAAGATCACCTGCTCGAGGTCGACGTGGCGATCGAGCGTGACGGGCAGTCCGGCCTGCGCGAGCAGCTCGAGCACCTCCCCCCTCAGCGCATCCGCGCCCGAGAGCCGCAGCTCGGCAAGCAGACCCAGGCCAACGGCCTCACCGTGGCGAAAGCGTGCGTAGCCGGTGGCGGTTTCGAGCGCGTGGCCGACGGTGTGGCCCAGGTTCAGAAGCTGGCGCACTCCGGTGTCGAGCTCGTCCTCGGCGACGATCCGCAGCTTCGCCAGCGCGCAGCGCGCGATCACGTCGGGGTCGTTGGGGGCCGCCCCGGCGCTGATCCGCTCCCACAGCACGCCGCCGACGATCAGGCCGGTCTTCACGACCTCGGCGTAGCCGGCCGCGATCTCCTCAGGCGGCAGCGTGGCCAGTGTCGCCGTATCGGCGATCACGGCCGAGGGCTGATGGAAGGCGCCCACGTAGTTCTTCGCCTCGGCGAGGTCGACCCCGGTCTTGCCGCCGTAGGCGGAATCGACCTGGGCGACGAGCGTCGTAGGTACCTGGACCACACGCATGCCACGCTGGTAGGTGGCTGCACAGAACCCGGCAATGTCGCCGATGACACCGCCGCCGACGGCGACCGCCACGTCCGTGCGCGTCACCCCTGCACGCGCCATCTCGGTCCAGATGATCTCGGCGTGGGCCACGGTCTTCGACTGCTCGCCGGGGGTGATGCGGATGCCGGCAAGGGCCGGGCCGAACAGCTCGCCGTAATGCCGTCCGGCGTTGTAGTCGCTGATCACGACCCGCCGGCCGGTCACGACCTGAGGCCAGAAACGATGCTCGGTCGCGATGCCGTGCCCGACGTAAACGGGGTAGTCACCGGACGGTGCCGTCGCCCAGATCAGACGCGCCGCGCGCGGCGGCAGTCCGGCGGCCGCTTCCAGGACGTCCGCGATCGCCGTCGAGCGGCTCCCCGGAACGATCACATCGGCGAGCTGCTCGTACAGCGGCCGACGCTCAGCGTGGAGCTGCTCGAAGCGCTGTGGATCGCTGGCCAGCGGACGTACGCCGCCGGTGTGGCGTACGCGCTCCCACGCCTGGTCGACCTCGACGTCGAGCCACACCACCCTCGCGGCTGCGAGCGCCTCACGCACACGCACCGAGCCGATCGCTCCTCCGCCGAGCGCGATCGCCCGCAGCTCGGTGTCGGCCAGCAACTCGAGGGTGACCCGCTCCTCGAGCTCGCGGAAGGCGCCCTCGCCGTCCTGCTCGAAGATCTGCTGGACGCTGCGACCCTCGCGTCTCGCGATCACCTCGTCGACGTCGGCGCTGCCCGCACCGAGCGCGCGCGCCGCCGTGGACTTGCCGGCGCCCATGAAGCCGATCAGCGCGACCTTGGGCTCGGCGCCCGGCGCCGGACCCGAGGGCGCTATGCCGTCGGCGAGCCTCATCGCCTCCAGCCGATCCGCTCCTCGTAAGCGGCGACGGCCGCCTTGACGTCGTCGATGTGGTCGCCGCCGAACTTCTGACGGTAGGCATCCGCGAGCACGAAGGCGACCATCGCCTCCCCGACGACACCGGCGGCCGGAACCGTGCAGGAGTCCGTGCGCTCACGCAGCGCCTGGGCCGGCTCATGCGTATCGATGTCAACCGAGCGCAGCGGCTTGGTCAGCGTCGGCAACGGCTTCATCGACCCGCGCACGACGACCGGATCACCAGTGGTGATCCCACCCTCGATACCGCCGGCGCGGTTGGTCTCGCGATAGTAGCCACGCTCCTCGCTGAAGAAGATCTCGTCGTGAGCCTGCGAGCCTGGGAGACCTGCGACCTCGTGGCCGTCGCCGATCGAGACCGCCTTCATCGCCTGAATCGAGAGGATCGCCATCGCAAGGCGCCCGTCGAGGCGCTCCTCCCAGGAGATGTGCGAGCCGAGTCCGGGCAGAACGCCGAAGACGCGCACCTCGAAGACACCACCCAGCGACTCGTTCTGCTTGCGCAGCGCGTTGATCTCGTTGACCATCGCCCGGCTTGCATCCGCGTCGAGGCAGCGAACGGGAGATTCATCGACGTTTGCGAAGTCCGCCGCGGTCAGGTTGTCGCGCCGGGGAGCGCTGACGGAGGTGATCTGCAACACGTGCGAGAACACCTCGACGCCGAGTGCGCGCAGGAACTCCTTGGCGACGGCACCGCCGGCCACGCGCGCCGCGGTCTCGCGGGCGCTGGCGCGCTCGAGAATGTCGCGCACGTCCGTGAGGCCGTACTTCTGTGTGCCCACGAGGTCCGCGTGACCGGGACGCGGGAGATGGACCTCCGGGGTCTCGGCATCCACCGGCCACGGGTTCATGCGCTCTTCCCAGTTTGCGTAATCGCGGTTGTGGACCTGGATCGCGATCGGACCGCCAAGTGTGCGGCCATGCCTCACACCGGCGGTGACATCGGCGCGGTCGCTCTCGATCTTCATACGCCCGCCACGGCCGTGCCCGAGTTGGCGCCGGGCGAGGTCACGGTCGAGCGCCTCGCGCTCGAGCTGAAGGCCGGCGGGCAGCCCCTCGACAATGCAGGTCAGTCCGGGGCCGTGCGACTCGCCGGCCGTGATCAGCTTCAAAGACATAGATTCGTCGGAGGGTAAGGGTCGGATTCAGGAGCCCGTAGAGGCAAACACGGCAAAAGCCGCTGCGCGCAAGGTTACGGGTCTCGGCCCCACTTGATCGTCCCGAGATCCGGCGGCTGCTCAGAAGAGCGACGTCTGGCCGAGCAGGTGTGGACCTGCCAGCACCGCAACGACGCCGCCGAGCGCCAGGAACGGGCCGAGCGGGATCGCAGTCTTGCGGCCGGCGCTCAGGCCCCGGGCCGCCAGGACGCCGATGCTGAGGATCGCGCTGGCCACGAGGCCGACGGCCATGGCGACGATCACGTATTTGCTCAGAAAGAGGCCCAGCACGACGCCGAGCTTGGCATCGCCCATGCCGAGGCCGCCGCGCGAGATCACCGCGAAGAAGGTCAGGAAGACACCGGTCGCAAGCCCGGCCACGGCCTGGCCGGGAAGACCAGATGGGTGCATGAGGAGGCCGATCACCAACGCGGCGAGCGCCGCAGGGAACGTGACGCTGTTCTTGATGCGCCGCTCCTCGAGGTCGCTGATCGTGACCCGCGCGAGCACGGCGATCAGCACAAAGCCCAGCACTTTCTGCGCTGTGGAATGGTGCACGGCGAGGTCCGCCACCCACAGGGCGATCATCAGGACGGTGACGGCAATACGCAGCGGCTCGCTGCGCCCGGTTCCGCCCTTGCGCTTGAGGTTGACGCTGATCTGCCAGGCCACGGCGGTGTGCGGCTCCGCCGCTAATCCGCGGCCGCGGTCTGGATCTGCTCCCCCGTCTGCGCGTCCCGCCCGGGGTGGAAGCGTCCATCGCCGCTGCACCAGGGACACGTGACCTCGTGTGGGGTGCCGCCCTTGCCCGAGATCACCCTGCCCGTCCCACGGCAGGCGGTGCACTCACTGCGGTCGTACCCGTCCTGCTTGGCGTTTGGGCTGCTCACGAGGCCGAGGATAGCCCTAGTGGGTTGACTCGGGCACTACGGCGTGGTGCATCGCATCGACGGGCGCCTTCTTGCCGGTGAAGAGCTCGAAGGCGATCGCTCCCTGGCCGATCAGGAGCTCGAGCCCGTCGATCATCGGAACACCGCTGGCCTGCGCAGCCCGAGCGAGCGGCGTCCCTCCGTCGCGATAGACGAAATCCGCCACCGCGCGGTACCTGTCAAGCGAATGGGTGCCGAGCGGCAGGGCTTCGAGCGCGTCTTCCTGGCGCAGGCCGACCGAGGTGCAGTTGATGAGGACGTCCGCCGTCGGCAGGGGCTCGGCAGTCGCGCGTGCGCCGAGCTCAGCAGAGAGCTCGGCCGCGCGCTCCGGAGTGCGGTTCCACACCAGCACCTGGCTCGCACCTGCGTCCAGCAGCGCCCAGATGGCAGCGCGCGCGCTGCCGCCCGCGCCGAGCACCTGGGCCGATATGCCAACCAACTCGACGTGGCGCGCCAGCGCCTGAGTCAAAGCGGGTGCGTCGGTGTTGTCGGCCCAGATCTGGCCGTCCTCGCCGAACAGCAGCGTGTTGGCGGCGCCGATGGCCGTGGCCCGGCCACTGGCCTCGGTCGCGAGCGCGAGTGCGGCCTGCTTATGAGGGATGGTGACGTTCACGCCGCGGAACCCGGCTGCCGGAAGCCCGCGCACCGTCTCGTCGAAGAGCTCCGGCGGTACGGGAAGCAGCTGATAGTGCCAGTCGCTGAGTCCCGCAGCCCGCAGTGCGGCGTTCTGGATCGCCGGCGAGCGGCTGTGGGCCACGGGCCAGCCGAGCACCCCCAGCCTGTTCACGAACTGGCGCCGCGGATCACGGTTTCCAGCCCCTGCAGAACTCGGCGTCCTTGTGGTCGCGGGCCGCCTTGACGACCGCGGAGTTCCAAGCTGCCGACCACTGCAGGAACTGCTGATAGCTCGGGGTGAAGTGCAGCGCGCCGTTGCCGCAGACCTTGTTGATGAAGTAGAGGTCCCTGGTGTGCGCTGGATGGGCGGCGGCGTTGATCGCGGCCAGATCGGGGCTGTCGATCGGCGTCGGCGGCAGACCCGGGTGATTGGTCGTGTTCCACGGAGATCTGGAGTGCAGGTCGCTCTCGGTGAGCGTGCCGTAGTTGCCCGTGGCGTAGGCGACCGTCGAGTCGAGGCCGAGGTCCATGTTCAGACGCAGACGGTTGTAGATGACCGAGGCGGCCTTGGGCAGGTCGTTCTTGAGCATCGCCTCCTCGCTGATCAGCGACGCGATCTTGAGCACGTCGTAGCCGGTGAGGTTCTTGGACCTCGCGTAGCCCAGCTTGACCTTGGGGAATTCCTGCTTGAAGCGCTTCAGCTGATCGGCGATCAGCACGCTCAGCTTCACCGGCTTGCGCAGGTTGAAGGTGTCGGGCCAGAGGAAGCCCTCGAGCGTCGGCGTCCTGCGCGGTGCACCGTAGAGCGTGGGGTCGAGCAGCGGCGAATGGATCGTCTCACGCAGGTAGCTGCCCTTGACGCCCTCCGCTGCGAGCACCGCCTGCACCTGCCGCCGCGAGCGGCCGGGGATGATCGTCACGTCGGCGTACTGGATGTTCGGTCCGGCGACGAGCTGATCGAGCGTCGAGCTGTAGCTCATTCCCAGCTTCATGTTGTACTGGCCGGCGCGCAGCTTGCCGCGGTCACCGTCGACGGTCGCGGCCAGGTTGAAGAAGAAGCTCGATGAGATCACGCCGTCGCGCTCGAGGATCGAGCCGATGTCACTGACACCCGCTCCGCGCGGGATCGTCACCTTCACGTGCCCGTGCCCGCGGCCGGTGAACGGTTGAAACAGCGAGACCAGGAACCAGACGAGCACTAACGCGGCGACGAGCACGAGCAGTGCCACGATTCGGCGCAGGACGAAGACCCGGGGCGACCTCGATGGCCTCCGTCTGCGGGTCGACCCGGACGAGATCACCGCGCGTGGCGGGTCGGCAAGCCTCGACGGCCTCCGGGGTGCCCTAGGCGTGGGCACGGCGCTCCAGCCAGCTCGAGAGCAGATGTGCTGCGGCCCGAGAGTCCTCGCTGGCGCGCGGTCCCGGCGACCCTGCGCCACCGTCGCGCTGGGCCAGTCGCGTCGTGAAGCGTTCGTCATAGAGCTCGACGGGAACGCCGTCGAGGCGTTTCCCGAGCACCGACGCGAAGGCCCGCGCCTCTCGGGTCTGGGCGGAGTCGCCGCCCGACAGGCTGAGCGGCAGCCCCACGATCACACGTTCTGCGTCTAGCTCACGCACGAGCGCGAGAAGCTTACCCATGCCCTTGCGCCCAGCCGGTTTCAGCACGGGTTCGAGCGGTGTGGCCAGAACCCCAGTCGGGTCGCTGACCGCCACACCGCAACGAGCGCTTCCATAGTCAAGCGCAAGCACGCGCACCAGGTCCTGACCTCGGTCCCTAACCGAGCGCAGCCTCGATCGCCTGCCGCGCGGTGCTGATCGCGTCTGGCAAATTCTCGATCCGGCGGCCCCCGGCGCGTGCGGCCGTGTCCTTGCCGCCCCCGCCGCCGCCGACCTCGGCCGCGGCCAGGCGCACGATCTCGCCCGCCTTGACGCCACGCGCTATGAGCGCGGGCGCGACCGAGGCGACCAGGTCCACCTTGTCCCCGGAGACCGCCCCCAGCACGATCGCGGAGTCACCCAATTTGGCCTTCAGACGGTCCGCCAGATCCAGGAGCTCTTGGCCTGCGACCCCATGCACGGTGGTCGCGATGAAGCTGGCGCCGTTCAGCGAAACGGCGCCAGAAACGAGCGCGTCCTCGTCCACGCCGCCCGTCGCTCCGCCGCCGGCCTTGAGCTGCTTCTCGAGCTCCTTGACCCGCACGCGCAGTTCCGCGACCGCGGCGGGAACCCCGTCGGGCGTCACTTGCAACGTCTTGGCCGCCTCTCCCAACCTGTGCCCGTGCTCGCGCACGATCTTGACCGCGACCGGACCGGTGACGGCCTCGATACGTCGAACGTTGGCCGCGCTCGAGGTCTCGCTGAAGATCGCAAGCAATCCGATCTCGGCCGTCGAGTGCACATGGGTTCCGCCACAGAGTTCGCGCGAGAACGCGCCGTCGCCGACCTCGACCATGCGCACGATCTCGCCGTACTTCTCACCGAAGAGCGCCATCGCACCCAACGTGCGCGCCTCATCGAGCGTCGTCGTGATCGCGCGGACCGCGTAGGCACCGAGGATCCAATCGTTGACCTGGTTCTCGACGTCGGCGAGTTCCTGCGGGCTGAGTGCCGAGTTGTGGGTGAAATCGAAGCGCAGCTTGTCCGGCCCGACGTAGGAGCCGGCCTGATGTACGTGGCTGCCGAGCCGCTGGCGCAGGGCCGCATGCAGCAGGTGCGTCGCCGTGTGGTTGCAGGCAGTGGCGTGACGCGCTTCGCGGTCGACGCGTGCGTGCACGCGCTCGCCGTGCTTGAGCGTTCCGCGCTCGGCGACGACCGCGACGATCTGGTCCTCGCCGATCCTGACCACGTCTTCGACGCGGGCCAGGCAGTCCCCGTCCTCGCACTCGATGTAACCGGTGTCGGCCACCTGGCCGCCGCCTGTCGCGTAGAACGGCGACTCGAGCAGCTTCACGAGCACGCGCCCGTTCTCGTCCTGGAGAGCGCCGACCGTGGTATCGATCGCGATCGTCTCGTAGCCCTTGAAGTCGGTCTTGAATCCTGCGCTACCGGCGAGCGCCGTCGCCGTCTCACGCAGACCGGCGCTGGCGGAGACCCGCCCACCGCTCTCGCGAGACCGCCCGCGCTGCTGATCCATGAGCTGCTCGAAGCCCTGCTCGTTGACACCGAGGCCCTGCTCGGTGACGAGCTCGAGCGTGAGGTCGAACGGGAAGCCGTGCGTGTCGTGCAGGCGGAAGGCGTCATCGGCGGAGATGCCCTCGTCGCCGCGCTCCCTGGCACGCTCGATCAGCTCGTCGAGCAGTTTGGAGCCCTCCTCGAGCGTGCGGCCGAAGCCCTCCTCCTCGGAGTTCAGCCAGCGCGCAACAGACTCGCCGTTCTGCACGAGCTGCCTGTACTCGCGGCCCATCAGCTCGGTCACCACCGTCTGGTAGCGCTGCAGGAATCCGGGATCGAGCCCAAGCGTCTTGCTGCCCTGCAGGATCGCGCGCCGCATGATCCGGCGCAGCACGTAGCCGCGCTCCTCGTTGGAGGGGACGACTCCATCTGCGATCAGAAAGGTTGCCGCGCGACTGTGGTCAGCGAGGATGCGCAGGGCCCGGTCGACCTCGAAGCTCTCGCCGTAGCGGTGACCGGAGAGCTCCTCCCCCAGCGCGATCAGCGGCGCGAACTGGTCGGTCTCGAAGACCGTCTCCTTGCCCTGTTTGATCGCAGCCATGCGGTTGAGCCCGAGGCCGGTGTCGATGTTCTGGTTGGGCAGTGGCGACAGCGGGTTCGGGGGGTCCTGGTCGTACTGCATGAACACGAGGTTCCAGAATTCGAGGAAACGCTCGTTCTCGCCGCCGGGCAGATCGTCGGGCTTGCCGCGATCGACGCCGAGGTCGAGGTAGAGCTCGGAGTCGGGGCCACAGGGCCCGGTTGGGCCTGACTCCCAGAAGTTCTCCTCGCGCGGGCACTCCACGATCCGCTCGCGCGGCATACCGACCCCCAGCCAGAGGTCGATCGCCTCCTGGTCCGGACCGATGCCGAGCTCCTCATCGCCGCCGAACACCGTGACCCAGATGTCGTCCGCGTCGAGGCCGAAGCCGTTGCGGGAGAGATCCCAGGCGAAGCGGATGGCGTCGCGCTTGAAGTAGTCGCCGAAGCTGAAGTTGCCGAGCATCTCGAACATCGTCAGGTGACGGGCCGTCATGCCGACGTTCTCGATGTCGACGGTGCGGAAGGCCGGCTGGCAGGTCGTCAGGCGCTTACTCGGCGGGTCCTCGGTTCCGGCGAAGTACGCCTTCAGCGGGTGCATGCCCGCGACGATGAACAGCGCCGACGGGTCGCTGGCGGGCGGTATCAGCGACGCGCCGCGCTGCGCCAGGTGGCCGTGATCCTCGAAGAACTGCCTGAAGGTGTCGCGAATCTCGTCGGAGGTCATCGTCATCGCGAGGTGCAGTGTAAGCGGCCCTAGCCACTCCAGCTCGGCCCGATACCGGCACCCAGCTTGACCGGAGCGCCGCCGCCGAAGGCGACAAACTCCACCTCACCGCGATTCGGTGACTGCTCGAAGCCGCCGGTGTCGATCGGCAGCCGCTGCCCGTTACTTGAGATCTGAGATCCGTGGACGAACTGGCCGGCGACCTTCAGCTCCTGTACCAGCAGCGGCGAGAGCTGCACGGGTCCAGGCGTAGGAGGTGTCCTCTCCCGTGTACTCCGCGATCAGTCGGTTGCCGTCAGCTGAGGCAAGTGGTGAGAGACCGTCCACCGTCCCGGGACTCGCAGATGCGTGAGCTGGCGCATCTCGCCGGCCGACTAGAGCCACAGCTGAAAGATCGGTGCGTGACTCACGCCGCAGGGCGTCGAGCCGTCGAAGACGATCCCCGGCCGCACCCAGACCGTGTCGAAGCTGTTTCCGTCGGTGGTCAGCTGGGCCGCTCGGCCACCCGCGACTGCCGCCGTATAGAGATCCACCGGCGAGGACTCGAGCAGCGAGTTCGCCTTGCCGAAGACGAGCTGGGTGCCGGAGCGATTGAAACTGGCGCCCGAGATCACGCCGTTGGTTACGAGCCGGCTCTCGAGCGTGCTCGTGTCGAGCACAAACAGCGCGCCGTGACCAACTGTCTTCGTTCTCGTCAGCGATCCCGCCAGGTATCTCGAGTTGGCAGACCCGGAGTCGCGCTGTCGGTGAGGCCGTTGAAGTAACCGACCAGAAGCTTGCCAGCGCTGCTCTAGAGCGAGCTCCAACCAGGTGCCGCTGGAGGCGACGCGTACGTAGGCGATGTAGCTCCCAGACAGCGACTGTGATGCCGACGCCACGCCGCCGCCGCCGCCGCCGATACCGATCGTGACGAGCACGGTCAAGCACGTGAAACGCCCCCGAGTCACTCGCCGAACGTAACCGACGTTCGCGCCCTCGTGTGCAGCTCGCTGCGTGACCGGACCGGTGATCGGCTTCGTCCTCACCAGCGAGGGCCACGACACGGTCTACGTCTCCGGCGACCACGCCTCCGTCGACGCGGCGATCGCCAGCTTCTGGAAGCCCGTGCCGTCGTGCCGGTGCACTTCGAGGGCTGGTCGCACTTCACGCAGGGCCTCCTCCAGATCCGCGCCGCCTTCGCCGGCTACGGGCTGACCGACCGATTGGTCGCGGCCGAGCCCGCGGAAACGGTCACCTTGTGATCGTGGCCCAGCCGACGATCAGCTCACCGTCCATCAGGCACGCGAGCTGACCGGGCGCGGCGCCCGCGACCGGCTCGTCGAGCTCCAGCATCAACTCCCGGTGGCGCCCGGCCGGCGCCGACTCGCGGATGCGTGCTGGCAGCGCCTGCGAGCGGTAGCGCAGCTTCACGCGATCGACGCGGGCGCCATCGCGGTGCAGGCGGGCACCACGCACACGCACGCGGTCGGTCAGCAGGCGGTCATGTGGGCCGACGACGACGCGGTTGGATGCTGCGTCCTTATCGAGCACGAACAGCGGTTCGCTCGAGTAGATGCCGAGGCCGCGACGCTGACCTACCGTAAAGAGTTCGTGCCCGCCATGCCGGCCGAGCACACGCCCGTCGGAGTCGACGACCTCACCGGGCTGTGGCGAGATCTCGCCGTGGCGCTCGAGGAAGCGCGCGCGACTCGTCCCCGCCAGGAAGCAGAGGTCCTGGGAGTCGACCTTGCTGGCGACGGGGAGCCCAGCTCTCGCGGCGATCTCACGGACCTGCGGCTTCTCGTACTCCCCGAGCGGGAAGCGCATGCGCGCAAGCGATTCGGGTGCAAGCCCGGCCAGCATGTAGGTCTGGTCCTTGGCGGCGTCGGCGGCCAGCTTCAGCAGGCCGTCCTCGACGCGCGCGTAGTGACCGGTGGCGAGCGTCGCGGCGCCGAGCCGGTCAGCGAACTCGAGCATCGCGTCGAGCCGCACATGACCGTTGCATCCGATGCAGGGGTTCGGTGTGTCGCCGGCAGAGTAGGAGGCGATGAACGGCTCGACCACGCCGGCACGGAACTCGGCGCGCAGGTCGAGCGTGAAGTGCGGCAGACCGAGCCGGTGCGCGAGCGCGCGCGCCTGCGAGACGGCGCTGGTAGAGCAGCAGCTCTTCTCGGCGTCGTTCTCGGTATCGGTCCAGAGCTCGAGCGTGACCGCGACCGCCTCGCCGTCCTGCTGGCATAGGAGCGCCGCAACGCTTGAGTCAACACCGCCCGACATCGCCACGAGCGTTCTGCGCGCTGCCGGTCCAGCGGGACCGGGCAGCGCGCCACGCGCTCGGACGGCCGCGCCCAACGCTCGCGCCAGTGCGTCTGCGGCCACGTTCGCGGCGTGCTGCTTGGCGGGGCTGAGTCCTCCGAGTTCGGCTGCGATCTCGGCAGCGCCCACGCTCGCGGCTTGGAGCAGCGTGACCCCTCGGACGAGCGTCACCGCCGCCGACGCGGCGGCATGTGATGCGCCGCAGCCGTTCGCGCTGAAGCCGGCGTCGGTGACGCGCCTGCCGTCGCTCTGAACGCTGAAGGTGACCTCGTCGCAGCAATCGCCGCCACCGAAGGTGACCGTAAAGGCATCGGCGGGCGTGTGGCCCTCGCCCTGGGGCGAGGTGAGGTGGTGCTCGAAGGCGAGTGTGTCCATCCTCATGCGAAGGATATTTGAGTCAGGCGGCATGCCGGCGGCCCTGCACGATCTGGGCGAGCACGTCGGCGGCAACGGTGGCTGCGGCGTGGTTGACCTGATCGGGGTCATAGCGGACCACGGCGAGCCCATGAGAGCGGAGCTTCATGTCCTTGCGTCGGTCGCGGCGACGCTGCGCCGGCGTGCCGTGATTGCCGTCACCGTCGAGTTCGACGACAAGCCGGGACCCGGGCCAGTAGCAATCGGGCTCCTCGCCGTGGAGCTCTACGTTGACCTGCGGCAGCGGGACGTTGAAACGTTGGCACAGGTACAGGAAGTCGTCCTCGAGAGGGCTCTTCGTCTGAGCCAATTGGGGCATGTAGGAGCCGACGGCCGCGAGCAGCTTGGCGCTGCCGGGTCGGCCACGGCCGCACGCTGTGCGGACTGCCGTCGCGTTCAGCCTGCGTTCGTAATCGAGTTGGGCGAGGCAGCGGTGTACCAGCTTCAGTGACTCCGCAGCGGCTACATCAAGGAGCGTCTGGGCGATCGTCGTGCAGGGAATGCCGTTGACGAGCTCTCGATCGATGTCACGCTCGTTGTGAATGACGACGCTCGGGAAGCGCGCGCGGATTCGACGCGGCGTGCTGATGTGAATGGCTTTGACGGAATACCGGAGCCAGCCGCGGTGGTGTGCCGCCGTTCCGTGGCTGAGGGCGGCGTCAGGGCCGGCAAACAGCGCGAGCGAAAGGAGCCTGGCGCGATCATCGGCGGTTTGATGCCCGACTGCGTAGACGCGGGGCAGGACCCGGATCAGGTAGCCGGTGCGGACCCACCAGCTAATCGACGCGGGCGCCGCGTTGAGGGCCCTCATCTGTGCCCAGGTGACGAGCCCCAGTTGGCGGGACGCGAGGTCAGCGACCCGAACTTTCGACGTCTGGGATAAGCGGGCCGATCTGTACGTCGAAAGTTCACCGGGGGCCATGCCGACAGCCTGCCGAAGCACCGCCCCGAACGGGCGAAACGACACGCTTTTGTTACACGTTGTGCCTAGCGCAGCTTGAGGCCCAGCTCGCGCAGCTGGACGTCGTCCACCGGCGCCGGGGCGCCCGTCAAGGGATCCGCTCCGCTAGTCGCCTTGGGGAACGCGATCACCTCGCGGATGTTGTCCCGTCCCGCGAGAATCGCGATCAGGCGGTCGATGCCCATTGCGATGCCGCCGTGCGGCGGCGTGCCGTATTTGAAGGCGTCGAGCAGGAAGCCGAAACGCTTGCCCGCCTCGTCCTCGTCGAGCCCGATGATCTCGAACACGCGCTCCTGCACCTCGGTGGTGTGGATGCGGATCGAGCCACCGCCAACCTCGTTGCCATCCAGAACGAGGTCGTAGGAGCGCGACAGCAACGACCCAGGATCGCTCAGATCGCCGATCGGCGCCGTGAAGGGATGGTGCTCGGCGGTCCAGCCGCCCTCGCCGTCGGGGGCGAACATCGGGAACTCGACGATCCAGTGCAGGTCGTGCGGCGCGTCATCCGCGACCAGAGCGAAGCGTCGCGCCAGCTCGAGTCGCAGCGCACCCAGCACCGCGCGCGCGACAGGAACCGCGTCCGCGACCACAAACAGCGCGTCGCCGACCTTCGCCGAAAGCACCGCTTTGATCGCGTCAATCTCACCTTCAGACAGGAATTTTGCGATGGGTGACCGCAAAGACCCGTCCTCCTGCACGAACGCCCAGACCAGGCCCTTGGCGCCGTAACGCTTGGCGAACTCGGTCAGCGCATCGAGATCAGAGCGGGGCAGCTCCCGGGTTCCGGCGTTGATTCCCAGCACCGCGCCCGCTGGCGCAGTGCTGTCCTGCGGCTCCAGAGCGCCGCGGAACACCTGGAACTCGCTGCCGCGCACGGCGTCGGAGAGGTCGTGCAGCTCGAGACCGAAGCGCCGGTCCGGGCGGTCCGAGCCCCAGCGCCTCATCGCCTCGGTCCACGTGACCCGCTCCCACGGCGCCGCCGGCACCTCGAAGCCTTCCGAAGCGAACACCGCGCCGTAGACGGCCTCCATCATCTCCAACACGTCGTCCTCGTCGACGAACGCCATCTCGATGTCGAGCTGGGTGAACTCAGGGCTTCGGTCGGCGCGCGAGTCCTCGTCGCGGAAGCAGCGGACGATCTGGTAGTAGCGCTCGAGGCCGCCGACCATCAGCAGTTGCTTGAACAGCTGCGGGGACTGCGGCAGCGCGTAGAACGAGCCGGCCTCGGTGCGCGCCGGCACGAGGAAATCGCGGGCGCCCTCGGGGGTCGAGCGCGTCAGGAATGGCGTCTCGATCTCAAGGAAGTCGCGCTCGTCGAGCACACTGCGCATCGTCTGGATGACGCGGTGGCGCAGCTCGAGCGCCTCGCGCAACGGGTTCCGGCGCAGATCGAGGGTGCGGTGGCGCAGGCGCAGGTTCTCATCGACTGGACCGTCGTCGTCGACCTGGAAGGGGGGCGTCTCGGCGTCGGACAGGATCTCGATCTGCTCGACGTCGAGCTCGATCTCGCCGGTCACCAGGTTCGGGTTGACGTTCTCGGGCGTGCGAGCGACGACCTTGCCGGAGACGGTCATGACGTCCTCGGAGCGCAGCTTGTGCGCGGTGGCGTGCGCCTCGGCAGCGGACTCGGGATGGAAGACCAGCTGCACCAGGCCGGAGCGGTCGCGCAGGTCGATGAAGATCAGCCCGCCGTGGTCGCGGCGGCGGTGTACCCAGCCGGCGACGCGGGCGGTGCTACCGGTGCGCGCGGAGGTTAGCTCGGCGGCCCAGGCATCGCGGTAGCCGTTTGCTCGTGGCGCGCGCTTCACTAGAGACGGTTCCCTCGCAGAATGGCCGCGATCGCCGCGCCGGTTGCCAGTTCCTTCTGCTCGCCGCTGCTCATGTCCTTGAGGCTCGTGTGCTCGGCATCGTTCACGATGGCAACGTAGCGAGCCTCGATCCGGTCTGCGTGCTTGAGTGCGCTCTTGAGCGAACGGCCGGTGAGCTCGAGCTGTGCGGCGAGGCCGGCGCGGCGCGCCTCGCGGGCGATCACGAAGGCGGCGGAGTGGGCGTCGCGGCGCTCGCGATCGGCGACCGTGACCAGCACGTCGACCACGTCCGGTGCGTTCGGCTGCTCGGGCGCGGCCAGCAGAATCCGCTCGAGGCCGGCAGCCCAGCCCATCCCCGCCGTTGACTGCCCGCCGAGCTGCTCAATCAGCCGGTCGTAGCGGCCCCCGCCGCCGACACCGGACTGGGCGCCGAGCGCGTCGCTCGAGAACTCGAACAGGGTGCGGGTGTAGTAGTCGAGGCCGCGCACGAGCGTGGGATCGAGCTGGTAGGCGATGCCGGCGGCGTCGAGCAGCTGCTTGACGTGCTCGAAATGCTCGTGGTCCTCGGGCGCAAGGCGGTCGAGCAGCTTCGGCGCACCGGCCATGACGCTCTGGGTGCCGGGATCGCTGGCATCGAAGGCTCGCATCGGGTTGAGCTCGATGCGGTTGCGGACCTCCGCGGACAGCTCCGCCTCGTGCGCACGCAGGTAGCTGGTCAGCTCCTCGCGGTAGGCGCCACGGGTCTCCGGCTGTCCGAGGCTCGCCAGCCGCAGGCGCGTCCCCCTCACGCTCATCGCCTCGAGCAGCTCGGCAAGTAGCCCGATCAGCTCGGCATCGGTCTCGGGACCGGCCGCGCCGATCACCTCGGCGCCGACCTGCCAGAACTGTCGGTAGCGCCCCCGTTGCGGGTTCTCGGAGCGGAAGAACGACGACAGGTACCAGAGCTTCACCGGCTGCGGGAGCTTGTGCATGCCGTGCTCGATGTAGGCGCGGCAGACCGGCGCGGTGCCCTCGGGCCGCAGCGTCAGCGAGCGGCCGCCGCCGTCGTCGAAGCTGTACATCTCCTTCTGGACGATGTCCGTGGCCTCACCCACGCCGCGCGCGAACAGCTCTGTCGATTCGAACGCCGGGGTCTCTATGCGCTCGTATCCCGCGGCCCCGAGGATGCGTTCGGCCTGGCTCGTGAGCGCGCGCCTGCCGGCGGCGTCCCGGGGCAGGACGTCATAGGTTCCCTTCGGCGCCTGGATCATCGTCGCGCCGCCTGCCGTGCGGAGCGGCTCACGAGTGGCGCGCGAGCTCGCCGAGGAACGGATTGGTTGCCTGCTCGTGACCGAGCGTCGTCACACCCATGTGACCGGGATACACCCGCGTCTCAGGCGAGAACTCCTCGAGCAGTGACTCGATCGACGCGAGCAGGGTCGACATGTCGCCGCCGGGCAGGTCGGTGCGGCCGATCGAGCCCTCGAAGAGGACGTCCCCCGAGAGCAGCGTCTGCTCGTCGCGGACCGCGAAGGTGACGTGACCAGGGCTGTGACCGGGCGTGAAGCGCACGTCGAAGGTCATGCCGGCGAAGTCCAGCGCCTCGCCGCCGGCGACGGTGTGGTCCGCCTCGTAACCCTCGAACGGGCCGAAGCCCGGCAACGTGTAGGCGTCGATGTCGGCAAGCATCTCGGTCTCCAGCTCAGGGCACCAGACGGGCGCCCCCGTGGCATCGTGAATCGCCTTGACGGCACCGACGTGGTCGAAGTGGCAGTGCGTCAGCAGAATCGCCTCGACCGACTCGATACCCAGGAGATCCAGCGCCTGGAGCAGGCGCGGGGCCTCCTCCCCGGGGTCGACGATCACCGCGCTCGCCGCGTCCGGACGGCGCACGACGTAGCAGTTCTCCTGGATCGGGCCGACGGTGAAAGCGCGGACGTCGATCATCGTCGCGTCGTGGCCGCCTGCTTCTTGGCCATGCGCCGACGCCACAGGAACGTCTCCAGGTAGAAGCCGAGCACGACGTAGAGCAGCATCGCGATGACCGCGTAAACCACCGCCCCCACGACGCGGTCCTTGCTCTTGGGCCCGAGGAACAGGATGAAGAGGAACATGAACGCGCCGGCAAGCGCAGCGCGCTGCGTGGCGCTCCTCCACGTCGGCTTGCGGTTAAGGCGCTCCTCGCGGCGGCTGTCGCGGTCGCTGCGCTTCTTCTCCTCGGCGGTCGGCGGGCGCCCCGTGCGCCCACGCGCGACGATGCCGCCCCCCGCGTTGCCGCGGTGCTTGGTCTGGCGCTTGCGCTTGGTCTGGGCCATTGCTGAGACGGACTTTAGTGGGTATCCGGGGCGTTTTCCGCCGCGCTTTGCAACGCGTCCTCGAGGTAGCGGCGGTTGGCGACGGGAAGGTCATCCGGAAACCCGTCGAAGGCGGCGCGCGGTGGCACACCGACCACCTCAGCCCGCACCGGCGTCGCATGCCTTGCGATCGCATGGACGAGCGTCGCCAGGTTCGTCTGGCGGTAATCCTCGACGTTGGTCGACACCTGGGCGATGTCCTCGCGGTGCGGCAGGGTGAGCCCGATCGCCCGGACCGAGGCCAGGCCCTCCGGGCCGCCCTCGCGGATCAGGGCGGCGATCCGCTGTGCGGTGTGGAGCGTCGCCGGCCGCGCCAGTTCGACGTTGAAGGCGATCAGCGGCGCGCGCGCACTCACCAGCACCGCTCCGGCGCGGGGGTGCAGGCTACGCGGCCCGAAGTCCGGCTGCAGCTCACCGGCGTCGATCCGGCTCTGGAGCATCCGTGGCCCGCCGCGCCGAATCGCAGCTCGCGTGACCCGCCCGGCGGTGAGGGCGCCGTAGAGGAATACCGGGATATGCAGCTCGCTCCCGAGGCGTTCGGCGAGCACCAGCGCCTGCGCGCAGGCGCGGCCCCGCTCGCTCTCGTCCAGATAGACGATCGGTGCCACATCGAGCATGCCCACGTGGGGGTGCGACCCGTCGTGGGTCGCGATGTCGAGCCGCTCGATCGCCTCGGCGGCGCCGGCCGTGAGCGAGTCCGCGAGGCTCGGCGTGTCGCGATCACCCGCAGCGGCAGCGCCAGCGCCGCCCGAAGCGAGGGTGTAGACGGTCCGGTTGTGGTCGGGATCGGTGTGGGTATCGATGAGGCAAACGCCGCCGACGCTCGTGAGCGCCCGCGCCAGCGCCGCGATCTTGTCCTGGTCGCGACCCTCTGAGAAGTTCGGTATCGCCAGCATCGCGGAGCCTTTCATCGGTGCCCTCACGCGTCCGGCGGCGGCGACGCGGCGGCAGGGCAGCGCGAGCTTATAGACTCGGCAACCACTCCAGCCGGAGTAGCTCAGTCGGTTAGAGCAGCGGAATCATAATCCGCGTGTCGGGGGTTCGAGTCCCTCCTCCGGCATTTGAGTTGTTGCCCTAGGCCTAGCGCGCAGAAGGGAATGGCGACCGGTGTCAGAGCAGGTCCACCTCCTTGTCGTCAAAGCCGGCGGACTGACTTGGGCGCTCCCGATGTCCTCCACGGAGCAGGCCTTCTACCTCAGGGATCACGAGGTTCGCAACGTCGGGAACGTGAGGGTCGTCCGCTTCCGCGACGAGGTGCTCGAGCTGATCGACCTGGCCGAGCGGCTCGGTCTCGAGCCCGGTGAGCGGCCGGCGGCGGTCGTCATGTGGGGTGCCGGCAGGCGCTTTGCGCTGCTGGTCGACGAGCTTGTCAACCAGATCAGCGCCGACCGGGTCGGGATCCCACGGATGGCGCACGGCGAGTTCACCGACGGGGCCGTCTACCACAAGGATCAGGTCGTGCCGATCCTGCGGCCCGGCGCGCTGACCGGCGTCCATGAGGTTGGCGACGAGGACGCGACCCACCGGTTCACCGAAATGCAGCAGAGCGCGCTGGCCGAGATCGCGAACATCGGTTCCGGCCACGCTGCGACCGCCCTCTCCACCCTGATCGGGCGGCCCGTGGACGTCGGCTATTCGAAGGCATTGCTGACGGTGCTGGCGCGCGCGCTCGACGAGCTCGGTGAGCCGATGAATCGCTCGGCGCTCGTCGACACGCCGATCAACGACGATCAGGGCAACATGTTGCTGGTCTTCCCCGAGGACGCTGCCGCGCAGCTCTGCGAATTGCTGGGGACGGCGATCACCGAGGAGATGGGCCTCACAGCATTGCAGGAGGTCGGCAACATCCTCTCCGCCTCGTACCTCAACGCGATCGTCGCGATGACCGGCATCCCGCTCGAGGTCGAGCCGCCGTACGTGCAGGTCGATCAGCTCGGGCGCATGATCTCCCAGAGTGCAGCGACGGTTGGCAATGCCAACGACCCGACCGTGCTGATGCGCTCGTATCTGACGGTCGAGGGCTCAACCGCAAGCTTCTCGTTCCTGTTCGTCCCCCGGCTGAAGTCCGTAGAGCAGCTGCTCGAACGGCTCGGCGTCGGCGTCTGAGGCCATCATGAGCGAGGCGGCGAGCCTCCCGGGCTCAGTGGTGATGTGCGCGACCTGCGGGGTCGAGCACGCGGAGGTCAAGATTGCGAAGCTCGAACCCGACCTCCACGCGCTTACGGTCGAGCCGAGCGTCGCGATCGGCCAGCAGGCCCACCTCGTCGTGACGCCCCACGGCAGCGTGCTCTGGGATGTACCGCCGTTCATCGATCGTGCGGCGGTCGATCAGATCAACAAGCACGGGCCGGTGCTCGCGATCACCTCGAGCCACCCCCACATGTTCGGCCTCCAGACCGCCTGGAGCCACGCGCTCGAGCAAGCGCCGATCCTCGTCTGTGAGCCGTTGCTCGAATGGGTGCAGCGCCCGGACGCGGCGATCACCAGCTGGCGGGGCAGCCACGAGCTCGCGCCGGGGCTTGTTCTGCGCGAGCTCGGTGGGCATTTCCGCGGCTCTTCGCTCCTGCACTGGGCAGCCGGCGCCGAGGGCCGCGGCGTGCTGCTGAGCTCCGACACGATCCACGGCAACCCCGACGGGAAGACCGTGACCTTCATGCGCAGCTACCCGAACCGCATCCCGCTCTCGGCCGCGGTGGTCGCGCGCGTCGCGGCCGGCGTCGCCGATCTCCGGTTCGAGCGGATCTACGACAACTTCGGCCGTGGCCCGAAGAGCGACGCCGCGGGAGCCGTGCAGCACTCGGCGGAGCGCTATATCCGCTGGGTCCGCGGCGACTTCGACGATCTCACGTGAAACACTGCCGGGGGTGGTCCCGCTGGACCACCCCCGGGCTTTGCCTCAGCCCCAGCGCTCGCGTAGCCGCGGCAGAACGTCCTGCGCGAACTGGGTGAGGGCGCGCTCCTGGTCCTCGCCGGGCATGTGGAATACGAGGTCGCGGAAGCCGAGGTTCACGTAGAAGGCGATCTTCTCGACGACCTCGTCGGGGTCGTCCGAGACGATGAAGCGCGTGTGGGCGCGGTCCTTCGCACCGTCGGCGAGCCTCTCCATCTCGATCGGGTCCTCGGTGCCGCCCTTCTCCTCCGCTGTCAACGCCAGCGCCGCCCACGGCTCACATGCGTGCATCGCGAAGTCGGCGTTGTGGTCGTAGGAGACCTTGATCTCGATGAACTTGTCGATCGCAGCGGGGTCGCGACCAACCTTCTCCGCGCCCTCCTGGAGGCCGCCGAGCAGCGTGTGGTAGAGCTCCTCGCCCTTGCCGCTGGTGACGACGAAGCCGTCACCGATCTCCCCCACGAGCGCAGCCGCCTTGGGGCCACCAGCGGCGATGAAGATCGGGACCGGCTGCTCGGGCCGGTCATAGATCGTCGCGTTGACCGTGCGGTAGTACTTGCCCTCGAAGCTGACGCGCTCCTCGGTCCACAGCTCACGGATCAGCGCGACCGCCTCGGCCAGGCGTTCTGAGCGCTCCTTGAACTTCGGCCACTCGATGCCGATCGAGGGGTTCTCGTTCATCGCCTCACCGGTGCCGATACCGAGGATCACGCGGCCGGGACTCAGGCATGCGAGCGTCGCGAACGTGTGGGCGATCACGGCCGGCTGGTAACGCAGCGTCGGCGTGAGCACACTGGTCGCAAGTACCACCCGCTCGGTGCGCTCGCCGAGCGCCGCCAGATAGATCAGCGAGTTGGGGGCGTGGCCGCCGTGGTGGCGCCACGGCTGGAAATGGTCGGAGACGGCGACGATGTCGAAGCCGTGGCGCTCGGCGCTGACACCGAAATCGACCAGCTGACGCGGGGGGAACTGCTCTGCGGAGGCCTTGTATCCGTAACGGAGGGTGTCGTGATTGCTCGAGGTCATGGTCACCATCTTCGCAAGCCGCGATTCTCAGTAGGCTGGCGTGCGGATGAAGCTCGGTCTTCACATCGGCTACTGGGGCCTTTGGGGCGGCGCTGACGAGCAGCTCGCCGCTGTCCAGGCGGCAGAGCAGCTCGGCTACGACTCCGTCTGGACCGCCGAGGCCTATGGCTCCGATGCGGCCACGATCCTCGCCTGGCTCGCCGGACAGACGACGAGGATCAAGCTGGGATCCGCGGTCTTCCAGATCCCCGGGCGCAGCGCCGCGATGACGGCGATGACGGCCGCGACGATCGATCAGCTTTCGGGCGGGCGCATGATCCTCGGGCTCGGCAGCTCCGGTCCGCAGGTCTCCGAGGGCTGGCACGGACAGCGCTTCGGCAAGCAGCTGCAGCGCACGCGCGAGTACTTCGATGTTGTGCGGATGGCGCTGCGGCGTGAGCGTTTGGTCTATCAGGGCGAGACGCTGCAACTGCCGCTGCCCGACGGGCCGGGCAAGGCGCTGAAGCTGACGATCGCGCCGCTTCAGGAGCGGATCCCGATGTACCTGGCCGCAATCGGTCCGCGCAACACCGCGCTCGCCGCTGAGATCGCAGACGGCTGGTTACCGACGTTCTTCTCACCCGAACATGTCGGCATGTTCCGCGCTCGCCTGGATGAGGGAGCAGCCGCGGGCGGCCGCACGCTCGACGGCTTCGAGATCGCGCCACAGGTCAGTGTCCACATCAGCGATGACCTCGAGACGGCGCGCAACTTCATGCGCCCCGCCGTTGCGCTCTACGTGGGTGGGATGGGCTCGCGCAAGCAGAACTTCTACAACGCGCTGGTCTGCGAGTACGGGTTCGAGAAGGCGGCCGCCGAGGTCCAGGATCTCTACCTCGACGGCAAGCGCGAGCAGGCCATGGCTGCGATTCCCGACGCGCTCATCGACCTGGTGTCACTGGTCGGCCCGCGCGAGATGGTCGCCGAGAGGCTGGCGGCCTATCGCGACGCAGGGGTGGGCACGTTGCTGGTTTCGCCGCTCGGCCACACCCGCGAGCAGCAATTCGAGCAGCTGCACACGCTCGCGGAGCTGGCGGCCTGAGACGCCGCGCAGCGCGGCCGTGAGCTCGCGACGCCGAATCTTCCTCGGCGCCTTCGGCCAGCCTGGCCACGCGTTCCCGATGCTGGCACTCGGGGCGCGGCTGGTGCGACGCGGCCACGAGGTCACCTACGAGACCTGGGAGCGCTGGCGGCCACACGTCGTGGCGGCAGGTATGGAGTTCGTCGCCGCGCCCGAGTACCCGGTCTTCCCCACTCAGGAGCGACCGCTCAGGCCATACGAGGCGGTCGTGCGCGCGACCGTACCCACGCGTGAGGCGATCGCCGCGCGGCGATCCGACCTCGTGGTGCATGACATCCTCACACTGGCGCCGGCGCTGGGGGCCGAGCTCGAGGGCATCCCGACGGCGACCCTGATCCCCCACCTCTACCCGGTCACAGCCCCCGGCTTCCCCCCCTATTCGATCGGGGCGCGGCTTCCGGGGACGCGTGCCGGTCAGGCCTTCTGGTCGATGTTCGAGCGGCCACTCGAGCAGGGCCTGCGGCAGGGCCGTGACGAGCTGAACGAGACGCGCCGGCGCCTGGGACTGGGCCCAACCGAGCGCCTGCACGGCGGGCTCAGCCCGATTCTGTGCCTGGTCGCCAGCTTCCCGCAACTCGAGTACCCGCGCGACTGGCCACCGGCCGTTCACGTCGTTGGGCCGATGCTCTGGGAGCCGCCGGGTGCTGAGCCAGTCGCGACGCCACTTGGCGATCAGCCATTGGTCGTCGTCGCGCCCTCAACCTCGCACGATCCGAGGCAACGGCTCGTGCGGGCCGCGCTCGAGGGGCTGGCCGGATTGGACGTGAGGGTGCTCGCGTCGCTCGACCGCCGCCCCGCGCACAGGCCGATCAGGGCCGGGCCACGGGCACGACTGGTCAACTGGATGTCCTATGCGGACGCAATGGATGACGCGGCCCTGGTCATCTGCCACGCGGGCCACGGCACTGTCGTCCGCGCGCTGGAACGCGGCGTCCCTGTCCTGGCGGTGGCCCACAGCGGTGACATGGCCGAGAACGCCGCCCGGCTCGACTGGGCAGGGCTGGGAGTCCGCCTGCCGTGGAGGTTCGTCTCTGCCGCCACCCTGCGGCTGGCTGCCGAGCGCGCGCTCCGCAACCACGCGGGGCTGTCGGCGAGCACGCGCGAGCTGGCCGACTGGGCCGCCGCGAATGACGGCCCCACAAGGGCCGCAGAGCTGATCGAGGACCTCGCGCACTAGCTGCCACCTGAATTCCTGCGCCTCACTAGGCCCCCTGTAGGATCCGGGCCATGGCTGATCGGGGGGATTCGGCAGGCCGGGTTGCGCGCGACGGCCTGCGTGCACGCGTGATCGTGCCGGCGCTCGCAACCGCAGCGCTGATCACCGGTGCGGTCGGTACGACCAGCGCAATGGCGTCCGGGCCAACGGCACCGAAGGCCACCGTCGCGAGCGGTAGCTGCTCCGATCCGGTCGTCACCGACGGCTACGACGGCTTCCGCGTCGGCGTTCCGCGGGGCTGGAACCTCCAAAGCACCGGCGGACTGATCACGGTCGCCAAGGATTACACGGGCCAAACAAACGGGTTCATACAGACCGCATACGTCACACGCGGACAGTCGGTCCGCGGATTCTTCACGAAGGTTCTCGCATACCTGGCAAAGATCACATCGACCGGCAGCACCACGCTCGCCTTCCATGTGACCGGCGGTACGACCGCCACCGCCACCGGCCGCGTTGGAAGCGTGGCAGTGAGTGGCAAGGCTTCGGTCCGGGTGATCGGCGTGTCGGCCAACGGACACTCCGAGCTCGGGATCGTGAGCGGCTATTTCGCCCCCACCAGCCAGGTCGGTCCTGAGCGCAACGAGCTCGCAAGCATCGGCGGCTGCTACGCGCCGGCGCGCGGGACGCTATTCCGTTTCTTCAGGGATTCGCAGTTCGCGTATGTGATGCCGGCCGGCTGGGGCGTGATCGAGCGAAGTGACCTGCTGTTCCTGCACGACGGGGCCAATGCCTCAGCGAACTACCTATTCGTTGGCCCGCTTCTCGAGAGCTCCTCCGGCGTAACCGACAACCAGTCGCTGCTGAGCTACAGCATGAAGGAGGCCGGTGTCACGGTCGACAAGCTGCTGCTGACCGAATCAGGCCCGACGCAGATCGCTTCCAACGGCGGCACCGAGCAGGAGGTCTTCTACTACTTCCTCGGCCATGTCGGATCGAAGGCGATCCACGGAGAGGCTCGGGCGATAAGCAGCGTCGGGAGCGGAGCCATCAGCGGGGTCGTGAGGTTCGCGCTGACGACGCCCGATCTCTGGAACTCACTGAACGGCGGCCTGATGTGGGCGGCGCTCAGCATCCAACACAGTTTCTCCGGCGATCTCGCGCAGATCCAGCAGGCACAGGAGCAGCAGGCGGGCTTCGCGCAGCAGGTCGCCGGCTTCGACCAGGCACTCAACGGCACCGACCTGGTCGAAGATCCGTCTACCGGGGCCCAGTACGAAGCGCCATATTCCGACTACCAGACCGGCCCCGACGGGCCCGGCTACTACGTCGGAAGTCCAGGTAGCGAGCAGAAGCTGACCGTGCTCACGCGGTAGCGCAACAACAGAAACGGTCGGGCAAGCTCGCCCGACCGTCAGAAGAAGCTGGGGAGGTGGGACTCGAACCCACAACCCTTCGATTAACAGTCGAATGCTCTGCCATTGAGCTACTCCCCAGTGTATTGACACACCATTTTATGGAACCAGGGTGTGCTGGCGCGACAGGCCTAATGTAGCGATCCCTGCGGCGGCCCGCTGTCTACCAGAGTGCGTCAGCTAGCACGAGGAAGCACGCACTTTCCCGCCGCAGCCAGAGACTAAACCGGGCGTTCGAGCCTGGTCACCACGGTCCTGATCGTGGTCAGGACCGCCTGCTGCTCGGCTGAGAGCCGAGCCAGCGCTCCGCCCCCGCCTCCGTGCTCGCGCATGAAGCGGATCTCACGCCGCAGGCGATCGCGCTCGAGCACGAGGCGGGCGTGCTCGAGCTCGTCGACGGTCACCTCGCGGCCGCGGCCGGCGCGGCTGCGCAGGTCGTCAACCACCAAGATCAGCTCGGGGTCCTCGCCCGGCGGGTCGGGGAGCTCACCCGGAAGGTGCGCGCTCAGAAAGCGTGCCGCCCGGCGCAGGACGTCATCGAGCAGCAGCGCGTCCGGGTCGATGCGGGCTAGCGCGGCCGCGCCTAGATCGGGTGACGCGAGGCACATCGCAAGGAACGACCGCTCCGGCTCGGGGCGCTGTCGCCGCGGCGCGTTCACCACGGGCGGGCGGTCGCGCCACTGATCCGCATGGTCGTCTCGGCCCCCCGGCTCCGACGGCGGCACCCGCACGGGCGACGCGGCCGCCGGTGCCTGGCCGAGCAGCGACACGAGCCGCGCCTCGGGGATCCCCAGCGCCCCGGCGGCGTTGCGGACGAGCTCATCACGCAGCACGCTCGCCGGCACGCCGGCAAGGACCGGTCGCAGGTCGACGATCGCGCGGTCCTTGCCCTCGGCGCCGCCGAGGTCGGCGGCTTCGAGCACACGTCCGACCTGGAAGACCACGTACGGCACCGAGGCGGCAATCCGTTTGCGCAGCGCGTCTGCGCCCTCCTGGGCGATCAGCTCGCCCGGGTCGGCGCCCACGGGCAGCGGCACCACGCGAAGCTGTAGCCCTGAGTCAGCGCAGACCTTCGCTGCGCGCTCCATCGCGCGCTGGCCGGCGTTGTCTGCGTCGAGGCACAGTTCGAGCACCCCCACCACGCGCACGAGCTCGGCGACCTGCTCGTCGGTGAGCGACGTACCCATGATCCCGACGGCGTTCAGCACCCCCGCCTGGTGCAGGGCGAGCACGTCGGTGTAGCCCTCGCAGAGGATCATCCGCCCCTCCCTGGCGGCCTCCTCGCGGGCCTGGGCGATGCCGTAGAGCACCTCGCGTTTGCGGTAGGCCTCGCCCTCTGAGGTGTTCAGGTACTTCGGCCCGTCATCGTTGCCCATCGTGCGCGCGCCGAAACCGCGAACACGGCCGCGCGCGTCTGCGGTCGGGAACATCAACCGCCCGCGGAAGCGGTCGATGAGCTCATCCGGGCGCGCCTTCTTCCGACGCCCAAGGTCGGCGGCGAGCAGCTCCTCCGCGCCGAACCCGGCCTTCCGCGACGCGCCCACCAGCCTGTCCCACGACTGCGGCGCGTAGCCGACCCTGAACTCGCGCACGATCTCCTCGCTGAACCCGCGCTCGCGCAGGTATTCACGTGCGGGCGCGGCCTCCTGCGCCTCCCAGAGGTAGCGCTCGTAGAAGGTCGCGGCGCGGTCGAGCAGCGAGTAGAGCCGCTCGCGGCGCTGACGACGTGAGGCCGCCTCGGGAGATTCGTCCTCGGTTTCGAGCTTCACGCCGAAGCGGTCGGCCAGAGACTCGAGCGCGCCCTTGAAGTCCAGCCCCTCGGTCAGCATCACGAAGGTGAAGGGGTCCCCGGACTCAGAGCAGCCAAAGCAGTGGTAGTGCTTCTCATCGGGCCGTACATGGAACGAGGCCGTGCGCTCATCGTGGAATGGACAGCAGCCGAAGTAGCTGTCCTGGCCGCGGCGGGTGAGCTCGACCTTCGACCCGACCAACGCGAGCATGTCGACCGAGTCGCGCACGCGGTCGCGGGAATCGGCCGTGTAGCGGCTCACGGCGTGAACGCCGTCGGAACCGCCAGCGCCTCGAACAACGCCACGGCGAAACGATCGGTCATTCCCGCGATGTGGTCGGTGACCCTGCGTGAGAGCGGTCCGTCGGGGATCGAGTCGGGAATCTCCTCGGGGTGATCGCAGAAGTGGTTGAAGAGCGAGCGCACGGCGATCTTGATCCGCTGGCGCTCATGTGTGACCTGCGGGCCGAGATAGACATGCGCGAACATGAAGTCGCGCAGCGCCGACATCGCCTCACCCACCGGTTCGCTCTGCATGATCGCTCCCGTCAGCGCAGACTGCTCCACGAGGTCGTGGACCAGCGTGTCGATCCGCTGCGAGCCCGAGCCACCGAGGAGCTCGATCGGAGCGTCAGGAAGCTCGGCGGCATCGAGCACGCCGGCGCGCACGGCGTCGTCGATGTCATGGTTGATGTAGGCGATCCGGTCGACGAAACGGATGATGTGGCCCTCGAGCGTGCGCGGCTGCTCGGCCCGCCACGAGTGCCCGGCGATGCCGTCACGGACCGCCTCGGTCAGGTTGAGGCCACGACCGTCCCGCTCGAGTACCTCGACGACGCGCAGCGAATGCTCGTTGTGCCAGAAGCGCTCACCGAAGCGCTCACCGAGGCAATCATCGAGCACCTCCTCCCCGATGTGGCCGAAGGGCGGGTGCCCGATGTCATGTCCGAGCCCGATCGCCTCCGTGAGATCCTCGTTGAGTGCGAGCGCGCGCGCGACCGTCCGCGAGATCTGCGTCACCTCGAGCGTGTGCGTGAGGCGCGTGCGATAGTGGTCGCCGCTCGGCAGGACGAAGACCTGCGTCTTGTGTTTGAGGCGCCTGAAGGCCTTGCAGTGAACGATCCGGTCGCGGTCACGCTGGAACGGCGTGCGCAGCCCGCAGTCGGGTTCCTCGAACTCACGTACAGCCGGGTATGAGCGCGTCGCGAGCGGCGAAAGATCGCCCTCCTCACGCGATCTGATGCGCTCGGCGAATGCTTCGGCGACCGCTCCGCCGGGATGCTCGTAGACCCTGTTCACATACCCATTCTGCCAGGCACCATGGACGAGCCCAGCAAGTTCTCACAAACGCGCGGGGGCGGCCGTCATCGGCCGCAAACGGACCTGTGCGTGGTGCTCGGCGGTCTCGCGGATCGCACGCTCGGCCATCTGCAGCGCCCGCGGGGAGGCCTCCGGCGCGTCGGCCAGTGGTCGCCCGAGCGCGGCCACCATGAACTCGTAGGCCTCCTCCCCCAGCGGGAACGAGGCCGACTCGCAGGAGCTGCAGACCACACCCCCGGCAGCCGCCGAGAAGCCGGTCAGGTGATCACGCTCGCCACAGTTCGCGCACGAGCCGAGCTGCGGCACGATCCCGGCTGCCAGCAGCAGCTTGAGGCGGAACGCCAGCCCGTTGCCCGCTCGCGCGGCTGCTGGGCGGGCGGGATCCAAATCCAGCAGCGACAGCTGGTTGGCCAGCAACGCGAACACCTCCGGGTGCGGCTCATCGGTCTCAAATAGCCGGGCGACGGCGTCGCAGGCGCGCGCGGCCGCGTCGAGCGCCCCGGCGCTGTCCCGCAGCGCGGCATGCGCCTCGATCGTGTCGACGGCGGTGACGGTGTACAGATCGCCGCGTCCCTCGTGCAACACGACCCTGATCTGAAAGAACGGCTCGAGCCGCGCACCGAAACGGCTGCGAGAACGTCGCGCGCCCTTGGCTATCGCCCCCAGCCGCCCGTGCTCGACCGTGTAGAGGTGCAGGATCCGGTCGGCCTCGCCGTAGCGGATCGAGCGCAGCACGATCGCATCCGTCTTCAGCGAGCCGGGCATACCGCCACCTCGTATCGGGGAGCTATCCTTTTTGAAGTCATGAAGCCCGTCACGCTGTACACCACCGACTTCTGTCCCTATTGCCGCAGCGCCAAGGCGCTTCTGGACAAGCGCGGCGTCTCCTATGAGGAGATCAATCTCGCACGCGACGCGGACGCCCGCAACAACCTGCACGAGATCACCGGCATGGTCACGTTCCCCCAGATCGTGGTCGGCGACGAATCGATCGGCGGCTTCGATCAGCTGCTCGCGGCCGATCGCGCCGGGCGCCTGGCCGAGCTCCTGGCGGCCTGAGGCTCATAGGGCACTTAGCTTTCCGCTCAGGAAACGAGGGTAGCGTCCGTTCCATGCGAACAGTCCGACTTCTGAGCACAGTGCTGGCCTGCGCGATCGTCGCGCTGAGTGCCGTGAGCACGGCATCAGCCCACTCGGCCAGAGTCCTGACCAAGTCCGAATATCAGCAGCTCCAGCTGGCACAGAGACGGATCAGGTCGCTGGAGTCCTCGGACGCGCGCCGGATCCAGAGGGCCGACCAGGTGTGCACGCACATGCGCGACGTCAGCAGGCTGATCACCGCGGTGCGCAACGGTTGCCTGGACCTGATCAGACTGGGCGGCGATGACGCGAAGCTGAATGCCCGCGCGACGCATTGCGGCATCGACCCGCCCACTGAGGCGGCGATCCTGACCTGCCTGGTACCGGCCGTGCAGAGCTACTACACGGACGCTGAGACCTTCTACCGGGCCGAGTCCTACGTCGATCGGCTCGCCAGGGCGCGGGGCTTCAACAGCACCTGCGTGGCGGTGATCGGCGACTCGCCGGACAACATCGCGGCGGAGGGCCGGTTGGCGGGCGACCTCAAGGCCGCAGTGCAGGCGCTCAAGAGCCAGAACCCACAGGCACTGCAGACGCTCTCAGGTCAAATCGAAGCGGCGGTGAGGGCGATCAGGCCGGGGCCCAGCTCGCTCGCGCTCTGCCCGCACGTGTGAACCGGACAAACGTCCGCGCAGGCGCTGCATCGCTATGTGACACTCAGTGGGTGCCGATGTGGGAGAGCATGCGCAGATTGAGCCTCCTCGCGATCCTCGGCGTCACGCTCGCACTCTGCACTGGAGTCGCCGCCGCGGCCGGCGGTGGCTCTCTGACCGCGTTTGAGTACCAGCAGCTGGTCTCCACACGAGACAAGCTGAAATCCGACAACCTGAGGACGGCCAAGGGCCTGAATGCCGCCATCTGGGCCTGCGAGCAGATTCAGATGGCGACCCAGCTGCTCACCGAGGAACGCGCGGATTGCGTCTCGCAGCTCCAGATGTCGAAGTTCGGCGCGGTCATGAAGAGCTACGAGGCGGACTGTGTCGCGTACAAATCGGTGGCTGCGCGGCTCACGTGCCTACTCCCTCCGTATGAGCAGTTCTACGGTCAGGTGGCGCAGTATTACCGCGCCGAATCAACGATCCATCGGATCGCGACGGCACGAGACCTCGGTGAAAAGTGCGCTGATCTGCTCTCCGACACCCCGTATGTGATCTCCGAGGAGAAGCGCGCGCGCGACGCGATCGCCCTGATCATCGCGGCCGCAAAGGCCGGCCAACTGCTGAACTTTGAAGCAGCGTCGGGGCTGGCGGTCACGGCCCTGGCAGACGTTGCGAAGGGACAGACCTCGAACAACGACACCCCGTCGCTCTGTCCTCATCAGTAACGGCTCAGGCTGAGGCGCGCCGCTTACGCGGCTTCGGCTGGCAGTGCTCGCAGAGGTAGGTTCCGCGGCCACCGACGACCATTTTGCGGATCGCCGCGCCGCAGGTTGGGCACGGCTCGCCGGCACGGGTGTGAACGAGGAAGCGATCCTGGAAGCTGCCGCGGGCCCCGTCGACGTGTCGGAAGTCATCGATCGAAGCACCCTTGGCGTCGATGCCGGCGGCGAGCGCCTCCTCGATCGCCACCTGGACAGCTGACCACTGCGCCAACGTGAGGACGCCCGCCGGGCGCAGTGGGTGCACCCGGGCGCGATGCAGAGCCTCATCCGCGTAGATGTTCCCGACGCCCGCGATCCGGCGCTGGTCGAGGATGAACGCCTTCACCGGCGCCGAGCGGCCGCGAGCCTGGTCACGCAGATACGCCGCGGTGAATTCCGGGGTGAAGGGCTCGGCTCCGAGGCGCGCCCCGAGGTAGGCATCGCGTGCGGCCGCTGAGGGCATCAGGTGCGCGGTGCCGAAGCGGCGCGGGTCGACGTAGGTGAGCACGTGCCCGTCGCTCAGCTCGAAACGCGCGCGGGTATGCGGAGACTCCGGGTCAGCGTCCATCAGCAGCGAGCCGGTCATCCGCAGGTGAACGAGCAGGCTGCGGTCGCCGTCGAGTTCCCAGATCATGTACTTCCCCAGCCGGCCGAGTGCCTCGACGTGCGCCCCGGTGAGTTCTGCGGCGATCAGTTCAGGCGGCGCAGGCAGCGTCCAGCGGTGGTCGTGGATCTCGACTGACTCGAAGGTCCGCCCCTCGAGGTGCGGCGCCAGCTGGCGCCTGATGGTCTCCACCTCGGGTAACTCGGGCATGCGAACTCGATCATAGGCAGCGCGCCCACGAAGTCACCGCGCCGACAGCGGCCCTACTCGTGCGCGGTGACGCTCAGCTTCGCGCGTGGGTGTGCCTCGAAGTAGACGTCGCGCAGCCGTTCGGCAGACAGATGGGTGTAGATCTGGGTGGTGCCGATGTCGGCGTGGCCGAGCATCTCCTGCAGCGAGCGCAGATCGCAGCCGCCGGCAAGCAGATGCGTGGCGAATGTATGGCGCAGCGTGTGCGGGCTCATCCGCGAGTCGAGGCCGGCGCTGCGTGCGTGGCGCTGCACAATCTTGTAGAGGCCCTGCCGAGACAGAGCCTGTCCGCGCAGATTCACGAACACGTGCGGCTCGTCGTGCAGACCGATCAGCGCCGGACGCGCCCTGTCCAGATACAGGCGCAGCGTGTCCCGTGCCTTGCTTCCGATCGGCACGATCCGCTCCTTGGAGCCCTTTCCGTGGGCGATCAGCACGCCCGCCTCCAGGTCCAGTTCGGCCAACTTCAGCGTGATCGCCTCGGAGGCGCGCAGGCCACAGGCGTACATCGTCTCGAGCAGTGCGCGGTCCCGCATGGCTGCATGGCTCGTGCCCTTGGGCTGTTCGAGCAGGCTGTTGACCTGGTCACGGCTGAGCACTCGGGGCAGTCGTGCACGCGAGCGCGGCGGGCGGAGCTCAGCCGTCGGATCGGTCTCGAGCAGCCCCTCCCGGCGAAGGTGACGATAGAAGGACCGCAGACATGCGACCTTGCGCTGCAAGGTCGAGGCGGCGGCTGGACGGCGATCGTCGCGCCCCTGCGCAAGCTCGCTGACGAACTGCGAGAGCAACGGCCCATCGACTTCGAGCGGGTCCACCCCGTGACGGCCGAGGAACTCGCCCAGCTGCTGCAGGTCGGAGCGATACGCCTCGAGCGTGTTGCGCGCGAGCCCGCGTTCGAGCTCGAGGTATGCGCAGAAGTCGAGCGTGAGTTCGCTCAGGCGTTGCACAGGACCGGCGGCAACCGTGGCCATGGCACTGGAATTCGCCCCATCTGCCGCCACTCCTCCGTGACGATCACGAACCGGCGTAGCGAGTCGGAAATTCGGGAGCGTTCCGGGGTCAGTAGAGCCGCAGTTCTCGGGCGAGCCAGAGCAGCCCGATCAGCGTCTTGCCGTCGTTTGTCTCCTCAATCGCCGCGCCGATCTCCCTGAGCGGCCAGGGCACCACGTCGATGTACTCCTCCTCATCGGGAGCGGGACCGCCGTGCGCGTCGGAGAGGCCCGTCGCGGCGAACAGCATGATGTGCTCATCGCAGAAGCCGGGTGTCGGGTAGAACGGTTTGACGACGCGCCAGTCCGACGCCTCCTTGCCGATCTCCTCGACGAGCTCGCGCTTTGCCAGGTCCAGCAGCGGCTCGTCGTCGCGGTCGCGCTTGCCTGCCGGAATCTCCAGGCACGCCTGCTGGCCGGAGGCCGGGCGCGGCTGACGGACCAGCCAGACATGGGTGTCGTCGTAGGGCACGATCGTGACGGCCCCCGGGTGCCAGATCTTGTCGTGCACATGGCGGCTGCCGTCACTGAAGATGTAGGTCTCGCTGCCCGCCTCGAGCAGCCGCCCCTGCCACGCGACCTCCGAGGACTCTGTCTCGAACTGGATCAAACCGCCTCCTGAATCATGGTTGAGCTGCCGGGCTACCCGAAAGCCCTCAGACAGCACCTTCATCGATGAGCGCCAGCATCAGCTCCAGGTTCGCCTCGAGGGCGACGAAGCTGACGCGTTCGGTTCGCTCGTGAGCGCGTTCGGTCCCGTTGGCGATATTGGTGCAGGCGAAGCCGCTGCGGCGGAAGGCGTTGGCATCCGAGCCGCCCCCGCTCGACCGGTAACCGGGCTCGTATCCGAGGCGACGCAGCGCCCTGGCGGCGAGCGCGACGGGCGCCTCGCGGCTGCCGCTGCGATAGCCGCTGAACAGCTGCTGAAGCTTCAGGTCGAGGTCGCAGCCAGCGCTGTCGGCAGCGTCCTGAAGCGCGTCGATCGCCTGGGTGACGTAGCGATCAACCTGCTCCTGCTGGACCGCGCGTACCTCGGCTTTGATCGTGCAGCGGTCCGGCACGACGTTGGTCGCCGTTCCGCCGGCGACCATGCCGACGTTGGCCGTCGTCTCCGCATCGAAGCGCCCCTGCGGCATGTTCGCGATCGCGCGGGCAGCGGGCAGGATTGCGCTCACGCCGTTCTCGGGATGCAACCCGGCGTGAGCGGCCTTGCCGCGGATCTCGGCGCCGATGTGCATGTGCGTCGGAGAGGCGACGATGATCTCGCCGATCGGCGAGGCATGGTCGAAGACGTAGCCGAAGGCGCTGGTTAGGCGGCCGACGTCGAACTCCCTGGCGCCGTTCAGCCCCGTCTCCTCGGCGACCGTAAACAGCAGCTCAATCCCGATCGCTGGTCTCTCCTCGCGCGAGGCGAGCACCCGCGCGAGCACGAGCATCGCGGCCACGGCCGCCTTGTTGTCGGCCCCGAGGATCCCCTCATTGGCGTTCTCCCAGCCGTCCGCGCGGCGCACCGGCTCCACCGGAGCTGTCAGTGGCACCGTGTCCATGTGCGAGCAGAACATGAGCGAGCGCTCGCTTCTGCCGGGGATCCGCGCCAGCAGGTTGCCGGCGTTGGAGCCGACCGCCGCCCCTGCGTCGTCCTCCTCGACCGCGATGCCGAACGCAGTCAGCTCACGGGTGATCCGATCGGCCATCCCGCGCTCGTCGCCGCTCGGGCTGGCGATCCGGCACAGCTCCTCGAAAGTGCCGTGCAGTTGCTGCCGCTGCGGGTCGTAGACCGCGCTCATCCGGCCGCCAGCTCGTGGAATCGGCTGGCCGTCACTACCCGAGGCGTGTGGCGGTGACCTCGTCGTCCTCCGAGAGTGGTTCGACCAGCCGCTCACGCCCGTGGTATCTGTGGGCGGCGCCGACGAACTCCCTGAACAGCGGCGAGGGCCGGTCCGGCCGTGACTTGAACTCCGGGTGGAACTGCGACGCGACGTAGAACGGATGAACGTCGCGCGGAAGCTCGGTGATCTCGACCAGGCGCTCGTCGGGCGTCGTCCCCGAGAAGACCAGGCCGGCCGCCTCGAGCTGCTTGCGCAGGTGGTTGTTGACCTCGTAGCGGTGGCGGTGGCGCTCGTAAACGACGGCCTCGCCGTATGCCTCGTGAGCCTGCGTGCCGGGGTGCAGCTTCACCGGGTCGGCGCCGAGCCGCATCGTCCCGCCCATATCCGCGATCTCACGCTGCTCCGGCAGCAGGTCGATCACCGGGAACGGCGTCTCAGGATCCATCTCGGTCGAGTTCGCGCCCGGCATGTCGGCGACGTGGCGGGCGAACTCGCTGACCGCGACGTGCATCCCGAGGCACACCCCGAGGTACGGGATGTGGGCCTCGCGCGCGAGCCTGGCGGCGGCGATCTTGCCCTCGAACCCGCGGCCGCCGAAACCGCCGGGGATCAGGATCCCGTCCATCTTGCGCAGCAGCGCGACGACTTCGGGCTCGGTGACGGTCTCCGAATCGACCCACTCGATCCTGACCCGGCAGTCATGATGAACACCACTGTGACGCAGCGCCTCGGCGACGGAGAGGTAGGCGTCCTCGAGCTTCACGTACTTCCCGACCAGGGCGATGCGCACCTCATCGGTCAGCGCTGCGGCCCGGTCGACGAATGCCTTCCACGCCGCCAGATCGGGGGCCGGCGAGTCTATGCCGAAGTGCTCCTTCAGGATGAAGTCGTCGACGCCCTGTTCGTGGAAGGTGAGCGGGCAGCTGTAGACATCCGGCACGTCGTAGGCGGAGACGACCGCGTTCACGGGCAGGCTTGCGAAGAGCGCGATCTTCTTGCGAATGTCGGTTGAGAGCACGGACTCCGAGCGGCACAGGACCATGTCCGGATTGATGCCGATGCGGCGCAGCTCGTTGACCGAGTGCTGCGTCGGCTTGGTCTTCAGCTCGCCGGCGTGGCCGATGTAGGGCACGAGCGTCAGGTGGATGAACATGCAGCGGCGCCGGCCGACCTCGACCGGGAACTGGCGGATCGCCTCGAGGAACGGCAGCGACTCGATGTCGCCGACCGTCCCGCCGATCTCGGTGATCACGAAATCCACATCGGAGGAGTCGGCGACGACGCGGATCCGCTGCTTGATCTCATCGGTGATGTGCGGGACAACCTGAACGGTGCCGCCGAGGTAGTCGCCACGCCGCTCGCGCCGGATCACCGTGTTGTAGATACCGCCGGCGGTCACATTGGACGCACGGCTTGCGTTCGCATCGGTGAAGCGCTCGTAGTGGCCGAGGTCCAGATCGGTCTCGGCGCCATCCTCGGTGACGAACACCTCGCCGTGCTGGTACGGCGACATCGTGCCGGGATCGACGTTGATGTACGGGTCGAACTTCTGGATCTGGACCGAAAGGCCTCGTGAGCGCAGCAAACGCCCAATTGAGGCGGCTGCGATTCCCTTACCCAGCGAGGACACCACACCCCCTGTGATGAAGATGAATCGCGTCTCGGCCTGGCTCATGCTTGATCCTTGCTCCCGTACTTACCGATCTCGAAGGTACCGTCCGGGGCGGACGCACGCCTGTGGCCCTCGGGTCCGTCGGAAATCAGCTGTGGGACTTGGCGAGTGGCTGGGCGTGCCTGGGAAGACCGTTTTGCGAGGCAGGTACCGAGGCACCTGCCGCAAGACGGTGGTACCCGGGTGGGTCCAGACGCCGTCAAAACCGCAGATCATTTTCGGACGGGCCCCTTGCTTGCGGCGCCCTTGATCAGAGTAGCGGCCGCGGTACCGAACTCAGTCCCGTCAGCAAGATGGGACCCAGGGCTCGGGAGGACGATCTAGCCCAAATAGCGGGATGCACGTTTCCAGCCCGCTGATCCGGACCGAGATCCGCTCCTGGTCGATCCAACGGTCGCGCGTGAGCCGCAGCTTGCGGTCGAGCCGCCGCTGCCCGCGAACATCCACCCAGCTCTGACCGTCCTCGATGTAGCCGAGCTTCTGCGACACCCGCAGCGATGCGTCGACACCGTCGAGCGCCGATGAGAGCGCCGCTTCGGCGCCGAGGCCGTGGAAGGCCAGTTCGAGCACAGCGGCTCGCATCTCGGTCCCGAAGCCGCGCCCCTGAAAGCGCTGCGCGAGCCAGGACCCGGTCTTGGCCTCGTGGCTGGTCGCGAAACCGTGGCCGACGACGCCCTGGACACCGATCAGCTCGTCCGCCGCCCACACGCCCAGCTCGAGCTGCCAATCATCGGGCCGCCAGTCGCGTCGCAGGCCGAGGTGGAAGTCGGTGAACTCCTCGACGAAGCCTGGACCGCCGATCCCATCGGTCCACGGCACGAGGAACGGCATTTCGGCTGGTTCGTGTACGCCCGTTTGGGCCAAGCGTCCGAGCGCAGCGATCTCTTCCTCGTCGGGCCAGCGCAGTTCCAAGCGGTCGGTGCGGAGCCGCAACCCGTACAGCGGCGTGAGATCCATCACTGCACGATGTCAGAGCGCCCCAGACCACGGGGCTCTGGTGGGATTCTTGCCCCGAGAGTGCCGCAGCTATGACCGCCCGTCAGACGACTTCAGACGGACTTCAGGAGCTCTCGTGCGTGCCCGCGCGCAGCCCAGTCGCCCTCGTCGGCGCCCAGCATGCGCACGAGCTCTCCGACGACCCCGTCGCCCTCGAGCGCGGCCACGGTCGTCACAGCAGGCGCCCGCGAGCCGTCCTTGACGATCGTGAAGTGCCGGTTGCCCATCGCCGCGACCTGCGGCAGGTGGGTGATGCACAGGATCTGGCGCCCCCCGGCCAGCTCGCGCAGATGCGAGCCGACCGCGCGGGCGGTGTGCCCGCCGATGCCGGCGTCGATCTCGTCGAACACGAGCAACGAACCGTCACCCTCACCACCGATGGCGCCGCTCGCCTTCCCTGGCCCGCGGCTCCCCTTCGCGCGCTTCTTGCCGCCGCCGGCACCGCCGGCTGTCCCGCCGTGTGCGGCGCTCAGCAGCGCCAGCATCACTCTCGAGAGCTCACCGCCGGAGGCGACCTCACGCAACGGCCCGAACGGCAAGCCCTGGTTGGGCGCAATCAGGAACTCAACCGCATCGCGCCCGCGCGGCCCGTAGCCACCGTCGCGCTCGCGCAGCGCGACCTCGAAGCGCGCGTCGGCCATCGCCAACTCACCCAGCCGCTCTAGCACCTCAGCTGCCAGCCGCGGTGCGGCCTCATGTCGCACCCGCGACAGCTCGGCGCCTACGCGCTCGCGTTGATCACGCGCGCTCTCGAGCTCAGCGGACAGGCCCTCGAAGGTAACGTCGGCGTCGTCCAACGCTTCGCGCCGCACCCGGCAGGCCTCGGCGTGCGCGATCACCTCGGCGATCCCGCCGCCGTGTTTGCGCGACAGCCGGGCGAAAGCCCCAAGCCGCTCCTCGACGACCTCCAGCCGCCCAGGTTCGCCATCGAGCCGCTCCAGATAGGAGCGCAGCTCCGTGGCGATGTCCTCGGCCTCGTAGCGCAGCGCCGATAGCCGCTGGGCGAACGGCGCCAGCTCGCCGTCGAACATGGCGGCCGACTCGAGCTCTGAGGCGGCGCGCGTCAGCAGCGCGCCGGCGCCGTCGCCGTCCTCCGGGATCAGAGCGTCGGCGCCGGTCGACGCGCCTAGCCGCAACGCCTCCTGATGCCGCAGCCGGTCACGCTCGGCGACCAGCTCGGCGTCCTCCTCGACACTCGGGTCGACCTCCTCGATCTCACGCAGCTCGAACCCGATCAGGTCGAGCTCGCGCTCGCGGGCGCCGACAAGCCCGTCGAGCTCGGCGATCCGTGACTCGAGCCCACGTACCCGCTCGTGCGCGGCAGCCATCGCGACCCGCCGCGCGGCCTGCGCGTCCCCGCAGAAGGAGTCGAGCGCGTCGAGTTGGGCGGTCGTCAGCATCAGCTTGCGGTGCTCGTGCTGCCCGTAGAAGGAGAACATGCGACTGCCGAGCTCCCGCAGATCGGCGACCGTGGCCGCGCGACCGCACACATAGGCGCGGGTGCGCCCGTCGGGCCAGACCCGACGGGCGAGCACCAGTTCCTCAGCGTCAGCCGGAATCCGCTCGTCACCACCGCCCTGTTGGTCGGGGTGGCGGGTGGGATTCCAATTCGGTGGCAACTCGAATACGCCCTCCACGTACGCCTCAGCCGCGCCGTCCCGGACGATGCCGGCACGGGCTTTGCCTCCCAGCAAGAGGTCGAGCGCGTGGGCGAGCAGGGTCTTTCCAGCGCCGGTTTCACCGGTCAGAACGTTGAGCCCAGGAGCCAGCCGCAGCTCGGCTCGCTCCATCAGCAGAAGGTTCTCGACGCGAAGCTCATGCAGCACGCGCCCAGTTCTACGCCCACCCCCGGACGGAACGATACGAACAGGCGTTCGCGCTTTCTCACTCCCTCCGGTCCGCGATGACGAACCTACGACGGGGAGAACGTTCAGCTCAGCGGAGCGTCGCCAGGCGCCCGAACTTCTCGTGCAGGCGCCCGTAGAAGCTGACGCCGGCGAGCTGAGCGAGCGAGCCCTGGTTGCCGACGAAGCGCGTCTCGAGGCGTCCGCCGGCATCCAGGACGGCAACCGGCCGGCCGTCGACGACGACGTCGACGGGTTCGTCCTCGGAGCCGTTCTCGATCGTCAGCGTGTCGCCCGGCGCGACCACCAGGGCGCGTGCGGTCAGCGAGTGCGGGGCGATGAATGAGACGACCATCCCCTCCACGCCCCAGGCCATGACCGGGCCGCCGTTGGCGAGGTTGTAGCCGGTGGAACCCGCCGGTGTGGCGACGACCAGCCCGTCGCAGCGGACGCTGCCGATCTCATCCTCTCCCACCGAGTAGGCGAGGTTGGCCACGCGCTGGCCGTGCTTGCGCTCGACCGAGACGTCGTTGATCGCGATCCAGTCCTTCCCCCCCACATGCACGGCGATTCCGGGCAGGGCGAGCACGTCGAATTCACGGGCAAAGGCCTGCTCGAAGGCGGATCGCGCCTGCTCGCGCTCAACCGTCGCGAGGAAGCCGACCTCGCCGAAGTTCACACCGAAGACGGGCACGCCCGTTCCGCCGTAGCGCCGCAGCCCACGCAGAATCGTGCCGTCACCACCGAGCGCGAAGCAGAGGTCCACGGCAGGCCGCTCGTCCTCGGCCAGAACCTCGACGGCCTCGGACGGCTCGAGTCCATGCTTGGCGGCTTCAGCCGGATCGAATATCAGTCTCGCGCCGGCCGTCCCCGCGACCGCAATGAGCTCCACGACCGCCGGACCGGTCTCCTCCGGGCGCCGGTGTGTGACCACCGACGCAACCAGCCCGCTCAAGGTTCCACCGCCGTCGGCTCGGCGGCGGCGGCCGCCGCCTCCAGATCAGCGACCGCCCCGGGACGCGACCGCTCTGCCAGCCACACGAAGGTCTCGAGGTTGCCCTTCGGCCCGGGCAGGCCAGAGCTGGCGTAGCCCATGACCGACGCGCCGAGGTCGCGACAGGACCGGCCGACAGCCAGCAATGCGTCACGACGCAAGCCGGGATCGCGCACCACCCCGCCCTTGCCCACGCGCTCGCGCCCGACCTCGAACTGCGGCTTGATCATCGCCAGGCAGTCGTAGCGGGCGGCGGCGCATGCGAGCACCGCCGGAAGCACCTTCGTCAGCGATATGAACGAGAGATCCATGACGATCAAACCGGGAGCGTACGGGAGCTCGGCCCGTTGCAGGGCGCGTGCATTGTGCCTTTCAATCACGGTCACTCGCTCGTCCTGGCGCAGCTTCCAGGCGAGCTCGCCGTAGGCGACGTCCAGGGCGACCACGTGAGCGGCGCCGCGCTGCAACAGGCAGTCGGTGAATCCGCCGGTCGACGCACCCACGTCAAGTGCCGAAACGCCTGCGACCTCGAGCTCGAACTCATCGAGCGCGTTGGCGAGCTTGACCCCGCCGCGTGACACGTACCGCAACCGCGTGGCGACCTCGAGTTCGACATCATCGAAAACCATCTGACCCGGCTTGTCGAGCCGCCGCCGGTCGGGCAACCGCAGCACCTCCCCCGCCAGGACCGCCGCCGCCGCTCGCGCGCGCGTCTCGAACAGGCCGCGCTCGACCAGCAGCACGTCCAGCCGCGACTTGGAGCTAGGCAACCGTGTGGCGCTCGCCCACGGCGGTGAGCACGCGCTCGGCGATCCGCTCGGGGGTGAACTCCACCTCGGCGTGCAGCAGCTTGGGCGCGCCGTGCGTTACGAACCTGTCGGGGAGGCCGACCCGCAGGATGCGCGAGGTGATACCGGCGTCGGAGAGCGTCTCCCACACGGCGGAGCCGAAGCCGCCGCTGAGCACACCCTCCTCGACGGTCACCAGCAGCTCGTGCTCCGCGGCAAGTTGCGCCACGAGACCGGCGTCGATCGGCTTGGCAAAGCGTGCATCGGCGACCGTAACGGCGATCCCGTGCTCCGCCAGCAGGTCGGCGGCGCCGAGCGCCTTGCCGACACCGCTGCCGTAGCCGAGCAGCGCGACGCGCGGGCCGCCCTCACCGGCAGAGGCGTCGCGCAGGATCTCGCCGGTTCCGACGGGGATCACGGAGGGCTCGGCGGGAAGCGGCACGCCGATCGCCTCACCACGCGGGTAGCGCAACGCGACCGGGCCATCGTCATAGGTCAAAGCGGTGCGCAGCATGTGCACGAGCATCGCCTCATCGCGCGGGGCCATCAGCACGATGTTCGGCAGGCACCGCAGATAGGCGATGTCAAAGACGCCGTGGTGGGTCGGGCCGTCGTCGCCGACGAGGCCGGCGCGGTCCATCGCGAAGGTGACGTTGAGCTTCTGCAGGCAGACGTCGTGGACGATCTGGTCGTAGGCGCGCTGCAGGAACGTCGAGTAGATCGCAACGACGGGCCTGCAGCCCTGCAGCGCCAGGCCGGAGGCGAGCAGCACCGCCTGCTGCTCGGCGATACCGACATCGAAGTAGCGATCCGGCAGTTCGTGCTGCAACAGGTTCAGGCCGGTTCCCGAGTTCATCGCCGCGGTGATGCCGAGCACGCGGTCATCGCGTCGCGCCTCGCGTACGAGCGCTTCACCGAAGACCTGCGTGTACTGAGGTGCGGGGGCCGCCGCTCCAGCGGGAGCGGCGGCGGCAGGAGCAGGAGCCCCGTTGGCGATCGACTTCGGCTTGGCGGCATGCCACTTCTCCATGCCCTCCAGGCCGCCGTCCTCGGCTGGCGCGAAGCCCTTGCCCTTGACCGTCGCGCAGTGGACTACCACGGGCCGCTGCGCGGCCAACGCCTCGCGCAGCGCTCGGCGTACGGCGCGCACGTCGTGACCGTCGACGACACCGACGTAGGCCCAGTCGAGCTCCTCCCACCAGAGGCCGGGCGACCAGAACGCCTTCAGCGACTCCTTCACGTGCGGGCCGAAGCGCTCGAATGTGTGGCCCAGGGCCGGCAGCTTGGTGAGCCCGGTCTCGACGTCCTCACGCGCGTGCCAGAGCTTCGGGTTCAGGCGTACGCGGTTGAAGTAGCGCGAGAGCGCGCCGACGTTCGGCGCGATCGACATGCCGTTGTCGTTGAGCAGCACAACGATCGGCGTGCCCAGGCCGCCGGCCTGGGTGACGGCCTCGAAGGCGACACCCCCGGTCATCGCGCCGTCACCTACCACGGCGACCACGTTGCCGTCCGGGCCGTGGCCGCGACGCATCGCCTCCTTCAGACCGACGCCGTAGCCGATCGCGGTCGAGGCGTGGCCGGCGCCCATGATGTCGTGCTCGGACTCGAAGATCGAGCAGAACGGGGCGAGTCCCTCGTACTTGCGGATCGTCGGCAGCTGGTCGCGGCGGCCGGTGAGGATCTTGTGCGGGTAGGCCTGGTGGCCGACGTCCCAGAGGATCTTGTCGCGCGGGGAGTCCAGCAGCGAGTGCAGCGCGACAGCGATCTCGACCGAGCCGAGGTTGGCGCCGAAGTGGCCGCCGATCTCACCGACCGTGTCGATGATGTAGCTGCGCACCTCGTCGGCGACCTGCACCAGCTCATCCTCGGACAGGCCGTGGAGGTCCTGGGGTTTTTCGATCTTGTTGAGCAGTTCGGACATCTGTTCCAAGCCAGATTAGAAGCTACGGCGCGCGATGAAGTCGGTTATCTGCTGGAGTTGGGCCGAATGGGATCCCGCCCGTCCGGCGTTGGCGAGCGCCTCGCTGGCCTTGCGATGAGCGTCCTGCGCGAGCCCTCTGGCGCCGTCGAGCCCGAACTCGGTCACGTACGTGCGCTTGCCCAGCCGTTCATCGCTGCCGCTTGGCTTGCCGAGTGCCTCGTCCGACCCGGTGACATCGAGGATGTCATCGACGATCTGGAACAGCACGCCGAGCTCGCCTGCAAAGTTTTCGAACTGTTCGATTGTCGCAGGTCCCTGCCTACCCTCGATCAGGAGCACGCATTCGACGCTGGCACGGATCAGGCGTCCCGTCTTCAGCTCGTGCACGTGCCTGAGACCCTCGGCGCCAGCGGGCGCCGAGGCGGCAACGTCGAGGAACTGGCCGCCGACCATGCCGTTGACGCCCGTGGCGGCCGCGAGCTCGGCGGCCGCGCGCATGATGTTGGCCGGCTCGCCCCGCTGTAGGGTCAGTAGGTGCAGGAAGGCCTCGGCGTAGAGTCCGTCGCCGGCGAGGATCGCCGTGTCCTCGCCGTAGGCGACGTGGCAGGTCGGACGCCCGCGGCGCAACTCATCGTCGTCCATCGCCGGCAGGTCGTCGTGGATCAGCGAGTACGTGTGAATCAGCTCGAGAGCGGCGGCCAGCGGCAACAGCTCCTCGGGCGCCATGCCGATCGCGGACGCGGTGGCCAGCGCCAGCACGGGCCGGATGCGCTTGCCGCCGGCCAGCAGCGAGTAGCGCATCGCCTCCTCGAGTCCGGCGATGCCGGGATCGGTCGAGAAGCGCAGCCTCTCCAGGTATGCGTCGACCCGCACGCGCAGGTCGTCAGGGAACGCGGGCGCCGCTTCGGGCATGGGTTCACTCATCTGGTCTGCTCGGTCCGCAGCGCCGTCCGCCGTGGGCGGAGTCACGCTTGAGTCGCGGCCAGTGGGAGCTGTCCCGGCAGATCTGGCAGTGGCTCGAGCGCCGCGCGCACGCGGCCGTCAACCTGCGAAGCCGCCTCTGTGGCGAGACGCGCGCAGTCCTCGATCAGCGCGAGCGTCTCACTCGGCTCCAGACTCCCGGAACGAAGCTCGGAGGCCGCCACATGGAGGCGCAGACGGAGCTCTTCAAGCACATCGGTCACGGTCAGCAGCCTACCGATCCAGCGCCTGATTGACGAGCAGGTCGGCCTCGGCGTTCTGCGCGCGGGGCACAGATTCGATGCTCCAGCGGTCAAACCGCTGCAGCAGCGCCAACGCCTGGCGGTGCAATTCCTGCATCGCCGCGTGCTTGACCCTGTAGGCGCCCGTCAGCTGGCGGGCGACCAGCTCGGAGTCGTTGATCACGTGGACCTCGCGAGCGCCGTGCTCTGACGCGAGCTCGAGACCGCGCAGCAGCGCGCGGTATTCGGCGACGTTGTTGGTGCTCTCACCGATCGTGTCGCTGAACGTGGTCACCACCTCCCCGTCGGGATCCGAGAGCACGACGCCGATCGCCGCCGGGCCGGGATTCCCGCGCGCGCCACCGTCGACGTGCAGCACGAGCGTTGGGTGAGTGGGCGTCATCTGCGGTTTCGCCGGCAGCGACGGGTCAGAGCAGGATCAGCGCGCCGCTGTCATCCGAGCTGGCGTTGCCGACCAGCTCGTGCTCGGCGAGCTCGGATAGCTCATAGCCCTGGCCGTCGAGCCGCGCGTGGCCCTGCGGGTCGGAGAGGTCGACCTCGTAGCGGTACCAGCAGAGCTCCCAGGAGACGACGATCCAGACGATGCTCGGATGCGTCTGGTCGGGTGTGATGTTGACGGCCGGCGCGCCGAGCGAGCGGGCGACGCCGGCAACGGTGCGCCGGTGCGTGCTGGCGTTGAAGACATCGACGGCGACCGCGATCTTGTGATCGCCGCTGGTGGGGATCGCGTGCACATGCCTTGGTTCGCGCACACGCGAGCCACGGCCTGCGGCTGCGGGCGCGGCCGGCACCGGCTCGGGCGCCGGGTTCGCGGCGTGCGCCGCCATTCCCCAGCCGCCTCCGAACGACAGTTCGTCGTCGAGCGTGCGCGGCTCGGCAGGTTCCTGCAACTCGACCTCGGTCCTGCGCTTGCGGCCGAAGAGCGCGCGGCGACGCTGGACGCGATCGCCACCACCCTGGAACTCGGGGATCGCGCCCTCGCGCATCCAACCCTCGTGCAGGGCGTGCGGCTTGCACAGCTCACAGACGGTGTAACGGCGTCCGCCGTCGACGAAGACCTCGACCTTCTCGCCGCGCAGGAGCGTGCGCGTGCACACGTCGCAGACGTCGTGATCGTGGCTGGTCCTGATGCTCAGCGGCTGGCTCATGCGGAGACGGTCCTACGGTCTGCCGCGTCCGTCGCGGCCCTCAGGCGAGCGTAGCGGACGGACGCGGCTGTGTTGCGGAGTCGCGATGAGTGCAGGGACCTTCCCAAGCACCGGCGCCCGGAGGCCGCCTCAGCACGCGACTCGATGTCGTGAATCGCGGGACTAGACCCTCACGGCCTCCTGGCCCGCCTGTGCGATCACCTTGCCGGCCAGGTGAGCCGGCACCTCGTCGTAGCGCAGGAACTCCATCGTGAACTCGCCCTGACCGGCGGTGATCCCACGCAGATCTGGAGCGTAGGAGAGCATCTCGGCCATCGGCACCTCGACCTTGACATCGGTCATGCCCGCGCCTGCGGGCTCCATTCCGTGCGGATGCCCGCGACGAGAGTTGAGGTCGCCGATCACGTCACCGACGCAGTCCTCCGGAACGCTGACGGTGACCATCATGATCGGCTCCAGCAGCACGGGGCTGGCCTGCTCCATCGCCTCGCGCATCGCGTGACCCGCTGCCAGCTTGAACGCCATCTCCGATGAGTCGACCGAGTGGTAGGAGCCGTCGAACAGCCTGACCCTGACCCCCTTGACGGGGTACCCCGCCACGACGCCGGCCGCCATCGCCTCGAGCACGCCCTTCTCCACCGCCGGGATGAAGCCGTTCGGGATCACGCCACCCTTGATCGCATCGACGAACTCGAAATCAGTCCCGCCCGCCCGGGTGGGATCATTTAGCGGTTCGATCTCGATGTGGCAGTCGCCGAACTGCCCGCGGCCGCCCGTCTGCTTCTTGTGACGCCCGTGCGCCTTTGCGGTGCCGCGGATCGTCTCCTGGTAGGGCACACGTGGCGGCTGCAGGTTGACCTCGACGCCGAAGCGGTCGCGCAGCCGGTCGACGATCACCTCGACGTGCATCTGCGAGAGCCCCGCCACGATCTGCTCGCCCGTCTGCGGGTCGCGGTGCAGGTCGATCGTCGGGTCCTCCTCCTGCAGCCGCCGCAGCGCCGAGAACATCTTCTCCTCGTCGCCCTTTGTACGCGGCTCCACCGCGAACGCCATCACCGCTGCGGGCAGCTTGATCGCGGGCAGCTGGATCGGCTCGTCGCGCGCGGCCAGCCAGTCACCCGCCCTGGTCTCCTTGAGCTTGGCCACGGCCCCGATGTCGCCGGCCCCGAACTCCTCGACGTGCGGCGCCTGCCCGCCGTCGAAGCTGATCAGCTGGCCGATCCGCTCCTTGCAGTGGGCACGAGTGTTGAGCAGCTGGGAATCGTGCTTGATCACGCCCTGGTAGACGCGGAAAAGGTTGATCCGGCCCGCGAACGGGTCCGCGCGCGTCTTGAAGACGTAGGCGAACAGCTCCTTGGTCTCGTCCGGCTCGAGCAGGTGTCCGTCGGCATCGACGGCACCGTGCTTCACCGGCGAGGGCAGATCCTCGACGATCGCGTCGAGCAGGCGGTTGGTCGCGAGATTGGCGGTCGCGATGCCGCAGGTCACCGGGAACAACGAGCCGTGGTTGGTGCCGTCCTTGAGCGCGGTGACGATCTCCTCGTGCGAGATCTCCTCGCCCTCGAGGTAGCGCTCCATCAGCACGTCGGAGTTCTCCGCGACCTCGTCCATCAGCTTCTCGCGGTACTCCTGAGCCTGAGCGAGCTGATCCTGCGGGATCGCGATCTCGGTGCAGTTCTCGCGGCTGACGTTGCCGGGGTGGTGGGCGGGAGCATATTCGTATGCGCGCATGTCGATCAGGTCGATCACGCCGGAGGCCTCGTGCTCTGAGCCGATCGGGATCTCGGTGGCGACCACATGTGGCCCGAAGGCGCTCTTCAGGCCCTCGAGCGTGCGGAAGAAGTCGGCACGCTCGCGGTCCAGCATGTTGACGAAGACGAGCCGCGCGAGGTCGAGCTCGGCCGCGCGTTTCCACAGCCGCGTCGTCTGCACTTCGACGCCCATCACGGCGTTGACGACGAAGATCGCCGACTCGCACACGCGCAGGGCGGAGAGCGCGTCGGCGACGAAGCTCGGGTCACCCGGGGTGTCGAGCAGGTTGACCCTTCGCTCCTGCCACTCGAACGAGCTGAGCGCCGCCTGCAGCGACATCTGGCGCGCCTTCTCGTCCTGCTCGGAGTCAGAGCTGGTGGTGCCATCGGCAACGGTGCCGAGGCGCTTGATGGCGCCTGCCTGAAAAAGCAGCGCCTCATGCAGCGAGGTCTTACCGCTTCCGCGGTGGCCGACGAGCGCCACGTTGCGAATGCGATCCGCGGCCTTGTGCATGCTGCCTCCCTTCGGTTGTGTCAGATGACACTAACCCGGGAGTTCGCGTCCCGCAAGCGGATACCGTCCGCCGCAGGCACGTGGAACGCCCCGATGAGGCGCTCGCTCCCGGCCGCTCGTCCCGCTGGACGGCGGCCGGACCAGACGCGCCCTACTCGAGCTCGCCGCCGAGCTTCGAGCGCAGGCGCAGGACCGCCTTGGTGTGCAGCTGCGAGACGCGCGACTCGGTCACGCCGAGCACCTCTCCGACCTCGCGCAGGGTCAGATTCTCGTAGTAGTAGAGGGCGATCACGAGCTTCTCGCGCTCGGGCAGCGCCGCGATCGCGTCGGCGATGCGGTCCCGCAGCTCACCCTGGTCGACGAGCGCCTGTGGATCCGGGGCGCCGCGGTCGGGGATCGTGTCCAGCAATGACACCTGGTCGCCACTCGCGTCGCTGGTGTTCCAGAGCTCGTCGAGCGCAACCAGCGTCGAGGTCGAGATCTGCACGAGTGCCTCGTTGAACTCCGCCACGCTGATCCCGAGCTCGGCGGACATCTCCTCGTCGCTCGGAGCGCGCTGCAGCTTTGCCTCGAGCCGTTGGTTGGCGCGCTCGATCTCACGGGCACGGGCGCGTACCGAGCGCGGCACCCAGTCGAGCGTGCGCAGCTCGTCGATGATCGCGCCGCGGATGCGGGTGATCGCGTAGGTCTCGAACTTGATCTCACGCGACAGGTCGAAGCGCTCGATCGCCGAGATCAGGCCGGTCAGCCCGTAGGAGATCAGATCAGCTTCGTCGACGTGGCCGGGCAGGTTGGTGCCCATGCGGCCGGCGACGTACTTGACCAGCGGCGAGTAGGCGACGACGAGGCGCTCGCGCGCACGCTCATCTCCGGAGGTCTTGTACTTCTTCCAGAGATCCTTGAGCTCGATCGCTTTTACGTTTGTATCCATTCAAACCTACGGGGCGTCTAGTTAAGCGCGGGGATGCGCGCGAGCATAGGCAGCTCTGAGACGCACGGACTCTACGCGAGTGTAAACCTGAGTGGTTGAGATAGTGGCATGTCCGAGCAGCTCCTGGATAGAGCGCAGGTCGGCACCGCCCTCGAGCAAATGGGTTGCGAACGAGTGCCGAAGCGTGTGTGGATGGGCCGCAGCGAGCCCCGGAGCGCTGCTCCTGGTCATCCGGGTCCAGATGCGCAGCCGGCGGCGCACATCCGAGGTGCTGAGGCGCCTGCCGGTCTTGGACAGAAACATCGGCTCGCGCTGAGCGGCCGGGCCGTCGCCGGGCCCGGTCCGCAGTGCGGGCCGCGAACGCTCCAGATAGCGGGCGATTGCGGCGAGCGCGTGCTCGCCCACCGGGACCAGGCGGGTCTTGCCGCCCTTGCCCTCG
>DASZLT010000030.1:0-1661 GCA_035552235.1 Solirubrobacteraceae bacterium
ACCGAGATGTGAAGGAGTTGTGACCTCCGCGGCTCGGCGCCGGATCCGGCCCGGCGCTGCTGTCGCTCAGCCCGCGAGGTTGGCGAGCTCGGCGTCCAGCTCGTCGCGCTCGACGCGTGCGATCTGATCGTCGTGTTCGCCATGCGGCCGCTCACCGAGCAGCTCGAGCTCGCGCTCGGTGTCGCCCGTGCCCTCGGCCTCGGGGGCGAACCGGTAGCCGACGCCGAAGTGCGTGTGGATGTAGTGCCACTGCGGCGAAGCGGCGCGGAGCTTCTGGCGCAGCTTGCGGACGAACACGTCGACCGAACGGTCTCCGTGCGCCATTGCGTAGCCCCACACACGCTCGTAGATCTCCTCGCGCCGCAGGACGCGATCGGAGCCGCTCAGCAGCTGCAGGATCTCGAACTCGCGCGCGGTCAGCTCGAGGCTGATCTCGTTGGCGTACGCCTGGTAGAGGTCCGCGCGCACGGTGATCTCGCCGAACTCCGTTGCCCGCTCGAGGCCCGGCATCTCGGTCCGGCGGTGACGGCGCACCGCCGCCTCGACGACGCAGATCAGCTCCTCGGCGTGACAGGGCTTGGTCACCCAGGCGTCGGCGCCGAGCCGGAACCCGCGGACGCGCTGTGCGACCGAGGACGAGCCGGTGCAGACGATCACCGCTAGGCCCGGCAGCCGCGCGCACAGGCGCTCGAGGTACTCCCAGCCGCCGGGCCCGAGCATGGCGAGGTCGAGCACGATCGCGTTGAGCCGCATCGCGACCAGCGCCTCAGCGGTCGCGGGCGCGGTCAGCGAGCGGTACTCGCACCCCAGCGCGTCGAGCCGGTTGGACAGAACCTGCATGAACCCCGGATCGCGATCGAGTACCGCCAGACGGAGGCGGTTGTTAGCGCGCTGCGGCACCGTCGCGGCAGCGGACAACCCGTCACTTCGCTCAGGCGGCATGGCCGTCACTGTATTGCACCCAACCCGGTCAAAATCGGCGCCCGCCACCCCAGTCACAAGATCTTTACACGCTACTAGCGGCGATAACGATCACGGGCTCGATGACGGGCCAGGCAAGATAGGCTGAAGCGGGGCAAACGCCGGGGCGGCCTCACACAGCGCTAACACGCCCGCTTCGCCAGATGCGAACGCTGCACGCAATGATCTTCGCCATGAGAAGCCGAGCCGGTTGCGTGCTGGCGCCCTTGATTGCGCTGGCGATCGTCGGCTGTGGCTCCTCGTCGTCCTCGTCCTCCTCGTCGACCGGCTCCAAGTCGCAGACTGCTGCGACGAGCACGACCTCGAGCACGGCTCCGGTGCTGCCGCCGGCCGTCAACGAACTCACCGCCGCCCAGCGACCGTCGGCCTCGCAGTTTCCGAGCCCGCGCGGGCGCTCGCTGCAGCAGCTCGGCCAGCTGGTCAAGTCAAGCGCCGAGCTGGGCGCCGCGACGGGCACCTTCACCCCCGGGACGAGGCGGCTGGCGTTCGGCTTGACGACGAGCTCCGGCGCATTCATCTACGCGCCGACCGCGGTCTACATCGCCAAGACCGCCAGCAGCCCGGCCCAGGGCCCGTACCTCGCGCCGGCCGATCCGATGAGCGTGCTTCCCCAGTACCGCAGCAAGGAAAACTCGGGACCCGGTGGGATCAAGGCGATCTACGCCGCACAGCTGCCGATC
>DASZLT010000031.1:0-26104 GCA_035552235.1 Solirubrobacteraceae bacterium
CAAATACAGCGCGCCGTCCTGAGCGCTCCCGGCCGCGCGTACCAGGGCCCATACCTCCTCGGGCGAGAACACCTGGATCTCGCCCGAGCGGCGAAGTGACGGCTTCTCCACCTCCGCCGCCGCGTTTGCAGCAAGCCCCCAAACCTTCCGTGCGCGCTTGAGGATCCCGTGCAGCAGCACGAGCGCCTTGGTCTTGGAGCTCGCGGCCCCTCCCAGCCCCGCAAGCCATCGCTCGATCACCGGCGTCGTGACCCCCTCAACTGGCATCTCACCGAACACCGGCAGCAACTGCGCCTGCACGATCCAGCGATAGCCCTTCACGGTCGATGGTTTGCGTTCGCGATCGAGCTCCACGTAGCGCAGCCACTCAGCCGCTGCCTGAGCGAATGTCAGGCCGCTCTGGTTTTGCGCCGGCAAAGCACCCCGGGCGGCCTCATGCAGAACCTCGCGCAGCCACTCCTCAGCCAAGCGCTTGGTGTAGTGGCCCGCAGGCGGCCGTCCCCGCGCGGTCCACGCCGGCCCGATCCTCTTCTGGATCTGCTTACCGTCAGGCAGCCGGTACTTCCCATACCAGGCCGGCCCGCGCATACGCTCCACCCGAAAGACGTGTCCCGAAACCGGCTTGATGTTCCCAGCCATGGGCACATGCTACGCCTTACTCGGGACACATTGGGGACACGGTACGCGAGCTGTCTGTTACCCGAAACGAGAAAAGCCCTGGTTTACAGGGCTTTCTTGAAGCCGACGGGGAGACTCGAACTCCCGACCCCTTCATTACGAGTGAAGTGCTCTACCAGCTGAGCTACGTCGGCATTTGCAGGGATCTCATGGGATTCGGCCACCCGGGACTGATTAGTGCAGCGCGGGTGCAGCAAAATCCTGGTCGGCCGCTGCTGGCGCAAGCGTAGCCGACGTTTGTGGCGCTCGCGGCGTGACATACGAGCCGGTGTGACGAGTGTTGGCATGGGTTCACGTAACACACCGCTCGGCTGTTTGGTGGCTAGACAGACCAGAGCGCTTGGGTTGGCGAGAGGCGTGCGGCGCGCACGGCGGGGATGAGGCCTGCGACCGCGCCGATGATGAGCGAAGCGGCGATACCGCCCGCCCACGCTTCGGGAGGGATGACGGTGGCCCAGTGCTTGGTGTGGGCGTACACGGCCGTCGCGGCAGCGCCGAGCGTGACGCCGGCGGCGCCGCCGAGCAGTCCGAGCAGCATCGCTTCGGAGAGGAACTGGATGCGGATGTGACTTCTGGTCGCGCCGAGCGCGCGACGCAGTCCGATCTCCGAGCGGCGCTCCAGGACGGAGATGATCATGATGTTGGCGACCCCGACCGCGCCCACCAGCAAGGCGACGGCACCGAGGCCGAGGAACAGGCCGTTGAGGGCGCTCTTGGCGTCGGCCTGGGCCACCAGCGCGGACGAGGGCTGGCTGACGTTGACCTCACTGGGGCTCTCAGGGTTGGCGGTGGCGGCGAGCAGGTTGTCGACAGCGGCGACTCTGTCGGTTCGAGCGCGGAGGTAGATGGTGGATGGGTGGCCGTCGAAGCCGAGGTATCTCTCCGCAGCGCGGTAACCGACGAGCACGGAGGTGTCGATGTCGGAGGCGAGCACCGCGGGTTTGAGAATGCCGGCGAGGTAGAACCACTGGCCACCGAGCCAGATGCGTTCCCTGGGATATACGTGGTCGACGCCGAGCAGTTGGGCGGCAACGGCACCGAGCACGACAACAGGCTCCTGGGCGCTCGCAGCGTTCAGATAGCGGCCCTGGGCGACACTCGTGGCGATCGCCGGAAGAAGGTTGAGACTGGCGGCTTGGACGGTCAGGCCGCTGCTGTCCACCGACGGGATGTAAGGGGTGCGGTAAGCGTTGGCGCCGCCGACGGTCCCGGTGCTCTGCACCTGTTGCACACCGCCGATCCGGCCGACCATGCCCGGCGCGGTGATCGGGAGCTCTGCGGTGCCACCGGTGAAGCTCTGCCCGTTGCTGACGGTCAGCAGGTTCGTACCGAGCCGGTTTATCTCCGCCAGCAGGCCGGCCTGGGAGGAGGCCGACAGGCCGAGGACCGCGACGATCGCGGCTACGCCGATGGCGATGCCCAGAGCGGACAGCCCGGCACGCAACTTCCGGGTGCGCAGCCCGACGGTGGAGAGCCGCGTGAGGTCGGAGAGCGCCAACCGTCTCCTGCTCGTGTGTCCGATGGGCGTCATGACGCCGCGTTGCCCGTATCGGCCACGATCTCGCCATCGAGGATCGCGACCCTGCGGGGCATGCGCTCGGCGATCACGCTGTCGTGGGTGATGACCACGATCGTCGAGCCTGCCTGGTGGAGCTGGTCGATCAACGCCAGGATGGCGTGGCCGGTCGCCTGGTCGAGGTTGCCGGTCGGCTCGTCGGCGAGCACGATCGCGGGCCTCCCGACGAGAGCTCGGGCGATCGCGACGCGTTGGCGCTGCCCACCGGAGAGCTGGGTCGGACGGGCATCGGGACGCCCGGCCAGACCGACCAGTTCGAGCGCGTCGAGCGCCCTCTGGCGCCGCTGCTTGAGAGAAACGCCGGCGTAGAGAAGCCCGTCGGCGACGTTGTCCAGCACCGGCGCGTGCTCGGCCAGAAAGAACTGCTGGAAGACGAAGCCGATCCGGGTGGCCCTGAGGTAGGTCAGATCGTCGTCGGCCATGGTGGCGACGTCGAGTCCCGTGATCCGCACCTGGCCGCTGGTCGGCCGGTCCAGGGTTCCCATCAGTTGGAGCAGGGTGGTTTTGCCGGACCCGGAGGGGCCGACGATCGCGACCAGCTCGCCCTCACCGATGGCGAGGCTGACGCCGTGGAGAGCGTGGACGGGCGGCTCGCCCGGATAGCTCTTGGTCACGTCGTCGACCTCCAGCACCGGTACCGGTACCGGATCGGCGGGTGCGTCGCGCATGGCTGCTGGCTGGCGGGTCACGTGGACGGGACCACCACCTTCTGACCGGCGGCGAGCCGTGAGCCGGTGACCTGCACCAGCCCTTGCGCATCGTCGAACAGCGCCAGCGAGACCGGCACGAGATGGTTGACCCTGCCGCCCACGACCTCGACGGCGTAGCCGCCGTTGGCTCGGGCCAGCAGTGCGGTCACGGGCACCACCAGGGCGTGCGCGACCCGGGAGGTGGTGATTCCCACCTGCACCGGCGCCTCGTCCCAGGTTCCGGTGGCGGCCGGATCGGAAGGTGTGACGTCCACATTCACGGTTGGCGTGCCGTTTGATGAGTTGCCCGAGGAGCAGCCGTCCGTAGCGCCCGCCGCGGAGCTCGAGCTCGACCCGCCGGACCCGGAGCCCGATGCGCAGGTCGCAACCGTCCCGACGGAAGTGACCACACCGCCGGTGATCCTGTTGTTCGGCAGCGTGATCGTCACCCTGTCCCCGACCGCCATATCGGTCTGTTCTGTGGCGTCCAGAGCGACCTGCACCTGCCGCCTGGTCGAGGTTCCCTGCACCACGATCTGGCCCGCCTCCGCGCTCCCCCCGATCAGGGCTGAGCGCACGGTCACCCGCAAAGCGGCCGGTTCGAATACGGCCTGCCCAAGGCTCAGGATGCCGTTCTGGGTCAGCCCGAGAGCGGCCTGAAGCTTCTGCACGGCGATGCTGGTGGCGGACCCATAGGTGGACGGCGCTGGGCTCAGCTGAGCTCGGGTGGCGTACCCGAGCGCGACCAGATCCGTGTTGAGCTCAGCCACGTCCGGCCCGGTCATTCCTGCCGACAGGGTGCGGTAGGCAGGCGTTGAGCCGTACAGCAACACCAGCGGGCTCTCGTTGACCCGGTAGAGCACCTGGCCCTGACGGACCACGCGCCCGATCGCGGGCAGATCGGTGTATGCGCCGCGTGCCTGGTTGATCACGGTGTACGGCGAACCATCAGCCTCGGCCTTGTAAGTCAGGGTGCCGTCCTGGGAGACCGTTGCCGACAGATCCTCCCTTCGCACCCTTGCGGTGCTCACGTGCTCGCGCTGCGCGGCGCGAGCTGGTTGTGTCGCGCTGGAACTGACGACGACCCCGCCCGAGGCGCCGAGCGCGATCAGTGCCACCGCCGCGGCCAGCGCCCATGTCCTGCGCCTCACCGCGTGACCCCCGCTGCGGCTGCCGCATCACCGCACTTCTGCATCGCGGCGTGAAGAGCACTCATACCGCCGGGCTGTTGGGCGGATGGGATCCGATTGGTGTCGATGAGCGGTTGACCGTTGATCGGGTCCGGAAAGTCCTTCACGCCGTTCTTGCGGATGCACTGGGCGAACCTGAGGGCCGCGCTCATCTGCTGGCGACTTCGCTTGCTGCCGGTGAATCCCGCCGGCTCCAGGCTCTTACAGGCGCTGAGCGCGTGGGTGAACGCCGGGGTGTTCGTGTTCAGCGAGCTACCGTTGGCTATCGCGTCGATGGTGAGGTTGCCCGAGGCGGGCGGGTCCGGAAACTGCGTGACCCCGTTCTTACGCATGCATCTGGCGAACTTCACCGCCTTGGCAGCCTTGGCAGAGATGCCGTTGTCCCCACTGCCACCGCCTGCTGTTGCGGTGGGCGAGCTCGACCCGCAGGCGCTGATCAGCGCAGCCACGGCGATCAGGGCAAGGGCAAGGGCAGCAGGCGGCCGTCGTTTTCTACTCATGCTTCTCCTGGTGTGGTTTGGTTGACATCGGTTCCGCTCGGCGGCGCAGCGTGGGTGGCGGAGGTGACGAGTTGCTGGGCCGCCACGCCGGCGGCCGCGAGAAGCTCCGAGGTGCTGCTGCCCTCCCCCTGACCCATCACCACGCCGACAGTGGTCTGCCGGCGGTCGCGGACCGTCACGTGGGTGAAGAACGCCAGGCACCCACCCGCCGCAGAGTCCGACCCCGTCTTGCCGGCGTAGCCGTCGACGATCAGGGGGTTGAAGTTGGTGAGTGTGCCGGCGACCGGCAGCGTCACAGTCTCCATCGAGACGATCTGCCGGAACACGGGAAAGCGCATCGCCTGCCGGAACACCCGCAGCTGGTCTGCCGCGGTGGATTCCGTGCCCGGATCAAAGCCGCTGGGGTCGGTGTAGATCGTGTGATGCATCCCGAGGGCACGAGCCTCGGCGTTCATCTCCGCGACAAAGCGCGTCTGGCTGCCCGCCACCTCGTCGGCGAGCGTCTCGGCGATGTTGTTGCCCGATGGGATTAGCAGCGCCTCCAGCAGCTGACGCTCCGTCAACTGTTCGCCCATCTGCACGGCAACGCCTGACTGGCCCTCGCTGACGTCGTCGGCTTCGGCTTGCGCGTCAGCCCCGCTGATGGTTACCCTGAAGCCGGCCTGCGTGCCACCGAGCGGATAGCGCTTCAAGGTCAGGAAGGCGGTCATCACCTTCGCCAGGCTCGCGATCGGGGCCGCCTGCTGACCCAGGCTGGCCACCGGCCGGGTATTGCCGACCACGATTGCCGCCTGCCCCCGCAGCGGCCACCTAACCGCCGACCAAGCGCTGCGGTGCTTGTCGTTCGGTGCAGCCCCGCCACCGCTCGGTGCAGCCGCCCCACCGCTCGGTGCAGCCGCCCCACCGCTGTGCGCGTGCGCCCCGCCGTTGAGCAGGCGACTGCCTGCCCCCAACACTGCGTATGCAAAGGCCAGAGCCAGCGCCGCGACGAGCAGCGCACGGCGGCGGCGCACGCGGTACACGTTCCTCGACCCATGCCGGGGCGGCGCCGTTGGGCGAGTGCTGCGGGCGGCTGTTGCTGCTGGTTGCCTGTAGCTCACGCCCTCCAGTCAAGGCACCAGGGCGTTGCCGGCACGTATGAGGTTTTCGATATGCCGACGATATGCCCGGGCTGACAGCATCGAGAGCGTGCGTGTGCTGATCGTCGAGGACGAGCCCTACATGGCGCAGGCCATCCGTGATGGCCTGCGCCTCGAAGCGATCGCCGCCGACATCGCCACCGACGGCGACGCGGCTATCGAACTGCTCGACACCGACTCCTACGACATTGCCGTCCTGGACCGCGACATCCCCGGGCCCTCCGGCGACGAGATCGCCAGACGCATCGTCGCTTCCGGCAGCGGCATGCCGATCCTGATGCTCACCGCCGCGGACCGTCTTGATGACAAGCGCTCAGGGTTCGGGCTCGGCGCCGATGATTACCTCACCAAGCCGTTCGAGCTCCAGGAGCTCGTGCTTCGCCTCAGAGCTCTCGATCGCAGGCGCGCGCACAGCCGGCCACCCGTGCGGGAGGTCGCCGGTCTGCGGCTGGATCCGTTCCGCCGCGAGGTCTACCGCGACGGCCGCTACGTCGCGCTCACCCGCAAGCAGTTCGCCGTGCTCGAGGTCCTCGTCGCCGCCGAAGGCGGAGTCGTCAGCGCCGAAGAGCTGCTCAAACAGGCGTGGGATGAGAACGCGGACCCGTTCACCAACGCCGTGCGAATCACAGTCTCCTCGCTACGCAAGCGCCTGGGCGAACCGTGGATGATCGCGACCGTGGCCGGCGTCGGGTACCGCATCGACATCGGCCCCGATAGCGCCCGAGACCGAGGAGAGCATGACTAGAGCCTCGAGCTTGGGCATGCTCCAGCTGCCGTCACCGACTGTCCGTCTGCGCCTGACCCTGCTCTACAGCGGCCTGTTCCTCGTCTCGGGAGTCGCCCTGCTCGCGGCCACGTATCTGATCTTCCGCAGCAACAGCGGGGTCGACCTGATCGTCCCGACCGGGACTGCGAATGGATTGGGCGGCCACCACGCTTCGCGCAACCCGGAGGTCATCCGCCAGGTGCAACGGATGTACGCCGCGTCGGTCGCACGTGACACGCATGGGCTCCACGAGGGGCTCATCCAGTCCGCGATCGCGCTGACGATCATGACCGCCATCTCGGTCGTGCTCGGGTGGCTGGTCGCGGGCCGGGTCCTGCGCCCGCTGCGCACGATGACGGCGATGACGCGGCGGATCTCCGAGCGCAACCTCAGCGAGCGCCTCGCGCTCGCTGGCCCCCAGGACGAGCTGAAGGACCTCGCCGACACCGTCGACGGCCTCCTGGCACGGCTCGAGGCACACGTCGCCGAACAGCAGAGATTCGCAGCCAACGCCTCCCACGAGCTGCGCACACCGCTCTCGATCACCAAGACATTGCTCGACGTTGCTCGCAACGATCCAGACCACGCCCACGACGAGCTCGTTGATCGCCTCCGCGAGGTCAACACCCGAGCCATCGGCCTCACTGAGGCCCTGCTCCTGCTCAGCCGCGCCGGCCAACGGTCGTTCACCACAGAACACGTCGACCTGTCGCTGGTAGCCGAAGAAGCGATCGAAACGCTGTTGCCCGTCGCAGAGCACCGCGGCGTCTCGATCGAGACCTCCGGCGAGACAGCGACCACCGTGGGCTCGCACGCGCTGCTGCTGCAGTTGACCACGAACCTCGTACAAAACGCGATCGTCCACAACCTGCCCGACCAGGGCAGCGTGTGGGTCACGACCAGCGTTCAGCCCGATGGTGTGGTGCTGAGCGTCGAGAACACCGGCGAGACGCTCACGCCACAGGTGGTCGCCGCGCTCGATGAGCCGTTTCAGCGCGGCACCGAGCGCGTACGCGCAGACCATGCAGGCGTCGGTCTCGGCCTCGCCATCGTCAGCAGCATCACCGAAGCACACGGCGGGACCTTGACGCTCACCCCCAGGACCGGCGGCGGGCTCGCCGTCACGGTACAACTACCCGCCGCGCGGCACCGATAGATGGCGATCGGGGCGGTGCGCATGACCCTGTCGGAAAGCGCTGCCTCCGTTCGTTGTGTCAGTGACCGCCCACCGCGGTGAGCACGACCTTGAGCAACTCGAAGCCAGGAGACGATCATGCGCAAACTCGTTGTGGCAATGGCGATGTCCGTCGACGGAGTGGTCGCACGGCCCGCACACTTCCGGGCGGGCGGCCGGGGGCTTCCGCCCGAGGATCCGAGCCTCAAGCAGCACAAGCTCGATTGGTTCGCGACCGTCGGGCTTCACCTCATGGGACGCAAGACCTACGAGGAGATGGCGTCGTTCTGGCCCACGTCCTCGGACCCGTATGCATCGCCGATGAACACGATCCCGAAGCTCGTCTTCTCAAAGACGCTCGAGCGCGCCGACTGGGAAGGAACGCAGATCGCCCGGGGTGAGCTCGTGACCGAGCTCGGTCAGCTCAAGCGCGGCGGCGACGATGACATGATCGCGTGGGGCGGCGCCGCGTTTGTGCAGTCGCTGTCCAACGCCGGCCTGGTCGACGAGTACCGCCTGACCATCGAGCCCGTGGCGCTGGGGGACGGCCTGCCGCTGTTCAGGGGCCTCAACGAACCGCTGCAGCTCGAGTTGATCGACGCGCGGACCTACGCGACCGGTTCGGCGCTTCACGTGTACCGGCCCACGAACCCCCGCCCATGATGGGCATACGAGTAAGGTCCGAACATGAGGCGGGTCGCGGCGCTGTATGACATCCACGGCAACCTGCCGGCGCTCAAGGCGGTCCTGGCGCAGCTCGAGCGCGAGGACGTGGACCACATCGTGATCGGCGGCGACGTGGCCAACGGCCCGCTCCCCACCTCCACGCTCGATGCGCTGATCGCGCTCGGAGCGAGCGTGTCCTACGTGATCGGCAACGGCGACCGCGAGGTCGCCGCGGCCTACGACGGCGAGGAGCTCGCCGCCTCGGTGCTCGCGGAGAGCCCGGCGGCGCGCTCGTCGGTGTTCGCGGCCGGCCGGATCTCGACCCGACACCGGGAGTTGATCGGCAGCTTCCGGCCCGCCGTCAGGCTGCAGATCGACGGGCTCGGCACGGTCCTCTTCTGCCACGGCTCGCCGCGCAGCGACACCGAGATCATCACGGCGCTGACACCGGACGATCGCCTCGGCGAGATCCTCGCCGCCGACCGCAATCCGCCGACGATCGTCGGCGGCCACACCCACCGCCAGTTCGATCGCCGCCCGTACCGCTGGCGGTTCATCAACGCCGGCAGTGTCGGCATGCCCTACGAGGGCAGGGCCGGCGCGTTCTGGGCGCTGCTCGGCCCGGACGTCGAGCTGCGGTGCACCGCCTACGACGTCATCGCGGCGATCGAGGAGCTCCGAGCCGGCGGTTTCGACGACGTCGATGAGATGTTCGACGAGAGCCTGATCAACCCGATGGATGCCGATCAGGTGGCGCAGCTGTTCGAGCAGGGCGTCACAAGCTAGGGCGGCACCAGCTAGCAGGCGGCACCAGCTAGCAGGCGGCACGCGACCAGGTCAGCCCAGAATTACACTAATACTATTGATATAGTAGGGTTTGTGATGGCCCGCCTGCTTCCCCACGGTCACGACCGTCACGCTCGCCGACGCGCAGTGGAAGGCGAGCCCGGCCCGCCATGAGGGAGGGACGCCGAACCTGGTCGGCGCCGTCGCGCTCGCCGCCGCCTTCGAGGCGCTGAACGAGATCGGCTTCGACACGATCCGCGAGCGCGAGCTGGCGCTCCACCGGCAGCTGCTCGACGGGCTCGACCGCCTCGGCATCGAGCCGCTGCGGCTGTGGCCCGAGCTGCGCGAGCTCGTCGGCGTCGCGAGCTTCAACGTCCCGGGCCACCGGCCGGACCTGGCGGCCGCCTACCTCTCGGCCGAGCACGGCATCGGCTACATCTCTCCGGTGCCCGACCCGCGCCCCGCACTGGACGAGGCGCTCGACCTGCATCCCGAGCTGGCCTGAGCGCGGCCGCTCACGCGGCGGTGCTCGCTCAAAGGCCCGGCAGCGCGATCCGGCCGGGATCGCGCTCGCAGTTCTCGAGGAACTCGACCAGCCGATCGGCCTCCATCGGCCGCGCGAAGTAGAAGCCCTGGCCCGTGTCGCAGCCCAGCTCCCTGAGCGTCGCCGACTGCTCGGGATCCTCGACACCCTCGGCGACGACCTCGAGGTCGAACGTGTCACCCAGGCGCAGCACGGCCGATGCGAGTCCGGAGGTCACCGGTGCCGCGCCGGCAGCCAGCAGCGAGCGGTCCATCTTGAGCACGTCGAGCGGGAACATGCTGAGCGAGCTGAGCGAGCTGTAGCCGGTGCCGAAGTCGTCCATCGCGAGGCGGACGCCGAGCGCCCGTAGCTGCTGCAGGCGGCTGATCGCGAGCTCCGTGTCGGTCATCATCACCGACTCGGTGATCTCGAGCGTCAGCGCCTCGGGCGGAAGCTCGGCCTGGGCCAGCGCGCGCTGCACGTCGGCGATGATGTCGGCGTGGAAGAGCTGCTTGACCGAGAGGTTGATGCCCACGGTGGGAAGTGTGGCCGCCGTGACGCGGTCACGGATGTCGCGGGCCTGGAGGCATCCCTGCTCGAGCACCCAGCGGCCGATCTCGATGATCAGGCCGGTCTCCTCGGCAAACGGGATGAAGTCGTCCGGCGGGATCAGACCGCGCTCGGGATGGCGCCAGCGCAGCAACGCCTCGAGACCGGTGATGGTGCCGTCCTTGAGACGCACCAGCGGCTGGTAGTGCAGCTCGAACTCCTGACGCTCGATCGCCCGCTGCAGGTCGGCGCGCAACTCGAGTCGCGCCATCACGCGTTCGTGCATGGCGGGCTCGAACAGCCGGTAACCGCTCTTGCCGTCGCGCTTGGCGATGTACATCGCGGCGTCGGCGTTGCGGATCAGCTCGTCCGCGTCGGCGCTCTGACCGCCTTCCGCCACCGAGATCCCGAGGCTGGCACGGATCACGATCTCATGCCCGTCGAGGTTCAGCGGTTGGCTCAGTGACGCGAGAATGCGCTCCGCGGTCTCGACCGCCCCGCTGAGATCCGGAAGATCGTCGAGCAGGATCGCGAACTCATCGCCACCGAAGCGGGCCGCGGTGTCCACCGCCCGGACGCTGGCCTGGATCCGCTGCGCCGCCTCGAGCAGAACACGGTCGCCGACGGCGTGGCCGAGACTGTCGTTGACCGTCTTGAAGTCATCCAGGTCGACGAACAGCACGGCCATGCCGAGCCCGTCGCGCCGCGTGCTCCCCACGGCATGGCGCACGCGCTCGTTGAACAGCGCGCGGTTGGCGAGCAGCGTCACCGGATCGTGGAAGGCCTGGTGTGAGAGCTGCTCCTCGAACGCCTTGCGGTCACTGACGTCGCGGCCGTTGAGCACGACCCCGCCGACGGTCGTGTCGGAGCTGAGGTCCGTCTGCAGGATCTCGAAGTGGCGCAGGCTGCCGTCCTTGTGCCTCAGCATGCACTCGATCACCTCCGAGCGGTTGGCTGTGCCGGCACCGTCGTTGAGGCGGCGCAGGAGCCGGCCCTGCTCGTCAGCGTGCAGCAGGGCGGCCAGGGGCTTGTCGACCACCTCCTCGACCGTGTATCCCAGCGTGCGCTCGATCGAGGGGCTCTGATAGACGATCACGTTCTCGGGATCCAGCACGGTGATCAGGTCGCTCGAGTTCTGCACCAGCGTGGCAAACCTGGCTTCGCTGGCCCGCTGATGCACTTCCGCGCTGAGCTCGGCGCTGCCGAGCGCGAGGGCGACCTGGTGCGCGAGCGTGCGCATGGCGTACCCGGTCTCGTCGTCGAAGGCTGCCTTACCGGCCAGCAGCAGGAAGAGCGAGTCCCGGTCCGCGTCCCCGGGGCGGAGATCGAGCGCGAGCAACGGCTCGTCGCTCGGATGCAACATCAGCTGGGGGCGGACGGAGGACCGCACGACGGAGCCCTCGTCAGTGGCCGAGCTGCGCAGCATTGAGGTCAGATTCTGGGAGACCGGCCATTGGCTGAGCTGACCGTCGCGGTCGAGCGCCATCGCGTGTGCCTGCCCGTCCGAGACCCGGCAGACCCGCGCCTCGAGCGGTCTGCCGTCGAGTTCCTCGACCGCGCGGAGCGCGGCGGCGAGGATGTCCATTGGTTCCGTTACGCCGATCAGCAGGCCGCCGGCGGCACTCAGGGCGTGCTCGCGCGCCACCGACTTTTCGCGCGCGCGAACAAGGCCGGCCATGCGGGCGACCGCCAGCGAGAACAGCCCGATCGAGGAGACGATGATGAACAGCAGATCGCCGTTGTGAAGCGGGAGCACCTTGGCGATCTCCAGCACCGGCGCGATCAGCGTCGCGCAGGTCAGCAACACCAGCCGCAGGGTGGTGAAGCGCGACTGCCGCGTGACCTCCGCCTCTGAGTGCTCCCGGGTCGACGGGTGCAGCGCGGCGGCGCCCCAGAACAGGAAGAAGAAGATCCGCCCCGCTTCCAGCCAGAGTTGATGGTGGTAGCCGTGGTGCAGGCGCAGCAGCCCGGTGACATCATCGCCGGCCAGCAGCGAGACGATCGCCGCGATCACCAGGTAGAAGCTCGGGCGGCGCTTGCCACCATCGAAGGCCATTCCGATTGCGGCGCCGAGCAGCAGAATGTCCCCTACCGGATAGCCGATGTGGACGAGCCGCGGGAGCGTGCCGAGGGTCTGACTGTGCACGTACGGGGCGATCAGCAGAATCGCGGACGCCAGCGCCAGACCGAGCGAGATGATCAGGCCATCGACGACGCCGGGGTCGTCGGCGCGCTTGCTGCGACGGCGCACCAGGAGCATGATCCCGGCCGCTATCAGCGGGTAGGCCGCGAGCCTGGCGGCGTCCCCGAACGATGGGGACGGCACGCCGACCTTGAGCAGGATCCGGACGCTCTGGGTGTAGACGTCGCCGACCAGGAACAGCGCCAGACCGAGCCCGAACAGCCACCACGCCAGGCGCGCCGGAGGGCGGTGCCGCCTGACCCCGGCGATCAGCGCCAGCAGTCCATACAGCTCGAGCCCGTTGAGCGCCAGCGGGCTGCCCTCGATCGGGCGCACGAACAGGTACAGGCCGCAGCCCACCGTGCCCACGGCGAGGACGACCCAACCGAGCACGCCCCGATCGATCAGCCTCGCGAGCCTCGAAGAGATATTTCTGGCGATGCGCGCAGCCGGACTCGGCACGCTTCCGTTGCCGCCTTGCATAGTCGCTCTATCGACGCGGGCGGGCCACTACTAAAGAACTGAATTCCAGGCCTTAAACAGACGTCGAGTTCGACGCAATACACGCGCGGAGCGAGCGCGGCCTGCATTGCCGGTCCGCGCTCGCTTCCCGCTCTCTCCCCCCAAGGCTTCAGGGCCGTTGCGGCGGGCTCACGGCACTAGATCGCGTGCACGATCTCCTTGATCAGCACGCCCTTGCCGCCCGCCTGCTTCTGAATCGACCCGAGGCCGCTGTCGACCGTGCCGATCGCGCCCAGATTCCCGCCGGTGATCGCCGACTTCAGCGAGTCGAGCTTCGCGATCACAGCGGTGATCGGCGTGGCCAGGAACGACAGCACCTTGCTGCCCTGCACGTCGCCGGCCATCAGCTTCACCTCGTGCCAGACGAAGAGCGCGGCGATGGCCGCCTTGGCGATCGTGAACGCGTGCGTGAACCCGTGCAGATCGCCGGCCTTGTACGGCTTCCAGATGTAGTGGTCAAAGACGTAGTAGGCGATGCCCGCGTGCAACAGGAACTTCGCCACGGCCACGGCCGTCGCAGGCCGCGCGGCGCCGTCCACGCGAACGATCGCGAGTGGCTTGCTGTGCGGAACCGAGGCCGATGCCGAGGCGGCCACCGCGAACATGGCGGCGCACCCGAGGAGCGCCAGCAACAGCTGCATGCGTCTGACCATCGGCGCACACCCTACCGTGCCCGCGCGCCCTAGGAAAGGCCGCGAGCGCGACGCCAATCGTCTGCTAACAGGGCCCAGCGCTCGTGGTCGCGCCAGCGTCCGCTGATCTTCAGGTAGCGCGGCGAGAAGCCCTCGCGCTGGAAGCCCGCCCCGCGCGCGAGCGCGATCGATGCGGCGTTGCCGGGCTGGATGTTGGCCTCCAGGCGATGCAGCCGCAGTTCCAGGAAGGCCGCCCGCACCACCAGCTCGATGCCCTCGCGCATGTAACCCTGGCGAGCGAAGCTGTGGGCGACGGCATAGCCGAGGTAGGCGCTCTGCAGCGAGCCGCGCGTGATCTGCGAGACGTTGAAGAAGCCGACCAGCTGGTCATCCTCGATGCGGCACACGAGGAACGCCTCGAAGTCCGGCCGCCCTGAGTCCTCCAGGTAGGCGGCAAAGCGCGCGGCGTCGGTCGGCGCGCTCGCCCAAGGCTTGTGGAAGGCGCGGCTTTCGCGCATCAGCGAGACGAACTCGTACTCGTCGGCCTGGCGCGGGGGCCGTACGTAGACCCGCGTCACCGAGTGGTCCTCCGGTGCCGGGGCCGCGACCCGCGGCGCGCGGTTGAAGAGGCCGGCCATCAGCTCACTCAGCCCGCAAGCACGTGCTCGAGCCGGTAGGTCAGGGCCTCGAGCGCGAGGTCCTCTGAGACGTTCAGCTGGAAGCGCCGGCGCGTGTCCTCGACCAGCTCGATCGCCCGCCGCAGCGCCAGCTCGTCGGCGCCGCGCCCGACGCCGGAATCGGAGTGCAGCTCGCTCAGCCGGTCGCAGTTGCGCACCAGGTCGAGCGCCCCGTGGGCGAGCGCCACGAGGTCCAGCAGCCAGGTCTCGACCAGGTCGAGCGCCAGCTCGAGTGCGCCCGTCTCGACCCGGCGCCGCAGCCGCCGAACGCGCTCACCCGACTCGGTCTCGGCGCGCTTGCGCTCACGACCGGGCAGCAGTTCGAGCTCGGCCCCCTGGCGCTCCTCGAGCTCGAGGCGCAGCAGCTCGCCGCGGGCCCGCACCGACGCGAGCAGCCCGTCCCACGGTGCCGCCGCCCCGACCTCGCCGGCCAGCGCGCGGCGCACGAGCTCCTGCGCGCGTGCGCGCAGCTCCCCGCCCTCGGGCGCGGCCAGCTCCCGCGCGCGCCCTGCGTCGCCGAGACTGAGCCGTGCGTAGGCGTCGGCGGCCGCCGGCTCGGTGCCCGCCGCGACCAGCTCGCCGGCAAGCTCCTGCAGGCTGGGCGGGTCGAAGCGCACCGCCTGGCAGCGCGAGCGGATCGTCGGCAGCACGTCGGCCAGCCGGTCGCTGATCAGGATCAGGTGCACGAACGAGGCCGGCTCCTCGAGCGTCTTCAGCAGGCGGTTGGCGGACTCGTCGCCGAGCTGGTCGGCGCCCTCGATCACGAACACCCGCCGCGCCGACTCAAACGGCGTCCTGGTGGCCGCGGCGACCACCGGCTCGTCGATGTCGGAAACCAGGATCTCATGCGCGCCGCTGGGTACCACCCAGGTCAGGTCGGGGTGTACCCCAGCCAGCGCGCGCGCTTGCGCGCCGGCTGGATCGGGCGCGCCCTGCGCAAGCAACCGCGCGGCGAACTCGCGCGCCAGCGTGCGCTTGCCGGCACCGCCCGGGCCGTGGAACAGATACGCGTGCGAGGGCCGGCGGTCGGGGTGGTGGGTGGGACCCGATCCGAGCACCGGCCCCAGGATCGCGCGCGCGTTGGGATGTCGCTCGAGGGCTTCCAGCATCAAGCACAAGGCTAATGGCGCCCGGCCGCCAGTGAGGGCCCACGACTGAAATTCCGCCACTGATTTCGACGTGAACCCCTACAGTCCGGCCGAATGAGTGAGCGCGGCCGGCTGATCACGATCGAGGGTGTCGACGGCGCCGGCAAGACCACGCTGGCGGCCGGACTGCTCGAGGCACTCGCGCGCTCCGGTGTGCGCGCGCGACCGCTGCGTGAGCCCGGTGGCGTGCCGACCTCCGAGGCGGTCCGCGCACTCGTCAAGGACGCGCGGCTGACGGTCGGCGCGCGCGCCGAGGCGCTGCTCTACGCGGCCGCCCGCGCGCAGCTCGTCGAGGAGGCGCTTGACCCCGCCCTGAGCGCCGGCGAGTGGGTGCTGCTCGACCGCTTCGTCGATTCCTCGCTGGCCTATCAGGGCGGCGGGCGCGCACTCGGAATCGAGCAGGTGCGCGAGCTCAACCTGTTCGCCACCGGCGGCCTGACGCCCGACCGGACCCTGCTGCTGGCGCTCGATCCGGCATCCGCGCAAGCGCGCGCGGATGCCCGGGGGCAGGCGGCCGACCGGCTCGAGCTCGCGGGCGCCGAGTTCTTCGCGCGGATCGCGGACGCCTACCGGCAGCTCGCCGAGGCCGAGCCGCAGCGGATCCGCGTGCTCGACGCGACGCTGCCCGCCGAGCAGGTCGTGGCGCAAGCGCTGGACGCGCTCGAGGATTTGCTACCCGGGTAGTACCGCTGGTAGCATCACCGGTATGAAGCTCAGTGTCAGCCTGCCGGAGAAGGACGTCGAGTTTCTCGACTACTACCTGAAGATGCACGATCTCGAGTCGCGCTCCGCAGCCCTTCAGGCAGCACTTCGCGCTCTACGAGACGTCGAGTTGGAGGACGCCTACGAGCAGGCGTGGTCCGAATGGGAGGGCAGCGAGGATGCCGCGCTGTGGGACTCGACTGTCGGCGATGGGATCGAGCCCGATGAGGCGTGGTGAAATCCGACCCGTGGACCTCGAGCCTGTACGCGGCGAAGAGGCGAACAAGCGCCGGCCCGCGGTGATCGTCAGTAACGATGGCGCAAACCGAAGAGCGACGCTCTTGGAGCGCGGCGTGCTGCAGATAGTGCCGTTCACGGCCAACATCTCACACATCCACCCGTTCCACGTACTGATCCCCGCGTCGGAATCCGGACTGCGCGCAGATTCGAAGGCGCAGGCTGAGCAGGTCCGCGCGGTTACCTTCGAACGCATCGGCGAGCTGCTTGGGCGCGTCCCACCGCACCTGATGGCGCAGATCGACGAGGCGCTGCGGATTCAGCTGACGCTGTAGCCGTGCGGGTGCTGCTGGGCGAAGGCCCAGGCGTCGGCGATCATCGTCTCGAGCTCGGGCTTCTTCGGCGCCCAGCCGAGCTCATCGCGGATCTTCTGACCGGCCGCGACGAGACGCGGCGGGTCGCCAGGGCGCCGCGAGGCCTCCTGCGTGGCGATCGTCGTAGCGGTGACCTGCTCGACCGCGGCGATCACCTCGCGCACCGAGAAGCCGCTGCCGTTGCCGAGGTTGAAGATGCGGTGCTCGCCCCCGCGCGCGTGCTCGAGCGCGAGCAGGTGCGCGTCGGCGAGGTCGTCGATGTGAATGTAGTCGCGCACGGCGGTGCCGTCCGGCGTGGGGTAGTCGGTGCCGAAGATCTGGACGGCGTCGCGCTGCCCGAGCGGCACCCTGAGGATGTTGGGGATCAGGTGGGTCTCGGGCTCGTGGTCCTCGCCCGCTTCGCCGTGGGCGCCGGCGACGTTGAAGTAGCGCAGGCTGACCGCGCCGATCTCGTATGCGGTGCAGAAGTCGCCGATCAGGTGGTCGGCGGCGAGCTTCGAGGCGCCGTAGGCGTTCTGCGGGCGCGGCGTCGCGGTCTCCGCGATCGGCACCTCGTCGGGCTGGCCGTAGACCGCGCAGGTCGAGCTGAAGACAAGCCGCGGGACCTCGTAGGCGACCATCGCCTCCAAGAGATTGAGCGTGCCGGTGACGTTTGTGCGGTAGTAGAGCTCGGGATGCTCGACCGACTCGCCGACGAGTGCCAGGGCCGCAAAGTGCAGGACGCCGTCAAAACCGCCGGGCCGCAACGCGCCGCGCGGATCCTCGGGGTTGCGCAGGTCGCCGACGATCAGCTGGGCCTGCGCCGGGACGGCCTCGCGGTGGCCGCGCTCGAGGTTGTCGAGAACCACGATCTCATGGCCCTGCTCGATCAGCAGGCGTGCGACGATCGAGCCGATATAGCCGGCGCCGCCGGTCACAAGGAGCTTCATATCGCGCAGCAGCTTCGCACATCCATAGAATGGCTCGCGCCGTGACCGAGGCAGAGATGCAATTCGAGCTGGTGGAGTTTGAGCAGGTCGAGGCCGCGCCCGGCACCGCGCTGCTGCGGGTCGCCGGACGCCCGACTCCGGAGCTGCCCGCCGGGCAGCTCGCGCTGGTGATCGACGACAACGGCTCAGAGCACCGCCACGAGCAGCTGCCGGCGCTTCCCGGGCCGCCCGGGCTGGTGCGCGCCGCCTTCTCGGCGCCGCTCGATCACGTCGGCCCCGGCGCGACCTTCGCGCTGGCGCTGCCCGACGGCCGGCTCGTGCGGCTGCCCGCTCCGGCGCGGCGGCGCGCGGCGCTGAGCCCGGCTCCGGCCTCCGGCGCTGCGGCGACGTCGCCGGTCAGCGGACCGGCGGCGGAGGAAACTGGCCACGGGTCCTCGCGGCTGGTCGAGGCCGAACGCCGCGCGGAGTCACGCCGGCTCGCGATCGCCGAACTCGAGCGGCGCCTGCAGAGCGAGCGCGAACGGCGCTCGGCGGCGGAGTCGGACCTCGGCCACCTGCGGACCGAGCGTGACGAGGCACGGGCCGAGCGCGACGCCGCGCTGGCCAACCGCGACGAGGCGATCGCCGACCGCGACCAGGCCGAGGCGCGGGCGCGGGCCGCCGCCGCCAACGCGGGCTCACTCGAGGGCCAGATCAGAGCGGGCGCCGACGCGGCAACACGCGTCGAGACGACGCTCGAGGCACAGCTGGCCGACCGGGTCTCCGAACTCGAGCGGATGCGCTCGGCGGCCGAGGTCGCGCAGGCGCGCGCGGCCGCGAGCAGGCGCGAGGTGACCGCGCTCGACGAGCAGCTCGCGCACGCACAGGCACAGAACACGGTGCTGCAGCAGTCGCTCGAGCAGCGCGAGACCGAGTACGTCTCGACACGCTCGGCGATGGACGACGAGATCGCCGCCGCCCGCGCCGAGACCGCCAGCGCGCGCGAGCGTGTCACGGCGCTCGAGGAAGAGATCAGCTCGCTGCGTGAGCTCGCGGCGCGCACCGACTCCCAGCACAGCTACGACCTCGATACCGCGCAGTCGCGCATCGATGCCGCGCACGCGGAGACCGACGCCGTGCGCACCGAGACCGAGGCGCTGCGCCACCGTAGCGCGGAGCTCGAGGCGACGCTCGCCGAGCTCGACGCGGCGCTCGCCAAGCGGGCCGCCGAGATCGAGCTGCTGCGTGGCGCGCTCGGGCGCGGTGGCGGGTTGCTTGCGGCCGACGGGACGAGCGACGCCGATCTGGAGTCGCGCCTGGCAGAGGCGCGCTCGGAGGCCTCCTCGGTGCTCGTCGCCGAGGTCGAGCTCTTGCGCACACAGGTCCAGGAGCACCGCAACAACACCGAGCAGGCGCAGAAGTCGCTGCAGGCGGCGGTCGCGCGCGCCGAGGCCGCGGAGGCCACGGCGGCCAAGCGCGCGGGCGAGCTCGAGGAGTTCGGGGCGAAGGTGCGCGAACAGATCACCGAGGTGCAGCGCAGCCGTCACGAACTGGTGACGGCTGCCGAGGCGACCCAGCACGCGCTCGAGACCGAGAAGGCCCGGGCCGACACCGCCGAGGCGCGCAACCGCCAGCTGTCCGAGGCCGTCAGGGTCGAGGCAGAGCAGCGGGTACGGGCCGAGGAGGCGCTCGTGCAGGCCACAGCTCAGCACGCCCTGACGCAGGATTCGCTGTCGCTGGAAGCCGACAGCGACCGCTCCTGAGCGCGTCGGGCGACATTCCGGCGACGTTCCGGCGGAGTTCGGGCCATGTTCCAGCGACGTTCCGGCGAGCGTCAATCGAGCAGCCCGGCGCCGTCGATGAACGCGATCCTGCATCGCTAAAATTTGTTTGGCTGCAACCACCGGGGTTTTCCGCTTCGAGGGGCCGCTGCAGGGTGTTTTCCGTCCGACCGGAGCGGGATGCTTTTCGACCCCTCAGCCACCCGGCGAGCCGAGGAAACCCGTTTCTAGGCAGCAGCAACGCGAAGGAGATCGCAGGTAATGGCGAAGACACCGCAGGCCCCCATCACGGATAGCAGTACAGGCCAAGGCCTCTCGATCGAGCGGTACTTCACCAGGGCAGGCGAGGATCCCTTCGCGAGCGTCGAGTGGGAGCTGCGCGATGCGCGCATCGGCCACGGCGGCAAGGTCTCGTTCGAGCAGGCCGACGTCGAGTTTCCGAAGTCGTGGTCGCAGAACTCGACCAACATCGTCGCGCAGAAGTATTTCCGGGGGCGGATGGGTGCGCAGGAGCGCGAGCGCTCCGTCAAGCAGATGCTCACACGCGTCGCCGGGACGATCTCAGACTGGGGCACCAAGCGCGGATACTTCGCCAGCGACGCTGACGCCCAGGCGTTCCAGGACGAGCTGACCTACATCCTGCTTCACCAGATGGCGGCGTTCAACTCGCCCGTCTGGTTCAACGTCGGCTGGCACCCCGAGGGCAGCCCGAAGATGCAGGCGAGCGCGTGCTTCATCCTCTCGGTCGACGACACGATGGAGTCGATCCTCGAGTGGAACACCAAGGAGGGCATGATCTTCCGAGGCGGCTCCGGCTCGGGTATCAACCTCTCCCGCATCCGCGGCTCGATGGAGCACCTGAGCCGCGGCGGCACCGCCTCCGGCCCGGTCTCCTTCATGCGCGGCGCCGACGCGTGGGCCGGCTCGATCAAGTCCGGCGGTGGCACGCGTCGTGCGGCCAAGATGGTCGTGCTCGACATCGATCACCCGGACATCCGTGAGTTCATCTGGTGCAAGGCCAAGGAGGAGGACAAGGCCGCGGCGCTGCGTGACGCAGGCTTCGACATGTCGATCGACGGCGACGGCTTCCACTCGATCCAGTACCAGAACGCCAACAACTCGGTGCGCGTCACCGACGAGTTCATGCGCGCCGCCGAGAACGACGAGGACTGGAACCTGATCGGGCGCGTCAGCGGCGAGCCGGTGGGCGAGCCGGTCAGGGCGCGCGAGCTGCTGCGCGAGATCGCCGAGGCCGCCTGGCGCTGCGCCGATCCCGGCGTGCAGTACGACACGGTCATCAACCAGTGGCACACCAGCCCGAACTCGGGCCGCATCAACGCCTCGAACCCGTGCTCTGAGTACATGCACGTCGACAACTCGGCCTGCAACCTCGCCTCGCTGAACCTGATGAAGTTCCGCCGCAAGGACGGCAGCTTCGACGTCGAGTCCTTCGAGAAGGCCGTCGACGTGGTCTTCCTCGCGCAGGAGATCGTGGTCTCGCCCTCGAGCTACCCGACCGAGGAGATCGCGACCAACGCCCGCGCCTTCCGCCAGCTGGGCATGGGTTACGCAAACCTCGGCGCCTACCTGATGGCCAACGGTCTGCCCTATGACTCCGACGAGGGCCGCGGCATCGCCGCCGCGATCACCGCACTGATGACCGGCCGCGGCTACCTGCGCTCGGCCGAGGTGGCCGGCGCAATCGGCCCGTACGAGCGCTACGAGGAGAACCGCGAGCCGCACAACACCGTGATGCGCATGCACCGCGACGCGGCCTACGCGCTCGAGGATCAGTACTGCTCAGACAGCGAGCTGATCGCGGCCGCGCGCACGACCTGGGATGAGGCCGTCGCGCTCGGTGAGCATCACGGCTATCGCAACGCGCAGGCCACGGTGCTCGCACCGACCGGGACGATCAGCTTCCTGATGGACTGCGACACGACCGGCGTCGAGCCCGACTTCTCACTGGTCAAGTTCAAGGAGCTGGTCGGCGGCGGCCAGATGACGATCGTCAACAAGACGGTGCCGCTGGCGCTCGAGACGCTGGGCTACAGCGACGAGCAGATCGAGCAGATCGTCGCCTACGTCAACGAGCACGGCACGATCGTCGGCGCACCGGAGCTGACCGCCGAGCACCAGCCGGTGTTCGACGTGGCCGTCGGCGAGCGCGCGATCTCGCACATGGGCCACATCAAGATGATGGGCGCGATCCAGCCGTTCATCTCGGGCGCGATCTCGAAGACCGTGAACATGCCGCATGAGGTGACCGCGGACGACATTGCCGATGCCTACACGCAGGCGTGGCGGCTCGGCGTCAAGGCGCTGGCGATCTACCGCGACGGTTCCAAGACCGCGCAGGCGCTGCGCACCGACGCGCAGCAGGACGCGCCCGCTCCCGTCGACGTCGACGCGGCGATCCAGAAGGCGGTGGCCGAGGCGGTTGCGACCGCGCCACCACGCCGTAACCGCATGCCGCGCGAGCGCCAGTCGATCACGCACAAGTTCTCGGTCGGCGGCCACGAGGGCTACATCACCGCCGGCAAGTACGAGGACGGCACCGTCGGCGAGATCTTCCTGACCGACATCGGCAAGGAAGGCTCGACGATGCGCGGCATGATGAACGCGTTCGCGACCTCGATCTCGATGGCGCTGCAGTACGGCGTCCCGCTCGAGACGCTGGTGCGCAAGTTCAGCTACATGCGCTTCGAGCCGGAGGGCATGACCACGAACCCGGAGATCCCGTTCGCGAAGTCGATGCCCGACTACATCATGCGCTGGCTGGCCTCGCGCTTCCTCGACGCCGACACGCAGGAGGATCTCGGCATCCTCACCCCAGCGGTGCGGGCGCGCAAGGCCGCCGAGGATGCGATGAGCTCGCACTCGAGCGACACCTCGGTGGCGGCGCTGGACATCCACAAGCACGAGCACAGCCACGAGCCGGAGGGGAACGGCAAGGCCGCGGCACCCGCCCCCTCGAGCGCCAAGCCCGCTGCCTCGGGCGCCAAGGCCGCTGCCGCGGGCGCCAAGCCCGCCGGATCGGGCGCCAAGCCCGCCGCCTCGGCGCTGACCGACTCGCCGCCGGTGGTCCCGGCCACTACCAGCAAGAGCCCGTTCGGACTCGATCTCGGCCCCGCCTGCCAGCAATGCGGCGGCATGATGCAGCGCACCGGCGCCTGTTACACGTGCTCGAGTTGCGGGTTCAACACCGGCTGCGGTTGATGTCGTGGCCCACGAAATTGTCATCGATTGGCTGGCCAAGTGTCACGGGTGGCCAACGAACCTGACATCGGTGGCCAACAAAGTTGTCGCAGTCAAGAAGCCCCGGTTCGCCGGGGCTTCTTGCGTTTGTTGGTGCAAGGACATGCTCGCGGAGTCGCCCAGTTTGGTGCTGATGCTTAGTCCAACTGACTGCTAACTACGGTTCAGCCGGCTGATCGTCGCGGACTAGCTTGAGTCTGGCCAGATAGACCTGCCGGTACGACAGTCGCGATCTCGGTGTGCGGCCACTTCGGAAGACGACGCGACCACGACGATCGACGGGTAGCTCCGGTGGCGTCGGGTGATCGTGGTGTACGCCTTGTTGAGCGTTCACGCTTTCGCAAGTATTTGCCGTGACGCTTGGTCGATGTTTGCGAGCCTCGCCCGGCGGGTTGCCCCGGTGGCCATCACGCTCACCTTCGCGCTGATCGTTGCGGGTTGTGGTAGCAGCTCCGTCAGCTCGTTGCCGCGTCAGAGCCGGGTGTCTGCTGCCGCGCCGGTCGCGGCTTCGTCGGCCGGCTGGACTTCACTGCTTGACGGTCCTTCCCATTACGCGACCTCGGCGTCGGTAGGTCCTGGCACGGCGAAGGTTCGCTGGCGCCGTGCCCTGGGCGCGCCGATCGCCGCGGGACCGGTCGTGACCGCCTCGGGAACCGCATACGTGGCCGCTAACAACGGCATCTTGCACGCGATCAATGTGCGCACCGGTCGTGATCGCTGGACGTTTGACGGGGGTGGCAGGTACGGCAGCGGCGACCTTTCGACGTCGGCGCTGATCCTCGCCTCGGGTGAGGTTCTCTGGCCGGGGCCGCGGGACCGGCTGTTCGCTCTCAGCCCCGCCGGGAAGCTGCTCTGGACCGTTACTGCAGACGGCGAGCTGACGACACCGGTCATCGACCAAACGAGTCATCTGCTGGTCGTCGCCGACATGACGGGCCACATCAGCGGGTACCGTCTCGGTTCGTCCACTCGGAGACCGCAGATGCAGTGGTCACGCCGACTGACGACGACGTCGAGTTACGGCAATCCGGTGGTCGCGGCTGACGGGACGATCTATCAAACCTCCGGGGACTGCCTGTTCGCTCTCACTCCGACCGGCCGGATCCGCTGGTCGGTGACGACGCCATCGCCCGTGGAGGTCTCGCCCGCGATCGCTACAAACGGAATCGTCATCTTCGGGTCAAACGACCGGCTCGAGTACGGGGTCAACCCCAACGGCCACGTGCGCTGGAAGGAGAAGATCGGCAACTACACCTACTCCTCGCCGATCACGCTTCCCGGACGGCGTGTCACGTTCGGGAACCACAGCGGGCAGATGACGATCCTTGACACCGACACAGGTCACCTGATCCGCCGCGACATCGGATCCGGGGAGCTGTGGACCTCAGCCGCCATCGACGCCCACGGTGACCTGTACTTCGCGAGCCGCTCGGGGCACATCTACGGATTCAACGCGAACGGGCGACGGCTGTTCGACTTCGATGCCGGCGGCAAGTTCGATAGCTACCCGGCGCTCGCTCCCGACGGAACGCTGCTGTTCGGCGACGACGACGGAATGCTATTCGCGGTCCACGGCTGACCCGGTTCGCGAGGAGCAGCAACCGCCCGAAAGACGACTTCCACAGCTGGGTCACCCACAACGAATCGGTCTGAGTCGCTACGCGGATCACGAGGAGAGATATGCACGACGACAAAAACAACAACGCGATTGAGTCAACGCCGACGCGGCTACTGCTGGTCGCAAACAGGACGTGCCCCTGTCCGACGCTCCCCAGTCAGGTCGTGGAGAACATCGGTGGCCTCCGCGGCGAGGTGCTAGTCCTTGCCCCCGCGCTCAACACACGTCTGCGTCACCGGCTCTCAGACAGTGATGCCGCGGTCCGGGCGGCGCGCGAGCGGATGCGTGCCACGATCGACGAACTCCGCCGCCTCGGCCTCACGGTAACCGGCGAGGTTGGCGACGCCGACCCGCTGACAGCGATCGCCGACGCCCTCGACAAGTTCGCAGCGACCCGGATTATGATCTCCACATGGCCGGCCGAAATGTCGAACTGGCTGGAGAAGGACCTCCCGAGCCGGGCGGCCGAGCGCTTCCACCTACCGATTCACCACATCGTCTCGCGCTACGACGCTCCGATCGCGGCCGCGATCGGTTAGACGAGCCGCGGCCGCACAGTCGCTTGCTACTCCGAAATTCATCGCCAGGACCGATTACTTCTGGCACGCAACCATGCTGCCGACCTGGCACGCGGGTGGGCAACCGTACACGCGGCGGGTGGAGGACTGGCTCCGCGCCAACTTCGAGGCGCGCAAGCGACAGCGGCATCCCGACCCTAGCGGCCAGTCGTTGCAGGCTCCGCTTAGGGTTCGTAGGGAAATCAGTTGTGGGAATTGACGAGTGGCTGGGCGTGTCCGGGAAGCCCTCTCGCAAGGCAGGTACTGGTGGTACCTGCCGCGAGACGGGCGCACCCGGGCGCGTCCGGACGCTGTCAAAACCGCAGATAGTTTTCATACGGGCCCTTAGTCGCTCACGCTCCAGATCTGTCCCGTTGCCGAGGTGATCAGCCTGTCCAGCAGTCGAGCCGCCGAGGTCTCGGGACTGATTAGGTCGCCTGAGGCGTGGGTCGCAAGGAAGCGCTCGTGTAGTGCGTGACCGATTTCATCCGGTGATTGATTGCGGATCCAGGCTTGCATCGCCGTGTCGACTGCCCCGGGGCGGTAGGCGTTGACGGTGATCCCGGTTCCCTCGAGTTCGGCGGCGAGGTTGATCGTGCTCGCTTCGAGTGCTGCTTTGGTTGCGGCGTAGACGTTGCCGCCGATCATCGCGGAGGGATGTTCAGCGATGCCGCTCGAGACGTTGACGATCCGTCCCCATCCGGAGCCGAGCATGCCTGGAATCACGGCGCCGCTCAGCGTTATGACCGCGCCGACGTTGACCGCCAGCGCTGTGTAAATGTCGGCCGGCTCAAGCGACTTGGTGGGACCGAGCGGTGCCACGACCGCGGCGTTGTTGATCAGGACGTCGAGGGCTCCAAGCCTTGCCACCGTCCCCTTTACGGCCGCGCGAGCGCTGTCTATGTCGCCTACGTCAGAGACGACGACGATCGCCTCGCCGCCGTTCTCGGCGATGGTCTCGCGAACCTCGTCGAGCTCCGTGTGGGTCCGTGAGACCAGTGCCACCTTGGCGCCGGCCTCAGCAAGTCCAATTGCGATCTCGCGCCCGATTCCTCGACCGGCGCCGGTGACCAGCGCGACGCGTCCGTCCAGTACGGCTTGCATCAGTTGGCGAGCGAGTCGAGCGCGGCGAGGATGTCGGATGGCTCGGTGCGGGTCGAGTAGTCAGGGTGCACATCGATCCAGCGCACTGTGCCGTCCGCATCCACGATCAGGGTCGTCGGCATCGGCAGGGTGATGGTTCCGTCGGCGTTGACGGCCGTCAAATCGAGC
>DASZLT010000032.1:0-64715 GCA_035552235.1 Solirubrobacteraceae bacterium
GGCGTTTGGGGTCCTCAAGCCGACGGTGCCGTTCGTCGTGCGCCTGGACGGCACCAACGACAAGGAGGGCAGGGCGATCCTGGCTGAGGCGAAGCTCCCCGGTGTATACGCCGAGGCGACGATGGACGGGGCCGCCGCAAGGGTTGTTGAACTGGCCTCCCACGAACCCACTCCAGCATGAGCATCCTGGTCGATAAGAACACGCGCCTGGTCACGACCGGCATCACCGGCTCAGAGGGCACGTTCCACACGCTGCGCAACCGTGACTACGGCACCCAGGTCGTTGCCGGTGTCACCCCCGGCAAGGGCGGTCAGAACGTCGACGGGATCCCCGTCTTCAACACGATCGCAGACGCCGTCGATAAGCAGGGCGCGAACACGGCGATGATCTTCGTGCCCCCGCGGTTCGCGGCCGACTCGATCCTCGAGGCCGAGGAGGCCGGGATCGAGCTGATCATCGCGATCACCGAAGGGATCCCCGCCCACGATGAGCTCAGGGCCTACCAGATCATCAAGAAGAACGGCCGCTCCCGGTTGATCGGGCCGAACTGCCCCGGGATCCTGTCGCCGGGTAAGGCGAACGTAGGGATCATCCCCGCCGCGTTCTTCAAGGAGGGCAACGTCGGGCTGGTGTCACGCTCCGGGACGCTGACCTACCAGGTCGGTAACGAGCTCGCGCTGCAGGGGTTCGGCAACTCGAGCATTGTCGGGATCGGCGGTGACCCGGTCCCCGGCACCGACTTCATCGACGTGCTCAGGCTGTTCCAGGACGACCCCGAGACCGAGCTGATCGTGATGTGCGGTGAGATCGGGGGCGACGCCGAGGAGCAAGCGGCGGACTTCATCGGCGAGTACGTCACAAAGCCCGTGGTCGGCTACATCGCCGGGTTCACCGCACCCCCCGGCAAGCAGATGGGCCACGCCGGTGCGATCGTATCCGGCTCCCACGGCACCGCAGCCGCCAAGGCCGCCGCGCTCGAGGCCAAGGGCGTTGAGGTCGGCCGCACACCGACACAGGTCGCAGAGATCGCGATGTCTAAGCTAGGGGTCTGATGCAGGTGAGCCCGAAGGCCAGCCGATGACCGACCGTAAGTCGATCTCCTTTGCGCGGGGGGCCCCCTCGCTTGACATCGTCGACGTCGAGGGGCTGAAGGCGGCCGCCCAGGCCGCCTTCAGCGCCGACCCTGGCGGGCTCACCGCCTACGGCACGTCGGTCGGCTACCTGCCGCTGCGCCAGTGGATCGCCGACAAGCACGGCGTCGCGCCGGAGAACGTGGTCGTCACCAACGGTTCGATGCAGGCGGACGCGTTCCTGTTCGACGCGCTGGTCGCCGCTGGCGACACCGTGGTGGTCGAACTCCCGACCTACGACCGCACGCTGCTGGCGCTGCGCAACCGCGGCGCCGACGTGCGCATGGTCGAGCTCGAGCCCGACGGCATCGACGTGGCGGCGCTCGAGCGCGTGCTGCTCGCCGGCGCCCGGCCCAAGCTCGCGCACATCATCCCCAACTTCCAGAACCCGGCCGGCTACACGCTGTCGCTGGAGAAGCGCGAGCGGCTGCTCGAGCTCGCGAGCGAGCACGGCTTCGTGATCTTCGAGGACGATCCGTACGTCGAGCTGCGCTTCAGCGGCGAGTCGCTCCCCACGATGCTCTCGATGGACCCGGAGCACGTCGCCTACGCCTCCTCGTTCTCCAAGACGGTCGCCCCCGGCATCCGCGTCGGCTATCTCGTCGGTCCGCGTCGGCTGATCGCGCAGGTCGAGAAGCTCGCGACCGGCGCGTACATCTCACCCAACATGGTCGCCCAGGGGATCGTCCACCAGTTCGTGCGCTCCGGCGCGATCGAGCAGTCGATCGCTACCGTCAAGAACGCCCTGCGCGAGCGCCTCGACGTGCTGGCTGCCGCGCTCGAGCGCGAGATCCCCGATGCGCGCTTCATCAAGCCCGAGGGCGGCTACTTCATGTGGGTCGAGATGCCGCGCGGAACCGATGTCGACGCGCTGTTGCAAGCCGCGGCTCAGCGTGGCGTGCAGTTCATCAGGGGCAGTGACTTCGTGCTCGAGGGCCACGAGTCCTCGCTGCGCCTCGCGTACTCGGGCGTGACCACGACCGAGATCGAGCAGGGCATCGCGCTGCTGGCCGACGCCTATCGCGAGGTCGCAGCGGTCACGGCCGCCTGAGCAACTCGCCTCGAATCCGAGGCGAGCCTGACGGGCCCCAAGGCGTGTCAGCGCCCGTAACGGCCCTGACCCAGCACCAGCTGGTCGGGGAGCGCGATCCGCGGAGGGGGGGACGGATCGGCGGTTACCGAGACCGTCTCCGCCACGCTGATCGTGACCGTTGCCGGGCCACCTGCGCCGGTCACTGTGATGTGCTCGCCATCCTTGTCGGATATGTCGCCGGTGAGCCCCGGGGCGATGCCGCTGTCCTTGAGGTAGTGGAGCAGATCCTCGGCCTCGTTCTCGAGCCGCAGGATCGTGACCCGTGCGCCCAGCTGGCAGTCGGCGAGCGGCACGCCGTCGATCCGCTCGCCGACGCGGATCGGGTGGCCGTGCGGGCAGGTCAGTGCCCCGCCGACGCTGGCGCGCACGTAGGCCTCGAAGCGTGTCGTCATCGCGTGCTCGAGGTGCTCGGCCTCCTCGTGCACCTCATCCCATGGCACGCCGACGACGTCGGTGAGGAAGCGCTCGATCATGCGGTGTCGGCTGACGATGCGCTCCGCGTCGGCGCGGCCGGACTCGGTGAAGCCGATCGTCCGCTCTGCGTCGCGGCTGATGTAGCCGTCGCGCTCGAGCCGTCCGATCATCTCCGAGACCGTCGGGGCTGAGAGCCGCATCGCCCGCCCGAGGTTGGCCGCCGTCATCGGCAGGCCTGCCTCGAACAGCCAGAACAGCGACTGGAGGTACTCCTCCTCGGCATCGGTGATCCGCGGCGACCCGGTGTCCATCGGCCCGATCCTACAGAGCGGGCCGCGATGCTCCGCACAGGCGGGCTGATCTCGCGAACCCATTAGCATCGCGGGCGTGTCACTGCCGCTGCAACCGCCGATAGAGCCCCAGCTGGCGCGGGGCAAGCCCGAGCTGCCTGCCGGCGACGGTTGGTCCTACGAGCCGAAGTACGACGGCTTCCGCGCGCTGGCGTTCGTCGACGGCGAGCAGCTGCACCTCCAGTCGCGCGGCGGCAAGCCGCTGCAACGGTACTTCCCCGAGCTCGAGTTCACGCCTGGACGGTACGTGCTCGACGGCGAGATCGTGATCGACGCCCAGGATGGGCGCGACGGATTCAATGAGCCCGAGGACTTCGACGCGCTCTCGCAGCGCATCCATCCGGCGGCGTCGCGGATCGAGCTGCTCTCGCAGCAGACCCCGGCCCGCTACATCGCCTTCGACCTGCTCGCCCTCGATGATCGGTCGCTGCTCGACGAGCCTTTTGCCGATCGCAGACGCCGTCTGGAGCAGCTCGAGCTCGGCGCCGTGACGATCGCGCCGACCGTCGCCACCGCCGCCGAGGCCGAGGGCTGGCTGGCGCGGGCGGAGGGGGTGGTGGCCAAGAGCGTGAGCGCGGCCTATGCGCCGGGAAAGCGCACGGCAATGGTCAAGGTCAAGCGCAGCCGCACGATCGACGCGGTGGTCGCGGGCTACCGGCCGGGGAAGGAGGAGGGCACGGTCGGCTCGCTCATCCTCGGGCTCTACGACCCCGCCGGGGAGCTGCGCATCGTCGGCCACTGTTCGGGCATCAAGGCGGCGGAGAAGCATGCGCTGCGTGAGCGGCTGGCCGACTACGAGTCCGGAAGCAGGGGCCGCGGCGACGCCAGCCGCTGGAAGAGCGAGAAGGAGCTCGAGTGGGTCTCGCTGCGACCGGAGCTCGTGGTCGAGGTCAGCTTCGATCAGTCCAGTGGCGGCCGCATCCGCCACGGCACCAAGCTGCTGCGCTGGCGTGAGGACAAGCCTCCACGCGACTGTGCGCTCAGTCAGATGCAGGATTGAAGCCGTCGAAGCTCGGCAGCCACTGCGCGGAGCGCTGCGACCGCGCTGATGCATCTGATTGGTGCATTACTGCCAATTTTCGGTGACCTTTCGCGACGGTTGCACGCGGGGCGGTTCGCCCGGCATCTTGGGGTAGTCGGGCGGGAAGTTCAATTCTCCGCCGGGCAATGATTCCCAGAGTCGCAGCAGCGGATCGAGCGGGAAGGCGACCGCGTCCATGTCCGCCCACGGATTGCCCTTGGCGACATATTCGGGAACGGTCTTCAGATTGAAATCGGCAGGGTTCTCAACGGCCATCAGCTGCTCCCAGGTCATCGGCGTGCTGACCGGCCCGCCCGGGCGCGGCCTCAGGCTCCACGCGCTCGCGATCGTCCGATCCCGGTTGTTCTGGTTGTAGTCAAGGAAGATGCGGGCGCCGCGCTCCTCCTTCCACCAGTTGGTGGTGGCGCCGCTGTCGCGGCGCTCCAATTCCCGCCCGAAGCCGATCGCGGCGTGGCGAACCTCCTCGAATGACCACTTGGGCTGGATGCGGAGGTAGATGTGGATGCCTCGGTTTCCGCTGGTCTTGGGATAGCCCCGCAGGCCGAGCTCCTCGAGCAGCTCGCGGGCGACCCCGGCGACCCGACGGGCATCACTGAACGTGGTCCCAGGCTGGGGGTCGAGGTCGAGCCGCAGCTCGTCCGGGTGGTCGACATCGGGCCGTCTCACCGGCCAAGGGTGGAGCGTCAGGGCTCCCATCTGCGCCGCCCACACGAGCGCCGCCGGTTCCGAGGGGCACAGCTCCGCCGCCGTGCGGCCGCTCGGGAACGTGATCATGGCGGTCTCGATCCAGTCCGGTGCGCCCTTCGGGAGTCGCTTCTGGTAGAAGCCGTCGCCGTCATCGCCGTACCCGGTGGACAGTCGCATCCCGTCGCGGTAACCCTTCGGCCAGCGCTCCATTGCCGTCGGGCGCTCGCCGATCGCGTGCATCAACGGTTCGCCGAGCGCTTTGAAGTACTCGCACACGTCCAGCTTCGTGAAGGCCGGCGTTCGCTCCGTGGCCTCATAGATCACCCGATCGGGGCTCGTGATCCGGACCGGTCGCCCTGCGACCTCAAGCTCGACCGCTTGCTCAGCCATCCTGCCTGACAGCATGCCGCGCATGACACGCAATGGCGCAATCGGCGTCCCAACCGAGGTGCTCGTCGCACCTGACAGTTTCAAGGGAACCTTCTCCGCGGCCGCGGTCGCCGAGGCGCTGGCGCGCGGGCTGGCTGCCAGCGGGCAGCCGGCCCAGGTGTGCCCGGTGGCCGACGGTGGCGAGGGCACGCTGGCCGCGCTCGCTGATGCGCTGGGCCTCGAGCAGCTGCGGGCGCGGGCCAGCGATCCGCTCGGCCGCGAACTGGAGGCCGGTTTCGGGCTGGCCCCGGATGGCGTTGCGGTCGTCGAGATGGCCGCCGCCAGCGGGCTCTCCCTGGTCGCCCAGCAGCAGCGCGACGCGGTTGCCGCATCCAGTTACGGAACCGGAGAGCTGATCGCGGCGGCGCTCGAAGCGGGTGCCGGCACCGTCTACGTCGCAGCCGGTGGCAGCGCCACAACCGACGGCGGCGAGGGCGCCGTGCGGGCGCTCGTCGAGCGCGGCGGCCCGCGCGGCGCGCGGCTAGTGGTGCTGTGCGACGTGCGCACCCCGTTCGAGCTGGCGCCCGCGACGTTCGCCCCGCAGAAGGGAGCGTCCCCGGAGCAGGTGCGCACGCTCGAGCGCCGCTTGGATCGTCTGGCCGCCAAGTTCCCCCGCGACCCGCGCGGCCTGCCGATGACGGGGGCCGCCGGGGGTCTGGCGGGCGGGTTGTGGTCGCATTTCGGCGCCGAGCTCGTCAGCGGCGCGTCGTTCGTGCTCTCGGCGGTCGGCTATGACGCCCGCATGCGCGCCGCGCGCGCGGTGCTCACCGGCGAGGGTCGCCTTGACCGCCAGAGCCTCGTCGGCAAGATCGTCTCCGAGGTCGCCACCCGCGCGCGCCAGGCGGGGGTGCCGTGTCACGCGGTGGTCGGGTCGCTGGGGCTCGACCGCTTTGACCTGCGCATCCTCGACCTGCAGCTGGTGTTGGAGGCCTCGACGCTGGCCGAGCTCGAAGCGGCGGGAGCGCAGCTGGGCGCCGCGATCCGGGAGGAGTTCGCCCGCGGCGCGTGAGCCCTGCGTCAATGCGCGAAGGCCTGCAGTGGCCCCCCCTTGCGCTGCGGCAGCGGGCCCTCGAGCGCCTCGAGCGCGTCGGTCTCCTCGCCGATGTGCTGCAGCAGCAGGTCGGCCATGTCGAGGCTCATGCCGGCGCGCACGACGATCCGCAGGACGTTGAGGTCCTGGCGGTTCTCCGGGAACGTGTAGGCGGGAATCAGCCAGCCGCGCTGGCGCAGGTGCGCCGAGACGTCGAAGACCGAGTAGTTGGTGACGTCTTCGTTCAGGGTGAAGGCGAACACGGGCAGCTCGTCGCCGCGGGTCAGCAACCGGTACGGCCCGAGCGCCTCGATCCCCGCCGAGATCTTCATCGCAACGTCCTGGGCGTTCTGCATCACCCGGCGGTAGCCGTCGTGCCCGAGGCTCGTGAACATGAAGTACTGGGCGATCACCTCGCTGCCCGGCCGCGAGAAGTTGAGCGCGAACGTAGGCATGTGCCCGCCGAGGTAGTTGACGTCGAAGATCAGATCGTTGGGCAGAGTGTCCTTGTTGCGCCAGATCGCCCAGCCGACGCCCGGGTACACCAGCCCGTACTTGTGACCGGAGGCGTTGATCGAACAGACGCGCGGCAGCCGGAAGTCCCACTCGAGCTCGGGCTGTAGGAACGGCGCCACGAACCCGCCGCTGGCGCCATCGACGTGCAGCGGAATGTCGAGTCCGGTGCGAGTCTGCAGGTCGTCGAGCGCCGCGGCGATCTGCTTGATCGGCTCGTAGCTGCCGTCGAAGGTCGACCCCAGGACGCCGACGACGCCGATCGTGTTCTCATCGCAGAGCGCCACCGCACCCTCGGCGTCGAGGTGGAAGCGGTCGCCCTCCATCGGCACCAGCCGGGGCTGCACGTCCCAGTAGCGCATGAACTTCTCCCAGCAGACCTGGACGTTGATGCCGGTCACCAGGTTGGGCCTGTCGGTTGGCTTGTCCGCCGCACGCATGCGCTCGCGCCAGCGCCACTTCATCGCCAGTCCGGCGAGCATCGCGGCCTCGCTCGAGCCGGTGGTCGAACAACCGGTTGCCTGCTCGGCCGCGTCGGCGTGCCAGAGCTCGGCGAGGATGTTGACACAGCGCGCCTCGATCTCGGCCGTCTGCGGATACTCGTCCTTGTCGATGATGTTCTTGTCCGCGGTGTCGTCCATCAACCGGGCGGCGAGCGACGGCATCCAGGTGGTCACGAACGTCGCCAGATTGAGGCGCGCCTGGCCGTCGAGCAACAGCTCGTTGGTGAGTAGCTCGTAGCTCATCTGCTCTCCGAGCCCGTGCGGCGCCAGCTCATGGTGAGGGATCTGCAGCTCCGAATCCGCGTGATGGACCGGCGCGGCCGGCGAGTGCTTGTGGTGACCGTCTGCGCGGTGGGTCGAGAGCGCCATGAACCTCTCCTTGTACGTGGGAAACGTGCACCGCTGTCGCGCCGGTAGCACATGAAAGTCTTCGGAGATCCACCGTACCGGCACACGCCGAGCTGCCCATGGCTCACGCGAACTGCTCGAGGAAGCTCCTGAACTCGGCGCGGTCGCGGTCCGGGTGGAACGGGTCGTTGCCGTCGCGCAGCAGTGCCGAGACGCGCTCGAGGTCGTAGAGCAGCGCCAGTTTGCCGGGTGGGTCGTCCCATTCGCCGCCGTCGTAGCGCTCGACCCAGGCGGCGAGCGCGGCCAGCGCCTCGACCTGCAGCGGGCTCTCCCACCAGAGCGTGCGCACCGGGAGCGTGTAGCGCTCACGCAGGCGACAGACGTCGAGCCACAGGTCCTCGAACCATTCACGGCAGAGGACCGGATCCTCGATCGGCGGTCTCATCCGCGGCCCGCCAGCCTGCGCAGGCTCCGGTTGCCGAACCACGTCCGCAGCCGCACGCGGACCGGCGCCAGTCGCCCGTAGAGCAGCAGTGCGTGACCCTCCGGCAGCTGGCGCAGCGCCTCGGCTGAGATCAGCGGTGCCCGCCGCCGGCCGTAGGAGCGGCTGGTTCCGTCGCGGCCGCGCGTGCGCGTGAGCTCGGTTCGTTCCTCCTCGCCGACGAGGCCGGAGAAGTAGCGCAGCGTGTCCAGGTCCGCTACTCCGGGCAGCAGCATCCGGGCGCGGTGGCTGTTGACCACCGTCTCGGCCTGCTGGCGGTAGCGGCTGCGTGCCTGTGCCAGATCATGGAAGATCGAGATCAGCTGGATGTTGTGACTCGGTGCCGTCGACGCGATCTCGGCGAGGTTTGGCAGCGGGGCGACGTTGCCGGCCTCGTCGAGGCACACGAGCAGCGGTCGCTCGAGTGCCCCGCCGCTGCGATTTGCGAGGTCGTAGGCGGCGTCGACCATCTCGGAGAGCAGCGCCAGGAAGATCGGGCGCAGCAGCTTGGAAGCCTTCGCGTCCCCGATCAGATAGAGCGTGGCGCTCGAGCCGAGCAGCCGCTCGGCGGTGATCTCACAACCGCGAGCGGAGCGCGCGACCCGCGTGAATCGGTAGGCGCGCAGCAGCGCCTGTGCCGTGGCCTCGATGGACGTGCGCGTGCGGTCGGCCTGCGCGTCGAAGGCACGCACGGCCTCATAGGCCGCGCGCGCATCCGCCCGCTCCTGTTCGCCGGCGCCCGCAGCCATCAGGCCGTCGAGCGTGGAGTCCAGCACTCGCCGCCCCTGCCCGTAGGCCCACGCCACGACCTGCTCGATGCCTGCGCCGGACCGTGCCGCCGCGTACAGCAGCGGCGCCAGGCGCTGCTCGGCAGCCGTCGCCCAGAAGTCCCCGCCTTCGACGCCGCGCTGGTCCAGCTCGCCCGCGGCCGCCAGGCGCCAGGCCACCTCGAGTGCGCCATCCCAGCTCGCCGCCGTGCGCAGCGGCGACCACGTCTGCCCAGGCACTCCCGAGAGCTCGAAGGGATCGAAGACGAACGCCTCGCCGAGCGCGCGCCGGCGTCTCAGCGTTGCCCCGAGCAGGTCGGTCTTGATCGACGAGGCAACCGCCGGACCCTGCCACTCGAGCAGGGCCGGGATCGCCAGGCCGGCGGATTTGCCCGATTGCGGCGGTCCGAAGGCCACAAGCGCGTGGCGCTGCTCGGCGCGCAGCAGCCGGCGGCCGTGATACCCGAGGGCCAGCCGGCCCGCGGGGCCGCTGCCTCGACCGTCAGCGTCCCCCGGACCGTGACGACCGCGGAGGATCGCCAGATCGCGACGGCGCGCCCAACGAGCGCCCCTGTCGTCGCGTGCCGATCCCGCCCGGTCGCCGGCGAGTGTGAAGAGCAGCAGCGCCAGGGCGAGGCCTCCGAGCGGGAGCAGCTCAGCGGGCATCGATCCGCATCCCCGTGTCGGTGTCGGTGAGCTCCTGCTCGATGCGCGAGCGATAGTGCTGCACCACAAACGAGCGCGAGCCGACCCGCCACAGCGCCTGCCCCGGAGTCAGCTGGGTGAGTATCCGCGCCTCCGTCGCCGACAGCCCGAGCAGTTCACGCGTGACTCCGATCTGGCTCTCGTCCTGGTGGTAGATCACGCGAGTCGAGGCGTCGGCGATCAGCCCCTCGGCGATCCGCGCAGCGCGCGAGCCCGCATCGCCCGCAGCCTGCAGGTCACCCAGCTTGTGCAGTACGACGAGGTTCAGCACGCCGAATTGTCTGGCGAGCTTGAAGTTCGACTGGAACCACTCGCCGAGTCCGCCGTGCTGGATGATCTTCCACGACTCGTCCGCGACATTGATCAACCTCCCACGCGCGAGCGAGGACGGGTCGGCTGTCCGCGCGAGCTGCGCGCTCATCCAGGCGGTGGCGCAGGCCATCAGGATCCCGACCGCCGGGGAGTCGCGCACCGCGTGCAGATCGAGCACCAGCAGCCTAGCGTCGAGGTCGATGCCCCGGCTCGTGGGACCGTCGAAGATGCCCTTCAGCGGTCCTTCGCAGAGGTCCTGCAGGGCCAGGGCTGCACGCCTGGTATCGGCCGCCAGCAGCGAGGGCGTCGTCTGCAGGCGGTCGGCCATGTCGGCAGGCGGGTCGAACATCACCGCCGCGATCTGCGGGAGTGTCGGCTCGCGCTCGCGCTCCCGCACGGTGCGCAGCGCCTCGCGCAGCGCGGCCGCCTCGGCCTGGTCCACGGGCTGGCCGATCGCCGTTGTCGCGATCGCCCGCAGCAACTCGATCTGCGCGTGCTCCTCGGGGCGTGCTGAGAGTGGGTTGAGCCGCACGCCGCCGCCGGGAGAGAGCGCCACCGGCGTGACGCCGAGCTTCGCGCAGAGCGGCCCGTACTCGCTCTTGACGTCGAGCACGAAGGCCCGGCGTCCGAACAGCAGCATCCGCCACAGCAGCGTCTTGACGAGCGCACTCTTGCCCTGCCCGAGCTTGCCGATGACGATCGCATTCGGGTCGTCGAGCACGCCCTCGTCGTAGAGCACCCACGGGTCGAAGCAGAACGCACCGCCGCTGGTGTCGCGGCCGATGAACGCCCCGCGTCCGCCCAGTCCTCCGCTCGCGGTGAAGGGGTAGATCGCCTGGGCGTGACGCGTCGTCACGCGGTGAGCCGGGCGCGCCGCGCTCACCGCAGACCCCTTGCCAGTGGCAGCGTGAAGCTGAAGGCCTCGGCCTGTTGTCCGTACATGCGACGCAGCTCGAGTCGCGCCCGCGCCGCGTGCCGGTGAATCTCGGCGCAACCGCGGCGCAGCTCGCCCTCGTCGCGTCCGCTGACGGTGACGAAGCCGCTGAAGCGCACCTCGCCGTGTCCGGCGGCGAGCTCCGCCTCGCGCCGCGCGGCGGCCTCCTGCGCCTGACGCTGCCGGGCGGTCTCGGACTGCCCGAAGCGCGCGCGCAGCTCGCTGTCGGCGCGGTCGCGGGTGATCGCCGCCTCGACCTCGCGGGCGGAGCGCTCGGGCGCAACCGGCTCGAACGTCAGCGCCACCGTGCGCACCGTGTCGGAGTCGGCAAGCAGGGCGTCCATGAACATCGGCGAGACGTCGATCCGTGGCCAGCCGCTGATCCAGTGAGTGGCGTGGAAGGCACCGTCGCAGCGGTAGTGGTCCCATGCCTCGACCGCTGCCAGCGGCCCTGCGTCGTGCCCGGCAAGCATCTGCGTGCCGCCACCCAGCGCGTCCAGCGACGCGAGCTCGGTGCGCGCGTAGGGATCAAAGCCCGTCCGCAAAACGCGTGCGAGCTGGCCGCTGCTGAGCGCGCCAAGCACTCTGATCTCCGCCGCCTCGAGTCCGCGCACGATCTGCCCGACCTGCTCGAGCACCTGCTCCGGCTGCAGCTCACTGCGTCCGTGTAGGCGGGCCATGTCGAGTTGGACGGCGATCAGTATCTCGTGATCGCGGGTCACCTGGGTGCTCTGTCCGATCAGCTCCAGGTAGGACTCGACGACAACGTTCCCGCGCGCCGGCATCGACGGGTCACGCGCCGTATGCAGCCAGCGTGCGAGTTCATCGCCCTGCGCGGGCGCGGTGCGCTCGATCCACTGCAGGCGCCGGACGGGGGCGGATGCGGCGGTGGCGAGCACGCTGCCCCATTGCGCGAGTCGCCGTTCCTGGACCTCGGGATCGAGCAGCGCGAAGGAGAGCGCCTGGCAGGCGAGCACCGGTGTCAGGAGCCTCCCGTGACGCTCCGAGAGCGCGCCCAGCGCGCGCCCGCGATGCTCGACGGTGACGAGCTCGACGCCGCGCAGGCTGCTCGGCAGCTGCAGCACGGGCGCGACCTCGGCCGTACGCCCCGCGGTCGGCAGGCTCGAGCGGAAGCGCCGGCGTCCGCGCAGCCGGCGCGTGATGAACGCGGTCGCCACGGGCAGCCACTCCTCAGGCGTGCGGCCGCCCAGCGGCGCGGTCGCGAGTCCGATTGCGCAGGCGAGGATCAGCACCGCCGCAACCACGCCCGCTCCTCCTCCGATCCGGTCGAGCAGCTCGACGCCGAGCAGCAGCGCCCCGCCGATCGTCACGACCTGTCCGATCCGCAGCGGTCCGAGCAGTCCGCGGCGCTCGAGCGGTCCGAAGCGGTAGGCCAGCCGTTCGTGGTTCATCGTGGGTCCTCCGCGCCTTCGGGCGAGGGCTTCGCAGGGCCGGGGGACCGCAACAGCTGCGCGTCCAGGCGTAGGGGCTGATCGCCGCGCCAGGCCTCGGGCGGTACGAACGCGGGGCCGTCGTCCTCGGCGACGCTGGAGCCCGCGGGCGACGGCGTTGCCAGCCCGGCAAAGTCGTTTGGCTGGGAGCTGCGCACACCGCCATCGAGCGGCTGATCGAAGCTCGCTGCCGGGTCGGTGCTCATCGCCGGGCCGCCGGCATCACCGCTGCCTGAGCGCATCGCCTTCGCCTGGTCGCGCAGCCGCGCGGGCAGATCCATCGCCATCTCGCCGGCCCCGGACGCAAACCCGGTGGCCGCCGCGCGCGCATGCTCGACCGGCAGCTCGTTGCGCAGGATCCCCGCCGCCCCGGAGGCGAGCTCGGTGAACGGCAGGATGCGCATCAGCGCCCACGGCGCGCACGTCGAGAGCAGCATCAGCGACATCGCCACCAGCAGCTCGCCGACCCCGGGGGTGCCATGGGTGAACGCGGCCGCAGCGAGCGACAGCACCGCAACGATCACGAACTTGGAGAGGATCAGCGACGCGAGCAGTTCGACCATGCGGACGGCCCACACGCGTCGCGCCGGCCACACCAGGGCTGCGAAGGCGAGCGGCAACATCAGCACGACGACGTATACGGCCGCGGCCCGCACCAGCAGCTCGAGCGCGAGCGCCATCGCGGCCATCAGCGCCAGCAGGCCGACCACCACGGCAAAGAACGGCGAGCCTCCGGAGGCCGTGGCCAGCAGTCCGGCGACGCCGGCCGCGTGTGTGAGGAAGTGGGCGCCACCGCCGGCTGCGCCCGCCGACACAGCCGCCGACATCTGATCCGTCGCGGCCAGCAGCAGCATCGTCAGCGGCGCCGCCAGGCTGACGCCGAGGACCGACAGCGGCAGGTAGCCGAAGGCGACGCGCGCGAGCAGGCTCAGATCCGCGCGGGCGACAGACTGCACCGCGGCGGCGCACAGGAACGGGATCGTCAGCATCGCCGCGAGCGCGGCGACCCGCCAGTAGGTGGACGAGAACCAGGTGCTCTCAAGGTTGGGCGCGGTGGCGGCGCCGATCGCACTCGCAACTTCCTCGAGCGCGCCCTTGGTGCCGTTGAGCACCCAGGAGGAGATTCCTCGCAGCACGTAGCCGGCGGCGCTGTCGGCGACCCCCGACGCCAGGCTGCCGATCGGGTTGAGGATCGGGCTGGCGACGCTGTCGATCGCGCCGCCGACCGTTGCGATGATGCTCATTTGGCCGTGGCCCCCAGGTGCGCGAAGAAGTTCACGAGCCCTGGCCCAGCGCCGATCACGAGTGCCGAACCGGCGGACACCAGCGCCCCCATCCGGCCCCGGGCGGCGTAGTGGTGGCTGTTGGTGTGGGAGGCGACCGCCCACATCGCGGCGCCGATGAAGGCGCCGAGCAGCGTGATCGCCAGCGCCCACGCATCGGCGCCGTTGACGATCTGCTGCAGGACGTTGCTGCCCGGTAGGCCGGCCGGATTCGGACTTGCGCTGACACTGGCGAAGAAGTTGGTCACGGCGTCTGCTCCTCTTTATTTGAGTCAAAAACAGACTAAACACTAGCCAGAGGTGGGAGCCAGTGTTAGAGTCGTGTGTGTCAAATTAGACTCAATTGGAGAACGAGATGACGCGAGGGTTGCGCGACAGCGCCGTGAGCGACCTCTACAACGAGCTGCAGCCGCAACTCGTCCGTATCCTTGTCAGCAACCTGCAGCCGCCGCAGTGGGTCATCGATGACGCCTGTCAGACCGCTTGGAGCTCGCTGCTCGAGCGTCGCGATCGCGTGGAGCCCGGCGGCGAGCTCGGGTGGCTGTCGACGACCGCCACCCGCGCGGCACTGCGGCTGCTGCGCCGCGACCGGATGGCCGACGCGTGGGGGCGGCCACCGGTGCCGATCAGTCTCGCCGACTTCCGCTTACGTGAGCCGGCGCCCGAATACCAGTTTGAGCTGCGTGAGCGGCTCGCCGAGGTCCGACGCCTGCCCGTGCGTCAGCAGCGCCTGGTCATGCTCCACGGCTTCGGCTATGAGTACGACGAGATCGCGGCGGTCACCGGTCAGACGCGGCGTACCGTTGCGCGCCAGCTGACGCGCGCCCGCCAGCGCTTGCTGCGGCCGGTGGATGAAGCCTGAACTGGGATCAACGCGCCCGGCCGCGCTTGCGGCGCTTGCGCTCGGCGGGCGTCAGCTTGCGCTGCCTGTGCGGAGCCTTGGACCCCGCGTGCGCCCGCTGACCGAAGAGGGCGTCGTCACCTCGGCCATGACCGACGCGTGCAGTGTGCCCGCGGGCGTCGTACCAGATCCAGAGGGCGATGCCGCCGAGCACCAGCGCGACGACGACCGCGATGATCACGCCGTCGAGCGCCGAGAGCCCGCCGCTCGATGAGGAGGTGCTCGTGACCGGCGCAGGGGTCGTCTGGATCTGCGGGGTCGTGGCGGCACCGCCGCTCGTGATGCCGAAGCCGGGCGTGTTGCTCGAGGGACTGGTCAGCGCGTTGGTCGAGACGGTGACGCCCTGGGAGCCGGTTGCAAGCGCCGCCGGAGCAGCAAGCCCGGCGGCGCAACCGCAGGCCAGCGACGAGAGCAGAAACGAGAGCGCAATAAGGCGACGCATGGATCCGGCGAAGACTCTACGCGTCAGGCGTCCAGCGGGTTGCCCATCGCTGGAGGCTCGGGATCTCTCGCGTACGGATTCTCGTTGTCGTGGATTTCCTCGTGGTACACGCTCTCGACGTTCACCGACCAGATGTCATGGTTGGTACCGAGCAGGATGTTGTCCACGGCGCGCATCGCCGTCAGCATCGAGTGATCTGAGTTGTTGTAGCGGTGCAGCCCGTTGCGCCCGACCTGCGCGAGGTTGGTCATCTCCGACTCGAGCCAGCGTCGGATCGTGGCCACGCGCTCGGCGTACTTCTCGTCGTAGATCGGATAGGCCTTGTTCACGCGAGCGACGAAGCCGAACTTCACGTTCGCGGCCCTGGCGAGCTTGAGCTTCTCGATCTCCTGGCTCGCCATCTTCACTAGCTTCTCGTCGTCCATGTTCCAGAGCTCGTCGCCCTCGAAGCAGAAGTACTCCATGCCGATCGATGCGTCGCTCTCGTTGGGCACCATCCACGGGCTCCAGGACTTGAAGTTCTGGATGCGCAGCACGCGCACGCCGGGCTGGTGGATGTAGATCCAGTTGTCGGGGAACAGATCCTGGCCCTCGACCACCAGCAACACCGTCAGGAACTCGCGGTAGCGCAGGCCGCGCGCGGCGTCGCGGACATCGACCGGTGCCTCCGGTTCGGCGATGCCGACGGTGGTGCGCAGCGGCAGCGAGGAGATCACGTGCGACGGGGTCAGCGTCTGACCACCGGCGACGACCTCGACGACCCTGCCGGCCGAGTCGGTCACGAGCTTCGTCACCGGGGCGTTCATGCGGATCTCGCCACCGCGCTCCTGGATGTCCTTGGCCATCTGCTCCCACATCTGGCCGGGGCCGAAGCGGGGGTAGTTGAACTCGGAGATCAGCGACTTGATGTTGCCCGTGTTACCGAAGAAGGCGGCCTTGGCGGCGCTGAAGAAGGACAGGCCCTTGATCCGCTGTGCGGCCCACTCGGCGCGGATCTCATTCGCCGGCACTCCCCAGAGCTTCTCGGTGTAGGTCTTGAAGAAGTGACCGTAGAGTCGCTTGCCGAAGCGGTTTGAGACCCACTCCTCGAACGTGTCCTCGCGGCCCTTGGGCTTGACCGCCGCCCACAGGTAGGACAGGCCACAGCGTGTCAGCTCGAGCGGACCGAGCTTCTTGATCACGTCGACGCCCTGCAGCGGATATTCGAGGAACTTGTCGTTCCAGTAGATGCGGCTCTGGCGCGGGCGCTTGAGGAACTCCTCCTTCATGATCTCGTGCCAGAGATCGTCGACCTCCTTCACCTTCGTGAAGAAGCGGTGGCCGCCGAGATCGAAGCGGTAGCCATCACGGACCTCGGTGCGCGCGATGCCACCCAGCATGTCGGTGGCCTCGAGCACCACCACGGCCTTGCCGGCCTTGGCCAGCAGATAGGCCGCGGTCAGGCCGGCGGGGCCACCGCCGAGTACGACGACAGGCTTCTCTGCAGTGATGTCAGCGCCGCGTGCGGGTGCGCCGGCCGGCGCCGCGGTGTCCGGAGTTTCAGGCACTTAGTGAACCTTCTTGTAGAGAACGGCTGAGTCGGCGATGCAGCACGCGCCGCGATAGTAGTGGGGGGCCGTCGCGACCTGTACGAGCTGCTTGTCTCTAGCGATGATGGCACCGTACTGCGCGGAGCGCTTCCTGATCTCGAACGTCCACGGCGCCTTCCAGTTGAGCGCGCCCTCGGTCATCGGCCGGATGAAGAGCAGTTGCTGGCCGGGCTTGAGCGCGTTCAGCATGCCGTCAACCGTGGTGGTCACGTTCTCGGCCTTGTAGCGCGGCAATGCATTGACCCAGTTGAAGTAGGTGGGATGTGGGTCGGGACCCATGGTGTTGGCCCACCTGAGGCCCCCGGGCAGGTAGTAGTAGGCCAGCGGTGTGGACTCCGGTTGGCCGACGATCACCAGATCCCCGTTGTGCATCAGCTGCCCCATCTCAGCGCCGAGGTCCTGCATGTCGCTCTTGTAGGCGGGTTCGAAGGCGCTCGGGCGCGCCATGAACAGCACGAGGAAGATCACCACCACGGCGCCGACGACGCCGGCGCGTGAGATCCCGATCGCCAGCAGTATCAGCATCGCCGGGATGGCGGGCGCGAAATAGCGCACCACCCACGCGGGCGTGACGACCTGCGAGCTGACCCAGGCGACCACGAGCGTGCCGATCCCGAGGCACAGCAGCATCAGCGCGATTCGTGCCTCCTGGGTCATGCGGTGCGGGCGGGTGAAGAGCTTCGAGTAGCCGACCACGGCGCCAACGACCATCACGACGGTCAGCGATGCGGCTCCGATCACACCGGTGGCGATCTGAATCGGGGCACCGAACCGCGGTCTCGTGTCCCAGGGTGCGGCGGTGTGTGCCACCTGGTAGATGAAGTTCGGGATCCAGGGGGCGAACAGAATCACGGCGCCGACGAAGGCGAAGATCGCGTCGCGAATCAGGTCCTTGCGGATCTCCGCGCCGCTGTAGCGGTAGAGGATCGCCAGCGAGATCGCCGCAGCCGCAGCGAAGAACAGCGACCAGTTGTGCGTGTAGAACATCAACGCCTGGGAGACCGCGAACAGCGCCACGTAGCGGCGCTCGCGCAGCACAAACCCGCGGATGAAGCCGATCGTCGCCAGCAGCCCGAGCAGCGTCATCAGCGTGTACATACGCGTCTCGAGGCTGTAGTAGTCCAGGAACGCGTTGAATGCGAAGACCGTCGCAGCGCTGAGGGCGGCGCGCTTGCCGGCAAAGCTGAGCGTGCCCCAGTAGCTGACGGGGATCGTCAGCGTCGCGAAGATGATTGAAAGCCAATGCGTCGCGGCCTCGCTGTTGCCCACCCACGACATCCAGATGTGCAGGAGCATGTAGAACAGCGGCGGCGAGCCGTCGACGCGCATGATGCCGGGGATCGCCGAGAGCGAATGCGAGGAGATCCCGACGGTGATGCCCTCGTCCATCCAGAACTGCCCACCGACGTAGCGGCTGCGGACCCAGATCGAGATCGCGCAGAGCAGCAGCAGGATCCCGCCCGTGCGTAGCCAACCGGGCAGCGTCCTCAGCCAACGCGGGAGCCGGATGCGATACTCGCGGATGACCGCTGAGTCTGTGGTTTCGGTGGTGATGGACATGACGTTGTTGAGGATCGGCCGGTCGTCCAGAGATCAGCCGGTCACACCGGTGGCTGTGCAGTTCTCGATCGTCGATAGCTCGTTGCCGGTGGCCTTGTTCGGATACAGCAGCGCCCCGCCGATCACCTCGGCGGCCTGTTCCTCACCCATGATCTGCAGGCCCTGAGCGATACCCGGGGTCGGATAGAAGATGATCGTCGGACCGTTGGGTAGCGAGCCCACCTGTATCGCCGGGAGGTGATGCTCGGCCGTGTAGTACTGATGGAAATGGATCTTGGCGGAGCGCAGGCATGCCACGTGCTTGACACGCGGATCGTCTGTACGGGCATGGGTGCCAGGCTGCTTTCTCAGATGCGGGGTGCCGGCCTCGGGCTTCGGCGGTATGCCGCAGGCGCTGATCAAGAGCGCAACCAACCCGCAGGCCACCGCGACCTTCACGGCGGACATATGGCAGGCAGGGTAGTCGATCAGGAGTTGTGGTCGCGGCGTCCGCTGTCGGTCGCGTCGGCGAGCTCTTCGTCGCCACCGGCGCGCAGTCCCGCGATCACGCCGTCGACGTCGGCGCTCGAGCGGTTCTGCCCGAGTTTCGCCTTGGCCTCGATCCGCGTGATCCGCAGCTCGACCCCGACGATCGCGAGCAGCTGGCTCTCCGTGTAGTCGCGTGGGGCGTCGTCGACGCTCCAGGGTTCTGGCCGCACCGACTCCTGGCGGCTGGTGAGGCGGCGCACCAGGGCCTCCAGCCACACGGGGTCGTCGTGGACGATCAGCTCGCCGTGGATATGGGCCGTTAGGTAGTTCCAGGTGGGGACGACGCGCCCGTGCTCGCGCTTTGATTCGTACCAGCCGGGGCTGATGTAGGCATCCGGCCCGTGCACGATCACCATCGACTCGCCGGCCGGCGCAAGCCGCCAGTGCTCGTTCTTGCGCGCGACATGCCCGAGCAGCGAGCCGAACTTGCCCGGCGAGCCGTCGGCCGAGCCGTCGTGGATCAGTGGCAGGAAGGTCGCGAACAGGCCCTCGGCGGTCGCGGTGACGAGGTCCGCGACGCGGATGCCATCGAGCAGCTCGCGTGTCTCGCGCTCGTCGGCCTTGAAATGCTTGGGCAGGTACATCGAGCGGCGCCGGCGATCACTAGGTGGCGCTGTGCTTCGAGCAGTCCGTGTACAGGATGACGGGGTCGGTCCTGGTCACCTTGTACTGGGTCTTCGTCTGCTTCTGCCACTGCAGATTCCACGCCTGCAGCTGGGCGTCGGTCGGGGAGATGTTCTTGGCCGTGTCCGAGGTCGCTCCATCCTGGAACACGACGTTGGGACCGAGGTCCTTGGTCTCGAATTTGCGCGGCACCGCCTGGACGTACGGGATCGGCACGTCGAGGTACCACGCCAGCAGCGTGACCTCGTAGTTGTTGGTCATCACACTGCCGCAGCGCATCACGTTCTGGGCACCGCCGGCCCGCTGCACCAGGTTGGCGACCTGCTCACGCAGGCGCGCCTGGTAGCGCAGCGCGTAACGGACGGAATTGATGCTCGGCAGGCGATGGGCGAACCATGAGGGCACGAATAGGAACACCACCGTCATCATCATGCCGGCCACCGCCAGCCGTAGGCCCAGTCGTGTCTGTCGGCCACGCCAGCGGGATGCCAGTGCGCCGATCCCGCGGACAATCCCCAGGCACGCCCAGCCGTACGCGGATGCGCCGCCCACGTAGACCAGCAGCACGCCGAGCACCGTGTAGCGCGGGTTGCCCGCGAACCCCGCCTGGGTCTCGAGCGAGATGCCGATCCACCAGAGGAAGCCAGCCGCGGCCGCCAGGGCCGCGGCGACCGCTGGTCCGTGCCTGCGCGCGGAAGCCTTCCATCCTCCCTGCGCGCGCCGGTCGCGGGTCACCAGGAAGGCCGCGACGACGATCGCGATCAGGGCCGCCGCCTCAACCCGCTCGAGCGCCAGCGGCCAGATCACCTTGTACAGCTCATGCCAGAACGGGAAGGAGCTGTTCACCGCGGACGCCGCTAAATGGTTGTTCTGCGCGTGCGAGAACAGCTCCGACAGCTTCCCGCCCCCCACCTTCTGCGGGCCGACCCACAGGGCCAGCATCAGCACGCCGAGACCGAGCACGAACGGGACCGTCGTGCGGTCGGTCCTGCGATTGCGCCACATTAGCCAGAGGCCATAGAGCCCCCAGACGATCCACAGCTCGGGCCGGTCGAGGCACGGGAGCAGACCCAGCGCAAACGCCTGCCGGTGATGCCCATCCCAGGCGCGCTCGATCGCGACGAGCGTGATCGCAAAGCCGAGTCCCTCTGAGTACCCGAGCAGCATCGGGACCGGATAGCGCGGCATGAACGCGGTCCCGATCACCGCGATCGCCCCCGTCAGCACTACTGGAGTGAGCGTCGCGAGCCGCTCGATGACGCCCAGTTCCGCAAACCAACCGGGCTCGCGGCCGCGCGCGACGAAGCCCCAGGTGATCCGGGTCGCGAGCTTGGCCGACATCAGCACGCTCATCAGCGCACCGGCCCGCGCGACGATCAGCCAGAGGTTCGGCTGCGCGGAGCCGAAGATCGCGAACACCGTTGTGAATATCACCGGCAGCGGCTTCCAGCTCGAACCGCCCGCGATCCAGAGGTGCCCGTGCAGGATCTGCCGGCCCCAGATCAGCCAGGACCAGGGGTCGTAGCTGGGCGTCGATGGATATGCGAGTGACGCGATCGCGAGGATCAGCGCCAGCCCTGTGATCCAGATATATAAACGTGCGCCGCGGAAGGCCGAGACCTCGAGCGACGGTGTCCGCGGATGGGTTACTGCGGTCATGCTTTACGGAGTTTTAGACGGTTCCGTCGCAACCGCACAGGGGCTGATCGCGACCGAGGGGCATCGATGAGGAAGAGCTGGGACGTTTGTAGGGTCCCCAACACCTTAGGAGGCGGTTCAGAGCGGCGTTGTGTAGGCGCCGTTGATGCCGCCGTCGATCAGCAGCGAAGAGGCGGTCATGAACGATGAGTCGTCGCTGGCCAGGAACAGCACCGCCTTGGCGATCTCATCGGGCTCGCCGAAGCGGCCCATCGGCACGTGCACCAGCCGCCGCGCGGCGCGCTCCGGGTCCTTGGCGAACAGCTCCATCAGGAGCGGCGTGGCGATCGGGCCGGGGCAGATCGCGTTGACGCGCACGCCGCTGCGGGCGAACTCCACGCCGAGCTCACGCGACATCGCCAGCACCCCGCCCTTGGATGCCGTGTAGGAGATCTGCGAGGTCGCGGCGCCCATGATCGCCACGAACGAGGCGGTGTTGATGACCGAGCCCCCGCCGCTGTCGAGCAACTGCTGGATCCCGTACTTGCAGCAGAAGAAGACGCTCTTCAGGTTGGCGTCCTGCACGCGCTGCCAGGCGTCGTACTCGGTCACCAGGATCGAGTCGTCATCGGTCGGCGAGATGCCCGCGTTGTTGAAGAGCACGTCGACCGTGCCGAACCTGTCCCGCGTCTGCTGGTACATGTCCCTGACGGCCTGCTCATCGGTGAGGTCGACCTGGAGCGAGAGCTCACCAATGGTGTGCTCTTTGAGATCAACGCCGACGACGTGCGCGCCCTCGGCCTCGAACAGTTCGGCGGTGGCCAGTCCGATGCCCCCGGCGGCCCCCGTGATGACTGCGACTTTGTCTTGTAGGCGATTGCTCATGTGGTTGCGTAATAGATGGTCTTGGTCTCGGTATAGGCGTCGGTGGCGTGGGGGCCGAGCTCGCGTCCGTAGCCGGACTGCTTGAAGCCCCCGAACGGTGTGCTCACACGCACCGACGAGTTGGAATTGATCGACAGTACGCCGGTCTCGACCGCGCGCGCGACGCGCAGTGCGCGCCCTCCGTCGCGGGTCCAGATCGAACCAGAGAGCCCGTAGATCGTGTCGTTGGCGAGCTGAATCGCCTCCTCTTCATCTCTGAACGGGAGCACCACGACGACCGGGCCGAAGATCTCCTCGCGCACCGCCCGCGACGTCGCATCTACCGGTGCCAGCACCGTCGGCGGGAACCAGAAGCCGGGTCCGTCGGGGGCGCTGCCCTGGAAGGCGACCGGCGCGTCGGCGCCGACAAATGAGGCCACCTGATCACGCTGCCTGGCCGAGATCAGCGGCCCCATCATCGCCTCGGGGTCGAGCGGATCACCGACTTTGAAGGCCTCCACGTGCGGCTGCAGCAATGACATAAAACTATCGAAGGCGGTGTGCTCCACGAGGATCCGGGAGCGCGCGCAGCAGTCCTGGCCGGCGTTGTCAAAGACAGCCCACGGCGCCGCTGCCGCGGCCAGCTCGAGGTCGGCATCGGCAAAGATGATGTTGGCGGACTTGCCACCCAACTCGAGCGTCACGCGCTTGATCGTCTGCGCGGCTCCGGCTGCGATTGACCGGCCGACCTCGGTGGAGCCGGTGAACGCGATCTTGGCCACATCCGGGTGCTCCACCAGCCGCGCGCCGCACACCCGTCCCGGGCCGGCGATGACATTGACCACGCCCGGCGCGATCCCCGCCTCGAGCACCAGCTGCTCGAAACGCAGCGCCGTCAGTGGCGTCAGCTCCGCGGGCTTCAGCACAACCGTGTTGCCCGCGGCAAGCGCCGGCCCGAGCTTCCAGGCGGCGATCGTCAGCGGGAAGTTCCACGGCACGATCAGGCCCACGACGCCCAGCGGTTCGCGCACCGTGAACGCCTGACCGCCGGCGACGGGGATCGTGTCGCCCAGCAGCCGCTCGGGCGCGCCCGCGTAGTAACGGAAGGTGTCCACCACCATCCCCATCTCGCCCCGCGCCGAGCCGATCGGCTTACCGGCATTGCGGGCCTCGAGCAGCGCGAGCTGCTCGAGGTTCTCCTCGACCTTGTCGGCGAGCGCGCGCAGCTGAGCCGCGCGCGCCCCCGGCGCGAGCGCGCGCCACGCCGGCAGGGCGGCCCTGGCCCGGGCCACCGCCTCGTCGGCTTCGTCCACCCCAGCACAGGGGACCTGCTCGAGCACCGCCTCCGTGGCGGGCTCGAGCACCGTCAGTACTTCTGTCATGTGACCTTCGTTCTCTAGAGCCTTGCGGCGCTCACGGCGAGGACGGACCGACCGCGATCTCGTCGAGCCCGTCGAGCTCGTGGAACGCGCCGTCGTCGACAGTACGGACCGGCCCTGTGAAGGTCTTGCGTGCCGACACCACGAACCAGATCGTGACCAGCGCCATGATCCCGATCGTCACGAGTGGCGCGTAGTTCACCGATCCCCAGCTGAACCCGCTCTTGAAGTACACACCGGCCGGTGAGGTCGGCAGCGAGAAGATGATCACGCACAGCGCTACCCAGACGACTGCGATCAGGTTCACCCACTTGTACTTCTTGCCGAGCGTCCAGGGTCCGGCCTGGAACCGATCGCCCATGCGCCAGCGCAGGAAGATCGGGATCGTGTACGCGATGTACAGGCCGATCACGGAGATCGATGTGACCGCGAAGAATGCGACCGGGACGCCCAGCGAGTTCGGGAAGTACCCGGGGATCGTGATGATCGCCGCTGCGACGATCACGAACAGGACGGCCCAGGTCGGGGTCCTGTTTGCGCCCAGGCGCCTCCACAGGTTGTGTCCGGGGATCGCTCCGTCACGTGAGAACGCGAACGTCATCCGCGACGCGCTCGTGACGCACGCCATACCACAGAACAGCTGGCCGACCGTCGAGATCGCGACGATCACCTTGGCGGCCGTGGAGCTGAGCGCGTCCTGCAGAATCGTGATCGCCGGGAAGCCGGAGCTGCCGATCCCGGCGATGTCCGCCTTCTTGACCGCGAAGGTCAGCGCAAGCAGCAGGATGTAACCGATCACCGCTGAGTAGAAGACCGAGCGCCAGACCCCCTTCGGAGCCTCGCGGGCAGCGTCGTTCGTCTCCTCGGACACGTGCGCGGAGGCGTCGTAGCCGGTGATCGTGTACATGGTCAGCAGGAAGCCGAGCGGCAATACGTAGAACCAGTACATGTGGTGGCTGAAGCCGCCGAAGGCGCGGCTTCCGAACACGTAGGAGAGGCTCGCGTGGTGACTCGGCCCGACGATCAGGATCACGACGATCACGGCGACGCCGATCACGTGCCACCACACCGAGACACCGTTGAACAGCGAGACGAGGTGGCTCGAGAACACGTTGATCAGGCCGTGTGCGATCAGGATGATCAGGAACAGCAGGAACACCCAGTGTGCGTTGTAGTGAACTGCGGCAGCGCCGGTGTGCTCGACAAACCCGACGCCGAGCATGCTGAGGAGCGCCTGCAGGAAGTTCGCCGCGGCGAAATCGACCGAGGCGACGACGGCGACGAGCCCGATCAGGTTGAACCAACCCGTGAACCATCCCCAGCCGGCGCCGCCAAGCTTGGACGCCCAGTAGTAGATCCCACCCGCGGTCGGCATCGCGGACGCGAGCTCCGACATCGAGAAGGCGACGCACATGATCAGCACACTGATAACCGGCCAGCCGATCGAGATCGCTACCGGGCCGCCGTTGTTGAAGGCCTGCCCGTAGCTCGTGAAACAACCGGCAAGGACCGAGATGATCGAGAACGAGATCGCGAAGTTGGAGAAACCGCTCCACCCGCGTTTCAGCTCCTGCTTGTAGCCCAACTCGGCTAGTCGTTGTTCGTCCGCGCTCAGCGTCCCAGTGCTCATCCCGCTCCCCTGGTTGTCCCTCGTTTACGGCTGAACCAAGCGTCTAAAGGATCGGCGGTCAGCCCTTAGCGCGCGATCCTGACTATCCGCCCCCGCCAAGTCAAGATCAGGCGGGGAATTTCATACATTTGGATGGGACCGTTGGTCCCGCGGGACCGCGGCAATCCTGCAGGGAGTCAGATCCGCGGCAGAAGCCCGGCGAGCACGTGCTCGGTGCCGCGCAGGTGCTCGGCCATCTCACGCGCTGTCGCGCCCTCATCGCCGCTCGCCACCGCGGCCAGGACCCGCCGGTGCTGCATGTTGGAGGAGTTCAGGACCTCCGGCGGATGCGCGATCAGCGCGATCAGGCGGGTGGCCTCGCCCTGGACCTCGGTCGCCATCGTCACCATGCGCGGGTTGCCCGTCGCCTCAGCAAGACCGATGTGGAAGCGAACATCGAGTTGGCGGTAGGTGCCGAAATCGGTGGTCGCGTCCTCCATCGCAGCGAGCAGCTCTCCGAGAGCGCTGAGGGCCCCGGCCCGTGCGCGACGGGAGGCGAGGACCGCACAGCCGACCTCGACAGCGACGCGGTGATCCCACATCTCGGGCCAGCGGTCGATCAGTTCCGAGGGCGGTGGGGGTGCGGGCGGCAGCTCATCCACGACGAAGGTGCCGCCGCCGCGTCCACGGACGGCGTGCAGGTGTCCGCTCTGCCCGAGCGCGACCAGTGCCTGGCGCAGGGTTGAGCGCGCGATCCCGAGCTTCGCGCAGAGCTCGCGCTCGGCGGGCAGGCGAGTGCCGGGCGGCAGCAGGCCCAGGCGGATCGCGGTGCCGATCCTGTCAACGGCCTCCTCGAACGCCGTCTGTGAGTGCACGGGAGCGAAGACCGACTCGAGTGATGCCGCCGAGTCGAGCGTCCGTGGAGATTCGCTCGTTGTCATCACCGTTTCAAAGCCGCTCGAAGCCGCGGACGCGTTCCCAATCGGTGACGGCGGATTCGAAGGCGGCAAGCTCGATGTCGGCGGCGTTCGCGTAGTGGGCCACCACCTCATCACCGAAGGCCTTGTGGGCCAGTGCGCTGGCGGTGAACAGATCGCGGGCATCGCGCAGATTCGATGGCAGCCGTGGCTTGCTCTCCGCCACGTATGCGTTGCCTTCGAACGCGGGTTCCAGCTCGAGCCCCTGCTCGACGCCTTCGAGTCCCGCGGCGATCAGTGCCGCCAGCGCCATGTATGGGTTGAGGTCGGCGCCGCCGGATCGGTTCTCGAAGCGCAGCGCTGGGCCGTGGCCCACCACCCTGAGGGCGCAGGTGCGGTTGTCGTTGCCCCAGGCGACCGTCGTCGGCGCAAACGAGCCCACCGCGAAGCGCTTGTAGGAGTTGATGTTCGGAGCCAACAGCAGCGTCAGCTCGCGCGAGTACGCGAGCTGGCCGGCCAGGAACGAGTCGAACGTGCTCTGCTCGCGCTCGAACAGCGAACCCTGGTCGTCAGCAAGCGAGAAGTGGATATGGCACGAGTTGCCCTCGCGCTGGTCGTACTTTGCCATGAAGCTGATCGACATCCCCTCCTGGGCCGCGATCTCCTTGGAGCCGTTCTTGTAGACCACGTGGTGGTCGGCGCAGCGAAGGGCGTCGGCATAGCGGAAGTTGATCTCGTGCTGGCCGTAGTTGCACTCGCCCTTGGAGTTCTCGACCTCCAGCTCGGCCGCCGTCATCGAATTGCGGATGCGTCGGATCAGCGGTTCCACGCGCGAGGTGCCGAGCAGCGAGTAGTCGACGTTGTAGAGATTGCCCGGCTCGAGGTCGCGGTAGCCGCTGTGCCACGCGTCCTCGTAGCTGTCACGGAAGACGAGGAACTCGAGCTCGGTCGAGGCGTTCGCCGTCCAGCCGCGCTGCGCGAGCCGCGCGAGCTGCGCGCGCAGCACCTGTCGCGGTGAGGCGAGCACATCGCTGCCGTCCGCCCAGGCGAGGTCCGCCAGGCACAGCACCGTCCCGATCTCCCACGGCATCAATCGCAGCGTTGCGAGGTCCGGGCGCATGACGAAGTCGCCGTAGCCCTTCTCCCACGAGGACATCGCGTAGCCAGCGACGGTGTTCATCTCGACGTCCACCGCCAGCAGGTAGTTGCAGCCCTCCGCCCCGTGATTCAGAACCTCGTCGAGGAAGTAGCGTGCGGTCAGGCGCTTGCCCTGCAGCCGCCCTTGCATGTCCGTCAGGGCGAGAACGACCGTCTCGATCTCGCCGGAATCGACACCTGCTCTGAGCGCCTCGAGCTCCACCCCGCCACCTTCCCCTTGACGAATGCATCACTCGCCTGTGTGATGCGCAGCCATGAAGGTATATGAGCCGCGCCTTATGCGCCAGCCCGTGTTCGCGGCATGCCTGACCTGAACGAGCTGGTCGCGCGCCTCGAAAGCGAGCTTGGACCGGCCGCGGGGCCGCCGGTGCCGCTCAGCGGCGGAATCACGAACCGCAACTACCGGATCACGCTGGGAGGACGTGACTGCGTGCTGCGGCTCCCGGGCCAGGACACTCAGCTGCTTGGGATCGACCGCGCCGGCGAACGGCTCGCTGCCAAACGGGCCGCGAGCCTCGGCATCGGTCCTGAGGCGCTTCATGCAGACGCAGACTGCCTGGTGACCGCCTTCGTCCCCGGCTCGCCCGTGGACGCCGAGCGGCTGCGCTCCGAGCCGGCGGGCGTGGCGCGGGCGCTGCGCAGCTTCCACGACAGCGGACTGGAGCTCCCCAGCAGGTTCTCGGTGCCGGATCTCCTGCGCTCCTACGCGACGCTTGTCGCGAGCCGCGGCGCGGAGCTCCCGCCCGCATACGCGCGGGCGCAGGATCTGGTCGACCGCATCGCCGCGGCGCTGCCGCTGAGCGCACCGGTGCCGTGCCACAACGATTTGCTCCCGGGCAACCTGATCCAGGCCGGGGGCGAGCTTCTGCTCGTCGACTGGGAGTACGCCGGACTCGGGCACCGCTACTTCGACCTCGGCAACCTCGCCGTCAACAACGGCTTCGACGAGGCCTCGGAGGAGCGGCTGCTGGAGGCCTACTTCGGAGAGCCGGCTTCGCTTTGCCGGCTCTCCGCCCTGCGCTTGTTCCGGCTCGTGTCCGATGCCCGCGAGGCGGCATGGGGCGTCGTACAGGGTCAGATCTCCGCGCTCGACTTCGACTTCGCCACGTACGCGGACGAGCACTTCGAGCGGCTCGACCGAGCCGCCGCCGACCCCCAACACGTCGAGGAGCTTCTGAATGCCGCGTCCCCGTGAACTGCCCGACCGCGCCAGGATCGTGATCATCGGCGGTGGCGTCGGCGGCGCCGCGATCGCTTACCACCTTGCCCAGCTAGGCGAGCGCGACGTGATCCTGCTCGATCGCAACGAGCTCACCAGCGGCTCGACCTTCCACTCGGCCGGCCTCGTCGGCCAGCTGCGTGGCAGCGTCTCGCTGACGCGGATGATGATGGACTCGGTCGCGCTCTACCGCGAGCTCGACTGCGGCTGGGTCGAGTGCGGCGGGATCCGTCTGGCCTGCACGCCCGAGCGCGAGCAGGAGGTGCTCCGCCAGGTCGCCTGGGCGCGAACCTTCGGGCTGCCACTCGAGCTGATCGGGCCGGAGGAAGCTCAATCCTTGTTCCCGCTGATGATCACCGATGGGGTGCGCTGTGGCTCCTATCTGCCGACCGATGGCTACCTCGATCCCTCGCAGCTGACCTACGCGCTGGTCGAGGGCGCCCGCGAAGGTGGGGTGCGGATCTTCACGCATACGCGCGTCACCGGGATCGATGTCTCGGGCGGGCGCGTGCGCGGCGTGGAGACCGAATGGGGAAACGTCGAGGCCGACATCGTGGTCAACGCAGGCGGCATGTACGCGGCCGAGGTCGGGCGACTGGCGGGGGTGCGCGTGCCGCTCATCCCGTTTGCGCACGAGTACCTCGTGACACAGCCGTTCCGCGAACGTGCGCGCGCCGCAGAGGGGGAGTTCGTGCACCTGCCGACGCTGCGTGATCCCGACCTGCTGATCTACTTCCGCGAGGAGGGCGCCGGCCTGGTGATGGGCGGATACGAGCGCCACAGCGCGCCGTGGGCGCTCGACGCCCAGCAGCTCGACCGCATCCCCTCTGATTTCAACGGCCGGCTGCTCGAGGAGGATTGGCAGCGCTTCGAGGAGATCGCCGAGAACTCCCGCCGGCGCGTGCCGCTGATGGAGGACGTCAAGGTCACGCGCCTGATCAACGGCCCGGAGGCGTTTACCCCCGACAACGAGTTCTGCCTGGGTGAGTCGGACGTGCGCGGCTTCTTCGTGGCGGCGGGATTCTGCGCGCACGGCATCGCCGGCGCCGGTGGCATGGGCAGGCTGATGGCGGAGTGGATCGTCGCCGGCGAGCCGGGTCTCGATGTCTGGGAGATGGACATCCGCCGCTTCGGTCCGCAGTACCGCTCGCCGCGGTACACGCTCAAGCGCACGAAGGAGGTCTACGAGACCTACTACGACATCCGCTACCCCGGCCACGAGCGCCGGGCGGGCCGGCCGCTGCGCCTGCCACCTGCCTATCAGTGGCACGCCGACCATGCCGCGTCGTTCGGCGAGAAGTCGGGCTGGGAGCGCGTGAACTGGTACGAGTCAAACGCGGCGGAGGGTGATGAGAGCCTCCGGCCCCGGGGCTGGGCCGGGATGCACTGGTCGCCGGCGGTGGGCGCGGAGGCGATGGCGACGCGCGACCGCGCCGGGCTCTTTGACGAGTCGTCCTTCAGCAAGCTCGAGCTCGCCGGGCCAGGTGCCGCCGGGCTGCTCGAGCGGCTCTGCGACAACCGCGTGGCCCGTGACGTCGGTCAGATCACCTACACCCAGATGCTCAATCGCCACGGCGGCATCGAGTGCGACTTCACCGTCACGCGCGTGGCCGAGGAGCTCTTCCAGATCGTCACCGGCACGGCATTCGGCCAGCATGACGCCTCCTGGATCAGGCGCCAGCTGCCGGATGACGGCTCGGTGGCGCTCACCGATGTGACCTCGCGTTGGGCCTGCTTCGGCCTCTGGGGGCCGCGCGCACGCGACGTGCTGGCGCCGCTCACGCCCGATCCGCTCGACTTCGGCTACATGCGGATGCGCGAGCTGACCGTCGGCGACGTGCCCGTCCGCGCGCTGCGCGTCACCTACGTCGGCGAGTTCGGCTGGGAGCTCTACTGCCCCAGCGAGTACGGACTCGGGCTATGGCGGACGCTCTGGGAGTCGGGCGCCCCCCTCGGCCTCGTCGCGGGCGGGTACCGCGCGATCGACTCGCTGCGGCTCGAAAAGGGTTACCGCGCCTGGGCGGCCGATATCACCCCGGACGACAGCCCGCACGAAGCGGGCCTCCAGTTCTGCGTCGCTGAGGGCAAGGTCTTCAACGGAAGCGCCGCCCTGCGGGAGCGGCCGGTGCTAAGACGTCTGCGCTGCATCACGCTGTCAGAGCCGCGCGCCGTGGCCCTCGGCAACGAGCCCGTGCGGATCGCGGGGGAGGTCGTCGGCCGCGTCACCAGCGGCGGCTACGGCTACGCCGTGCAGCGCTCGATCGCCTATGCGTACCTGCCGCCCGACGCCGAGCCCGGCGCGGAGGTGGAGATCGACATCTTCGGCGAGTGGCTCGCAGGCGAGATCACCGCCGAGCCGCTGTACGACCCTGAGGGGTCGCGCCTGCGCGATTAGCCCGCGGCGCCCGGAAGCCGGCGTGGGCCCGCGAATGCAGCTTGGGGCCCGGGACCACCCAAAAGTCACCCTCGCATGTGTGCCGAAAACGTCACGCCGTGTGCCGAAACTGTGCCGAAACTGTGCCGAAACCGGTCCGGCGAGAGCCGCGTGACGCACTTTCGTGACACGGCGTGACAGTTTCGACACACATGCGAAGGCCCGCGCAAATACCACCCCCGTGCTCTGTCGGTGAGTGCCGCGGGCTCGATCGGAAAAGCAGCCACGAAGGCGCGAGCGCCCCACGGCTGACAAACTGCGGCGCCGATGACCAACGCGCCAGCATCCGTCCTCTCTGACGGCACGATCCTGCGGTTCGTGCAGGAGGGGCGGATCAAGATCGATCCGTGGGATCCGCAGCTCGTACAGCCCGCCAGCGTCGATCTGCGACTCGGGGATTCGTTCCGGGTCTTCCACAACCACAGGGCCACCGCAATCGACCTGCGCGATCCGCCGTCGAACCTGACCGAGGAAGTGGTCATGCCCGAGGGCGACGCGTTCGTCATCCATCCGGGCGAGTTCTGTCTCGGGCGCACGCTCGAGTGGGTTCGGATCCCGGACGACATCGTCGCGCGCATCGAGGGCAAGTCGAGCCTCGGACGGCTCGGGCTGATCGTGCATGCGACCGCGGGCTTTTGCGATCCCGGGTTTGAGGGAACCCTGACGCTTGAGCTGAACAACCTCACGCGCGTGCCCATCCGGCTGTATCCGGGGCTGCCGATCGCGCAGCTGTCATTCATGACGCTCGATCGGCCGGCGCTGAGGCCATACGGAAGCCCAGGGCTCGGTAGTCACTACCAGGGACAGCGGGCCGCGACTGAGAGCCGGTACGAAGGCGGGCCGGCCGGGAGCGAGAGCTCCGACTGAGGGGCGAGGGCGCGCATGAGTACTACATTGCATTGCAGCCCAAGCGGGGCCGATTCTCAGACGAGAGGTGTGCTGGCCACCGGCGACCACATGAGCTTGAGAGGAAGACCATGACCACTGAGACCGCGCAGTCCCAAGGCGGCGACGCCGGCGTATCCGGCGCGGACACGCTGACGATCGTCGACAACCGCACCGGCAGGAGCTACGAGGTTCCGATCGCCGATGGCACGATCCGCGCGATCGAGCTACGCAAGATCAAGGTCGACGACGACGACTTCGGCCTGATGACCTACGACCCGGCGTTCATGAACACGGCGTCGTGTCGCTCCGCCATCACCTACATCGACGGCGACAAGGGCATCCTCGAGTATCGCGGGTACCCGATCGAGCAGCTTGCCGAGAAGTCCAGCTACCTGGAGGTCGCGTACCTCTTGATCCACGGCAACCTGCCCAGCCAGGCCGAGCTCAACGACTGGACGCACCTGATCACGACGCACACCTTCGTCCACGAGAACATCAAGGACTTCATGCAGGGCTTCCGCTACGACGCGCACCCGATGGGGATGCTGCTGGCGGCGGTCGGCGCCCTGTCGACCTTCTATCCGGAGGCCAACCAGATCAAGGACAGAGAGCTGCGGATGATGCAGGTCGTGCGCCTGGTCGCGAAGATGCCGACGCTCTCGGCCTTCGCTTACCGCCACAACCGCGGCATGCCCTATGTCTATCCGGACAACGATCTGAGCTACGCCGGCAACTTCCTCTCGATGCTCTACAAGATCGCCGAGCTCAAGTACCAGCCCGACGAGCGGCTCGAGCACGCGCTCGACGTGCTCTTCATCCTGCACGCCGACCACGAGCAGAACTGCTCGACAAGTGCGGTACGCAGCGTCGGATCCTCGCAGGTCGACCCCTATTCCGCGGTGGCGGCCGGTATCGGCGCGCTCTACGGACCGCTGCACGGCGGCGCCAACGAGGCCGTGCTGCGCATGCTCCGCCGCATCGGCTCGCAGGACAGGGTCCCCGAGTTCATCGAGGGCGTGAAGGCGGGCAATGAGAAGCTGATGGGCTTCGGGCATCGCGTCTACAAGAACTTCGACCCGCGCGCGAAGATCATCAAGAAGGCCGTCGAGGACGTGTTCGAGGTGACGGGCAAGAACCCGCTGCTGAACATCGCCACCGAACTCGAGAAGATCGCGCTCGAGGACGAATACTTCATCTCGCGCAAGCTCTACCCGAACGTCGACTTCTACTCGGGCCTGATCTACGAGGCGCTGGGGATGCCCGTCGAGATGTTCCCGGTGCTGTTCGCGATCGGTCGCACCAGCGGCTGGATCGCGCAGTGGCTCGAGATGATCGACGATGAGGAGCAGAAGATCGCCCGCCCGCGCCAGATCTACACGGGCGGCCGCGGGATCGACTACGTGCCGATCGGGCAGCGCTAGCGCGATGCCCGAGGGTGTCAGCACGGCCCACCTCGACCAGCCGCCGGAACAGCGGTTCGCCCGCCTGCGCGCGCCGCTGGGCGTGAGCTCCTTCGGCATCAACGTGCTCACATTCGAGTCCGGGCAGCGCAACCGCATCCATCGCCACAAGCGGCAGGAAGAGGTCTACGCGATCCTCGAGGGTACGCTGACGCTGATGGTCGAGGGTGAGCCGAACGAGTACCGGGTCGGAGACGTCGTGCGCGTAGCGCCCGAGGTGCGACGCCAGCTCGTCAACCGCGGCCCGGCCGCTCTGCGGCTGCTCGCGCTCGGCGGCCACGTCGATCACGAGCACGAGCCGCGCGACGCCGAGGCCTTCAAGGACTGGGCCGAGACCGACCCCGGCACGCCCCAGACCGTGCCGGTTCCCGACGACCTGCCGCCGTCCGAACTGGCCTGAGCGCGCGGCCGGCCAGCGGGCCGGGCTCAGCGCTGTGTGAGGCGAGCATCGAGCGTCTCACGCAGCGCGTCACCGATGAGGTTGAAGGCGATCACGGTCAGCATGATCATGATCCCGGCCGGATACACCTCCCACCAGTAGCCGTCCAGCAGGTACGAGGTCCCCTGGTAGAGCATGCCGCCCCAGGTGGCGGCCGGCGGCGGCAGGCCAAAGCCGAGGAAGCTGAGCGTCGCCAGCAGGATGATCGCGTCGGCCACCTGGAATGTCGCGTTCACGACCAGCGTCCCCAGCGTGTTTGGTAACACGTGACGCACGATCGTGCGCGTGCGTCCGGCGCCCATCGCACGCGACGCCTCGATGAACTCCCGCGTCCGCAGTGAGAGCGTCTCGCCGCGGATCAGCCGGGCCGGACCCAGCCACGAGAGCGCTGCGATCACCCCGATCAGCAAAGGCACGGTCGGCTGCACGACCGTCGCCAGGTAGATCAGCACGAAGATCGCAGGCAGCGCCAGCAGCGTGTCGACGACGCGCATCATCAGCGCATCGAGTGCGCCGCCGGTGAAGCCGGCAACCGCTCCCCACAGGGCGCCCAGCAGCGTCGCCAACGCGGCGACGCCGGCGCCGATCTCCAGTGAGGCGCGCCCGCCGACCATCAGCCGCCCGAGCACGTCGTAGCCGTTGGCATCGGTCCCGAGTGGGTGTCCGCCGCCGGGGCCCACGTTCGTGATCGCGGCGTTGGCATGGACCTGGTCGGTGGCGTGGACCAGCGGTCCGAGGAAGCAGAACCCGATCAGCAGAAGGATCAGCGCCACTCCGATCAGCCCGAGCCGGTGTCGCGCGAAGTCCCGTGTGAACGCGAGGCTCATCGGATCCGCACTCGCGGGTCGAGTGCCGCGTACGAGAGGTCGGCGAGCAGGCTCCCGAGCACCGTCGCCGCGCCGACGACGACCGTCACCCCGAGCTCGACGGGATAGTCGGCGTTGGCGGCCGCAACCCAGTAGCTCAGTCCGACGCCAGGGACGTTGAACACGTACTCGACGACAAGCCCCGAGGTCAGCAGCATCGGCACCGACATCCCCAGCAGCGTCACGATCGCCAGCAGCGAGTTGCGCAGGACATGGCGGCTCAGCACCAGTCGCTGCGGCAGACCCTTGGCGCGGGCCACACGCACGTAGTCTCGGGCGAGCGTGTCGATCGCCGCCGAGCGCATGTAGCGGCTGAACCAGGCGACGTTGGCGAGCGTCAGCGTGAGCACCGGCAGCACCAGCCCGCGCGGGTCGGCGAGGATGCCTGCGGTTGCGCTCGACTGGCCCGCCTCGGGCGGCAGCAGGTGCGTGCCGATGCTGAGCGCGGCGATCAGCAGCAGCCCCAGCCAGTAGGTCGGCATCGCGTAGAGCGCGAGCGCCGCGCCGGTGGTCATGTGGTCAAACATGCGGTTGCGGCGCACGGCCTGCGCGATCCCGAGCGGCAGCGCAATCACGAGCGCGAAGCTGAACCCCAGGCCGACGAGGATCAGGTCGTTGGGCAGCTCCCCCGCGATCAGCGAGCCGACGCTGCGGTTCAGCTTGTACGAGTAGCCGAAGTTGCCCTGCAGGAGGTGCCAGAGAAAGTCCAGGTACTGGACCACGACCGAGTGATTGAGGCCGTTGGCGGCGTTGAAGGCGGCCACTGCCTGGGGGCTCGCGCGGGGCCCGAGGATCGCGTGCGCGAGGCTGCCGGGTGTGAGTCGCTCGAGGATGAAGACCGCGAGCGTGACGCCGAACAGCACGCCGACCGCCTGGCCGAAACGCCTGAGGACGAACCCGCTCACCTGGTGAAGTACCACTCCTCCGGGCTGAGGTAACCGTAGGCGTTGGGAGTCGCGCCGGCGAGGTTCGACTGGAACGTCTCAAGCGTGCCCGGCGACGGCTGCCAGAAGTCCGGGAGCTGCTCACGTACAGCGTTGGCGTAGGCGTCGAGTGCCCGCTGCGCATCAGCGGCGGTGCTGGTGGTGGTCGCCTTGATCAGCCGGTCGACGGCCGGGTCGGAGTAGCTGCCGACGTTCCCGAGCGCGCCGCTCTGGAAGATCTCCTCGCCGGTCGGATAGTGGTCCGGCGCGAACACCCAGGCGGCGCCGTACTGGCCGAGCTGCCAGCTGCAGGCCGCGCTGTGTGGCGTGCAGCGCTCGATCTCGGCTGTGATCGTCGCCGTCGTCACCTGCTTGAGCGTGATCTGGATGCCGACCTGGCGCGCGACCGACTGCAGGTCGACCATCGCCCCGTCCGTCGATGACATGCCAGTCGGATACATCAGTGTGAAGCGCAGCCGCTTGCCGGCGGCGATGCCGGCGCCACACTCACCCGCTCCGGTACCAGCGCGCGCGCAGCTTGTGGTTCCGTTGGGAACGACCCTCCAGCCGTGCTCCTTCAGAACCCGCTCGGCCGTCGCGACGCTGAACGGATAGGGGTTCGTGCGAGCCGCTGCAGTCGCGTACGGGTTGGATGGTTCGGCGGGCACCGGGCTGTACGTAGGTACGCCCAGCCCCTCGTAGTAAGCGTGGATCCAGCCGCCTTGGTTCACAAGGCGCTGGAAGGCCTGGCGGAAGTAGAGCTGGCGCAGGATCGGACCGACGGCGGGGTTGTTGAAGTTGGGCTCGAAGTAGTCGAAGCCGTACGGATAGAACGCGCTCAGCCGGTAGCCCTGCGATCGCAGAGCCGGCGCCTGCGGCACGTCCGTGTCCGGCACGTACCCCTCCGAGATCTGCGGCGCCGAACCGCCGCCGTCGCCTCTCGCCGTTCCAGCTCGCAGCACCGACAGCTCCGCCGTCTCGCTGGTGAACGGCAGCTCGATGAACCTGGCGAGCTTCGGCCGATTGGGGCCGTCGTAGCTGCGGTTGGGTACGAACGTCGCCTGGCCGGAGTTGGTCAGTGACTGCAGCCTCCAGGGCCCATCGACGATCGACCAGATCGGGCTGGTCGCGTAGCCGGACACGTTCTTGGCCTGAGCGTTCAGGTAGGCGTAGATCGCACGGGCCCCGCCGGTCGTCGTCACGTGCTGCCAGGCGAGCGGGAGCGGGGTGATCTGTGACAGCTCGTTGTTGGTGAACCAGACCGGGTTGTAGGTGCGATTCAGTGTGAGGCGTACCGTGCGCTCGCCGGTCGCGACGTAGGAACGAACGTTGTCAGGGAAGCCGCCGGGCACATACGAGGCCCAGTCCGCCTTGTTGGCCCTGAGCAGGTCGATCCAGAAGATCACGTCTTGGGCGCTGACGGGCTCAGCGTTTGACCACTGTGCGCGCTTCAGCCTGATCGTGACTACGCGGTCGTGGTCGCTGTAGAGAGGGGCGTTGCCAAGTGAGAGCGCGTAGTCGACTCCGGGCCTGCCGCGGTCGCCGTACCAGTACAGCGGCCTGTACATGAGCGTCTGGAACTCGTAGACGTTCTCATTCGAGTAGTACGCGCCCGAGATCAAGGGGAATATGTAGTTGGGCGGTGAGAGCGGCTGCTGCGCCCAGTAGGCGGTGCCGCCCCGCACCGGCGTGCCGGTGCTTGCGATCACGTGCCCGGTGCGCGTGCGAGGGGTCGTACCTGTGTTCGGACCGGTCCCGGAACCTGTGCCCGAACCCCCGCACGCGGCAAGCACCGAAGCGACGGCCACTGCCGCCAGAACAACCCGCCAATTGCGAATCACTGCTCACTCCCTCCGCCGGCATGACCCGGATCAGGTTCTACGGTCGGCGCCGTCCGGCGCCCTCTCAGCCCTGTGGGCTCCCGTGTTGTGAAATGAAAGTCTACGCCGCTCAGGCCACGCCCGAGACCACGAGGTCAAACGAGTCGGGGGGGCGGCTGGCGAAGTACAGGCGCTCGGCGTAGAGCCACTCCTCGTCCCACTCCTCGTCGCTTATGCGCGCCCGCAGGCGCTCGAGCCGCAACGCCTCCGGGGTCGAGACGAAGACCGTGCGGTCGACCAGATCGGCCAGCGCCGGCGCGGCCGCGGAAACACCCTCGACCAGGATCAGCGGCGGCGTGGGCCAGCCGGTCGGGTGTTCGCGGAAGTGCCTGATTGCCGGCTCGAGTGCCTGCTCGCGCAGCGCGTGCCATGCGTAGTACTGGGCCATCGGCCGCGGGTCGCCGGTCTCGCGCGCATCGTGGAAGTAGTCGTCGGTATGGATCGACGTGGCGTCCGCGGCGATCGCAACCTGCCCGGCGATGGTGGTCTTACCCGCGGCGCCGTGACCGTCGATCGCGACCACCAGCGGGATCCCGTCAGCGCGCCAGCTTCCGAGCGCCGCGATGATCTGCTCCACCGCGTGGGTCACAGCACGAGCGTGCCGGCGTTGCGCCGCAGCCACGCGGCGTGCTCGCGGTGCTCGGGGCAGTAACGCGACACCAGTCCCCAGAAGCGCGGCGAGTGGTCCATGAACGCGAGGTGACAGACCTCGTGCCAGACGACGTAGTCGAGCACCGCCTCGGGCGCCAGCAGCAGCCGCCAGTTGAAGCTCATCGCACCACCGCGCGAGCAGCTGCCCCAGCGCGTGCGCTGGTCGCGGATCGTCAGCCGCGTGTAGCTGAAGCCTCCGATCGCGCAGGCGCGGTCCAGCCGCGAGCGGATCTCATCGCGGGCCATGCGCCGGTACCAGCGTTCGATCGCGTCATGGCGCTCCGCGCTGTCGGGGACGAGCAGCGTCTCGCCGCGGTGGGTCACGCGGGTGCGTCCCGGCTGCGCTCGTACCGTCAGCATCTGGCCCAGGTAGGGCAGCGTGTCGCCGCGCGCCGCCACGGCCGCTCGCTGGCGGCCGGCCTCGGCCAGCCGCCGGTCGATCCAGGGCCTGAGCTCGCGCACCGCCTCCTCGGCCGCGCGCAAAGGCACCCGCTGAGGCAACACGACCTCGACCGTTCCGGTGCGGTCGATCGTGACGCGCACACGCCGGGCGCGGTTGGAGCGGCGCACACCGTAGGAGTCAAGCGTTGCCTGATCGGCTGACGAGGACACGATCGGAAGGGTACGGTCCAGTCGGGACATGCCCTCCATCCCCCAACCACCAGACCGCATCGCTGACGCCCTGGTCGAACTGCGGCCGATCGAGGAGTGGGACATCCCCGAGGTGCTGATCGCCCATCAGGACGATCCCGAATTGCACCGCTGGCTGGGTCTTTCCAGACCGCCAACGGGCGCGCAGCTGGGCCGCGAGGTCGAGGACGCACAGGCGGTGCGCCAGGCGGGCGCCGGGTTGAAGCTCACGATTGTCGAGCCGGGCAGCAACGACTGCCGCGGCCGCGTCGAGGTGGCCGGCATCGACTGGGAGCGCGGCAGCGCGACGCTGCGCGTCTGGGTGGTGCCCGAATTACGCGGCCGCGGCTATGAGCAGCGAGCGGCGGAACTGGCCGCGGACTGGCTGCGCGCGACCGTCGGCTTGCACGAGCTGACTGTCGTGTTGCTTGCCTAGGTGTCCTGAGTCGCACTACCTCATAGACTGCGCGCTCACGATGGCCTCGAGCTCGGTTATCGCCAGGCGTTACTTCGACGCGCTGTCCCAGCGCGATGTCGATGCTGCGGTCGCATGCTGGAAGCCCGGCGGGCTCGAGCGCCTGATCGGGCAGGGCGAGCTGACCGCACCCGACGGCGTCCGCGAGTACTTCACCGGGCTGTTCGCCGCGTTCCCCGACTTCACCTTCGAGGTGCTCGACACCACCACCCAGCGCGAGCGTTGCTCGGTCCGCTGGCGCGCGACGGCGACCTTCACCGGCCCCGGACGCTTCCAGGGGTTCGCGCCCAACGGCGAGCGGATTACGATCGAGGGCTGCGACGTGCTCGAGGTCGTCGAGGACCAGATCGTCGCCAATACCGCCTACGTCGACGGCAGTGAGGTCGCACGGCAGCTCGGCTTTCTGCCGCCGGCCGGCTCCCCGGCCGAGGGGCGCCTGACCGCTCTTGCCAACGCGCGCACCTTCGCGCAGCGCGCGCTCTACGGCGCGGAGCCCGAAGCGATCGCCGCCGGCGTCTGGCTGCTGCGCGGCGGCGGACTCGGGCGTCACATGAACGTGTATCTGATCGAGGACGACGGTGGTGTGACCGTGTTCGACGCGGGCTCGAGTCAGATGAGCACCGCGATCCGCGCGGCGGCTGTGCGCTTCGGCGGCATCCGCCGGATCGTCCTCGGTCATGCCGACTGCGACCATCGCGGTGGTGCCGCCGGGCTCGATGCGCCGATCTACTGCCATCCGCTCGAGCGCTCGGCCGTCGAGTCGCCGTCCCCTTATCGCGACTACTGGAACCTCAGCCTGCTCAGCTTCTGGGCACGTCCGATCTATCCGCGCCTGCAGGCCTCGTGGGACGGAGGCGCGCTTGCGGTGGCTGGAACGCTCGACGAGGGTGACGAGGTCGCGGGGTTCCGCGTGCTGCACATGCCCGGGCACGCTCCCGGGCTGATCACGCTCTACCGCGACGAGGATGGGCTGGCGCTCGTCTCCGACCTGCTCTGCACGCTCAATCCGGAGACCGGGATCGGCAACGCGGCCCACGTGCCGCATCCCGCCTTCAACCTCGACACCAACCAGGCGCGCGAGGCGATCCGCCGGCTGGCCGCGATCGGTCCGAAGGTGGTCTGGGCGGGACACGCTAAGCCGGTGGCCGGGGATGACGTCGAGCTGCAGCTGCAGCGCGCCGCCTCGGCTGCGGTCTAGTCTCCGCACCACGATGGGCAAGCGTGCACGGAGACGCTCAAACGAAGTCGCTGGCCCGCTGGCCAGCGACGAAATGACCGCGCCGATCTCCGTCTATACCGATCCGGAGGCCGGTGAGCTCGAGCTGCGCGGCTCGCTGACGCTCAGCGCGCGTTCCGAGTATGCGGCCACGGTGAGCGGCGGGCTCGACCGCGACGATGCCTGGCAGCGCGCCACCGAGCTGCTGTTCGAGCGGCTGGCGGTGGCGTGGACGGTCGCCGGCGTGCGCACCGAGAAGCAGAAGGAGCTGCTCGGGCGCTACCGGATGGCCAGCGCCGCCGAGCGGCGATTCGTGCGTGAGAGCCTGCGCGCGCACGTCGCCGCGAACTTCCCGGACGTGGAGGCGCCGTGATCGATCCAGATGCCTTTGCCGTGCTGATCGCCGAGTGGTGCATCGACGTGCAACCCGGCCAGCAGGTCCTGATCTCGACCACGACGCTCGCCGAGGAGGCGGCCGTCGCACTGCACCGGGCGGTGCTGGAGCGCGGTGGCTGGCCGCTGCTGCGGCTCGAGCCGGGCGGTCTCGAGGTCGACTTCTTCCGCCACGCACGCGACCGGCAGCTCGATCGCGTCGCGCCGATCGAGCTGGCCGAGGCCGAGGGCGCCGATGCCAGCGTTCGGATCATGGCGCCGGCCAGCACCAACCCGCTGGCCGGCATCGATCCGGCGACGGTCTCGCGCAGGGCGAGGGCGCGGGTACCGGTGCGCGAGGCGCAGGGCAGGCACCGCTGGGCGCTCTCGATCTGGCCGACGCCGGCGCTGGCGGAACAGGCCGGCATGCCGCCGCAGGAGTACGCGGATTTCGTCGAGCGGGCGCTGTTCCTGGACCAGCCGGACCCGGTTGACGCGTGGGCGCGGCTGCGCGACCAGCAGGCGCGCGTGATCGAGCGACTCACGCCGGCTCGCGAGGTCCACATCGAGACCGCCGGCACGGATCTGCGGCTGAACGTCGAGGGGCGCACCTGGATCAACTCCGATGGCCGGCGCAATATGCCGAGCGGCGAGGTCTTCACCGGCCCTCACGAGCACTCGGCCAACGGCACGATCCGCTTCGACGTTCCCTCCAGCACCCGCGGGGTCGATGTGGTCGGCGTCGACCTCACCTTCAGGGACGGCGCGGTCGTGTCGGCACATGCGCATATCGGTGACCGGCACCTGCAGGCCGCGCTCGCCACCGACCCCGGGGCACGCTTCCTCGGTGAGCTCGGGATCGGCACCAACACCGGCATCCACCGCGCCACCGGCTCGACGCTGCTCGACGAGAAGATGGCCGGCACCGTGCATCTCGCGCTGGGACGCTCCTATCCCGAGAGCGGCGGCACCAACCAGTCGGCGGTGCACTGGGATCTGATCTGCGACCTGCGCAAGGGCGGGCGCGTCGGTGTCGACGGCGAGACGCTGATCGAGGACGGCGGGTTCGTCTGGTAGTCACAAGCCGTGGTTGCCAACGAGTTGGCCGAGTGCTGACAACCGACTTTTCAGTAGGGTGTTTTGGGTGTTGACGATCAAAACTCCGGAGCACGGTAAATAGGTGCGCCGCACCAAGATCGTCGCCACCATCGGTCCCGCCTCGCGTGAGCACGAGGTGCTCGCGCGGATGGTCGAGGCCGGCCTGGACGTCGCGCGCCTGAACTTCTCGCACGGCAACCTCGAGCTGCATGCGGAGAACGCGGAGCGGGTCCGCGCGGCCGCCAACACCGCCGGCCGTCAGGTGGCGATCCTGCAGGACCTGCCGGGCCCGAAGCTGCGCGTCGGCGCGATCGAGAACGAGCTGGCGGATCTGAAGCCCGGCGAGAACCTGGTGCTGATGTGCGGGTCGACCGCCGTCGGCAACGAGCGTCGCCTCTCGGTCAGCTGGGCGGGGCTCGCCGATGCGGTCGATGCCGGTGACGTCATCTACCTCGCCGACGGCAAGATCCGCCTGCGCGTCGGCGCGGTGCGCTCGGGCGACGGCGAGGTCGAGACGACGGTCGAGGTCGGCGGTGCCGTCGCCTCCCGCCAGGGCCTGAACATCCCGGGCTCGACGCGCGGCCTCGAGGCCGTGCCCGCGGAGGACCTCGAGATGCTGCGCTTCGGCGAGGAGTTGGGTGTCGATCTCGTCGCACTCTCGTTCGTGCGTTCTGCCGAAGACATCACCGACGTCCGCCGCCATACGCGCCTGCCGCTGATCGCCAAGATCGAGAAGCCGCAGGCGATGGAGGCCGCCGAGGACATCATCCGCGCGGCCGACTGCGTGATGGTCGCGCGTGGCGACCTCGGGATCGAGCTGCCGATCCAGGATGTGCCACTGGCCCAGAAGCGGCTGCTGAAGCTCGCCGGCCAACTGGCCCGGCCTTCGATCACCGCCACGCAGATGCTCGACTCGATGGTCTCCTCGCCGCGCCCGACGCGAGCCGAGGCCACCGATGTGGCCAACGCGATCTTCGATGGCACCGACGCGGTGATGCTCTCGCAGGAGACCGCCGTCGGGCAGTACCCAGTGGAGACGATCGCGATGATGGCTTCGATCGCCGAGACCGCCGAGACGGGCCTTCCCTACCGCGTCTGGAACGAGGAGCGCGTCCGCCGCGACGCGCGTGACCCCGCCTATACGGTCGCCTATAGTGCCTGCGCCGCGGCGCGCGAGCTGCACCTGGCGGCGATCGTGACACCGACGCTCTCCGGCCGCTCGGCGCGGCTTGTCGCCTCGCACCGTCCCAACGTTCCGATCTATGCACTCTCCCCGGGGCGCGAGACCGTGCGGCGCTGCGGACTGATGTGGGGGGTGCGCGCCGCGTCGATGCGCCGCCACGAGGTGACCGAGGCGCTGATCGCCGACTCGGCGCGACGGGTGGTCGAGCTCGGTTGGGTCAAACCCGGTCAGCGCGTGGCGATCACAGCCGGCCTGCCCAGCGGCCGCCCGGGCACCACCAGTCTGCTGCAGATCCAGCGCGTCTGACGCCGCGGATCCAGCGCGTCTGAGACAGCAGGCCCAGCAGGCCCGGCTTCTCCGGCACTTTTGCCCCGAATCCGGGGGATCGGACATCCGTCCGCTTTTGGGCGGGAGGCGAGAGCCGAGGGCCACGCTTTTGGGTGACATGTCGTCACTCGATCTCTCAAGTCATATCGCGATCAACGCTCCGGGAGTGCTCGCGGTCGGCGTCGAGGCGGCCCAGCAGGGAGCGACGCCGTACGCCGCCTCGGCCGAGCTGGCTGCCGCGGCGCTCGTCCACATCTCCGGTGCGTCCAGCATCACCGTGGAGCAGTACGAGGCGAGCATCCCGCCGAATCTGGCGGCGGCCGCGTCGCTGGTCTCCCAGCTGGCGACGGGTACCGATGTGAGCGAGGCGGCGGTGGGGAGCCTCTACACGCTGATGGACTCCAGCGCCGCGCTGGCGCTGACCCGCGATTAGCTCGGGAGTTCCGGCTGCTCAGGCGCGGCTGCCGTGGACCGCGTAGAAGGCCGCCTCCTGCTCGCCGAGCTCGGTTGCGGGTGCGTCGCCGTAATACCACTCGCGCGCGATCCGGTGGAAGTTCCCGCGTGAGTGCAGCTGTGCGATCACGGCCAGCGTCAGCACTTCCATGCGCCGTCCAAAGATGTGGTCGGGCGGGGCCGATTCGTGTCGCAGCTGCCCGAAGTACTCAGAGCGTGGATCGCTCATGTCGATCATCACCTGCGTGGCGTATTCGGGAGTGAGCTCGATCGCATGGTCGACCGTGTACCAGGAGGTCGCGGCGCGGAAGTGCTCGAGCACGCGGTCGGGGTCGAACTTGCCCGGTTCCGGGAAGAAGCCGATCTCGGTACCGAGCCGCATGATCGTGTCCTTATCACCCTCGATCGTGGCGCGGGCGATCTCGATCTCGAGCTCGACGGCCCCCGCCGGCATCCGCTTGAACAGGCCGAAGTCGAAGAACGCCACGCGTCCGTCGCCGAGCAGCATCGAGTTGCCTGGGTGGGGGTCGCCCGAGAACTGGTGGTGTCGGTACATGCACCCGAAGTAGAAGCGGAAGAGGATCTCGCCCACGCGGTCCCGCTGCTGCTGCGAGTAGCCCCTGATCTCCTCAAAGCCGATGCCCTCGACGAACTCGGTGACGAGCACGCGCTCGCGTGAAAGCGAGGTGACGACATCGGGCACGAGGATGAAAGGGTGGTCGCGGTAGAGCCTCGCCAGCGTCCGCTGGTTCTGCGCCTCGAGCTCGTAATCGAGCTCCTCCTCGATGCGGTGCCGGATCTCCTCACCAACCGTCTTCGGATCGAGCCCCGGGGCGATGCGCCTGGCCAGCCGCAGGATCATTCCCAGGTTCTGGAGGTCAGCGCGTACCGCCGCCGCAACCCCGGGGTACTGGACCTTGACGGCGACGGCGCGGCCGTCGTGCAGCCGCGCCCGGTAGACCTGACCGATTGAGGCGGCTGCGATCGGCTCCTCGTCGAACTCGGCAAAGGACTGCTTCAGCGGATCATCGAGCTCCTGCTCGATCACCTTGCGCATCTCCTTGAAGGTCACTGTCGGCGCGGCGTCTCGGAGCCGAGCCAGCTTGCGCTGGAACTCGTCGCGGTGCTCGGCTGGGATCAGTCCGGTGTCCAGGAACGAGAGCACCTGCCCGACCTTCATCGCGGCGCCCTTCATCGTGCCGAGCGCCGTGACGATCTGCTCCGCCGCTTCGAGGTTGCGGCGTTCGAGCGCTGCATCCCGGCCCTCCTTCGTGCGCACCACATTGGTCGCGACGGTGCCGGCCTGGCGAATCGCCTGCCCCGCCGCGAGGCCGCCGATCTTGGCGGTCCTGCGAACCCTCGACCTGGGGATCTTGTTGCTGTCCGCCATCACGCGCTCTCGTGGCCCGGCTCGCTCGAGCTAGATGGCGTCTAGCTCGACGCGGGACCCGGGAACGATGTCGTCGCTCCCGTCGGGCCAGCGCACCCAGGCCTTGTGGCCACCGTCGTAGTCATCGCCGAGCAGGATCAGGGTCGCCGGCTCGCCAAGCGCGGCGCACTGACGGTCATCCTCGGGATCGAGGCCGCGCCAGATCCGGACGAAGCGATTGCTCTCGAGCTCGTCGGCCACGGTCGTCGGCTCTGTGTGGCCGGGATGGATGCGGGTCTGCGCGGGCAGCGTCAGCAGCGTGTCCATGATCGAGGACTTGAGGTCGGCATAGGTCGTGTGACCGGGAGCCCGCACGCCACCCACCGAGCCCTTGAACAGCGTGTCGCCGGTGAACAGGTCGGTGCCGTCGATCAGCAGCGAGACCATCCCGGCCGTATGGCCCGGGGTGTGCAACAGCTCGATCTGCAGCGCCCCCACCTCGAGCGTCTCGCCCGGATTGAGGTCACCGCCGGCGAGCGGCACCAGGCTGCGCTCGAGCGGATGGATCAGTACCGGAGCCTCGGGATGGGCGGCGATGACCCGCTGGAGCTCCGCAACGTGGTCGTGGTGATGGTGGGTGAGCAGCACATGCGAGAGGCGCAGACGTTCGCGCTCGAGATGCTCGAGCAGCGGCTGGACCGGCCCGCCGGCATCGATCATCACGGCGACGGCGCTCGCCTCGTCAGCCACCAGGTAGGTGTTTGACAGCCACTCATTGCTCATTGAGCGCTCGACGATCACAACCTCAGAGCGTAACCACTTGGCTGTGCGGCACTTGCAGTTGCGGTGCCCTGGCGGTATGAAGTTGCGATGTCAGCTCAAAGTGACGCTGCGCAGGCCGACAAATCGCTCGACCACGCCAAGCGCGAGGGGCGCGACCGCTGCATCATGCGGCGCCGGGCGTGAACGATCGGTTGCGGCTTTCCCGACCGGTCGGGAAAGCCGCTTAGGTGGGGTACGCTTAGCCAGAGAGATGGCCGAAAAGGGACGCAGCAAGATCGCCTACCTGCTCGAGCGGCTCGCACAGGGTGTGGCGGCTCACGATCGCGAGAACCCTGGCCATCACACCTGGGGTATCGGCATGTCCCACTTCGACATCGAGCGGCTCGGCCTCGAGGAGGGCGAGCAGATCCTCCCCGGGATCGTCCTGCAGGCTGATGGCGGCGTCACGGGCGCGTTCCGCGTGCTCTGCGACGGCGACCACGACAGCGAAGAGGAAGAGGCCGAGGAAGAGGTCATCGACGCGGTCGCCGAGGAGGCCCGCGAGCTCGAGGTCGTCCGCCCCGGCGGCGGTCGCGAGGGCGACCAGGAATACCCGCCGCCGCTGCGCCCGCCGTTCTGATCGAGCGTCGATCTCGGACGGTCACCGGGCGTTATGCGAGTAGTCGTCATTGGTGGAAGCGGCCACATCGGCAGCTTCCTGATCCCCAGGCTGGTTCGCGCCGGACACGAGGTCATCAACATCAGCCGCGGCAACCGGGCGGCCTATGTCGAATCGGGCGAGTGGGGGGCCGTGCGCTCGATCGCGTCCGATCGCGCGCAGGAGGATGAGGCGGGTGTCTTCACCGATCGCGTCGCCGGGCTGCAGCCGGACGTGGTGATCGACCTGATCTGCTTCACCCCGGAATCGGCCTCGGCCTTGGTGAACGGACTACGCGGGAAGACGGGCCACCTGCTGCACTGCGGCTCAATCTGGCGCTACGGCCCGAGTGACGGGCTCCCGATCACGGAGGCCGACGGCGGCACCCCACCGATCGGCGAGTACGGGATCAACAAGTGCAGGATCGCCGAGCTCCTGAAGCAGGAGACCGCCTCGGGGGGGCTGCCGACCACGTCTCTGCATCCCGGTCACATCGTCGGTCCCGGCTGGCATCCGATCGGCCCGCTCGGCAACCTCGACCCCTCGGTATGGAGCACGCTCTCCGCCGGCCGGCCGCTGCGAATCCCCGGCCTTGGGGCCGAGCAGATGCATCACGTCCACGCCGACGACATCGCGCAGCTGTTCGAGCTGGCCATCGCTCAACCCGCGGCCGCCTCGGGAGAGGACTTCAACGTCGCCGCGCCAGATTCTCTGAATGTGCGCGGCCTTGCGCGAGCAGCCGCCGGCTGGTTCGATCAGGAGGCTCGGCTGGAGACGGTCAGCTGGGAGGAGTTCCGGCGGACGACGGCGCCCGAACACGCCGAGGCGAGCTGGGAGCACCTGTTCCGCAGCCACTACGTCTCGATCGAGAAGGCCCGGACCGTCCTCGGCTATACCCCGAGCTATGGGTCGGCCGCCGCGGTCTACGAGGCGGTGCAATGGCTCGTCGACCACGGCGAACTGGAAGTGGCCCGCCCGCTCGCAAGCCCGAGCGCGGTGCGTCATGGCTGACTCCGCCGCGTCGGGTCTCATTCCGCCAGATCCGGTGCGAGCTCGTCATCTATGAGAACGAGGGGCACGGCCTTGCGCGCCTCGACAACCAGCTCGACGCATATCCGCGCGCGATCGCCTTCCTCGACGAAGCGCTCGCCCGCTCATAGATCCCGGCCTCGGGCCGACGGCAACCGGCCCGAGGCGGGCAGCAGCGGAAAGGACCGCCGTGTGCGCGCGGGCAGGATGTAGGTCGCGCGCCGGCGCACGTCGATGAAGGCGTTGATGCCGTTGTTGGTCGTCGCTGTGATCTCGCGGTTGATGTTGTGTGCCTCCGCCGCGTTCATCGCGTTGCGGGTCACGACGAAGTCCTGGATCGAGCGCTGTAGCGAGACGAAGTGCAGGCCGGCGTGGCCCCCGTCGACGGTGTCGAAGTCGCGGCGGATCATGATCGGGCGCTGATGCCGCCGGGCTTGGGCGGAGGCCTGAGCGTGCCCGACGACGCCGTGGTGCGTGATCGCCTCGATGATCCTGTTCGGCTGGCCTGAGGCATCGGTCGTGAACCGGCGCGCCGCGGCGACCGTGGTCTGAGGCGAATACATCAGCGCTACCCGATCGGCCGGCGAGAGGTCGTCGTACCACTGCGCGAGGCGCAGGCGCATGTAGCTGACCTGCATGGTTGTGCCCTGGGCGAAGTCTCCGTCAGGGATCGTGATGGCGTCCTCGCTTGCCTGATTCTTGACCAGTCCCGACTTGAAGCCCATGAACAACGGTGCATCACTCGGGATCGCAGCTTTGGTGCCCAGACCCGCCACCCGTTGGTGCGCGCGCGGCAGTCCGGGACCGGTGAACCCGGTGCGGGTCTCGCGCCAGGTCAGGATCGGGGTGAGTGAAAGCGGGCCGGTGACCCCGGTCAATGGACGCCCGCGCACGAGCGCGGCCTCGATCTCGAGCAGGCGCTGCTGGTTGTCGCAGGCGAGGTGAATGCACACGTGGTGGTGGTCGATCGCCGGCGACTCGAAGCTCGAGAGTCGGGTCGCACGCGAGAGCGGTGAGTCCGCCCCCAGCACGTTCGTGAAGTAGTCGGGGCCGTAGCCGACCGTGAACAGCAGGCCGTCGGGTCCCCAGCGGAAGCGGCGCTCCAGGGTTCGCAGCCGCGACTCGAGCAGTGCCGCGTGGTCCGCCGTGGGCCGGCGGCGCACATCGAAGAACAGCAGCCGATCGAACCTGGGGGCCACAGGGTTGCCGAACTCGTCACGGTGCAGCCACCGCGTCCAAGCATGCTGGCGCTCGGGCAGGCCTGGAGGCTGGGTACCGAGGGTGACCGGCGATAGGGCCGAGTCGGCCGCTGCCCGGCGCGCGGAGACGGCCGTGACAAAGCCTGCCGCCGTAACCGCGCCGGCAGCGGTCAGTAGCCGGCGTCTGGTGAGAGTGACAGTCGCTTCTGAGGTGCGTTCGTGCATGCCAGCTGGACGGCTAAGCTACCCGAACCCGTGGCTGGAGGGAGGACCAAGAGCATTTGGGCACAAGTTGTCGCCGCACTGGTGATACTGCTTCTGCCTGCTGGGATCGCGCAGGCGGGTACCGCTCACATCAAGCTCGGCACCACGCTCGCCGGACAGGTCCTGACCAACGGCGCCGGTTACGTGCTCCTGATGTTTCCGAGGGAGGAGAATTCGCTCAAGCTCTGCATCAGGATCAAGTCGTGCATGACCGACTGGCCGCCCGTGACCACCACACGCCCGCCGGTGGCCGGGCCGGGCGTTGACGTCAACCTGCTCGGCACCGAGCCGTACAAGGGGAAGCTGCTGGAGGTCACCTACGCCGGGTGGCCGCTGCACACATACAAATTTGCCTACAGCGCGCAGAACTCAGTCCTGAACATCGGAATCAGGCAGTTCGGCGATCAGTGGGACGCGCTCGATCCGGCCGGCGGGTTCATCAGCTGAGCTGGACTTTCACAGTCGAACCAGGTGCTTCAGGAGGAGATAGATGCAGAGGTTGTCCAGGATCGGTGCGGCGAGCGTTGTGCTGACGCTGAGCATGGCGCTGTTCGCCGGCGGCGCAGCCGCCAAGGTGCTGCGGGTCGGTACCTACAAGGGTGTGCGCGGTCAGTACACGACCATCCAGGCCGCGGCCAACGCGGCCAAGTCCGGTGACTGGATCCTGATCGCACCCGGCGACTACAAGACGAGCGCCTACCAGGCGCCCAAGGGCCACCCGAGCGTGCCCGCGGCGATCCTGCTCAAGAAGTCCTTCGTGTTCGTGCGCGGCATGAGCCGCAGCAAGGTGATCATCGACGGCACCAAGCCGGGCACGCCGACGTGCAGCAGCAAGCCCTCGGCTCAGAACTTCGGCCCGTCCTACAACGGTGGACACGCCGGGCTCAACGGGATCGAGGTTTGGGAGGCCAACAACGTCTGGGTCCAGAACCTGACCACCTGCAACTTCCCGGGCGGCACCGGCGAGACCGGCAATCAGATCTGGTGGAACGGCGGCGCCGGCGGCGGCGTGATCCACGGCAAGAACTACCTGGGCTCGTACCTCAGTGCCACGTCGACCTACTTCGACAAGACCGAGCGCACCGACGCCACCTACGGGATCTTCTCCAGCGACTTCGACGGCGGCGTATTCGACCACGACTACGCCTCCAACTTCAACGACTCGGGCTTCTACATCGGCGGCTGCAACACGAGCTGCAATCAGACGATGGAGAACAGCCAGGCCGAGTACAACGCGCTCGGCTACTCGGGCACCAACTCGGGCGGCTCGATGCTGATCGAGCACAACGTCTTCGACAACAACCAGGACGGCTTCGACACCAACGCACAGAACAACAGCGATTGGCCCTCGCCGCAGGACGGCGCCTGCCCGGCCGGTGTCAAGCCGCAGATCGCGGGCGCGCCGACCTGCTGGATCCTCTACGACAACGTCTTCAAGAACAACGACAACCCGAACGTCCCGGCGCAGGGCTCGGCGGCGGCCGGGCCGGTCGGCACCGGCGCCTCGCTCGAGGGCCGCGACGACACGGTCATCGACAACACCTTCGAAAACAACGGCGCATGGGGCGTGGTCTTCCAGCCCTACCCCGACGACGGCACGCCCCCGGCGAACGTGATCGCAGCCGGCCAGGACTGCCACGGCGGCACGATGAACTACAACCTGCTCGGCTTTGAAACGATCCGCTGCATGTACGACGACTGGGGTAACGCGCTGATCGGCAACACGTTCACCAACAACGGTTACTACGGGAACCCGAGCAACGGCGACACGGCCGAGCTGACGCTGCTCGGCGGCGAGCCGATCAACTGCTACTCGGGCAACACCGACACCGGCGGCTTCACGAGCTCTCCGGCGAACATCGAGCAGACCAACAAGTGCGGCCAGGTGGCCGCGAGCAACTCCAGCGGCGATGGCAACACCACGTTCCTGTTGCAGGCGGCGTGCGACACCCAGGCGCTCGGCGCGGGCGTCGGATGCGTACCGGGAACCCCGGGCTATCCGCGCGTCAGCAAGGTGGTCATGCACCCGCTGCCGCACCTGCCGAGCATGTCTGACCCGTGCAGGGGCGTGCCGAAGAACCCCTGGTGCCCGGCCGGCAAGAAGGCCTGACCGTCCGGCGCTCGCGCGGGCTACCGTTTGGCCCGTGGCCCCAACCACTGAGATCCTGGCCCGAGGACCCTGGGCGCCAAGCGAGATCCAGATCGCCTGGCGCCCTGAGCCGTTCGAGCCCGATGCCGCCGCCACCGCCGAGGCCGACCGCCTGCTCGACAAGCTGCGCCAGCGCGGCTCGCCGAGCTACGACGGCCTCGCGGCGCGGATGGTCGGCTTCGAGCTGACTCCGGCGGGACTGCGGCTCGAGCTGCAGCCGGTTCGCTGGGCGCTGCGGCTGCTGGCCGACGGCGCCGGCGACAGCATCTCGGCGCTCTGCATCGTGCGCGACACCGCCGGCAGCTGGCTGGCCGGACGGCGGGCCGGCTGGGTCGCCAGCTGGGCCGGCCGCTGGGCGCTGGGCGCCGGCGGCTCGGTCGAGGTCGATGAGAACCCCGCCGACACGCTCGCGCGCGAGCTCGAGGAGGAGTGGGGCGTCCGGCCGGAGCGCCTGCAGGTCGAGGCGCTGATCCGCCTGGCCAACGGGATGGTGATGTTCGTCGGTCAGGCGTGGCTCCCGGACGGCGCCACGGTGAAGCCCGACGACGAGCACGACGAGTTCGCCTGGTGGCCCCCCGAGGTCGAGCACTGGCCCCACGAGGCCGACTCGCCGCTGCGCAGCATCGGCGCGCTGCTGGCCGATGTCTGAACTGGACAAGCGGCCGTTCCGCGAGCAGACAATGTTCACGCGGATCGTCACCTTCCAGCGTCTGGAGGCGGTCTCGTTCTTCCATTCGTGCGTGTATCTGGCCCTGCTGGTCTGTGCCTTCGGGCTCGGCAACCCCGAGCCCGCGACCACCATCCTGGGGTTCTCCCACGGCATCCTCTGGATCGTCATGTCGCTGGTCTGCATCGCCGCCGCCCGCTGGCGTGTTATTCCCTTCTGGCTGGCGGTGACCGTGGCGGTGCTCGGGGGGCTCGGGCCATTCTTCGGAAGCGCCGGATTCATCTATGAAACGCGCCGCCGGGCGCAAGCCACCGCGACTGGCTAACCTACGAGGACAGAGTCAATGGCCGTTGAGACAGGCACTTATCAGGTCGTGATGCCGGCGATGGGGGACTCCGTCGTCGAAGGCACCGTCCTCGAATGGCACAAGCAGGAGGGCGACTCGATCGAGGTCGATGAGACGCTCGTGGAGATCTCGACCGACAAGGTCGACGCCGAGCTGCCCTCGCCGGTTTCCGGCACGATCGTCAAGCTCTACGCGACCGAGGGCGACACGATCGGCGTCGGCGCTCCGCTTGCCGAGATCGCGATCTCCGCGAACGGCAACGGCAACGGCAGCGGCGCGACGCCCGTGCAGGAACCGAGCGCCGAGGCGGACGTCATCGACATCGTCACGCCGGCCGGCAGCGAGAGCGTCACCGAGGGCACGATCCTCGAGTGGTCGGTGAAGGTCGGTGATGCCGTCAACGACGGCGACACGATCGTCGAGATCTCGACCGACAAGGTCGACATGGAGCTGCCCGCGCCCGCCGCGGGCACGATCACCGAGCTGCTCTACGACGAGGGCGCGACGGTCGGCGTCGGCGCGGTCATCGCTCGTATGTCAGTTGGCGCTGGTGCCGCTGCGGCGGCGGCTCCCGCTGTCGCACCGCCGCCCCAACCTAAGCGCCAGGACGCCACCGCTCCGGCCTCGCAGTCCGCCAAGGCCGCCACCCCGATCGCGCAGCGCGCCGCCGCGGCGCTCGGCGTCAACCTGCAGGGCGTGGCCGGCAGCGCCCGCGGGGGTCGCGTCACCAAGGACGACGTGCTCTACGCCGCCGCCAGCGTCGTCGAGCTGCCCGTGGGTGCCCAGAAGCTCAAGGGCGGCGGCGCCGCGCTCGCCCGCTACATGGACGAGAGCCGCTCGATGCCGACGGCGACCTCGTTCCGCACGCTCGCCGTGACCGCGCTCGACGCGCGACGCACGCAGCTGAAAGGTTCGGGGCTGAAGGTCTCCTTCACGCACCTGATCGCCTACGCGATCGCCAAGGCCGCGACCGACGAGATGCCGGTCATGGCTCACCACTTCGTCCAGTCTGGCGGCGACCCCTACCGCGTCGACGACGGCCAGGTCAACCTCGGCCTGGCTGTCGACGTCGAGAAGAAGGACGGCAGCCGCACGCTGATGGTGCCGGTGATCCGCGACGCCGGCCGCCTCAGCTTCAGGGAGTTCCTCGACGCCTACAACGGGCTCGTCGAGAAGGCCCGCACCAACACGCTGAGCGCCGACGATCTCACCGGCGGCAACATCTCGCTGACCAACCCCGGCGGGATCGGCACCGTCGCCTCGGTGCCGCGGCTGATGGTCGGGCAGGGCACGATCGTCGCGACTGGCTCGATCTCCTACCCCGTCGGCCTCGAGGCGATCGGCGCGCAGATCGGCGCCGAGAAGGTCATGACGATGACCTCGACCTACGACCATCGCATCATCCAGGGCGCCGAGTCCGGCCGCTTCCTGAAGGTCGTCGAGGAGTACCTGCAGGGCGAGCACGGCTTCTACGAGGCCGTCTTCAGCGCGCTCGGCGCGAGCCTGCCGGCGCTCCCGCCCCGACCGGCGGTGGGGGTGGGTGGCAGGACCCAATCTGCGGCGGGTGGCGCGAGCCAATCGCCGGATGCTGCGGCGCCAGCGGGCGCCGAAGCAGCATCCGCGCCCAGCGAGGAGCTGCTGCAGGCGGTGCAGGCCTCGACCTCGGTGCTCAAGGCCTATCGCATGCACGGCCATCTGGCCGCGAAGCTCGATCCGCTCGGCATCGCGCCCGCCGGCGATCCGGCGCTCGATCCCGCCAACGTCGGGCTGACGCCCGAGCTGATGGCCCAGATCCCGGCGCGAATCCTGCGTCTGTACGTGCCCGGGGCGACACTCGCGGAGGCGATTCCGTATCTGAAGGAGACCTACTGCGGGTCGATCGCCTACGAGATCGAGCACATCGCGTCACACCGTCAGCGCCTGTGGCTGCGCGAGGCGATCGAGTCCGGCACCTATCGCAAGCCGCCATCGCCCGATGAGCAGAAGCAGTTGCTCGCGCGCCTGACGGCAGTCGATTCGTTCGAGCGTTTCATGGGCCGCGCGTATCTGGGCGCCAAGCGCTTCTCGGTCGAGGGCGTCGACATGACCGTGCCGATGATCGACGAGATCATCAAGCTCTCCGGTGAGGGCGGCGCGCGCGAGGTGGTCGTCGGCATGGCCCACCGTGGCCGCGTCAACGTGCTCGCCCACAACCTGGGTCGCTCCTACGAGTCGCTGTTCGCCGAGTTCGAGGGCGCCAACACGCTCGACGCGATCACGACGATCCCCGACGGCGGCACCGGCGACGTCAAGTACCACCACGGTGCCTCCGGCAGCTACCAGCTGCCCGATGGCGAGTCGGTGGTCGTGCGCCTCGAATCCAACCCGAGCCACCTCGAGTTCGTCGCCCCGGTCGTGTCCGGCGCCACCCGCGCCGCGCAGACCAACCGCCAGGGGGCCCATGCCAGCCAGGACACGAACGCCGCGGTACCGATCGTGCTGCACGGCGACGCCTCGTTCCCAGGTCAGGGTGTGGTGGCCGAGACGCTCAACCTGCAGGCGCTCGACGGCTACACCGTCGGCGGCACGATCCACATCATCCAGAACAACCAGGTCGGCTTCACCACCGATCAGGAGGATTCGCGCTCGACGAACTATGCGTCGGACCTGGCGAAGGGCTTTGACGTGCCGATCATCCACGTCAACGCTGACAACGTCGAGGCCTGCATCACCGCGGTGCGGCTCGGCTTCGCCTTCCGTCGGGAGTTCGGGCACGACGTGATGATCGACCTGATCGGCTACCGCCGCCACGGCCACAACGAGGGCGACGAGCCGCTCTACACGCAGCCCGAGATGTACGCGCTGGTCAAGGAGCACGAGCCTGTCCGCGAGCTCTTCGCCAAGCAGATGCTCGCCGCCGGCGTGATCAGCGAGGCCGAGGACAAGGAGATGGCCGACGCTGCATGGGCGCTCCTGACCGACCACCACAACCGCCTCAAGGACCGCCTCGCTGCCGCACGCGAGCACGTTGGCGAGCACGCCACCGGCGAGTACAAGCTCGACAGCGGCATCGCTCGCGAGGTCAACACCGCCGTCGACGAGGAGAAGCTGCAGATCCTCAACGAGGAGCTGCTGGCAGTGCCCGAGGGCTTCGAGATCAACCGCAAGCTCGCCAACCAGCTCGGTGAGCGCCGCAAGGCATTCGGTCCCGAGCACGGAGGGATCAACTGGGCGCATGCCGAGGCGCTGGCGTTCGCGACGCTGCTGAATGAGGGCATCCCGCTGCGGCTCACCGGCCAGGACACCGAGCGCGGCACCTTCAGTCACCGCCACCTGGTCCTGCACGACTCAAAGACCGGGCACGAGCACTCGGCGATCCAGCACCTTCCGGGCGCGCAGGCCACGATGGAGCTGCACAACAGCCCGCTGTCGGAGATGGCGTGCATCGGCTTCGAGTACGGGTACTCGCAGGAGGCACCCGAGACGCTCGTCATGTGGGAGGCCCAGTTCGGCGACTTCGTCAACGGCGCCCAGGTGATGATCGACCAGTTCATCATCGCCGGCCTGGCGAAGTGGGGCCTGACCTCGCGGCTCACGCTGCTGCTCCCGCACGGCTACGAGGGGGCCGGCCCGGAACACTCCTCCGCACGCCTCGAGCGCTTCCTGCAGCTCGCCGCGGAGGGCAATATCCGCGTCGCCAACCTGACGACGCCGGGTCAGTATTTCCACCTGCTGCGCCGTCAGGCGCGGATCGCCCAGCAGCGCCCGCTGATGATCATGACGCCCAAGAGCCTGCTGCGCCTGCCGGCAGCCGCCTCGCACGTCGAGGACCTGACCACGGGTCGCTTCCAGCCGGTGATGTCCGAGCCCGGGGTGAATCCCGCGCAGGTCACCCGCCTACTGCTCTGCAGCGGCAAGATCTACTACGACATCATCGGCAACCCGCTGCGCGCCGAGACGCCATCGGTCGCGATCGGCCGCGTCGAGCTGCTCTACCCGTTCCCCGAGGAGGAGATCCTCGCGCTGATCGACAGCTACCCGAACCTCGACGAGGTCGTCTGGGTTCAGGAGGAGCCGCGCAACATGGGAGGCCGCGCGCACATGTCGCCACGGCTACAGCAGATCCTCCCGGAGAAGCTCAGCTTCGGCTACGTCGGCCGCCCCGAGCGGGCAGCTTCAGGCGAGGGCTACCCGGCCGCGCATGCGCGCGAGCAGAACCGGATCGTCGTCACGGCGCTCGATCTGGCGCGCCCGATCTCCCAGTATCCGCTCGCCAACCCCGGCGACCGCTGAGACCGCGGCGGGTCGTCGCGATCCTGCGTCATCAGGTAACCCCTGTGATGGCCGAGCAGGCCCAGTTCGAGGCGCCGGCGCCGCCGTTCCAGATGCGCGCCGCGACGGCGTCCTGCTCGGACTTGGGGGCGAGGTAGGCGGCTGTGCCGCTGCCCCCGAACTCAGACCAGGTGCTGGGCAGGATCTGGTAGTAGCCGGAGGCGCCGGCGCTGTTGGGCGGAAGGTTCGCGGCGCCCGACTCGCACAGCACGATCTTGTAGGGGATCGCCCATCCGGCGGTGGCGCCAAGCCCGCTCCCCCCGGCGCTGTTGCTGTAGCTGACCTGCTGCTCGGCCGCCACGGCGGCCTGCTCCTGCTTCTGAATCGTCTGTACCGCAGCCCGCAGCTGGGCGCCGCGAGCCTGGCTGGCCACCAGTGCCGTGCTCTGAGCGGAGCGCTCGTCGTTGAGCGCCGACTGCTCAGAGCTCAACAGCGCGCTCATGCCGGCCAGCCCGTTGGTCTGTGTCTGCTCGGCGCTGGCCGCGACCGCATCGCCGTGCTGGAGCTGCGCCAGGCGTGCGGCGGCGGCCAGGGCGTGGCGGCGGGCGATGCGCGCGGCGGTGATCACCGACTGCTCCTGGTGCTTGACGGCGGATTCGTACTGCAGCGTGTCGAGCAACTGCTGGAAGCCCTTTGAGTTGACGAGCACCGAGACCAGCGTCTGCTGTGGCTGCTCGTACTGACCGACGAGCTCGGCGGCCAACGCCCGGCGCGTATCGCCCAGGACGTGGCGCACGTGGTTCAGGTGCCGCTGCTCGCGGGCCATTGCCGCTCTGACGGCAGCGAGCTTGTCCTCGTAGCCGGCCAGCCGGTCACGGGCGTCGGCCTCGCGCGACTGCACCAACTGCAGCCTGCTGGACATCGCGTTGACCCGGCCGTTGAGTTCGGCGACGCTGCCGGCGAGACCCTGCTGCCGCTGCTTGTTGCTGTTCAGCTGCGACTGGGCGCTGCCGAGCCTGTTCTGCAGCTGGCCGACGCTGTCGCCGGTGGCGCTGCCGGTGAGCGCGGGCACGGCGCAGGCTGACGCTGCCACCGCGGCCGCAGCGATGCGCCATCGTTTTCGTCTGGGTTCGGTCATAGAGCCGGTCCGCCGCTGATCCCCCGGCACGCGGGTGACCGACCGTGCGAGGTTAGCGCGGTTGTGCTGATGACCCATCCAGATACATCCCATCGAGCTGACGCCTGTAGCGGGATGGATCCTTATCCTGAGGTGATGATCTGGGTCCAAGGGCGGATCACGCTGGCGCCGCGGCCGCGTGGATTTCACATGATCACCCACGACATCTTCGGGGGAATCGAGGGTTTGGAGCAGATCCGTGTGGGCATCCTGCATCTGCTGATCCAGCACACCTCGGCGTCGCTGACCCTCAACGAAAACGCGTCGCCGGATGTCCGCCGGGACTTCGAGTCCTGGTTCGACGACGCCGTGCCCGAGCAGGCGAGCTTCTGGAGCCACAACTCGGAGGGCCCCGACGATATGCCGGCGCACATAAAGGCATCGGTGCTGGGGCCGGCGATATCGATACCACTGGCGGACGGGCGGCCGGCGCTTGGCGCCTGGCAGGGCATCTACCTGTGCGAGCACCGCAACCACGGCGGGGCGCGGTCGATAGTCGTCACCGCCTTCGGCGAAGCCTGACTGCAGGCGGCGGCCGGCCGCCGTTCCAGCGGGAACGGGCGGCCGGAGCAACCGCTACTTGTTCTGCCAGACCGGCGCGCGCTTCTGCGCAAACGCGGTCGCGCCCTCGCGCGCATCCTCTGAGGCGAAGATCGGTCCCCAGATCTGCTGCTGACGCTCGAACGCCTCACTCTGGGCCCAATCCGCCGATTCGCGCAGGATGCGCTTGCTGCCGGCCAGCGCGAGCGGCCCGTTGGCGGCGATCGTCGCGGCGAGCTGCAGCGCCGTCTCGAGCGCCGCGCCGTGCTCGCTCACGCGGTTGACGAGGCCCAGCTCGTAGCCACGCTCGGCGGTGATCGGGTCGCCGGTCAGCGCCAGCTCGTTGGCGACATTGCGCGGCAGCATGCGCGGCAGCCGCAGCAGTCCGCCGCCGGCGGCGACCAGCGAGCGCTTGACCTCGGGGATGCCCAGCTTCGCGCCCGCGGCGGCGACGATCAGGTCGCAGGCGAGCGCGACCTCGAGGCCGCCGGCGACGGCAAAGCCCTCGACTGCCGCGATCAGCGGCTTGTCGGAGCTGCGCTCGACGATGCCGCCAAAGCCGCGCCCCTCGACCCACGGCATCTCGCCGGCGGCGAACGCCTTGAGGTCCATGCCGGCGCAGAAGTAGCCCCCGGCGCCGGTGACCACGCCGACCGACAGCGACGCGTCGGCGTCGAGCTGGTCGAGAGCAGCGGCTATGGCGTGGGCGACGGCGCCGTTGATGGCATTGCGCTGATCCGGGCGGTTGAGGGTGACTACGAGTACGCGCTCACGGCGCTCGGTGAGAACTGGTGCTTGATCGCTCATGCTGCGAACAGTCGCAGCTCCGGTTCGCGCTCGCCACGTAGGACCGCGAGGTCAACCTCGATACACGCGATTCCGCGCGACTCGGCGAGCACCCGCGCCTGCGGCTTGATCGATTGCGCGGCGAGCACCCCGCGGCAGCTCGTGAACTGCGGATCGGTGTGCAGCCGCTCCAGGTAGCGCGTGATCTGCTCGACCGATTCGATCGTCGCCACGCGCTTGATCTCGACCGCCACCCACTCATCGTCGGCGTCCCGGCACATCAGATCGACTGGGCCGATGTCAGTCGGCCACTCGCGCCGGGCCAGTCGCAGCCCCTCGCCGCACCAGTGCGGCTGCTCGGCCAGCAGCTCCTGCAGGTGCGCCTCGACGCCGTCCTTCGCCAGGCCGGCCTCGTCCATCGGCAAGCCCATGTCGTGCGTGACGTCGGAGAGCACGTCGGTCAGCGTGATCTCGAGCCGATCCTCGGTCTTGCCCGCGTGCTTGCGCACGACGATCCGCTCGACGGGCTCGCCTTCGGCCTCGATCACCGTCGGTGGCGTCATCCAGTTCAGGGGCTTGTAGCCGCCGGAGTCCGCATGGATGAGGACGCTCCCGTCCTCCTTGATCATCAGCAGCCTGAGCGCCTCCGGGAGGATGGTGTCGAGGCGGCCGGAGTAGATGGCCGAGCAGCGGGCGACGATCAGGCGCATCCGTTCCGAGGCTATGAGGCGGCGCGGACGAGGCCTGGGATGAGGCACCATCCATCGCGGAATTTGGAGATCTTTCTGCGGGTGACCCACGTCTGCGTCCTTCGCCCCTACGGCCCGGACGGCGTGACGGGACCAGGCCGCCGCGGGGTACAGCTAAACGCCTAGCGACAGCTCAGGAGCCAGATCAGCGGGCGTTGGTGAACACAGCGCCGGCGGTCATCATCCGCTCGACGGCTGCGGTCGCGCGGACGGTCGCCTGGTGGCGCGCCTCATCAAGATGGGCGACCAGCAGCAGGATGGCGCCGGCGGTGTCGTCGGCCAGTACAGCGTTGACGATCGAGAGGTGCTGGCGGATCGTCTTCTCGATCCGCTCGGTGTCGAGGAACTCCTGCATGCGCACGATCCGGATGCGCTCGTTGACGAGCTGGAGATGGCGGGCGACGGCATCGTTACCGGATGCAGCGGCCAGGCCGACGTGGAAGTCCTCATCCAGCAGCACAAAATCCGGTTCCGGTTCCGGTAGCGCCGTCAGCATCGCCGCCCACTCGTTCCGCAGAGCGACGGTCGCCTCCTGGTCGTAGCGATGATCGGTCTCTGTCGCGCGGGTGATGGTCCCGACCTCCATGATCCGCCGTAGCTCATATAGATCGCGAATGTCAGCGAGGTTCGGGCTGCTTGGGTAGAAGCCGCCCTCGGGCCGGCGGTGCACGAGACCCTCTGACTCGAGACGCATGAGCGCCTCACGTATCGGCGTTCGCGAGGCGCCGAACCGCTCGGCCAACTTCACCTCGCCGAGCCGCTCGATCAGCGGGTATTCGCCCAGCATCAGGGCCCGCCGAAGCTCTGCGTAGACGGTGTTGCTGCGTTGCCGGCGGGCCGACCGGTCTGATTGTGAGGCGTCACTCATTGGACTTCCTTGACGGGCTGAGTAGCACGCTGGACGGGCGGCGTACCCGTTCGGGCAAACGCTGTCCCTGTGTACATATGCGTTCTATAACTAGTGCGCTGTTGTATACAACTATGTCGGCAAAGCTTCTTGGACCTCTCGAAACCGTAGCGCCTCCGGCGGCCGTCGCGGGACCAAATGGCGCCGAAACACTGCTCGAGGTCAAGGGACTGATCAAGGTCTTCGGCAGCCTGCGCGCCAACGATCACGTCAACTTCAGCGTCCGAGCCGGCGAGGTTCACGCGCTGCTGGGCGAGAACGGCGCCGGCAAGAGCACGCTGGTGAAGATGCTGTACGGCGTCTACAAGCCCGACGGGGGCGAGGTCGCAATCGGCGGCGTGCACGTCAAAGTGAGCTCGCCTGCGGTGGCGCGCGACCACGGCCTCGGCATGGTCTTCCAGGACCTGCGGCTGATCCCGGCTCTGACTGTCTGGGAGAACGTCGCCCTGCATCAGCGCGACACGAGCATGGTGCTCGAGCCGCGCAGGATCCAGGCGATGATCGCGGCCGAGTCGCAACGCTACGGCCTGGATGTGCGACCCGACGCCAAGGTCGCCGACCTCTCGATCGGCGAGTGGCAGCGAGTCGAACTGGTCAAGGTGCTGCTCGCCGGGGCGCGCGTCCTGATTCTCGACGAACCGACGAGCGTGCTCACGCCCGAGGAGGTCGACGGGCTCTTCGGCGTCGTCAGGCGGCTGCGGGAAGAGGGCTCGGGTGTGGTGATCATCACCCACAAGATGCGCGAGGTACGCGCGATCTCTGATCGCGTGACGGTCTTGCGCGCCGGTCGGGTCGTGCTCTCCGAGACGCCCACCGCGAGCCTCGACAACGACGCGCTCGTGACAGCAATGGTCGGCGAGAGCGTGGTGCCCGTGCGTAACGCTCACGCCAAGCAGCCGATTGGCGAGCCGGTACTCGATCTGCGTGCTGTCGTCGTCGACGGCATCGGTCACGGCTCAGGGCTCCGGGGCGTGGATCTGCAGGTCCACCCGGGCGAGATTCTCGGCGTCGCCGGTGTCGCTGGCAACGGCCAGCGCGAGCTCGCCGATGTCGCTGTCGGTGCGACGGCACCGGCTTCCGGCGAGGTGCTGGTCTCCGGCACCGAAATGTCTGGTGACCCCAGAGCGTTCCGTATGGCCGGCGTCGTGTCAGTCGCGGGGGACCCGCTGCGCGAGTTCGTGGTCCCCGGCCTGAGCATCGCCGAGCACGCGACGCTCTGGGACGCGATGGCCAGCGGCAAGCGCCTGAAGTTCGACTTTCGTGACGCCGTGAAGCGGCTGAAGCGCTCGAACGACAGAGCGGGGCTCAACATCGCCGCCTCCGAACGACGCTTGGCGCTGCTCTCGGGCGGAAACATCCAGCGTGTCCTGCTGACGCTCGCCTTCGGCGAAGACGCCAGGCTCGTCGTCGTCTCCTACCCGACGCGCGGACTCGATGTGCTGACGACCGAGACGACGCGCTCGCTGCTGCTCGCTGCGCGCGAGTCCGGTGCGGGGATACTGCTGGTCTCTGAGGACCTCGACGAGCTGCTGGCGCTGTCTGATCGCATCGCCGTGCTCGCACACGGCCATTGCACCGGGGTGCTCGACGCGTCGACCGCTGATCGCCGCGCACTCGGACATCTGATGACCGGCGGGTCCGAGCCCGCGACCGTGGGAGTCGCACATGGCGACTGACGCGCCGCACATCCCGGCGGTAACGGACATCCCGCCGGTAACGGACATCCCGCCGGCCCCCGCCGGAGGCCCGGGCCGCTGGAGCCTCAGGGCACTGGCCGACCAGGCGCGGGATGCCTCGGGCCTGAAGCGCCTGGGGATCGCGCTCAGCTTCTATCTGATCTCGCTCGCGATCTTTGGCGCGATCGTCGCGACCCAGCACGCGGACCCGTTCTCCGTCTACTGGGCGATCATCAAGTCCGCGTTCATCCAGTCCGGATCGATCGACCAGTTATTGGTGCGCGCGGTCCCGCTCGTCCTCGCCGCGCTCGCGGTTTCGATCCCGGCTCGCTCGGGCCTGGTCAATGTCGGTGGCGAGGGTCAGCTGATCGTCGGCGCGATCGCGGGAACGTGGGTTGCCCTCTACGCCCTACCGGGGGCTCCGCGTCCAATCGAGCTGATCGCGATGGGCGTCGCCGCTTTCCTCGCCGGCGCCGCATGGGGTGCCGTGCCGGGGGTCTTGCGGGTGGCCCTCGGGGCCAACGAATCGGTCTCCACGCTGCTTCTGAACTTCATCGCAAACGACATCCTGCTCTACCTGCTCTACCAGCCGTGGAAGAACCCGCTGGGTACGGGCCAGCCGGAGAGCAAGCCGCTGCAGACCGCCGCGACGCTGCCCGGAATGTTCAACGGCCTGAACCTCGGCGTGATCGTGGTGCTGGCGATCGCGGTCATCGTCTACCTGGTGCTGCGCTACAGCGGCTGGGGCTTCGCCCTGCGAGTGGTCGGCGGAAACCCACAGGCTGCACGCCGCGCGGGCCTGCCGGTCAAGCGACTGATGGTCTCCTCGATGGCCGTCGGCGGCGGCCTGGCCGGAGTCGGCGGCATGCTCTACCTCGCTGGCACACAGCTTCAGCTGCTGCCGGGCGGGACCGCGACCTTCGGCTACACCGCCTTCCTCGCGGCCTTCCTCGGCCGGCAGGGAACGATCCGCGTCGTGCTGTCGGCCTTGCTGTTCTCGGCGATCGCGATCAGCGCGCCGGGGTTGCAGCTCGGCTACGGGCTTGACGGCAACGCCGTCGACATCCTGCTTGCGCTCTCGGTGGCCGCACCGCTGGCGCTCTCCTCGACCCGCAGAAAGGCGGTCTGAGTCGGTGACCCACTCATGAACGGATTCGAGCAGGCGCTAGCGACCGGCATCGAGGGCGGCACCGTGATCCTCTATCCGTCGCTCGGTGAGCTGATCGGCCAGCGGGCCGGTGTCGTCAACCTGGGGATGGAAGGGTGCATGCTCTCTGGAGCACTCGGCGCCTACGTCGTCGCCGCCGAGACCGGTTCGGCCTGGCTCGGCGTCCTCGGCGGTGCCGCCGCCGGAGCCGTGATCGGGTACCTGCATGCCTGGCTGGTCGTCAAGCGTCAGGCCCACCAGCTCGCCAGTGGGCTGGTGCTCTGGTTCCTGGCGATCGGCCTGACGTCGGTGCTGGGCACGACCTTTGTCAGCCGGACGGTCACGCCCTTGCCGGTCTGGAATGTTCCGCTGCTCTCAAAGATTCCGTGGATCGGAACGATCTTCTTCCAGCACGACGTGCTCGTCTACATCAGTTACTTCCTCGTCGGGGCGCTGTGGTTCGTGCTTTACCGAACGCGGATCGGGCTGGTGCTGCGCGCGTGTGGAGAGCGGCCCGAGGTTGTGGCGGCCGCGGGACGCCGCCCCGATCGCATCCAGATGGCGGCCGTGATCCTCGGCGCCGCCCTGGGCGGTGTCGGCGGGGCCGAGCTTTCGGTTGTCTACGTCGACAACTGGTTCGACGACATGACCAACGGCTACGGCTTCATCGCCGTCGCTGTGGTCCTGTTCGCGGCATGGCGACCGTCGCGGGTCGTGCTCGGCGCCTACGTCTTCGGCGTGGCGCTCGCCGCCGCGTCGGTGCTGCAGGCGCACAACGTCTCGATCAATCAGTACCTGCTCGATGCCGTGCCGTATCTGGTGACCCTGATCGCACTCGTCCTGTTCGCGCGGATTGGGAGTGCGCAGACACCCGAGGGCCTTGCTCGGGCGCTGAACAACACGAGCTGACATCGGCGTCAGCACCGAGCCGCCGGCCGGCTGCGCCGGCGGCTCGACCAAACGCACCACCAGCCGGCTTGCTCTGGGGCGGGCCCGGTGCGGCTTCGCACGGCCTGATGGGCCCGGGCGAGAGCCGCGATTTCTACCTCGATATCTGAAGGAGTGTCTGTTATGCAAGGAAGTCCAATGCCAGGCCGGATGAAGGCGCGGATGCGCCTCGCAGGCCTGCTGGGGTCGGTCGCTCTCAGCGCCGGGTTGCTTGTCGTGGCGGTCGTGCCGGGTGGCGCCGCGGCGGCTGCCAAGGGTCACGCCGCCGCCGCCGAACCGTGGGCGAAGGCCGGCACGGTCGGCTTCATCATGGTCGGCTCGGAGTCCGACGAGGGCTACAACGAGGCCGTCTATCAGGCGGCTGAGCGGGTCAAGAAGCAGCTCGGCGTGAAGGTGCTGCTCGCTGCCAACGTGCCCGAGACCCAGCAGGTGACAGCGGTGATGACGCAGATGGTCGATGCCGGCGCGAAGATCATCTTCGCCACCAGCTATGGCTACCAGCAGTACGCATACGCGTTCGCGCTGTCACACCCGGACGTGCTGGTCCTGCATCAGGGCGGCACCTACACGAAGAAGTTCCCGGCGAACCTCGGCACCTACTTCGGTGAGGCCTATGACCCTGTTGCATTGGGCGGCATGGCAGCGGGAGCGGTGACGAAGAGCCACAAGCTCGGCTTCGTCTACGCATTTCCGATCCCGCAGACGGTCGACAACGTCGACGCCTTCGAGCTCGGTGCGCAGAAGATAGATCCGCAGGCCAAGACCTATACGGTCGCTACCTCGGAGTGGTGCGATCCGCTCAAGCAGAAGACAGCGGCAAGCGCGCTGCTGTCGGTCGGAGCTGATGTGATCACCCAGCACCAGGACTGCCAGGCGACGGTGATCGAGGCCGCCA
>DASZLT010000033.1:0-3948 GCA_035552235.1 Solirubrobacteraceae bacterium
GCGCGTCGGTTCCAAATTGACAGTGCGCGTAGCCCGTTGGTAGCGTCGCTGCCTGACTTCTGACAGGGGGGTCAATTTCCCGGGTGGAGGAGATCGATTGGCCAGGTCGCGGCGGTGCGTAACTCAAGTGTGATCGGCCGGGGCGCCGCGGTCGCGGCACTCGGATTGGCCGTGGTGGCGGTAATCGTCATCCTGCTTTCGGGCGGGTCGACGTATCGCGTCAACGCCGTCTTCCAGGACGCGAACCAGCTCGTGCCGGGCAACCTGGTCGAGGTCGCGGGGAACGCGGTCGGCACGGTCGGGAGCATCTCGCTGACGCGCAACGGGCGGGCGAAGCTCGAGCTCGACATCAACAGCTCGCTGTACGAGCCGCTGCACCAGGGCACGCACGCGATCGTGAGGGTCGCGTCGCTGTCGGGAATCGCCAACCGCTACGTCGATCTGTACCTCGGCCCCGGGACCGCGCCGGCGATTCCCTCGGGCGGCGTGATCAGCACCGCCAACACGACCAACGCGGTCGACCTCGACGAGCTCTTCAACACGCTCAACGCGCCGACCCGCAAGGGCCTTCAGAACGTCTTCCAGGGCTCCGCCTCGCAGTACGCCGGACGCGGGGCGCAGACCCAGCTCGCGTGGCAGTACCTGAACCCGGCGATCGCGACCAGCAGCATCCTGTTCCACGAGCTCAACCGCGACACCTCCAAGTTCACCCGGTTCGTCGTGAACTCGAGCAACCTCGTCACCGATCTGGCCTCGCGCCAGAGCGACCTCAGCGGCCTCGTCTCCCACCTCTCGACGACCTTCTCGGCGCTCGCCAGCCAGCAGGTGGCGCTCGGGCAGTCGATCCAGCGGCTGCCCCGGTTCATGCGGCTCGCCAACACGACCTTCGTGAACCTGCGCAACTCGCTCGTCGACCTGACCTCGCTGATCAACGCCTCCAGGCCGGTCGCCCCGAAGCTGCAGAAGCTGCTCCTGCAGCTGCGTCCGCTGGCGGTGGACTCGGTTCCGACGATCCGCAACCTCGCCAACATCATCAGCCGGCCGGGACCCAACAACGACCTGATCGAGCTCAACAAGATCGCCGTCCCGCTGGCGCAGGCGACGGTCGGCCAGGTCCGCGCCAACGGCGCCGTGCGCCCCGGCGCGTTCATCGTCTCGAGCAAGGCGCTGCACCAGTCGGTGCCCGAGCTGGCGGTCGCCCGCCCGTACGCCGTCGATCTGACCGGCTGGTTCGAGGGCTACTCGCATCCGGGCCTATACGACGCCAACGGCGCAGCCAGCCGGATCGCGACCGTGGTCGGCCTGGGGTCCGTGGAGAACGGTCTCCTGAACATCCTCGGGAGCAGCCCGCTCAACAACCTCCTGACCAACCCCACCGGCCGCGCCGCGTTCGCCCAGAGCGTGCTGACCTCGGGTCAGGGCGACCGCTGCCCCGGATCGATGGAGCGCGGGCCGACGGCCGGAAGCAGCGCGACGCCGCCACTGGAATCGGGCTTCCCGTGTAGCACGAGCGAGGTGCCGACCGGGCCATGAGGCGGATCCTCGCCACCGCAGCAGTGCTGCTCGCCGCCGGTGCGTTCGTGGTGCTGACGCTCGGTTCCTCGAGCCCCAGCGCCGCCGGGACCTACAAGATCGAGCTCGACAATGCGTTCGGCCTGGTCAACGGCGCCGATTTCAAGGTCGCGGGGGTGATCGCGGGCTCGATCCAGTCGATCGACCTCGACAAGAAGACGCTGCACGCGGTCGTGACCGTGCAGTCGACCGCCAAGGGCTTCGGCCAGTTCCACTCCGATGCCTTCTGCCAGTCGCGCCCCCAGTCGCTGATCGGCGAGTACTTCCTCGACTGCGAGCCCGGTCGCTATGGCAAGGTGCTCCCGCCCGGCAGCACGATCCCGGTGACCCACACGCAGTCGACGATCCCAGCGGATCTGGTCCAGAACATCATGCGCCTGCCATACCGGGAGCGCTTCAGCCTGATCATCAACGAGCTCGGGGCGGCGGTCGCCTCGCGCTCGGAGGATCTGCAGTCGGCGCTGCGCCGGGCCGACCCCGCGCTGGCCGAGACCGACAACCTGCTCGCGCTGCTCGCCAACGATGCCCACACGATCCGGGACCTGAACGCCAACGCGGACTCGGTGATCACCGCGCTGGCGAAGAACAACAAGCAGGTGCAGCGGTTCATCGTCGAGGCCAACAACGCCTCGACCGACTCGGCCACGCAGGCCTCGAGCATCCAGGCGACGTGGCAGAAGCTGCCGGCGTTCCTCCAGCAGCTGCGCCCGGCGATGGCCAAGCTCGGCGCGGCGGCGGACGCGCAGGACCCGGTGTTCACGAACCTCAACGCCGCGTCCTCCAACCTGCGGCGGTTCTTCGCCGACCTGGTCCCGTTCTCGCACGAATCGGTGCCCTCGCTGCAGTCGCTCGGCCAGGCGTCGGTGACCGGCAAGCCGGCGGTCCAGGCGGCCACACCGACCGTCGCGCACCTGAACCAGTTTGCCAAGCCGTCCCCCGAGCTCGCGCAGAACCTCGCGATCGTCCTGCAGGCACTCGACACCCGCACCCGGACGGCGTCCGCGGGAGGCCCGGTCGAGCCCGACCCGCGGAGTCCCGGCGGCAAGGGCTACACCGGGCTCGAGGGCTTGATCGAGTACGTCTTCAACCAGGAAAACGCGATCGACTACTTCGGTCCCTACGGGCACCTGCTGGGCGTCGATCTGTTGGCCAACACGGCCTGCAGCCCGTACGCCACGCCCCAGACGATCGCCAACAACCTGGACTCCTACCAGAAGGGCCAGAGCACGACCAACCCACGCAGCTGCTACGCGTTCCTCGGACCCCAGCAGCCGGGCGTCACCGTGCCCGACCCGACCTGGAACGCCAAGGACGCGACGCCGGCCAACCCCAGCGCGTGCGTCCCCGACCCCGGCGGCGCTCCCGTCGCCCCCGGGTACGGAGTGACCTACACCGGCGCGAAGACCAACGCCTGCAAGCTGCCGGCGCAGAGCTCGCCCGGCGCCGCCGCTGACAAGTCGAACAAGAAGAGCTCCTCGACTGCGGCTAACGGCGCCGCGACCACCGGGTCTCCCGCGGGACAGGGAAGCTCCGGCACGCCGCTGAACCTCTCGCAGACGATCGGGCAGATCGTCTCCCAGCTCGCCGGTGGCCCGACGGCGGCTGCGCCGGCCGTCGGGAGCACCACGTCGACAACCTCCTCCGGTGGCGGCAGCGGTCAGGCCCAGCAACTCCTCAACTACCTCCTATCGCCATGAGAGCCAGACAGCAACCAGCATTTGCGAATCCGGTCCTGATCGGCGCGGTCACCGTGCTCGTCGCGATCGTCGCGGTGTTCCTCGCCTATAACGCCAACAACGGGCTCCCGTTCGTGCCGACCCGCCAGCTGAAGGTCGACGTCTCAAACGGCGCCGCCCTGGTCGACGGCAACGACGTGCGCGAGGGCGGCTTCCGGGTCGGAATCGTCTCCGATACGCAGCCGGTGATGCTGTCCAATGGGCAGGTCGGGGCCCAGCTGACGCTGCAGCTGAACACGGCCAACGGCCGCGTGCCGGTCGACTCGACCGCGTCGATCAAGCCGCGGTCGGTGCTGGGGCTGAAGTACGTGGAGATCCAGCGCGGGAGCTCGAGCAAGGTCTTCCCGGACGGTGGGACGCTCCCGGTCTCGCAGACCAACGTGCCGGTCCAGTTCGATGACATCAACAAGATGTTCGACGCCAAGACGCGCCCGGCGGTGCAGCGAGCGCTGGCGGGGTTCGGCGACACGTTCGCGGCCCGTGGCTCGGCGTTGAATGACACGATCGCGAGCTTGCCGTCGCTGTTTGCGCATCTGCAGCCGGTCGCTCACTATCTGTCTGATCCGCATACGCAGTTGACGCGGTTCTTCGTTGCGCTGAATGGGTTCTTCGGGACGATCTCGCCGGTCGCGGCGACGAA
>DASZLT010000034.1:0-84590 GCA_035552235.1 Solirubrobacteraceae bacterium
AACATCCCGAACACGATCCGGCGACGGCGAACCACCCGCCGCCGCTGCTGCGCTCGCCGACGCCGCGCAATCAGATCACGACGCGAAAGCAACGGCCCTCCGGACGGCTCGACGCTCCGCGCCCGCCGGCCAGCTCTCCTAACACGATCCGGGATCGCCACAATGACAGAACTCCAACCAATGGATACGGCGCACACATAAACCCGCCTGCTAACAGCCCATGAGAATCCGCTCATGCGGCGAGCGATGACCGATGCACCCTACCTCACCTGGCCACGACCACCAGCGCGACCTCGGCGTCAGGAGCGCCGCGTGGACGTGCTCTCATCGCCGGCAACGTATCGTGGGGTTGGTGGGCTCGCAAATTCACCTCATCGAGTTCCCGGCCGACGATCCGGAGCGCGAGCTCGGTGGCGAGGTGATCCATCCGGGCGCGCGCTGGGCCGTTTGCCGAGATTCGGAGGGGAGCCCGTTTGGGCTCGCCGCGTCGATGACCTAGGCACGCCATGGGCGAGCGGGACATCGAGCGCTGGTTCGCCGACCAGCAGACCGGTAGAGCGCGCCGGCGCGAGATCTGCGCGAACAAGCGCTGGTTCGCGAGCGAGGCCGAGGCGCGCGCCGCGGCACTCTGGGACCGCACGCAATTCGGCGAGCAGCTGACCTGCTATCGCTGCCAGGAGTGCGACGGATGGCACCTCACCGGCGGCCGGGGCCGGTCGGACAGGTGACCTGCATCGCCTCGAGCGCGTGTCTGCTGCCGTCGAGAGAGCGATACTGAAGGCCGTGGCTGACCTCAATGCCCTGGGCGGAGCACTCGCTCCCTGTGGCACCGACCCCCTCACGGGCTTCTTTCGTGATGGCTGCTGCAACACCGGGCCGGAGGACCTCGGGAGCCATACGGTCTGTGCCGTGGTCACTGCCGAGTTTCTCGACCACCAGCAACGGATCGGCAACGACCTGACCACGCCGATGCCTCAGTATCAATTCCCAGGGCTCGTCCCCGGCGATCGTTGGTGTGTGACTGCGTTCAACTGGCTACAGGCTCACTTCCGGGCCAAGCGGGAAGAAATTGCACCCGTCGGCGTCCTTCTAGGTGTAAACAACGACGGGAGGCAATCATGCGCAGAATCGTGACTGCGGTGGGTATCGCATTGGCGATCGCGGTGGGCATGTCGTCCGCCGCGCTCGCGGCGTCGAACTCGGCCGGCACTGGTCAACCGGGTACCGCGAGCCCGGGCGGGGCCGCGTGCGGAAGCCCTGGGTCGACCTCGTCTCCGAACGGGTTCAACTCCGGCGGTTTCGCAAAGGCGGGCACCGTCTACGCAGGTAGCAGTGGCACCCCATCGGCCGCCCATGGCGCGCCGAACGCGATCTCCGAATACGACATCGCCTGCTACCAGCAGACGCAGAACGGCCACTGACCGACCGGCCGTAGCAAGCTTGCCGAGGAACGGCTCGCGCCGGCTAGGAGTGCAGCCTGCGCCGCGTCCTGGATCCGGGGCGGGGCGGCGTGGTCGCTTCTACGCGCCCACCGGATGCCAGGCGGTCTTCAGCTCGGTGACCGCCACGATTCGCTCGAGCGCGTCATCGACCGCGTCTTCGTAGGACGTTGCGGCGGCGTGGTGGCTCGCGCGCTTGATCGTCTCGGCCGCGAGCTTGTCGAGCTCGACGCCGAGCTTCGGGTCGCCGGAGGCGTCCACGATCGCGTTCAGGTCGCGGTGACCGCCGAGCGCGAGCGCAAGCTCGCCGCGCCGCCCTGAGAGCAGGTTGACGACGCCACCGGGGATGTCGGAGACGCCGAGGACCTCTGCCAGATCGAGGCCCGCGTGCGGCGCCGCCTCCGAGAGGATCGCGACGACGGTGTTGCCAGCGGCGAGCGCCGGTGCGACCTCGGCGACGAGGCCGAGCAGCGACGGCTGATCAGCTGCGACCACTCCAACCACGCCCGTCGGCTCGGGCAGCGAGAACGACAGGAACGGCGCCGCGACGGGGTTGATCCCGCCCAGCACCGGCTGCAGCTTGTCGGTCCAGCCGGCGTAGTGGACGAGCACGTCGACCGCCGCATCGAGCTCGGCCGCGGCGCCGAGGCCGCCCGCGCGGCCGCCGCCGGCCTCCAGCACAGAGATCAGCTGCGCGCGGCGCGACTCGAGCGCCTCGGCCGCGCGGTACAGGATCTGGCCACGGTTGTACGCGGTGCGCGCCGCCCAGGGCCGCGCTGCCTTGCGCGCCGCAGCCACCGCCTCGCGCACGTCCTTGCGCGACCCACGGGGAATGTTCACGTCACCGGAGACGTCCGAGCGACCGGACTCGGAGCGTACGAACGCGCCCCCGATCCACAGCTTGTAGGTCTTGCGTACGGGGATCCGGTCGGTCGTCATCGCAGCACCCGCAGATACGGGCGCAGGCCGGCCGGCCCGCCCTCCCGCCCGAAGCCCGATTCCTTGTAGCCGCCGAACGCGGCCGTCGGGTCGAAGTGGTTATAGGTGTTCTGCCATACAACGCCCGCTCGCAGCGCATTGGCGACCTCGAAGGCCTTGGCGCCCTTGTCGGTCCAGATCCCGGCGGCGAGTCCGTAGCGGGAGTTGTTCGCCTTCTCGATCGCCTCGGCCTGCGTGCGGAAGCTGAGCACTGACACGACGGGGCCGAAGATCTCCTCGACGGCGATCCGGTGCGCGGGCGAGACGTCGGTGAAGAGCGTCGGAGCGAACCAGTAACCACGCTCGGGCAGGGAGCAGGAGACGCTGCGGCGGACCGCGCCCTCCTCCTCGCCGGCGGCCACCAGCGTCTCGATGCGCTCGAGCTGCTCGGCCGAGTTGATCGCCCCGACATCGGTGTTCTTGTCGAGCGGGTCGCCGATCCGCAGACGGCCCATCCGCGCCCAGAGCTTGGCGGTCACCTCGTCGAGCACGCTCTCCTGGATCAGCAGCCGCGAGCCCGCGCAGCAGACGTGCCCCTGGTTGAAGAAGATTCCGTTGACGATCCCCTCGACGGCCTGATCGAGCGCCGCATCCTCGAAGACGATGTTCGCCGACTTGCCGCCGAGCTCGAGCGTGAGCTTCACGTCGCTGCCGGCAAGTGCCGTCTGGATGTCGCGGCCGACCGCGGTCGAGCCGGTGAACGCGATCTTGTCCAGTCCGGGTGAGCGCACGAGCGCCGCGCCGACGGCACCATCGCCGGGTAGGATCGAGACGACCCCATTGGGAAGCTCCGCCTCCTGGCAGATCTCGGCCAGCAGCAGCGCCGTCAGCGGTGTCGTCTCGGCCGGCTTGAGAATCGCGGTATTGCCACAGGCCAGCGCCGGTGCGAGCTTCCATGCCGCCATCAGCAGCGGGAAGTTCCAGGGCACGATCTGCCCGACGACCCCGAGCGGGGCGACCTCGCGCGCGGCCACCCCGTATCGCAGCTTGTCGGCCCAGCCGGCGTAGTGGAAGAAGTGAGCGGCGGCGAGCGGCACGTCGACGTCGCGTGATTCGCGCAGTGGCTTGCCGCCGTCGAGCGTCTCGCACACGGCTAGCTCACGCGCCCGCTCCTGGATCAGTCGCGCGATCCGGAACAGGTATTTGCCGCGCTCGCGGTCCGGTAGCGCAGCCCAGCGGGGCTGCGCGGCGCGCGCGACCTCGATCGCCCGCTGCACGTCCTGCGGGCCTGCCCACGCGATCTCCGCGATCGGCTCCTCGGTCGCGGGGTTGATGGTCGGCACATAGCGTGCTTCGGCGGGGTCGCAGAAGGCTCCGTCGATGAACAGCCCGTAGCGCTCCGCGAGCCGCAGGTGGTCGGTCGCCTCGGGCGCCGGCGCATAGTCCCAGACGATCGATTGGCGTGACTGCACGGTCATTCGATTGAGAAGTCCTCCCCACGCCCGTACCGGCCGCCTTGAGTCTTGGCGTATTGCATGAGTAGGTCGTTGAGCACCGAGGAGGCGCCGATGCGCAGACGGTCGGGCGTCAGCCAATCGTCGCCGAGGGTCTCCTTGACGAGCACCAGCCGGTGCAGTGCGGCCTTGCTGGTAGACACGCCGCCGGCTGCCTTGAAGCCGACAACGCGGCCCGTGCGCTGCACGTGGTCGCGGATCGCCTCGAGCATCACCAGGCAAACGCCCGGCGTCGCTCCCGCCGCGGCCTTGCCCGTCGAGGTCTTGATGAAGTCGGCGCCGGCTTCCATCGCGAGCATCGACGCGTGGCGCACGTGGTCGTAGGAGCCGAGCTCGGCCGTTTCGAGGATCACCTTCAGGTGTGCGTCGCCGCAGGCTTCCTTGATGCGCGCGATCTCGCGCATCACACGAGCGTCGTCGCCGGAGAGAAACGCCTCGCGCGAGATCACCATGTCGATCTCGTCGGCGCCGGCTGCCACGGCGTCCTCGGTGTCGCGCAGCTTCGCGTCGAGCGACACCTGGCCGGCAGGGAATCCGGTGGCGACAGAGGCGGTCGCCACGCCGGTCCCGGCCAGCGCCTCACGTGCGACCGTCACCATCGACGGGTACACGCAGATCGCGGCCACCGACGGTATCTCCGGCATCGTCGGCGCCGGGCAGACCGCCTTCGCGCACAGCTGACGCACCTTGCCGGCGGTGTCGGCGCCCTCGAGCGTCGTCAGGTCGAGCAGTGACACGGCGATGCGGATCCCCTGCTGCTTCGCGGTCGTCTTGATCGAGCGGGCCCCGAGCTGGGCTGCGCGCTCCTCGATCCCGACGCGGTCAACGTGTGCCAGCCGGCGGCTCATCAGACAAGCGAGGCTAGCTCACACTGGAATGCGTTGCCAGACGCCGCGATGGCTCGACCGCGCCCAGACCTGAGCGTCAGAGCGTGCCGAACACACGGTCGCCGGCATCGCCCAGCCCCGGGCGGATGTAGGCGTTCTCGTCGAGGCAACGGTCCACCGCGGCCGTCCAGATGCGGACGTCGGGGTGGGCGCTCGAGACGGCCTCGATGCCCTCAGGCGCCGAGACCAGGCATACGAGCCCGAGCCGGCTGGCACCCGCCTGTCTGAGATGCTGGAGCGCGTTGACGGCGCTACCGCCGGTGGCGAGCATCGGGTCGAGCACGAACACCCAGGACTCGGCCAGGCCGGGAGGCAGGCGCGAGTAGTAGTCGACCGGCGTGTGCGCCGCCTCGTCGCGGGCCATCCCGAGATGCCCGACGCGGGCGTCTGGGAGCAGGCGCAGGAAGCCGTCGACCATGCCGAGGCCGGCTCGCAGCACCGGCACGACCACCACCTGCTCGGAGAGCCGGGCGCCCGTGGTCGGCTCGAGCGGCGTCTCGATCTCTGTCTCCACGAGCGGCAGCTCGCGGGCGACCTCGACGGCGAGGATCGCCGAGCACTCATACAGCGCATGGCGGAAGTTCGGCCAGCTGGTGTTGCGGTCGCGCAGCACGGTCAGCCGGTCGGCCAGGACGGGGTGCTCAACGACGGTCAAACGTGGCGTCATGTCGCGCGATCCTACCGGCACGCGGCCGCCGTTACGATGCCGGGATGCCAGACGAATCTCAGGAGCTGCTCGCGGCTGCGGAGAGCGTGATGCGCCGCGCCCACGCGCCGTATTCGGACTTCAGGGTGGGGGCCGCACTGCGCGGCGCAGGCGGCGCGATCCATCTCGGCGCCAACGTCGAGAACGCCTCCTACTCCCAGACCCAGTGCGCCGAGGCCTCGGCGATCGGCGCGATGATCGCCGCCGGGGAGACGCGGATCACCGCCGTGGCGATCGTCGCCGAGCGCGTCGAGCGCTGCCCTCCGTGCGGCGGCTGCCGGCAGCGCCTGTCGGAGTTCGCCAACCCGGAGATCCCGGTGTACCTCGGCCGCCCTGGTTCCGAGCCGCTGGTGACGACGCTCGGAGAACTGCTGCCACTGACATTCGGCTCTGAGGCGCTGAACGGATGAGCGAGTTTCGCCCGCACGTGGGCGTGATCCTCGGCTCGGGACTCGGCGCCGTGGCCGGCGCCATCGAGGACCCGACGGTGATCGGCTACGAGCGGCTGCCCGGCTTCCCGCGGCCGACGGTTCAGGGTCACGCCGGCAAGGTGGTGCAGGGTCACATCGCCGGGGTCCCGGTCGCGATCCTCCAGGGTCGCGCCCACCTCTATGAGGGCGGCCCGATCGACGAGCTGCGCGCGCCCGTGCGCTGGCTCAAGACGGCCGGCGCCGAGATCCTCGTGCAGACCAACGCCGCCGGCTCGCTGCGGCCGGAGCTCGGGCCGGGCAGCCTGATGGCCATCACCGACCACATCAACCTGACGGGCATAAGCGTGCTGATCGGGCCCAACGACGACAGCATCGGGCCGCGCTTCCCGGCGATGGGCCGGGCCTACGACCCCGAGCTGCTGGCCGAGTTGCGCGCCGCGGCCGCGGAGCAGAGCGTGGCACTGGCCGAGGGCGTCTACACCGGCTGGTCCGGTCCGGCATTCGAGACCGCCGCGGAGATCCGCGCGATCCGCATCCTCGGCGGCGACGCCGTGGGCATGTCGACGGTCCACGAGACGGTTGTGGCCCGTCACTGCGGTCTGCGAGTCGCTGCGATCTCGGCGATCACCAACCTCGCGGAGGGCATGGGCGACGTTCCGCTCAGCCACGAGCAGACGCTGACCGACGCCGCGCGCGCCGCCGAGGACCTGGTCAGGCTGCTGGTCGCGTTCATCCCCCGGCTGGCGCCGGCTTGATGCTGGTCCCCGAGCTGATTCGCCGCAAGCGCGACGGCGGCGAGCTCTCCGCCGCGGAGATCGATGAGTTCGTAGCCGGCATCACCGATGGCAGCGTCACCGACGCGCAGGTGGGCGCCATGGCGATGGCGATCGTCTGGCGCGGCATGAGCGGACCCGAGCGCGTCGCACTGACCGGCGCGATGATGCGCTCCGGCGACGTCTTGGAATGGCACAGCGCCCGCCCCGGCGGATTCGCGCTGGACCGCCCCGTGCTCGACAAGCACTCGACCGGCGGCGTCGGCGACAAGGTCAGCCTGCTGCTGGCCCCGATCGTGGCCGCCTGCGGCGGCGCCGTGCCGATGATCTCCGGGCGCGGCCTCGGACACACCGGCGGCACGCTCGACAAGCTCGAGTCGATCCCCGGCTATGACGTCAAGCCGACGCCGGAGCGACTCCGCGAGGTCGTCTCGAGCGCCGGCTGCGCGATCATCGGCCAGACCGGCGCGCTCGCCCCCGCGGACAAGCGTCTGTACGCGATCCGCGACTCGACCGGAACGGTCGAGTCGCTCTCGCTGATCGTCGCCTCGATCCTCTCCAAGAAGCTCGCCGCCGGCCTCGATGCGCTGGTGATTGACGTCAAGGCCGGCAGCGGCGCCTTCCTGCCGAACCTCGATGACACGCGCGAGCTGGCACGGGCGATCGTCGAGGTCGCCCAGGGGAACGGGCTGCCGACCAGCGCGCTGCTGACCGACATGAACCAGGTGCTCGGCCGGACGGCCGGCAATGCGGTCGAGGTGCTCGAGTCGATCGAGGTGCTGACCGGCGCCGTCGGCGCCGACGAGCGGCTGCTCGAGGTGACGCTCGCGCTGAGTGCCGAACTGCTGGTGCTCGGGGGCCTCCAGCCCGATCCGGTCGCCGCCCGCGCCGCAGCCGAGCGCGCGCTCTCGAGCGGCGCCGCCGCCGAGGCGTTCGCGGCGATGGTCACCGCGCTCGGCGGGCCTGCGGATCTGCTCGAAGCGCCACACACACATCTTCCGCACGCTCCGATCGTGCGCGCCGTCGAACCGGTCGAATCAGGGATCGTGAGCGCGCTGGACGTGCGTGCTGTCGGTGTGGCGATCGTCGCGCTCGGCGGCGGACGCGCGCGTGAAACCGACCGCGTGGATCACGCCGTCGGCCTGAGCGAGGTCGCGGCCCTGGGTGAGTCGGTGGGGAGCGGGACCGATTCACGTCCGCTGGCGATCCTGCACGCGCGCGATGAGTCCGCCTACGAGCGGGCCGCCGCGGCGCTGCGTGCCGCGGTCACGCTCGGCGACGGCGCCCCGACGGATCAGCCGGTGCTTGAGCGCATTCGCTGAGCCGGGGCCTGGGTGTCGGCGCCCGAGAAGGCCCTCCCGCCCAGCGGGCTGAGGCAGCGCACTTATGCGAAAGTGCAGCCGATGATCGCCAAGGCCGAACTCCACGTCCACCTCGAGGGCACCGCCACGCCCGAGCTGGTCGCCCGCATCGCGAAGCGCAACGGTGTCGCACTGCCCGACGGAATGCTCGCCGAGGATGGCCGCTTCCACTACACGAACTTCCTTCACTTCCTCGAGACCTATGACCTCGCCGCGAGCGTCATCCGCAGCGCCGAGGACTACCGCGACATCACCTATGAGTATCTCGCCTCGGTGGCCGCGGACGGCGGCATCTACGTGGAGCTGACCGCCTCCCCCGACCACGCCAGGCTCGTAGGGCTCACCGACGAGGAGCACTTCTCGGGGATCGCCGCCGGGATCGACGACGCGCGCCGCGATCACGGGATCGAGGCCCGGATCCTGCTCTCCGGCGTCCGCAACTTCGGGCCCGAGCGGGTGGCCCGGGTGGCCCGGCAGGCCGCCGAGCGCCCGCACCCGTACGTCGTCGGTTTCGCCCTCGCCGGCGACGAGCGGGTACCGCCGAGCGACTTCGCCGAAGCCTTCGCGGTCGCTGCCGGCGCCGGTCTCGGCTGCACCGTCCACTCCGGCGAGTGGCAGGGCCCGGACAGCATCCGCAAGGCTCTGAAGCTGCCGGTCACGCGCCTCGACCACGGCGTGCGCTCGATCGAGGACCCGTTGCTCGTTCGCGAGATCGCCGAGCGCGGAATCACGCTCAACACCTGCCCGACCAGCAACGTCGTCCTCGGTGTGTATCCGTCGCTCGCCGCCCACCCGCTTCCGCACCTGCGCGCCGCAGGGGTGCACGTGACGCTCGGTTCAGACGATCCGCCCTACTTCGGTGCGACCCTGGGCGGCGAATACGCGGTCTGCAGCGAGCAGTTCGGCTGGGACGACCAGGCCCTCCGAGAGGTCACGATCGCCGCGCTCGAGGCCGCCTTCTGCGACGAGCCGCTGCGCGCCACGCTGCTCGAGCGGGCCGGCGCGCACAACTAACCGAAGAGGTCGGCGCTGGGGCACATCCGCCGCAGCGCACAGGCGCGGCACTCGGGACGCTGTGCGTGGCAGGTCCGGCGGCCGTGGCGCAGCAGGTTGAGGTGCAGCTCCCACTCCTGCCCGCGCGGGGTCAGCGCGAGCATCGTGTCGTGCAGCTCCTCGAACGGCGCCCTGGGCCGGAACAGCGCGAGCCGCGTGCCCACGCGCGAGACGTGCGTGTCGACCGGCACGTCGCGCATGCCGTAGGCGAAGAGCAGCACGCAGGCGGCCGTCTTGCGCCCGACGCCGGGCAGCGAGCACAGGTAACCCTGCGCCTCCGGCACCGAAACGTCGCGTAACCAGTCCAGCGCCAGCACCCCAGGCTCCGGCCCGGTGTCGGTGACCGCCGCCAGGATCGCCTTGATCCGCGCCGACTTCACCTTCGAGATGCCGCCGCGGCGGATCGCCTGCTCTACCTCGTCGACGGGCGCATCGCGCGCCTGCTCCCAGCTCGGGAAGCGCTCGCGCAGCCCGAAGTAGGCGACGTCGCGGTTGCGGTCGTTGGTCGATTGCGAGAGCACCGTCAGGATCAGCTCCGCCAGCCCATCGCCGTGCGGGCGCAGGATCGGGATCCCGTAGACCCGCCTCAGGCGATCGCGGATCGCGTAGACCCGCCGCCGCGGCGGCATCTCCCAGGCGTCAGTCGCAGGCACCCCAACGCTCACATGCCGCGGCGGCGGCGACCATCGCCTCCTTGAGCGCCGCGGCGATCGCCGGCTCGTAGAAGCCGGTGATCTGCAACCTGGTCACCAGCGCCGCCATCAGCGCGTCGCCCGTGCCGATCGTCGAGACCACGCGCGCCGGCACGCCCTCGACGTCCAGCCGGATCTTGCCGCGCAGCATCGCGCCGCGCGACCCGTCGGTGATCACGACGTTGCGCGCGCCCGCCTTGCGCAGTGCCAGCGCCGCGCGCTCGAGGTCGTCCTCGCCCGTCATCAGCCGCGCGTCGCCGGCAGCCGCGCGCACCAGCAGCGCCCCCGGGACACAGGCGTTGGCGCTGGCGGCCGCGTCAGCCTTCGAGCTCCAGCGGTGCAGCTGCAGCCTCGGGTCGAAGATCACCGGATGCTCGAGCGCCAGCGCGCGCTCGCGCGCCCTCATCGTCACCTGACGCTCGGCCTCGCCGACGAGCGTATTGGAACTGATGAACAGCCCGCCACCGCCGTCGACGGCCTCATCGACGCCGCCCCAGAGCGCATCGACGACGGTCGCCGGTGCCTCGCCGTAGATCCGGCGCGTCGGCTCGCCGGCGTGGTCGACGGTCGTCAGCGCCAGCGGCGTGGGCATATCCTCGATCAGCTTGAAGTGGCGCAGATCGACACCCGAGCGCTCGAGCTGGCCTCTCAACCACCGGCCCCACTCGTCGTCGCCGACACCGCCCGCGAGCGCCATGCGCGCGCCCGCACGCGCCGCCATCAGCGCCACACTCGCGACAGTGCCACCGAAGTGCGGCACGAACATCCCAGCCTCCTCCAGCGAGTTCACCGGGTGCTCACAGATCATGTCGACGAGCGCCTCACCGAGACAGAGCACGTTGCGCGATGCTGTTGGCAACTCGGCGTTCACAAGCGGGCACCATATCCGCAGATTCGCCCCCACGCTGGTCGCGGCGCTGCTGGCGACCGCATACCTGATCGCGCAGCCGCCCGGCGCCGACCTCCCGGCGCAGCTGCTCCGCGTCAGGCTGTTCTCCGCTGAGGGCTTCGGCATCTGGAACAACTGGTGGTACGGAGGCCACTACGCGCTCGCCTACAGCGTGCTGTTCGGACCGCTCGGCTGGCTGCTCGGCCCGCGGTTCCTGGCCGCGCTCGCGAGCGTCGGCACCGCGGCCGCCTTCGAGGCGCTCGCCCACGATGTCTACGGCGACGACGCCTGGATCGGCGCCACCTGGCTGGGCGCGGCGACCGTCACCGAGCTGCTCAGCGGTCGCCTGACCTTCGCGCTCGGGCTCTGCGCCGCCGCCGTGACCGCGCTTCTTCTTGAACGACGGCGGCCCCGCTTGGCCGCCGTTTCCGCCATCGCCACCGCGCTTGCGAGTCCCGTGGCCGGCATGTTCGTGGCGCTGGCCGGGACCACGGTCGCATGCCGGGGTCTGAAAACGCGAAATCGCTCCGATATCGCAGGCGGTATCGCGGCGGTATCGATCCAGATCCTGCTCTTGGGAGGTGCTGCCCTCGCCTTCCCGAGCGGCGGCTACCAGCCCTTCGCCCTGACCACGCTGTGGCCGCTGCTGGTGGCCGGGTTGCTGATCGCCGCGTCGCGACCCGGTCCGATGCTCACGACGGGCACACTCCTCTACCTCGGAGGCTGCGTGGCCGCGTACGCGATCCACACGCCGCTGGGCAGCAACGCCGCACGGCTGGGAGAGCTCCTCGCCGGACCGCTCGCCGCCCTGCTGCTGGTGCCGCGCCGCGCGTGGCTACTGCTGGCGCTGGCGGCAATGCCGCTGAGCTACCTGGAGGTGCACCACGCGGTCACCGACCTCGTGCACGGTGAGCGGGCCTCCAGCGCCTCCTTCTACCGGCCGCTGATCGGCTTCCTGGGCAAGCGGCCGGGCATCTGGCGTGTCGAGGTGCCGTTCACCGCGGGCCATTGGGAGAGCTACTGGCTGGCCCCGCGAGTGCCGCTCGCCCGCGGCTGGGAGCGCCAGACCGACATCGCGGAGAACCCGCTGTTCTACGACGGCAGGCTGACGGCCGGCCGCTACGAGGCGTGGCTGCACCAGCTGGCGGTGCGCTACGTCGCCGTCGCCGACGCCCCGGCGGACTACTCGGCGCGCGCCGAGCTGCGGCTGATCCGCGGCGGCCTGCCTTACCTGCACGTCGTCAGGCGACTGCCGCATTGGACCGTCTACGCGGTGGCGGACCCGACCCAAATCGCGAGCGGCGCCGGCCGCGTGTTGTCGATCGGTCCGAGCTCCCTGACACTGGCGATTCGGCATCCCGGCAGCGTCTACCTGCGCGTGCGCTGGTCGCCGTATTGGCGCCTCGGTGGCGTGCGCGCCTGTGTGCTCCCGGCCGGCCAGTTCACGGCGATCAACGCCGGCGGCGCCGGCCGGGCACGGCTGCGGATGAGCTTCTCGCTCAGCCGCGTCGACTCGCGCGGCCCGCGCTGCGATTAGCCTCAGGCGATGCGCCGCGCAATCGGGGAACGCAGCGATCAAGTGCTGCCGAACGGCCCGCTCGACGTCATCCGCCAGCTCTCGCTATTCGCGATCGCGTACCTCGGCTACGAGATCGTGCGTGGCGTCGTCGGCATCAACGGCCCGCGTCCGTTCAGCGATGCAGACCGGATCATCGGCTTCGAGCGCGCACTGCACGTGTTCACCGAACCCCAGATACAGGCCTGGGCGACGCGGCAAGCACGCTGGCTGCTTGACATCGCCGATTGGACCTACCTGAACGCGCACTTCGCGCTGACGGCGGCGGCGCTGGTGTTCATCTACCTGCGCCGCAACGACTCCTTCTACTTCGTGCGCAACATGTTCATGGTCGCGATGCTGATCGCGCTTGTCGGCTACTGCGTCTACCCGGCGGCGCCGCCGCGGCTGATGCCGCAATGGGGCTTCAGCGACCCGGTCCGTCAGTTCACCGGCGTCGACGCCGAGCAGGGGGCAGCCGGCCTGCTGCTGAACCCCTACGCCGCCGTCCCATCGATGCACGTCTGCTTCGCGCTGATGATCGCGACCGCGATGTCGCGGCTGGTGCGCCGCCCCGTCGCCCGTGTGCTGTGGCGCATCTACCCGTTGTCCATCGTCTTCGTCGTGGTCGTGACGGGCAACCACTACTTCACCGACGTCGCGCTCGGCGCGCTGACGGCGGCCGTCTCGGCGGCGCTTGCCGAGCAGCTGCTCGCGCGCGCCCGCCCGCACGCGTGGGCGTTCGCCGGGGTCCCGGCCTAGCCGATCGTCGGCCATTGCCGATGTGATTATGCCACCCGATGAACTAGTCTCTGGCCTGCCGCTGATGGCTGACACACAGCACAAACAACAGAGGCCCAGACCGCGTATGCGCGGTGACGAGGCCACCCGACAGAGGACGCAGGAGATGTTCAGGAACCGGCTGATCGAGTCGCGCCTGACGCCAAACGCAATCTCGCTCACGGGTTTCGCGCTCAATCTCGCGGCAGCCGGGCTGGTCGTCGGGCGCCTGTTCTTCCTCGCCGGCGTTGCCTTCATCGTCGGTTCGATCATGGACACGCTCGACGGGCGCTACAGCCGCATGTCTGGCAAGGGCACGGAGTTCGGCGCCTTCCTGGACTCGACGCTCGACCGCCTCGAGGAGGGGATCGTGCTGACCACGGTAGGTGCCTACTTCGCCTCGCAGCACAACGAGTTGGCGGTGGCGGCCGTGGTCGCAGCCGTGCTGTTCTCACTGATGGTGTCCTACACGCGCGCTCGTGCCGAGGCTCTCGGCGTGCAGTGCAAGGTCGGGCTCGCGACTCGTCCCGTGCGCGTCGTGATCATCGCGATCGGCCTGCTCTTCGCGCGGGGCGCGTCGATCGGGGACTTCGACCTGCTCGCTCCCGCCGTCTACGTGCTCGCCGCGCTCAGCCTCGTCACCGTCTGCCAGCGCATCTGGCATGTGCGCCACGAGCTGACCGCGGCCGGCGGCGGAGCAATCTAGGCGGCAGCGATGGCGCCGGCGGTGCGCCGAGGCTCACTCGGACGCGGCGCCCGAGAGCGCATCCTCACGGCGGCGGCGCAGCTGTTCATGCGCCAGGGCTTCAATGCGACGAGCATCAACGCGCTGCGCGCGGCCGCCCGAGTCTCAAAGCGCACGCTCTACCAGCACTTCGAATCCAAGGACGAGCTGATCGTGGCCTACCTGGCCACCTACGCCCGTCGCGGTCCCACCGCGGCGGTGCTCGACCGCGAGGACCTCGCGCCACGCACGCGCCTGCTCGAGTTGTTCACCGCACTCGGGGATCCGCAGAGCACCGTCCCGGACCCGCTCGTGGCCGCCGCCGCCGAGTTCCCGGATCCCGAACATCCCGTGCACCGCGCGGCGGCCGAGCACGCACAGCGCTTCAGCGAGCACCTGGCCTCCCTGGCCCGCGCCGCAGGCGTCGCTGACCCGGAACGCACCGCCCGGCGCCTCGTGACGCTCTACGACGGCGCCTGCGCACGCATCCTCCTCGAGGACCGCGCGACCGTGGTTGACGACGCATACCTGATGGCCACGACGATCCTCCGCGACGCGATCGGCTGACTGAGCCGCTTCAGATCAGGTCGCTGCGCAAGGCCTGAAGCCAGACCTTGGAGCTGCAGACTCCAGCGAACGCCGGCTTCACCGGAAACCTCAGATCTAGATGACCGGCGGTACGTGGAATCAGACCCGACGCCGACAGCTCCAAGCAGACACACAGTCATGGTTGTTCTGGATCTCATGCGGCACCTCCCGCTCGCTCAGATGCTTGGACCATTTTCGCTCGACGCCTAGATGGCACAGGCGACGGGGAATCGGGTACAGATCGGTTTACTTTCCTGCGTCACCTGTGGGCGACATCAAGATTTGGGTACCGACCGGTGTAACCAAGCGTGGTTTCTGGCGTAGTATCGGTACCGCCGCGCACACCGCGCCGGCCGAAACTTCCGGAAGGGACATCGATCAGTGATAACCGAACAGGACACCACAAACGGCTCATCCGTCGGCGCTGCGCGCTACCAGCGCGAGAGGGTGCGCGTAGCGATCATCGGCACCGGCAACTGCGCCAGCTCGTTCGTCCAGGGCGTCGAGTACTACAAGAACGCCGACCCCAACGCGCAGGTTCCGGGCCTCATGCATGTCGACCTGGGCGGCTATCACGTCCGCGACATCGAGTTCTCGGCAGCCTTCGACATCGACGTCGAGAAGGTCGGCAAGGACCTCAGCGACGCGATCTTCTCGGGCCAGAACAACACCCTGAAGTTCGTCGATGAGGTCCCGCACCTGAACGTGCCGGTCCAGCGCGGGATGACGCACGACGGCCTCGGCAAGTACCTCAAGGAAAAGATCACCAAGGCGCCCGGCCCGACGGCCGACATCGTCCAGATCCTCAAGGACACCAAGACCGATGTAGTCGTGTCCTACCTCCCGGTCGGCTCCGAGCAGGCCACCAAGTGGTACGTCGAGCAGATCCTCGAGGCCGGCTGCGGGTTCGTGAACTGCATTCCGGTGTTCATCGCCGGCGAGGACTACTGGAACGACCGCTTCATCAAGGCCGGTCTGCCGATCGTCGGCGACGACATCAAGTCGCAGGTCGGCGCGACGATCGTGCACCGCACGCTCGCCCGCCTGTTCCACGATCGTGGCGTCAAGCTGCTGCGCACCAGCCAGCTCAACGTCGGCGGCAACATGGACTTCTACAACATGCTCGAGCGCGAGCGCCTGGAGTCCAAGAAGATCTCCAAGACCAACGCCGTCACCTCGATCATGGGCCACACGCTGCCCAAGGACGACGTCTACATCGGCCCGTCGGACTACGTGCCGTGGCTGACGGACCGCAAGTGGGCGCACATCCGCCTCGAGGGTCAGGCCTTCGGCGACGTGCCGCTGCAGCTGGAGACCAAGCTCGAGGTCTGGGACTCCCCGAACTCGGCCGGCATCGTCACCGACGCCGTGCGCTGCTGCAAGCTGGCGATGAACCACGGACTCGGCGGCCAGCTCGACGGCCCCAGCTCGTACCTGATGAAGTCGCCGAAGAATCAGCGTCCCGATGATGAGGCGCGTGAGGCTACCGAGGATTTCATCGGCAAGTACTCGCGCGTGCAGGCGACGACGACCGACGCGTCTAAGGTCGCCGCCGTCGCGTAGCGGATCGCCATCGCGAGTCGTGTTTCAAGGGGCGCCCGCAGGGGCGCCCCTCTTTCGCGAGCACCGGCCGCCTCGGCGCAAAGTTCACGGGGGAGCAGCGTCTCCGCGGTGAAGGTGCACGTGACCCTCTCCCGGCTCGGGCGGCGGCTGGTCAAGCTCGGCCATCGGCTGCACCTGACCGCGATCGTCACGTTCGTCAGCGGCAGCACGAGCGTGACCCGCACACACGCATTCACGCTGCACTGAGCGCGGTTCGGGCCCGCAAGCGCGTGCGCGATCCACGCGCGATCCCGCGCTCACGCGGGCCGCCATTTCACGTCTATGCTGACCCCTATGACCCGCAAGCCGGCCATCTGGCTGCTGTCAATGGTGGTCGGGCTGGCTGCACTGGCAGCCGCTCCCGCTGCTGCCAAGACCAAGACGCAGACACAGGTCAACCCGGCGGTCCAGCTCCAGTCGCTCTCGTGCGCGTCGACCGGGAACTGCGGCGCTGTCGGTGGCTACGACGACGGCCTCGGCGACAGCCAGGGGCTACTGGTCACCGAAGCGGCGGGAAGGTGGCTGCGGGCCGTCGAGGCGCAGCCACCGGCCGGAGCCTCGATCGAGCCGTTCAAGCTCTCCGACGGAGGCGGGCTCGTGGATATCTCCTGCTCGGCGCCCGGTGACTGCACGGCAATCGGTCGCTACACCGACTCGCACCGCCTTGACCACGGTGTGCTCTTCGACGAACTGCGCGGGCATTGGAGCAGGGGCGTGCGCCTGCGGCTGCCCGCAAACGCCATCGCACCTCCCAAGCCCAAGTCGGCGGGCGCCGTCGACGTGCTCGGCCTGGCCGGCGTGTCGTGCAGCTCGGTCGGCAACTGTGTGGCGGTCGGCAACTATGAGACCAACGCCGAGATCTGGGAGCCGCTGGTCGTAGTCGAGCGACACGGCCGCTGGTCGCGGGCGACCGAGGCGCCGCTGCCCGCCGGCGCACCGATCGAGGGCCAGAACGCGGTGCTGCTGTCGGTAACCTGCGACCACGCCGGACAGTGCTCGACCGCCGGCGAGTATGTCGACCCCTCCGGCCACCAGCAGAGCCTGCTGGTCAGCGGCAGCCGCGAGCACTGGGTGGCGGCGCCGGCGCCGAGCGCGCCGAGCGACGCCAACTCGGACCCGAACATCATTCCCTCCTCGATCGCCTGTGCGAACACCGGCGAGTGCGCCGCCGTCGGGACCTACATCAACCCGCTGCAGAATTCGCTGGGCCTCCTGCTGAACGAGGCAGGCGGGCAGTGGGCGAGCGGCACCGGCGCCACGCTGCCCTCCGGGGCCGCGCCGGCCGGCACGGTCGGCGACCAGACCGTGGTGCTTTCCTCCGTCGCATGTCCGCAGGCCGGCTCCTGCACGGCGGTGGGGTGGTACTTCGATAACGACGAGAACGGGCAGGGTCTGGTGATCGCCCAGAACGGGGGCGCCTGGCAGCCCGGCCTCGAGGTGACGCTTCCGACCAATGCCGTGAACGGCCTGGAGAAGCAATCCGCCGGACTCGACTGGATCTCGTGCGCGTCGCTCGGCAACTGCCTGGCGACCGGCGTCTACACCGACATCGGCTACAACTCGCAGGGCCTGCTGCTGTCCGAGGTGAACGGCACCTGGCAGCCCGGGGTCGAGTCGCCGCTGCCGCGCAACGCCAGCAGCGTGCAGTACGCGGCCGTCGATCAGTCCGACTGCACCGCACTCGGGGACTGCACGGCGATCGGCCAGTACAACGACCGCCGCGGCAACGTGCTCGGCTACATGCTCACTGAGCGCGGCGGGAGCTGGAGTCACGCCACCCAGCTGCGGGTGCCGCCCGCCAGCGCCGCCGAGGCGCGACTGTCGCTGGCGGCGATCCTGGTGCCGCCGAAGCACTCCGCGCGGCTCGCTCAGATCCGCGCCTCCCACCACTTCGACTACGCCTACCAGGCCGTCGAAGCGGGCACCGCTGCCAGCGTCTGGTTCGCCGCCAGTGGTGGCAGGCGCGTGCCGATCGCGATCGGCACGGCCAAGGTCAATGCCCCGGGACGCTTCGCGTTGCGGCTGCAACTGACCGCGGCCGGCAGGACGCTGCTGGCGGCGGCCGCACACGTTCGCGTCTCCGCGGTAGCGGCATTCAGGCCGCGCGGCCACCACCGCATCGTGACCGCGCGCGCGAGTTTCACGCTCAGCTGATCGGCCCAGCGGTCGCTGACCGGTCCTCCCCACCTGCGTAGACTCACGCGTTGTGCCAGAACAGCGGCTTGCGATCGCGCAGGTGAGCCCATTCGCCTGGGAGACCAAGACCGAGATCGGCGATTACGTTCGGCTGCTCTCGCAGGAGCTGCATCAGCGCGGCCATCGCGTCCTGATAGTGGCCCCGTCGAACTCGGCCGAGCTGGTGCACGACAGCCGCAAGCTGTTGCGTGGCGGCACGGCCAAGGCTGAGTCGCTGCTCGCCCGCGCCGATCAGGAGCCGCTGGTGCTGGGCGTCGGCGAGGTCCTGCCCTTCTCGCCCACGCGCCGCCGCGCCGCGTCGCTGCCGGTCGACGTCGCCCGCACGATCGAGGCGGCGCTGACGACGCTGCCGCTGGATCTCGTGCACGTGCACGAGCCGTTCGCACCGAGCGCCTCGAGCGCCGCGTTGCGCAACGCCCGCGCGCTCAGCGTCGGAACCTTCCACAACCCCACCGAGCGGCTGCTCTCCACCCAGCTGGGGCGTCAGCTCTCGCAGCTGCTGTTCAGCCGGCTCGACGCGCGCATCGCCTCCTACGAGGCCACGCGCACGCTGATGGATCGCTACTTCCCGGCGGACTACCGGGTCGTGCTTCCGGCCGCCGAGCCGCTCCAGCCGGTGTCGCCTACAGGAAGCTCGTCCTGGCCAGCGGGCCAGGACGAGCAGAGAAACGGGCCTTCTCTGCACCTGACGTTTGTCGCCGAGGAGGAGCGCGCGGCGTTGCGCACCTTCCTGCGTGCGCTGCGGCTGCTGCCCGCCGACGCGAGGTGGCGCGCGACGATCTGGTCCTCGCGACCGCTGGCGGCACCGGCGGCACTCGGCGGCCGCCTGCTCGAGCGTGTGCGCTTCGTCGATGCCGAGGCGCTGCCCGTGCAGGCGGCGCTGGCCGACGCGGACGTGCTGGTGCTGGGCTCCGACGGTGTGCTGCCCACCCCGGGCCTGCTGGTCTTGGCGCTCGTCAGCGGGATCGTGCCGGTGGCGACCAGCATCCCGGTCTACGCGGAACTGCTCGCCGACGGCGCTCGCGGGCTGCAGTACGCGCCCGCGGACGCGCAGACCCTCGCCGCCAACCTAAGCCAGCTGCTCGGCAACCGCGGCCTGCTGACGGCGCTGCGCGAGCAGGCTCAGCCACTGCTGGCGGAGCTGACCTTCCCGCGCGTAGCCGACGAGCTCGAGCAGATCTACGCGCGGCTGATCTCCCATCGGCACGACCGCCGTCCGCACAACGCCGGGGCGGCGCGGGTCGTCGCCGGCCGGCCGCTGATCGACGTCGACCTGCACATGCACACCGACCATTCGTATGACTGCGCCACCCCCGTCGAGGTGCTGCTCGCGGAGGCGCGGGCCAAGGGCCTCGGCGCGATCGCGGTGACCGAGCACAACGAGATCTCGGGTGCGCTCGAGGCCGCCGAGAAGGCCAAGGGCATCAAGGTGATCATCGGCGAGGAGGTCAAGACCGCTTCACAGGGCGAGGTGATCGGCCTGTTCATCAAGGAGAAGATCCCGCGCGGGATGACGCTGCAGGAGACGATCGCGGAGATCAAGCGCCAGGGCGGTCTCGTGTACGTGCCGCATCCGTTCGACCGCATGCACTCGGTGCCCGACTACAAGCACCTGCTCGACGTGCTCGACGACATCGACCTGATCGAGGTCTTCAACCCGCGCGTGGCGATCGCCGAGTTCAACGAGGAGGCGGTGCGCTTCGCCGCCAAGTACCGCATGATCGCCGGCGCCGGCTCCGATGCGCACGTGCCCCAGGGGCTCGGCTCGGTGCGGATCCGGATGCACGACTTCGACGGGCCCGAGCAGTTCCTGGAGTCGCTGCGGACCGCCGACATCATCCGCAACCCGGCGAGTCTGCTGTACGTTCAGGCGCTCAAATTCCTGCAGACGAAGGCGCGCACGTCCGGCCGGCGCGAGGCCGTGCGCGAGCGGCGGGTGCGCCGCGCGGCCCGCAAGTCCTGATGCAGAGCCCGCAAGTCCTGATGCAGAGTCAAGGACAAGCGGCCGGGGCGTCCAATTCGGCAGAGGTGCCCGCAACAGACGACGAGATCCGCGAGAAGTATCTCGAGCGGGCGATACGAGAGCTCAACCAGCTATCGCGTGAGCTGCAGAGCTGTGAGCACTGCCCGCGCGGGCAGCTGATGCCGGTGCTCGGCTCCGGCCATCCGCAGGCCGACGTCTTCATGGTCAAGTACAGCGCCCGCCCATCCGAGATCGAGGAGGGCGTCGCCTTCTACGGCCGCTCAGGCAACGCGCTGATGAAGTCGCTGAAGCGCCTGAACATCGATCCGCTGGCGGTCTACGGGACGGTGTGCGTGAAGTGCCCGGTGCTCGATCCGGTGATGGCCGACCCCGAGTGCGTGGGCCGCGTCGCCGAGGAGCTGACGATCGTCTCGCCGAAGATGCTCGTGGTCATGGGCCAGGACGCGCTCGGCGTGATCAACGACCTCGACCTGCCGTTGCGGCGCGAGCTGCGCGCCGAGCCGGGCGTCGTGCAGCGCTTCACGCCCTCGTGCGAGGCGCTGTTTGTGCCGAACATCGATGAGTCGCTCGACGAGGAGAGCTCAAAGCGCGCCTTCTGGGCCGCCTTCAAGATGCTCGGCCAGTGGTGGTCTGACCTCCCGCCGTATTGATCCGGGCCGACGCGTTCTCGGCGGCTGACTTCCGTCCCATCGGACGCGGACAACCTGTTTGACTGAGCACATGCCAGCGTCGCTCGTGGTCGCCTGCTGCCAGACCGTGCCCAACGTGGAGGACCCGGCCCGCAGCGCCCGGCGGGCGCGCGAGGCGCTGCGGGCCGCCGTCGATGCGGGCGCGCAGATCGTGCTGCTGCCCGAGCTCGCCCACAGCGGCTACAGCTTCAGCTCGGCCGCGGAGGCGCGCGCGGCAGCGGTACCCGCTGACGGCGAGTTGCTCGCCGGCTGGGCACAGGAGGCAGCCCGCGGCGACGCGGTCGTGGTCGGCGGCTTCTGCGAGCTCGGCGCCGACGGTTGCGTCTACAACAGCGCGGCCGTCGCCGACGGCGACGGCGTGATCGCCGTCTACCGCAAGCTGCACCTCTGGAACGACGAGGCCTCGTGGTTCGCGCCCGGGGAACAACAGGCGCCGGTGGTCGAGACCCGCCACGGCCGCATCGGCGTGGGCATCTGTTACGACATCGAGTTTCCCGAGCTGACCCGTGGGCTCGCGCTGGCCGGTGCCGAGCTGATCGCACTGCCGACCAACTGGCCGCGCGCGGAGGACCCGCCCGCCGGCGAGCCGGCACCGCACCTGCTGGCGCGAGCGACCGCCTACTTCAGTCGCGTGTTCGTCGCGGTCTGCGACCGCGGTGGCGAGGAACGTGGAGCGGGCTTCCAGGGTGCCAGCGTGATCGCCGCGCCCGACGGGGCGGCGCTCGCGACCGCGCGGCCGGGCGCCCGCGCCGAGACCCTGGTCGCGGATTGCGCCCTGCTCGGCGCCCGCGACAAGCGCACCGGACCCCGCAACGACGCAATCCGAGATCGACGACCGGAGCACTACGTCCGCTGTTAGGATCGCGCCGCCAATCGGGATTGAGGGACCCCCCTGGCACGGCACTCAAGCTGAGGAGAGGAAGGCAGGCAGTGGCTGACAACGCTGGAGGCTCCGCCGCAGAGCAGAGCACCACCCCCAAGCTGTTCGTCCGGCAGTCGTCCGGACTTGTCCGCAACGTGAGCGTGACCAACGCGCTGTTCTTCAACGTGGCGGCGTTCGTCGGCGTCGGCCTGACGCTGTATCCGGCGTTCTATTCGCTTGCCGACGTGTCGATGTGGAAGATCGGCCCGTTCTCCGCGTACGGCTGGGCGGCGATCATCACCGGGCTCTTCTGCATCCTGCTGGCGCTGATCTTCTCGTCGCTGACATCGGTGATGCCGCGCTCCGGTGGTGATTACGTCTTCACCAGCCGGATCCTCCACCCCGCACTGGGCTGGATGGAGTCCTGGACGCTGGTCATCGCCTCGATCCTGATCATCGCCTTCGAGGTGCCGCTGGTCCTGCGCAACCTGCAGATCACCGCGCGCATCGTCGGCATCGGCGCGGGCGGGAGTTTCTTCACCGGTGCCAACAGCTGGTTCACCGACGCCACCGGGCAGATCACCGGCATGCCGGGCTTCATCGCCTGCATGGTCGTGCTGCTCGGCATCGGCGCGATCTGCGTGCTGCCGACCCGCTCGTTCCACAGGGTCGTCACCGTGCTCGCCGGGTTCGGGGTCGCGTGTTTCATCGCGATGTTCGTCTTCGGCCTGCTGTTCACGCACAAGAGCAGCTTCAACGCCAACCTGCCGAAGCTCGACGGCGGCATCAGCGCCGCCAAGCTCGTCGCCTCCGGCAAGAGCCAGGGCCTGCTCTCGACCTCCGGCCCCGGACTGATCAGCCGCATCTTCGAGACCGGCGCCTTCCCGCTGATCCTGTCCGTGCTGCTGTTCCAGTACATCGGCTTCCAGTACTCGGCATACATCGCCGGCGAGGTTCGCGGCAACGTACGCCGCGGGGTGCTGATCGCCCTGCTCGGAGCGCTGACGATCGGCGTGCTCGCCAATTCTGTCTACACAGACGTGATCTCCAGCCACTTCGGCTTCGGCGCCAACGTCACCTGGGGCAGCAACTACTGGGGCTTTGTCACCAAGCCCGGACTGCCGCTCGGGCAGCCCGATTCGATGCCACTGATGGCGGCAGTCGCCAACGGCAGCCTGTGGCCGCTGTGGGCGCTCATCAGCCTGGGTGGCACCGTCTTCCCGTTCCTGCTGTGTCCCGTCTACATCAACTTCCTCAGCCGCATGCAGCTGGCCTGGAGCCTGGATCGCCAGGTGCCGGAATGGTTCGGGCAGGTCAACGAGCGCCTGCGCGCGCCGCTCAACGCGATCATCGCGACACTCGTGTTAGCGGGGATCTTCCTGTTCTTCCAGAGCTTCAAGGATCTGCCGACGATCCTGGCGACCAGTGATCACAAGCTGAACCTGGTGAGCACCGCGTTCTTCTCGATCGCGATGGCGCTGCTCAGCTGGATCCTGCCTGGAGTCAACGCCATGCTGGTGAAGTTCCGGCGTCCCGACCTGATCCGCAACGCCCCGTTCAAGCGGTCGCTGCCGTGGCTCGGGCTCGGGTGGATCATCTTCCCGGTGTGGATCTACATCTTCGCCGTGATCAAGCCGATCGTGAATGGGCTCAAGGGCGGGAACGCGCTGACCTACCTGGAGGGCCAGGGCCTGATCGACGCGATCCTCTTCTACCTGATCGGACTGGCCATCTACCTCGTGATGAAGTACCGCTCACGCTCGGCCGGCGTCGACGCGAAGATGCTGTTCACCGAACTGCCGCCCGATTAGCGCCGGCACGGGAGGCTGAGCAGATGGCAACCCGGATCTACATCGCAAGCGACCTCCACGCCGCCGAGAAGGCGTGGAGGAAGTTCATCAACGCGATCAAGGCCGACGTCTATAAGGCGGACGTAGCGCTGCTTGCGGGCGACCTGACCGGCAAGGCGATCGTCCCGATCCTCGAGCGCGACGGCGGCTACGAGGCCGACGTCCTCGGCGTCCACCGCCGCGCCCGTGACGAGCAGGAACTTGTCCAGCTGCACCGTGACATCGCCGACCTCGGCTACTACTCGTTCGTCACCACCGACTCCGAGGCCGAGCGCCTCGCAGGGGACGAGCACGCCCGCGACGAGCTGCTCGAGCGGCTGATGAGCGAGCGGGTGCACGCGTGGATGGCGCTGGCGACCGAGCGGCTCGCCGACTCGAGGACTCCGCTCTATCTGATCCCCGGCAACGACGACGAGTTCACGATCGACGAGGCACTGAACCAGCCCGGCTACGGTCCGGTCAACGGCGACGGCAAGGTGCTCGACATCCCAGGAGAGCTGCAGCTGCTCTCGAGCGGCTGGTCGAACCACACACCCTGGGCGACCCCGCGCGAGGAGACCGAGGAGCAGCTGTACACGCGCCTAGACGCGCTCGCCCAGCAGGTGCGCGACCCGCGCCGCGCGATCTTCATGATCCACGTGCCGCCGCATGACTCGGGGTTGGACGAGGCGCCGCTGCTGGACGAGAACCTGCGACCGACGATCTCAGCCGGCGACGTCCTGCGCGGCCCGGTAGGTTCGACCGCGGTGCGCCAGATCATCGAGAAGCACCAGCCGGCGCTGTCGGTCCACGGCCACATCCACGAGTCAGGTGGCGAGCGCAAGATCGGCGACACGCTCTCGATCAACCCCGGCAGCGAGGCCAACCACGGCATCCTGCGCGGTTACCTGATCGACATCGGTAAGAAGGGCGTCGAGCTGGCCCAGCGCGTCGAGGGTTAGGCGAGTCCGCAGTAGCGCATGGCCGCGACGGCCAGGCCCTTGGCGCAGGTCACGAGCCCGTCGACGGGGACGTACTCGTCGATCATGTGCGCGACGCTGACACCGTCGGCGTCGATCCCGGGCGGGCCGTAGCCGATCGACGGGATCCCCGCCAGCTGCGTCAGCGTGGCGCCGTCGTACCAGGAGTCGAGGCCGCCGAGACGGCCGGGGCGGCCGATGTCGGCGCTGGCGCCGGTCGTGGCCGCGACGATCGGATCGGACTCGGGGATGTCCATCGGCATCACCGCATTGGGCCACCAGTCGAACATCGGCGGATGCGCCGCCAGCCAATCGTCGCGCGCTGCGCAGTCGCGCACGATCCACTCTTCGACTTCGCGGCGCACGGGCGAGCCCGAGCCGTGCTCGTCGGCCTGGGCCGCGACATACATGGTCGCGATGGTGAGCTCGCACGAGGCGGGGTAGGTGACCGGCCACTCGCCGGCGCGGACCATCGTCGCCAGCAGGCTCGGCGGCGACAGATGCGGATGCTCGTACTCACGCCGGCCGGCCCACTCCCGGCGCAGCGACTCGATCGCCGCAAGCACCACCGCCGCCTTCTCGATCGCGTTCACGGCTCCGCCTCGCTGCCAATCGGGCTGACGGACCTCGGCGTGACCGGGGCGACCGGGCACGGTGATCACGCCGTACTCGGAGCCGCGGCACGCGACCCAGGTGTCGAAGTTCGTCGGTTCCGTGACGATGCCGGCATCGGCGGCGAGGCCGCGGTGAACGAGTGCGCTGCCCCCCGCGCCCGAGGATTCCTCGTCGGTGTTGGTGGCGACCAGCAGGTCGCCCCGCAGCGCCACCCCGAGCTCGGCGAGGACCTCAGCCGCCAGCACCATCGACGCGATCCCGCCCTTCATGTCGCAGGCGCCGCGGCCATAGAGCCTGCCGTCCCGCAGCTCGGCCACGAACGGGTCACTGGCCCATTGCCGGCGCGGCTCGGCCGAGACCACGTCGATGTGGCCGTTGAGAACCAGCGAGCGGCCGCCGCCGCGGCCGCGCAGCGTCGCGATCAGCTGCGGGCGGCCGGCGAAGTCGAGCCCCGGCGGCACCAGCGGCCTACCGGCCATCGCGGCGGCGTCCGGCTCGAACAGGTCGATCTCGGCGCCGGCACTCGCGAGGCGATCGGCGAGGTGGCCCTGCAGCTGCGCCTCCTGGCGGGCTGGATCTCCGGGGTTGCGGGCGGTCGTGTCGAGGCCGATCAGGGTCGAGGCGAGATCGACCAGCTGCTGCTCGCACTCGGCGACCCGCTCACAGACCCGCCGCTCCTCGGGACTCAGGCTCATGGGCCGCCACCCTATCCGGTCGGCCCGCCGCCGCGGTCGGTGGGCTCTAACCTTGGCCTGAGATGGATGTCGACGCGACTCCTGGCGCCGTGGGGGACCCGACAATGGTCGCGGCCGCGCGCCGCGTGTGCGAGGAGGCGGAGTCCAGCGGCGTCGACGTCCGCCTGCTCGGCGGGATCGCGATCTGGGTCCGCGCGTCCGAGGCGACGCGCCTGGCGCTCGGACGTGAATACGCCGACATCGATCTGGTCACGACCAAGAGGCAGGCCAAGGGACTGCGCGAGCTGCTCGAGCGGCTCGGCTACGTGCCAGACAAGATGTTCAACGCCACCCAGGGCGACACCCGGCTCTACTACCACTCGCCGGACGGCGCCTACCACGTCGATGTGTTCGTCGAGAAGTTCGTGATGTCGCACGAGCTCGACCTCGGCTCGCGCCTGCGCACCGAGCCGATCACATTGCCGGCCGCGGAGCTCGTCCTGACCAAGCTGCAGATCGCCGAGCTCAACCACAAGGACGCATCAGACACGGCGATGCTGCTTGCCGACCACGAGCTGGCCGGCACCGACGGAGCGGGCGTGCTGAACATGCAGTACGTATCCGAGCTCTGCGCGTCTGACTGGGGGCTCTACACGACCGTCACCGACAACCTCGAGAAGACGCGCTCGCTGCTCGCTGCGATCCTCAGCGACAGCGAGCGGCGGCGGCAGGTCGAGGCTCGTATACAGCGCCTCCTGTCCGAGCTCGAGGCCGCGCCGAAGTCGGGCGGTTGGCGCCGCCGCGCCAAGATCGGGCGGCGGAAGCGCTGGTATCAGACCCCTGACGAGGCCGACCGCTAGCGGTCTGGCCCGAGCGGCTCAGACCGTCAGAACGATCTTGCCGAGCTTGCCCCCGGCAGCAAAGGTCTCATAGGCCTCAGCGGCCCGCGCCAGCGGGAAGGTCTTGTGCAGCGGTACGCGCAGGGCGCCGCTTGCGAACAGCGGCAGCACGTTGCGCTCAACAGCACGCGCGGCCTGCGCCTTCTCCTCGAGCGACCGGCCGCGCAATGTGGAGCCATGGATGCATCCACGCCGCGCCATCAGCAGTCCGAGCGGGAACTCCTCGACCGTGGCGCCGGCGCCCACCCCGATCACGCCGATGCGACCACCCGTGCGCAGTGCACGCAGGTTGTCCATCATGTTCGGCGCACCGACGAGCTCGAGGATCACATCGAACGGACCCTCGTCGACGAAGCCATCCGGTGGGAGCACCGACGCGCCCAGCGACGCCACCGTGTCACGGAGCTTGGGGTTGCGGACGGTCGCGGCAACGCGCGCGCCGGCGGCGCGTCCGAGCTGCACCGCGGCGGTCCCCACCCCGCCCGCCGCGCCATGCACCAGCAGGCGCTCGCCCGACTGCAGCCCGCACTGGGTGAAGAGCGCGTCGTGCGCGGTCGTGAACACCTCGGGCAGGCCACCGGCGGCAGGCCAGTCGAGCTTCTGCGGGACCGCCATCAGCAGCCGCTCGTGCACCACGAGCAGCTCTGCCTGGCCGGCGCCGGCGATCAGTCCCATCACCCGCTCGCCGACGGGGAAGCGCTCGGCACCAGGGCCGTTCGCGCGCACCTCACCGGCGAACTCCATGCCCGGCATGTCAGCCGGAACCCCGGGCGGAGGCGGGTAGTGGCCCTTGCTCTGCAGGATGTCGGCGCCGTTGAGGCCCGCGGCGCGCACCTGCACGAGCACCTCGTGTGACCCGGGCTCGGGGTCAGGGCGCTCCTCGACGAGGATCCCGCCGTGCTTGATCACAGCCGCGCGCATGGTTCGAGAGCCTATCTACCCTGAACGGCGCTCGAGCTGCGCGACGCACTCGATGTGCGGGGTCTGCGGGAACATGTCGACCGGGCGCACCTTGGTCAACTCGTAGCCGGCTTCGACCAGCTGCGCCGCGTTGGGCGCGAGCGTCGTCGGGTTGCAGGAGACGTAGACGATCCGCTTGGGATTCGCCTCGATGATGCGGCGCACGACCTTCTGCGAGAGCCCGGCGCGAGGCGGATCGACGACCAGCACGTCGGGTCGCCCGGCCTTCTCCAGCAGCTCGCGCAGCGCCAGGCGCACGTCGCCGGCGAAGAAGTGAGCGTTGTCGATCTCGTTGCGGCGGGCGTTGGCGATCGCGTCGGAGATCGCATCCTCGACGATCTCCAGTCCCCAGAGCTCGGCTACGCGCGGGGCCATCAGGAGGCCGATCGTGCCGATCCCGCAGTACAGGTCATAGAGACGCTCGTAGCCCTTGAGCTCGGCGTACTCGATCGCGAGCGCGTAGAGCCGCTCGGCCATCTCGGTGTTGGTCTGGAAGAACGCCTCACCGGAGATGCTGAGCGAGAGCCCGCCGAGTTGCTCCTCGTAGTTCTCGACGCCGGAGAGAAGCTCTGTCTGGCCACCAGCGGTGGTCTCGGCGGCGCGCTCGAGCCGAGTCCAGAGCAGGCCGTCGGCCGTCGGCGTCACCTCGGCGAGAGAGTCGGTGTCGAGCTTGCCCCGCGACGTGACGAGCCGCACCTGGATCTCGCCGGTGCGGCGGCCCTCGCGCACGACGAGGTTGCGCAGGAAGCCGTCGTTCGTGCGGCGGTCGTACGCGGTGAGCCCCTGGGCGCGGCACCACGCGACAACCTCGTCGCGTGCCCGGTTGCCCTTCTCGGAGGCGAGCATGCAGTCGTCCACCTCGACGATGTCCTCCCAACGGCCGGGGGCGTGGAAGCCGCAGATCAGGCGGGGTGGGTCCGAGCCGATTTCCGTGCCGAACGAGTACTCGAGCTTGTTGCGGTAGCGCCATTCCTCGAGCGCCGGGATGATCGGCTCCAGGCTGTAGCCGTCGAGCCTGCCGATGCGGCGCAGCGCGTCGTCGACCTGCTCGGCCTTGATCTCGAGCTGCTTGACATACGGGATCACCTGCCAGGGGGCACCCGGGTGCTGGGCGCGCGGTTCGATGCGATCGGGGCTCGGGGTGATCACCTCCAGCATGCGCGCCTCGGCGTAGGCGCGCTTTGACTTGCCGATCTCCACCCGCACGGTGTCGCCGGGGATGCCCCCCTGGACGAAGACGACATAGCCCTCGTGGCGGGCGACACCGGCGCCGCCATAGGCGAGCGTGTCGACGGTGAGTGTCAGTTCGTCGCCGCGGCGGGGACGGATGGCGGTCTGCGTGGGGTCCATGGCTTAGCTGAGGGTAGAGGGAGCGCTCGGATCAGGCGGGCGACGCAGCGGAGAGCGCGCCGCGGCCGGCGCCCGAAGCAGCGGCGAGGGCGCCGAGAGCTAAGCGCAGAGAAGCTCTAAGAGCGCCTTCTGGGCGTGGCGGCGATTTTCGGCCTGATCCCAGATGCGCTGACGCTCACCGTAGAGCACCGACTCGGTGATCTCCTCGCCGGGATGGGCGGGGAGGCAGTGCAGGGCGATCGCGCCCGGCGCGGCGGCCGACAGCAGCTCGTCGCTCAGCTGGTATGGGCGCAGCGCCTCGACCCGCGCCCTCGCCGTCTCGGGAGCGTCGTTCATGCTCACCCAGACGTCGGTGTAGATCGCGTTCGCGTCCCTGACGGCCTCGTAGGGGTCCCAGGTCAGGTGGGCGCCGGCGACCGGCTCGAGCTGGTAGCCGTCGGGGGCGGCGATGCTGACCTTGACGCCCGCCATCGCGCCGATGATCGCCAGCGAGCGGGCGACGTTGTTGCCGTCGCCGACGTAGGCGAGCTTCAGACCATCGAGGTCCCCGAAGGTCTGCTTCAGCGTCAGCAGATCGGCGAAGGCCTGGCAGGGGTGATGACCGGCGGTGAGCATGTTGATCACGGGCACGGTGGCGTACTGCGCGAGTTCCTCGACCAACGCGTCGGGGCCGGTGCGGATGCCGATTGCGGCGACGTTCCTCGACAGGACGTAGGCGGTGTCCCTGATCGACTCGCCGCGGGCCAGCTGCGTGTCCTCGGTCCTGAGGATCATCGGGTGGCCGCCCAGCTCGACGATGCCCGCCTCGAAGCTCACACGCGTGCGGGTCGAGTGGCGCTGGAAGATCAGCGCGACCGTGCGGCCCTCGAGCACGTCGGAGCCGTGGGGATGGACCTTCATCCAGGCCGCGCGCTCGATCAGCTCCTGAAGCTGGTCGCGGCTGAGCTCTTCGCCGGTGAGGCAGTCGTTCGGTCGCAAGCCGCGCAGTTTACGGGCGGCAGCGGGGCTAACGCTCAGGCAAGCTCGTCGGCGCGCCGGCGGACCAGCTCGACGATCTCCGGCGGCGCGCTGCGCAGTGAGCCGCCCTTGAACGGCGGCTCCGGGTCGTACTCGATGCCGAGCTGGATCCCCTGCGCCAGCTCGGGCCCGGCGATCTCAGCCGCGAGCATCAGCGCCATGTCGATCCCGGCGGAGACGCCGGCGGCGGTGATGATCTTGCCCTCGCGGACGATGCGCTCGTCGACGGGCGTGACGCCGTAGGGGCGCAGAAGGTCGTACTGCAGCCAGTGGGTCGTCGCCCTGAGGCCGTTGAGGATCCCCGCGGCCGCGAGCAGCAGCGCGCCGGTGCAGACCGACGTGGTCCAGGTCGAGTGCTCGTGCGCGTGTCGCAGCCAGGCGAGCAACTCCTCGTCGCGGGCCAGCGGTCGTGTGCCGAAACCACCGGGGACGACGATCACGTCCGGATCGGTCAGCTCGTCCAGCGAGCGGTCGGCGACCAACGCGAGCATCCCGTTCTCGGTGCGCTTGGGTCCGGGCTGCTTGGCGACGAAGGTGACCCTGGCGCCGGGAATGCGAGAGAGCACCTCGTACGGACCGATCGCGTCGAGCGCGGTGATCTGGTCGAAGATCGGGATCGCGATGTCCATGCGCGCCGCAGACTACCGGCCGCCGCGCAGCCCGAAGCCGCGCACCATCAGCATCGCCTTCTCCCCCAGCGTGCCGCGGCCGGGCAGGACGCCCAGCTGCATCGCGGCGTTGTAGAGGTCGAAGAAGGCGCGCACGCGCAGCAGCCGACCGTGGTCGAGCTCGCAGTAGAAGACGATCGGGATGACGATGAAGCGGTTGGTGGCGGGCAGGCCGCCGATCGGCTCGCGGTGAGTCGCCAGGAGCTTGCAGGGCGCAGCCGCCATGTGACCGTCGGCGAGCCGGGGGCCGAGCTGCTCGAGGCGTGCGTCCGGGAAGGACTCCCACAACTGCTCGGCGTGCGTGATCAGCGCCGGGATGCCCTCGAGCGGCTCCCCGGTCAGCGGGTCCTCGTAATGGAGCTGCGGGCTGCAGAGCTGCCGGAAGCCATCCTGGTCCTTGTCGGACCAGGCGTCCTCCCAGGCATCGAACAACTCGTCGACGGTGCCCTCACGAGCTTCGATGTTGGGTGCGCTCACGAGATCGATCGTAGTACCTGAGCCCGCCGGAGCAGCGGCTCCTGACAGACTCCGTGCCGTGCTCGAGAACCCGCGTCAACGGTTGGAAGAGGCGCGCCTGTACCTGCTCTGCGAGGGACTCGACGAGCAGCACCTCGATGCTGCCCTCAGGGGCGGCGTCGACATCGTCGAGTTGCTCGACAGCGGCCAGAGCGACGCCGAGCTGCTCGCGGCCGCCGCCAAGCTCCGGGGCGTGTGCGAGCGCCACGGCACCCTGCTGATGCTGAACAACCGCCCCGAGTTGGTGGGGAGGGCAGGCGCCGACGGCGTGCACATCGACACGACGGGCATCGACCTCGCGCAGGCACGGACGACGATCGGACCGGACAAGCTGCTCGGCACCTCGACACACAACCCCGAGGAGATCGACGCCGCCCAGCGGGCACCGCTTGACTACATCAGCGTCGGCCCCGTGCACGCGACGCCGATCCGGCCCAACGCTGCGCCCGTCGGGCATGCGCTGATCACCTATGCCTCACGCAGCTCGAAGCTGCCGTTCTTCGCCGTCGGCGGCATCGAAACGGACAACGCAGGTGCGGTCGCTGCAGCGGGGGCGCGGCGGATCGCCGTGGTCCGGGCGATCACCGAGAGCGCCGACCCTGAGCGCGCCGCCGCCGTGCTGAAGGCGGAGATCACGACGCCATCGGACTTCCTCGAGCGCTACCGCGCCCGCACAGAGGCACAGAACGCGGCGGCGAGAGCACGGCTCGCGCCGCTGGCTCCGGGCGAGCGCCCGTTGCCGCTGCAGATCTCGGTCGCCGTGGCGGCGCTCGCCGCGCTGGGCAACCTGATCGCATATGTCGCGGGCGCGAAGCTCCAGGGCGGCAAGCTGCAGACCTCGGAGCTGGTGCCGTTCGTGGTGATCATGCTGATCCTGGCCGGCGGTATGTGGCGGCGCTCCGGCGCGGCCGTGCTGCTGTTCATGGCGCTGCTCACGATCATCGTCGTGCTGTTCTCGCTGTTTCTGATCGAGGCCAGCAACATCCTCGGGGTTGTCGTGCCGCTGCTGTTCATCTGTGGCGGCGGCTATCTGTTCTGGAAGCTCGTGCGGGTGCTCGGACGGATCCAGGCGCCGCAATCCCGCTAGCCTCCATTCCGTGCCTGAATCTGCTTATGACGTCATCGTGATTGGCTCGGGCCCGGGCGGCTACGTCACCGCCATCAGGGCCGCGCAGCTCGGTTTCAAGACCGCTGTCGTCGAGCGCGACAAGGTCGGTGGTCGTTGCCTGAACTACGCCTGTATCCCGGCCAAGGCCGTGTTGCGTGTTGCCGATGTGCTGCAGGAGATCCTTGATGCCGACGAGTTCGGGATCAAGGTGAGCGAGCCGAGCGTCGACTTCGCCGCCGTGATGGAGCGCCGTAACAAGGTCGTCTCGACGCTCACCGGTGGCGTCTCGGGACTGTTCAAGAAGAACAAGATCGACGTGATCGAGGGCAGCGGTTCGCTCGCCGGTGATGGCAGGGTCAATGTGGCTGAGCAGACCTACGAGGCGAAGTTCATCGTGGTCGCGACCGGCTCTGTGCCGCGTGCGATCCCGGGCACCGAGTTCGGCGACCGGGTGATCGGCACCGAGGAGGCGTGGGCGCTTGCGGAGCTGCCAAAGACATTGGCGGTGATCGGCTCGGGTGCCTCAGGTGCGGAGATCGCCAGCGCGTATGCGCGGCTGGGGGTGAAGGTGCAACTGTTCGAGGCCCTGGATCGCGTGCTCCCGTCCGAGGACACTGACATCTCAAAGCTTGCCGAGCGCGGCTTCAAGAAGCAGGGCATCGACGTGCACACAGGCACGCTGGTCAAGGATGTGACGAGCGGTGACAAGTCGGTCACTTTCGCCTACGGCGAGCAGTCCGGTGAGGCCGACTACGTCGTGATCGCCGCCGGCCGTGGCCCGGACATCGACGGGCTCGGGCTCGAGACGGCCGGCGTGAAGCTCGATGAGCGCGGCCTGATCGCAGTCGATGGTGCAATGCGCACCAGCGTCTCGAACATTTACGCGATCGGGGATCTGGTGCCCGGACCGGCATTGGCTCACAAGGCCTCCGACGAGGGCGTGATCGCGGTCGAGGATGCCGCCGGGCTGACCACGCATCCGATCAGCTACATCGACATCCCACGCGCGACGTTCTGCACCCCGAACGTCGCCAGCTTCGGCCTCACCGAGGATCAGGCCAAGGCACAGGGCTATGACGTCGCCGTCGGCAAGGTCCAGTACGGCGCCGTCGGTGCCGGCACCGTCTACGGGGACCGCCAGGGCCTGGTGAAGATCATCGGCGACAAGCAGTTCGGTGAGCTGCTCGGCGCCCACATCATCGGCGCCAAGGCGACCGAGCTGATCCAGGAACTGGTCAACGCCAAGCTGCTCGAGGGCGGCTATCCCGAGGTGGCGCGCATCATCCACGGGCACCCGACACTGTCAGAGGCCGTGATGGAAGCCGCGCGCGCTGTCGACGGCTGGCTGATTCACGGCTAGATCCGTCACGCACGCGCCGGATTCCGGTTATCTTGGGCGCATGAGCGACCCCGCCATACCGATCTCCGATCGTGGCCTGAAGGGCGAGGTCACCACGACGGAGCCTGATCGGCAGGAGCGCACGCTCGCGCGCCGCAGCGCCGAGAGCCGCGCCACCGTCCCGACGGTCGAATACAGCAACATCGTCGATGTCGACCGGCTGCTGCGACGCGAGCTGGAGGTCGGCTGCGGCGTCACCGCGGCGGTGATCACGGCGACAGCGAACGCGCTGCGCACGATCCCACGCGTGAACGGCTCCTACCGCGACGGCCGCTACGAGCTCTACTCGCGTGTCAACGTCGGCGTGACCCTGATCAGCGACGGGCTCTTCGTCACGCCGACCATCTTCGACGCGGACGAGAAGGCCGCGTCTGAGATCGGTGGCGAGCTCGGCGACTTCTACGCCCGCGCTCGGGAGACCGAGCTGCACCCCTCTGAGCTGACGGGTGCGACCTTCACCGTGGTCGACTCCAGTGAGTACGACATCGTGGCCGTGACGCCGCTGATCCTGCCGCCACAGGCTGGAGCGCTGGCGTTCGGCCCGATCCGTGACGTGCCGGTGCTGCACGACGGCCAGGTGGTCCCTGGGCGGATCATGCAACTGTCGCTGGCCGCGGATCACCGAATCGTTTACGGACACCATGCGGCGGCCTTCCTCGAGGAGGTCAAGGCGTTTCTTGAGGAGGCACGCATATGACGGGTATCGAAGTGGACGTCGAGACACAGGCGCAGCGGATCGCAGCGCGCGGACGACAGGCGCTGGTCGAGCGGCTGCGCACCGCCTACGGCGATGCAGCGGCGGCCCACGCCGATCTGATCTCACTCGACGACGAGCGCATCGAGGCGATGGTCCAGTCGGCGGCCGACAACGCCGACGGGCTGCAATGGCGCCGCGCGCTCGCCCGGGTCGCCTCCGATGAGCTCGGCCTCAGCGTGCCCGAAGCGCTCTCACATCCCGCGGTGGCGCGCGCCCAGGAGCTCATCGGTGCACCGTCCTACGAGCAGAGCCTGGCCGAGATGATCGCGCGCCCCGTGCCACTCCCTGCGCCACCCGAGCCCGAGCCCGGTCCGGCCGCGGTACAGGCAGAGCCGATCGCGCAGGCCCCGGAAGTGGCGGGCGGTGAGGAGAGCTCGGACGAGCTCGAGACCGTCCAGGCCGACGACGTCGTGCTCGAGCTGCTCCCGGAGCCCGACCCCGAGCCCGACCCCATCGATTACGAGACCGAGCCCTACGGCGTCGAGGCGAGCTTCGCCGAGGACAGCGTTCCGCCGGCTCCGGCCAACCCCTTTGCCGCACACGCCGCGCAGCGGGCTGACGAGCAGCAGGAGGCAGACGACTATGCGCCCGAGACGGCGCAGTACACGGCCGCGGCGGCGCTCGCCGATGATGAGCCGGTCGGACAGATCTCCGAGCCCGTGCAGGAGGAGGAGGAGACAGAGGTCATCGTCGCCGCCGTCCACCTGGGCGGCGTCGCGAACCTCCCGACCAAGCGCGAGGGTCTCAGTGTGCGCCTGTCAGCCGACGGCCTGGACATCATGCAGGGCCCGCGGGACATCATCGGCCGTCTGGTCTGGGATGAGATCGAGGCGCTGGAGGTGCCGAACCTGCGCGCCCGACGCCGCTCCAAGCAGGTCCGGGCGCGACTGGTCGTGCGCACGCCGCATGGCGATGCCAGCTTCGAGGTGCCCGACGTAGAGGCGGACGAGCTGCGCGAGCGGGTCGCGCCGCTGATGGCGCTCTACGGCCGTCACTGAGCGACCGCTTCGGACCGCCCCGCCACGTCATCCGCGAGCGTCGCAGGCCCCGTCAGGCGCTTGCGCATGACCTCGATCGCCGTCGGGCTCGAGTCGATCACCACGAAGCGGCGCTCGAGCTTCTGGCAGACGGCCCCCAGCGTGCCCGAACCGGCGAAGGGATCCAGACACCAGCCACCGGGACGCGAAGAGGCGGAGACGATCCGGCGCACCACGCCCTCGGGCTTCTGCGTCGGATAGCCGGTCTTCTCGCGACCGTTGGTGGGAACGATCGTGTGGAACCAGACGTCGGTCGGGCGCTTGCCGCGCGCAGCCTTCTCGGCGCTCACCAGCCCGGGAGCCATGTAGGGCTCGCGCTCGACGGCGTCGGCGTCGTAGTGATGGACACCGGGCTCACGCACGTAGACGAGGATCGTGTCGTGCTTGGCCGGCCAGCGCCGGCGCGGCTTGGCCCCATAGTCGTAGGCCCAGATCAGCTCGTTGAGGAAGGCCTCGCGGCCGAAGACCTCGTCGAGCAGCAGCTTGCAGTAGTGAGCCTCGCGGTAGTCGATATGGAAGTAGAGCGTCCCGTGCGAGGCGAGCAGCTCACGAGCCCTCCGCAGACGGGGCTCGAGGAATGCGAGGTAGTCGCCGAAGGCGTCGTCGTAGCTGAGGCTCTGCAGCAGCCTGCTCGAGTAGCGATGGCCGCCGAACCCGGTGCGAGCGCCCGGCCCGTCCGCCTCGGGCGCACGCCTGACCTCGAGCTGTGCACGCGTCTGCGCGCGGCCGGTGTTGAACGGCGGATCCATGTAGATCAGGTCGAAGGCGCCGTCCGGCAGCGCCTCGAGCACCGGCAGGTTGTCACCGGCGATCACCATGTCGTCATCGAGCGTCACCGGCTCAGCTGCCGTCTGCACACGCATCTCCGGGCACCATACGAAGTACGCTGGACGGGTGGAAACCGAGCCCCTGACCGGCCCGCCCGCCCTCTACCGGCGGCTCCAGGGGTCTCGGTTGATCGTCAAGGTGACGCGCTACGCGATCGGTTCGGTGGTGGCGCTGCTGACGAGCGTGATCGTCTTCGCGCTGCTGCTGGACGCCGGCGTGGGCACGACGGCGGATTCGATCGTGGCGTTCGTCGCCGGGGCGCTGCCCAACTGGATCCTGAACCGCCGCTGGGCCTGGGAGCGAACGGGAGACATGGACGTGGCGCGCGAGGTCGTCGGCTATGCGTTGATCTCGCTGATCGCACTTGTCGCGTCCTCGGCCGGGACCGGTTGGGCCGACGCGAGCGTGCGCCACCACCTCAACCAGCATCACGCGCAGCGCGTGATGCTGGTGACGCTTGCCTACGTGGTCGTGCAGGGGCTGCTGTTCGTCGTCAAGTTCGTCGCCTACGACCGCTGGGTTTTCACCGACGGCGGGCGCTTCCGTGCCGCGCTCACAGCCCGGCGCGCAGCCGGGCTAGCGTCGCCCGAGCCGGCGCTCGAATCAGACTCCGTGGCGTGACGCTGCCCGCTTGAGCGGCTGCGCCGCGGCGGCAGCGGCGCCCTTGCGACGCGCGTCCACGGCCGCTGCCGGCGGAGCATCAGCGCCGTGGAAGGCCAGCGCGCCTTCGATCTCCACGTCCTTCCACTCCTCCCAGACGCCGGTGACGCCCGTGGTGAAGTCGAACTGCGGAGACCAACCGGCCGCGTGCGCTCGCGCGGGGTCGACGATCACAGCGGGCATCTCGCCGGGCCGAGCAGGCCCGTGGGTGACCGGCAGCTCCGAGCCGGACACGCGCCGCACGACATCGACCACATCGAGCACGGACAGGGACGTGCCGGCGCCGATGACGATCGGGCCCGACCAGGTCGCGTTGCTGAGCGCCATCATCATCCCGCTGACGACATCCGCGACGTGCACGTAGTCGCGTACCTGCAGACCGTCGCCGTAGACCTCGAAGGTGTTCCCGAGCCGGATCGCGCGCATCAGGCGCGCGACGATGCTGTCCTTGGCCTGCATCCCGGGTCCGTAGACGTTGGTCAGTCGCAGCGCGGTGCAGCGGATGCCGTAGACGGCCGTGTAGGCCGACATCATCATCTCGCCCGCAGCCTTGGTGGCCCCGTACGGGGTCAGGGGCCGCAGACTCGCGCGCTCGGTGATCGCAGGGTCGAGCATCGGTCCGGTGACGGCGTTGGTCGAGGCGAACACGAGTGCGCGCACACCGGCCGCGCGAGCGCCCTCGAGCACCCGATGGGTGCCGGCGACGTTGGTCTGGTAGGTCAGCTCCGGACGCTGAACCGAGCGCAGCACTGAGGTCACCGCAGCGAGATGGACCACACCGTCGAAGCCGCCCTCGAAGGCCGCCTCGATCACCTCAGGGTCGGAGATGTCACCACGGACGACGTCAACCGCGGGATCCGGGTGCGCTTGAAGATCCACGACACGGACGCTGGCGCCGGCGGCGGCCAGGTTGGAGACGGCATGCCGGCCGATGAAGCCTGACCCGCCGGTGACCAGCACGCGCTGGCCCCGAAGGGCACCTGCCGCGACGCTCACGCTCCCGCCAGTGCGGCGGACTTCGGACAGAGGATTCGCATTCGGGTGCTCCTAATAACTTCGAGTCGATTTGGTCCCCGGCGCTGGCCGCGGCTCGCGACCCCAACAGGAGGTGCGTGCCGAGGGACGACGTACGAGACAACACCTGCGCGCAGAAAGACGCAGGATAGCCAATCACGCATGCAGCCACCATCGACCGCGGGTCGGCGGACAGGCGACATGAAGCCCAGGAGCAGTCCGAAAGCTCCCAGGGGTAAAACCAGGATAGCTCCGCGTGTCAAGCCCGCGTAAGCCCGCGCCGCTACTCGCCAGCCGCGTCTCCTCCGGCGCGCAGCGCATCGGCGACGCTAGCTGCCGCGCTGGCGACGTCGGCCGCACGATCGGCCGAGCCCGCGGCCGGCGGCGGCGCGATCCGCGCCTCATACGCGGCGCGCTCCAGGGCATCAACCTGCGTGAACATGCGGTCGGCCCCGAGCAGCCCCCGGAGCACCTTGACCATCGGCTTGGGCGTGACGGCCTCGAGCCTGACCAGCCAGCCGAGCTGCCGCGGAACGTACGCCTCGCGGCGCCCGGTCTGGAGCACGTTCACGATCGCAGCGGCGACGTCCTCGGCGGTGACGATGCGGGCACCCCGCAGCGCCCTGACGCCGGCGGACATGTCGGTCGCGGTGAGGTTCGGCAGGATCAGATGCAGCTCCAGGCCGGTGCCGTCGAGCTCGATCCGCAGGGACTCTGTCAGTCCGACGATCGCGTGCTTGCTCGCCGAATAGGTGGCGATCCCCGGCGACGGCGTCCGCCCGAGCCCCGAGGAGACGTTGACGATGTGCCCGCTCCCGCGCGGCAACATCCGCTCGAGCGCCAGCTTGCAGCCGAGCATCGTGCCGCCGACGTTGACCTCGAGCACGCGTGCGGCGACGGCGTCCGATTCGCGCGCGAACTCGCCGAGCGGGGCGATCCCGGCATTGTTGACGAGCGCGTCGAGCGCCCCGAGCTCACGCTCGACACGGTCGAGGAACAGGCTGAAGCTCTCACGGCTGGTGACATCGAGCGTCAGCCCGACAGCGCCGGCGCCGAGCTCGTCGGCGACGCGCCGCGTGAGCTCACCGTCGAGGTCGCCGATCGCAACGCGCGCGCCCTGTGCGAGCAGCGCCGCCGCGGTCGCACGGCCGATTCCACGGGCACCGCCGCTGATCGCCACCACCTTGCCGTTCAACGGCCTGAGCTGCTTTGCCATTCTCTCCGGTCTCCGAGTCGTTCGTTAGGGACTTTGCCGGGGCTTGGCCGGCACGCCGGTCACGGTCACGCCGCCGGGCACGTCCCTGGTCACGACCGCCCCGGCTCCCACCACCGCGCCCGCGCCGATCCGCAGCGGCCGGCCCGGCAGGCCGTTGACGGTCACCGCGCCGGTGCCGATGAAGGTATGGGGTTCGAGGGTCACGTTCCCGGAGATGTGCACGCCGGGCGACAGCGTCGAGTAGGCCCCGATCACCGCGTCGTGGCCGACGGTGCAATCGAGATTGATCTGCGCGTGCGCTTCGACGACGATGTTGACCGTCAGGATCGAGCCTGCGCAGACGACCACGCCGTCCGCAAACGCGACGTACTCGTGGTCGTACTCGACGTTGGGGTGCACCAACGGTGGGGTTGGCACGAGCCCCGCCTCGACGGCCTTTCCGATCAAGCGCTCGCGCACTCTCGGTTCACCGACGGTCGCGATCACGTACGCGCCCGGGTGCCGCGCCGCAGCCTCCTCCAGCGTCAGCACCGGCCGGCCGTTGAGCTCCGCCGCCGGCGCGTTGTCATCGATGAACGCCGCCACTCCGAAGCCCTCTCCCTGCCACTGCGCACGCCCCGCCCACGAGGCGACCTCACGCCCGAAGCCGCCCGCCCCGAAGATCAACAGCTCCCGCGTCTGCACGGCGGCGATGCTACCCGTCCGCGTCGCCGTGGTCGGCGTCGCTCGACCCCAGATCGACGCCGCCGCTCTCATGGGCGTGGTACAGGCCGTGGCCGCCGAGCACCATCCGCGCGGTCATCATCAGGATCTTCAGGTCAAGCCACGGCGAGCGGTGCTCGACGTACCAGAGGTCGAGCTCGATCCGCTCGGACCACGGCAGCGACGCGCGGCCATTGACCTGCGCCCAGCCGCTGATCCCGGGACGCACGAGCAGCCGCTCGCGCTGGCGCTCGGTGTAGAGCTCGACCTGCCCCACCAGCGTCGGCCGCGGCCCGACGATCGACATCTCACCGCGCACGACGTTCCACAGGTTCGGCAGCTCATCCAGCGATGTGCGCCGCAGGAACTGGCCCATGCGGGTGATCCGCGAATCGCGCTGCAGCACCGCCAGGCCCGCCCCGATGTGCTCGGCGCCGCTGACCATCGTGCGCAGCTTGAAAATCGCAAACGGGGCGCCGTCGAGTCCCGCGCGCTCCTGCGTGAAGATCGGGCTGCCACGCGACTCCAGGCGGATCAGCACGCAGAACGCCAGCACCAGGGGAGCGCTGACGATCGCGGCCGGCACCGCGACCAGCAGATCGAGGCCGCGCTTGACGGCGCCCGTTCCGTGGTTGGCCCGCTGGCCCTGGTGGCCACTGGCCAGCGGGCCGGTGGCCCCGTCAACACGATCTCCTCTCACCGCGTCCCCTCCACCGTCTCCCAGACCGGCGAGCGCTCGCCCCGCAGCCAGTCCCAGAGCCCCGCCGCAAGCGCCCAGTTGGTGACGACGTAGTAGCGGGCCACCAGCAGCGGGCGCGCGGGCACCGCCGGTGCCAGCGCCGCGCCCCCGTACAGCGCCAGCTGCAGCGCGAGCGTGACGATGTAGATCCAGCCCTGGCCGAGCAGCGGGACGTTGGCGGCGAGCGCGAGCGCATGCAGGAACGGCACCGCGTAGCGCAGGATCCGGTGCGAGAAGATCATCAGCGCATACAGCGGGCTGTAACCACGCGGCGAGATCAGCCCGCTCGAGAAGAGCGTCGGCCAGGTGCGGCGCGCCATGCGCCGCTTGCGCGCGAACTCGCCCTCGATCGAGGGCGCCATCCTCTCGGTCGCATGCGCCTCGGACACGTAGATCGCGCGCCAGCCGCGCTTGACCATGTTGAACGGAAATGAGAGGTCATGGCCGGCGAGTGGGTCGACCGTGAGGTATGCGTCGCGCCGGGTCGCGTAGATCGCGCCGTTGCCGGAGGTCACCGAGTGCAGCGCCGACTCCATGCGCCGCAACCACATCTCATAGCGCCAGTAGAGCCCCTCCTGGTTGGTTCCGCCAACGTCGAGGAAGCTCACGTCGCCACAGACGTAACCGACCCCCGGATCGGCAAACGCACCCACCAGGCGCCTGAGCGCGTCGCGATCCCAGGCCGCGTTGGCGTCGGAGAAGACCAGCAGCTCGCCACCGGCCTCCTCGACGGCCGCGTCCTGCGCACGGATCTTGCCGCCGCGGGGCAGCTCGAGCACGACGTCGGCGCCGGCCGCGCGAGCGCGGGAGACCGTGTGATCGCTGGAGCCGTCGGAGGCGACGATCACCTGCAGGCGATCGGGCGGGTAATCGAGGCTGCGCAGGTTCGTGATCCGCTGGGCGATCACCTCCTGCTCGTTGTAGGCGGCGACGATCGCGCTCACACCGGGGAGCTGGCCCTCCCGACTCCCCGCTGCGGCCTGCTCCCGGTGCAGCAGCCGCACGAGCAGCGCGAGCAGCAGCGGGTAGCCGACCTGCGTGTAGACGAGCAGCGCCGCGCTGAGCCAGAAGACGATCGCCACGACTGTCATCGCGTCGTGATTGTCTCGTACAGGGCGAGCGTCGCCGCGGCTGCGGCGGCCCAGGAGTAGTCCTCGGCTGCCGCCTTCGCCGCCGCTGCGGCGAGGCGGGCGCGGGCTTCGCCGTCGCCGATCAGCCGCTCGAGGCCCGCATGCAACGCGGCCGGATCGGAGGGCGGCACCAGCTCTGCGGCACCGAGCTCGCCGACCTCGGTGAAGCCGCCGATGTCGCTGAGCACGATCGCCTTGCCGTGACCGAGCGCGGTGGCGAGCACGCCCGAGAAGCCGAAGCGCTCGCTGCGCTCGTATGGCAGCACGACGATGTCCGCGCGCTCGAACAGAGCGGCCTCCTCGCCCGCAGTGACGAAGCGCGGGACGAGCCGTGCGCCAGCGGGCGCGGCGGCGAACGGACCGGAGAGCTCCATCATCGGCCGCCCGACGATCCAGAGTTGCGCGCCGGTGATCCCACGCCAGGCCTCGAGCAGCGTCTCGATGCCCTTGTACGGACGGATCAGGCCGAAGCTCAAAACCACCGGTTCGCCTGTGTCCTGGAGTTCGGACGGCAGGTTGGACGCGACGCGGGAAGCGTTTTGCGTCGTAGGGACGCAAAACGCCTCCCCGGCACCGAGCACACCGTGACGGATCACGTGTACGCGGGCTGGCACGAGGCCGTGCTGGGCGATCACCCGCTCGCGCGCGTACCCGGAGTGCACGATGATCGCGTTGACGCGATCGAAGGCCGAAGCGGGCAGCGGCGGGCGGCCGCGCTCGAGCGGGTCGTGGATCGTCAGCACCGTCGGACGCGCCGGCAGCAGCCGCAGATCCAGGCGCGGGACGGTCAGCCACTGGAAGTGCACGACGTCCGCCGCGACGGCGCGCCGGTAGCGCAGCATGTCCAGCGGGTGCTCGGCGCGCTTTGAGAGCGCGCGCCGACGTGAGCCGGCGGGGCCGACCGCGTGACGGTAGAAGCGCTCGTCGCGCGTGTAGCCAGCAGCAGCCGGTGGATCGCCGTAGGCGAAGCTGCTCGTGACCAGGCGGACAGCGGCCCCGCGTTGTGCCAGCGCCGTTGCCAGGGCGTGGTCATAGGGCGGTGAGTACGCCGGCGGGTCGACGAGGTCGACGCGCATCAGCGCTTCCTGACATCGTTGGACATGCGCAGGCCGATCTGCTCCTCGATCGCGAGGTAGACCTGCACGAACAGGAACTGCAGCCGCTCCCAGCGACCGAGTTGCGCCGAGGATGCCGCCGTGCGCCCGTCCGCACGGAGGGCGACTCCCTCCCCGATCCCGAGCCGCTTCAGCAGCAGCCGCGCGCCGCGGTTCAGTCCGGGGTCGGGCTTGAAGTCGGGGTAGCGCTCGGACAGCCAGCGGGCGCCGGCGGCGTAGCCGCGCCACTGCCTGCCGAGCTCGCGCAGCGTCGGGCGGTAGGCGTGCTGGACGACGGCGTGCTCGTCGAAGGCAAGCGCCCACCCGGCTGCCTGCAGGCGCCAGGTGAAGTCCGTGTCCTCGCCCGCCCAGATGCCCTCGGTGTAGCCGCCGACCTGTTCGAAGGCGGCGCGCCGCACGAGCAGATTCGCGCTCGAGGCGCGCGGCCGCACGGGGTTGTCGATGTGCGAGCGCTGGCCGAGGAAGTTGCGGGCGGTGCCGTAGCGCGCCGCCAGCGTGCGCGTGTCCGGGATGCCCGCGATGTCACCGGTGATGGCGCCCACGCGCTCGGCGATCGGCTCGGCGAAGAAGCTGTCGAGCAGCTCCGCCGGGGCGATCACGTCGGCGTCGAGGAACAGGATCCAGTCGTTCGTAGCGGCGGCGGCGCCGACGTTGCGGGAGTGCGATGCCGACGCCTCTCGATCGGCGCGCACCGTCCGCAGCGGTGCGGAGTTGAGCAGGAGCGCTGCCGCGATCGGCGGGGTGGTGCCGCTGTTGTCGGCGACGATCAGCTCATCGTCGGGCCGCGTGGCAAGGCCGTGGAGCATCCTGAACACCGCCAGCGCCTGCTCGCGGCTGCCGGCGAACGGCACGACGACGCTGACCGCCGGCCGGCTCATGCGGTCCCGATCCGTGCGCGTGCACTGCGCAGCAGCGCCAGCCCCTGATCCAGCTCGGCGCGGTGGACGAAGCCGGTCAGCCACAGCACCGCCGGGATCGCCAGGAACACCACTGCGCGGCTGGCGAAGCCGCCGAATCCCGAGGTCGGCAGCAGCAGGTCACCGGCAACGGCCAGCCCACCGATCACAACGGCCAGCTGCACCAGGCGCCGCCACTCGAAGCTGACCGGGAAGGCGCGGCGGATCAACATGTGCATGACGCCGAGCATCGCAACGTAGGCGCCGCACAGCGCAATCCCGCCACCGGCGATCCCGTAGCGGGGCACCAGCAGGATCAGCAGCAGCACGTTGACGGCCAGGCCGACGAGTGCGGCGGGGAAGTTGCGGCCCGTGACCTTGGCGCGGCCGGCGACGACCAGCAGCACGACCCAGAGGCCGTACATCGCCCAGCCGAGCGCGACCCACGGGATCGCGCGGTAGGAGCCGAAGTAGCCAGGATGCGGGGTCAGCACGCGGATGATGAAGCGGTCCTCCAGAGCGAGCCCGGCCACCACCCAGCCGGTGATCAGCGCGTAGTAGGTGGTGACCAGCCCGTAGAGCCGTGCGGCCTGGGCGTCGTCGGTGACCGAGTAGGCGAGCGGCGGCCACGCGTACTGGAAGGCGGTGACGATGAAGGCGATCGCGCCGGCGACCTTGATCGCGATCGCGTAGCGGCCCGCGGCCGCCGCGCCCTGGCTGTGCACGATGTACTGGCGGTCGAGCACGCTGAGCGCGTACACGGAGGCCTCCGCCGGCACGGTCGGCAGCCCGAAGCGAAACAGAATGGTCAGCTTGTCTAAGGCGGCGATTGCCCCGCTGGGCAATCGCCCTCCACGCAGCAGCCGCTTGCGCAGGTGCCACCAGAGCCCGAACAGCACCACCGTGCTGGTGCCGTAGTTGGCGATCAGCAGCCCCTCGTAGCCCTTGCCCAGGCCGACCACCAGCACCAGCGACGCGGCCACGGTCACGACCACGTTGATCGAGTTGGCGACGGCGTAGGCGCGCAGCCGCTCGTCGACGCGCAGCACCGCCTGCGCCAGTTCCAGGTTCGTGAACGACCAGATGCCCAGCACCGACACGCGGAATGCTCCGGGCACGTGCTCGCTGGTGATCAGGTGCGAGAGCGGCGCGGCGGGGATCACGAGCACGATGCAGGCGACGGTCGTGGTCGCGATCAGGAACAGCACCGAGCGGCGCACCAGCGCGTCCCGGCGCGCGGGATCCTCGTCGATGAAGTAGTAGCGCAGGAACGACTCGATGATCCCGAAGCGCGCGACGATGCTGACGAAGATCACGAAGGTGGCCAGCGTCTCGACGATGCCGTAGCCACCCGGGGCGATCCTGCCGGTGTAGACCGGCAGCAGCAACACGGCCAGCAGCTTCTGGAGGATGCCCGCGATCTGGTAGGCGCCGAGCGCCCCGAGCAGGCGTTTCAGATATCCAGCCATCTGCGCGAGCAGCGTAGTTCAGTACCGCCGCCCAGGGCGCGGCAGCCCGTGCTGGCTACCGTGACAGCAGCTGCCAGACGTTGGCCAGCAGATTGTCCGAGTCGGCGTTGTGAGCGAGGCTGGCTGCGAAGCCGGAGAGCCCGACCTCGACGACCGTGCCGCTGCCGTCGTGGAAGGCGACGATCGCCGGCGCGGCACTGCCGATTCCGACGGCCGACACCGTCCCGCTCGGGGCGCTCCGCGGCGGCCTGATCGGCTGGTAGTGGCTGAAGCCGGCGAACTCACCGGCGTTGCCGAATAGGTTGAAGGCGTCGCCGCTTACAGACGAGATCAATTCGCCCGCGGTCGGTGTCACCGGACCGCGCCGTGCACCGAACAGGTCGGTCGAAGTCGTATGCGGGGCGGAGGCCCGCGGCGCCGCCGGGAAGCCGCTGATGTGGCTGGCTCCGCCGAGAGCCCCGGTGCCCAGCACCAGCACGCGCCCGCCGCCGCGAGCGAATCCGCGCAGCGTGAGCTCGAGCCCGGCGGGCAGGAAGTTCGCGCCCTCGGGGAAGACGACGCCGCCGCGGTCGGCCAGCGACGGTCCCTCACCCTCGGAGAGGGCGACGTCGGTTGTCAGCTGATAGCTCAGGTGGTGGGCGGTCAGGTAGTGCAGCAACGTCACGTCGGCGCCGAATCCGGCCGGCGGACCGTCGACCAGGGGCCGCTCCAGCGATGCGCCGCTGCCGGCACGCAGCGTGTCGGGCAGGCCATCGCCGCTGTCATCGACCGGGGAATCCCCCATCCAGGTGAGCATCGGCAGCACCACGAGCACGCGTGCGTGAGCCGCCGCCGGGCCGGCCTCGGAGCCGACCAGCGGAACCGCCGAGCTCTGGGTGCCGGCGTTGACGGTGAGCATGTACAGACCGGTCTCGTGCCGCGGGATCGGCACATGGATCACCGAACGGCCGGCCGGACCGGAGCCCCGCTCGACCGTCTTCGGGTTGCCGGAGCGGCGCAGGCGCCAGCTGAAAGCGGCGCTCGGCGAGTCAACCGTCACGCTCGCCCGACCACCGGAGATGGTGGGGGCGAGTGGGGGCGTCACGCTCAGGTAGCGGACGGTCACACCGGCGTCGGCGGTGGTGCCCGGCGCCGGGGGAATCGTGGGCCACTGCGCCTGGTCGCATGCGAGGTTCTCGGCGGTGATGCCGATCAGATAGGTGCCCGCGGGCGCCGGCTCGCGACCGATCTTGCCATTCCAGTTGATCCAGTTGCGGTGGAGCCTCGTCACCCGGAGGGTGTCGACCCGCTCAGGCGTGCCGGCGACGTCGGTGCGGTAGATCTTGATCGAGACGCGCCGGTAGGCCCCGCGCGTGAACGTGATCCTGACGCGACTGGTCGCCGAGGTGAGCACCGCGGGCCCCGGCAGGACGACGAGGTCTCGAGCGCCCTTGCCGCCGGCGCCCGTTGCCGTGGCGCTGGTAGCGCCCGTTGACGCCGTGCCGGTGACGCTCGCACTCCCGGCATCCGCAGCGGCTCGGGTGCCGAGCAGGCGGACGCTCAGGATCTTCGCGTTCGGCGGCTCGCTGAGCACCTGCACGGGCGTCTGCGAGAGGTTGTCGGAGCGGCCCTCCTTCTCGAGCACGATCCGGAAGTAGTAGATCGCGTCAGGGGCCGGCTGGCCGTCCGTCAGCCGCCCGTTCCAGCGAAACACCCTGCTGTCCTTGTCTGTCAATGGCACGTTGCCGGGCCCCGGGGCACCCACCATCGGCGTGCCCGCGCTGATCGTTGCCACGGGTGCTCCGCCGGCGTCCGCCTGGCTCACGATGTAGACGCCGACGGTGTCGGTGTGGCTCACGGCGAGCGCCAGGGTCGCCTCGCGATAGTTGATCGGAACGCCAGCCGGATGGGCACGGTTCGGGCGCGAGATGCAGACCCGGCCGTGCAGCGGATCGATCGCCGAGGGAACCGGAGTCGGCGGCCCCCACAGCAGCGGGGGAGCCGTCTTCAGCACCTGAACCAGGAAGAACGCCCCGATCGTCGCGAGCGCGAGGAAACCGAAGGAGATCTGCGGCAGCCGCCTGATCACAGCGCCACCACGCCCGTGTTCGGTACGTCGTACTCATGGAAGGCGTCGAGGCCCCGTGGATCGAACCGGCAGAGCACCGCTCGTATCGAGCCGCGGTGGCAGACGACCAGCGCCGGGCCGCTGGCCCGGATCTGCTCGAGCGCCTCCCAGACGCGGTCTGAGTGCTCCTGAAGTGACTCGCCCCCGGGGAAGCGGAAGCCGGCGCCCCCGCGTAGCCAGGCGGCGTACTCGTCGGGCTGTTCGCGGGCGATGTCCTTGAACACGCGCCCCTCCCAGTCGCCGCGATTGCCCTCTCGCAGGCGAGCATCGAGCCGCACCTCGAGGCCGATTCGGCGGCCGACGATCTCCGCCGTGACGGCCGCGCGCGAAAGGTCCGAGCTCCACAGCGAGCGCACCTCGAACTCGGTCGCGACGCGCTCCGCCAGGGCGTGCGCCTGCTCGAGCCCGACCGCGTTCAGGGGGGTGTCGCGGAAGCCCTGCGCGCGCAGCGGCTCGAGGTTGTCGTCGGTCTGGCCATGGCGTGCAAGCAGCACGCCGCTGTTCCCGGATAACGGTTGCTCGCCGGCTGGCCGCTGCACTGCGCGAGCGTCCGTGTGGACAGCGTCCATAGCGTGCACCGGTCGCTGGGGCTAGCCGGAGGACGCGAGCGTCACGCGGTCTTGGCCGACCGAGACGATCACGTTCGCGCTGCACGAGCCGAGCGAGGCCCCGGTGGCGCTGATCGTGCAGCTCTGAACCACGCCGGAGCCCGCGTGGCGCACCCGCGACGGGGGCAGCGCAAGCGCCTTGGCGACGTGCTGGGCAGCGATCTTGTTGGCCTTGCCCGTCATGAAATAGACGAAGGTCAGATTCTGTGTCTGCGAGGCCGCGTTGGTGACGTTGCCCCGCTTGTAGCCGTAGTTGGAGAGCTTCTTGCCGACGTCGCCCGCCAGGCCCTGTTGGGCGGTGCCGTTGAGCACCGCGACGGTCACCTTGGCGGCGCTGAACGGCGCGGCTGCGGTGTGCTTCTTGTGCAGATTCTGGCCGGTCGTGCCCGCATTGGTGTTGTTGTGGGTGATGTTCGCGTTCGTCGAGCCACCGCTGTTGGTGATGACGATCAGCCCGGCGACGATCACGGCAACTGCGACACCGGCCACCAGCAGCGGCAGCACGGCCCCGGAGAAGCGCCCGCCGCCAACCGACTCATCATCGAACGCGGGAAGCGACACCGACGGCGACTCCGGATGGCCGCCGATCCGTCGGACCTTGGTGCCGCCGGCCGCGCCGGCCGCGCCGGCCGCGCCGGCCACCGTGGCCGCGGGTGCGGCCTCCTGCTCGGCGCCAATCCGCACGCGCGGAGGCGCGGCCACCGCGCCGCGTGGCGACGCGCTCGCCACGGCGGCGGACGCGGCAGCTGCGGGGCTCGCCGTCGCGGCCGCCAGGACGGCGGTCCGGTCATCGGTCTTGCCGTTGGCCGCGCCGGCCCCAGCGGTAGCAGCAGCTGCGGCAGCGGCAGGCACGAACAGCGTGTCGTCGGGAGCGCCGACGCTCGCGTCGTCCGGGAGCATCTTCGTCGCCGATGCCAGGGCCGGGCCGGCCACGCCCGCCGGTGCGGCCGGTACCGCTCCCACCGGCGCTGGCTGCACGGCGGCCCGAGCCAGGCCGGCCGCGGGCGCGGCGGTCGCAGCAGCCGCGGCGGTCACCGGGTTGGGCACACGCCGCACCGATCCCTGGGGCGCACCCGGGGAACGCACCGGCACGGGCGGGGCCACCGGGGGGGCGACGGCACCCCCCGGCCTCCCGCGCTGCTGCATCTGCAGCATCTGCCCGATCCGCGCCTCCAGGCCGCTGATGCGCTGCTGCGCCTCATCGAGCCGGTCCCGCAGCGTCGCGGTCTCGCGTGAATGCGCGAAGTACAGAAGGATCAGGATCGCGACGGCGATGATCGACGCGAGGCCGACGTAGGCGCCGACGGAGTTGACGAAGTTGTGGATCGAGAGTGCGAAGGGAACGGTCATCTGAAGCGCCGCAGTCTACGACCCCGCCCGGGCAGCGGCGGTGGCGTTCCCGGCGGCTCGCTGGGCATCGAGCTTGGAGACATGCTCGGCCAGCGCCGCCGCATCCCCCTCGAGTACCAGCAGGTTGATGTGATCGAAGGTCTCCTTGACCCAGACAGGATCGAGCCGCGCGTGCTCGGCGCGAAGGATCTTCTGGGCAGCCGTCGGCTTGTTGCGCTCATACGGGTTGAACAGCACCTCGTCGAACTTCTCGCCGGGCCGGGCGCCGACGACCTCGATCGCGATCTCGCGGCCGGGCTCGAAGCCCGAGAGGCGGATCATCGTCTCCGCGAGGTCCATGATCTTGATCGCCTCACCCATGTCGAGCACGAACACCTCGCCGCTGCGTTCCGACAGCGATCCCGACCGGATCACCAGCTGCACGGCCTCCGGAATCGTCATGAAGTAGCGGGTCATGCGCTCGTGGGTGACGGTCACCGGGCCACCGGCCGCGATCTGGCGGCGGAAGATCGGCACGACCGAGCCGGACGAGCCGAGCACGTTGCCGAAGCGCACGGTGGAGAAGCGCGTCTCGGAGTAGCGGGCGGACATCGCCTCGACTGCCCACTCCGCGAGTGCCTTGGAGGCGCCCATCACGGTCGCCGGCTTGACCGCCTTGTCGGTGGAGATCAGCACGAACGTCTCGACCCCGAACTCGCCGGCGGTACGGGCCATCAGCAGCGTCGCCAGTGAGTTGTTGCGGACCGCCTCGACCGGGTTCATCTCCATCATCGCGACGTGCTTGTAGGCGGCGGCGTGGAAGATCACCGCCGGGCGGTGCTCGGAGAAGACCTCGCGCATGCGCTCGTCCTCCTTGCAGTCGGCCAGCACCGGAACGGTCACGTTCAGGTGGCGGTCGTCGGTGAGCTCGCGGGCGATCTCGAAGAGGTTGTCCTCGGCGTGGTCGACGAGCACCAGCTTGCGCGGACCGACGCGCGCGATCTGGCGGCAGAGCTCCGAGCCGATCGAGCCCCCGGCGCCGGTGACCATCACGACCTTGCCGCCCAGATAGGCGCCCACACGCTCGAGCTCCATGTGCACCGGCTCGCGACCGAGGATGTCCTCGACCTGCACCTCGCGCAGCTGCCGTGTGACCCGCAGCTGACCCGCGCCGTCCTGCAGCATCTCGAAGACCGTCGGGGTCGTGCGCACCGGGATCCCACGGTGACGGCAGGCGCTGACGACGGTGGCGCGCACGGTGCCGGGAGCGGACGGAATCGCGATCACCACCTCGTCGGGCTCGATCTCGTCGAGCACACGCTCGAGCTCAGCCTGGCGAGTCGTGCCGAGCACGCGCAGCCCGTACTCGTCCTTGAGCCGGCGCTTACGCGGGTCGTCATCGATGAAGCCGACCGGACGCATGCGCAGCTCCGGGTTGCGCAGCAGTTCGCGCACCACCAGGCGGCCACCCTCGCCGGCACCGACGATCAGCACGTCGCGGGTGCCCTTGGCGACGTGGAAGTTGCGGATCCGCCCCTCGGTCGCCAGGTGGGTCACGAAGCGAGCGCCCCCGAGCAGCGCGAACATCAGCAGCAGGAACAGCACCGTGACGCTGGCGGGCAGCGTAACGGCCTGGTGGTTCACGTCGATGTAGGGGTGCAGCAGCGCGATCACGCCGACGACCAGCAATGTGGCGACGAACGCGCCCTTGGCCACCTGTTCGAAGTCGCGCTGGCCGATGTAGGTCCACAGCCGCTCGTAGACGCCGAACCCGGCGAGCACCGCCAGCGTCAGCGGCACAGCCCACCAGATCGTGTGCTCGAACAGGTGCACGTACTTCGCGCCGTCGCCCGTCGTCGGGAGCCCGTCGAGGCGCAGCCAGAAGGCCAGCAGGTAGGCGAAGGCGACCAGGAAGCCGTCCAGGATGAACTGCAGAAGCGAGTGCCTATGGACGGGCAGGGCCGCGGACCGGATACGTCCGCTCATCGCGGCCGATTCTATTAGCAGAAGCCCTAAGTGGAAGTAAGTGCTGATACCGGTGGTTTTGGCCCGCTGGCCAAAACCACCCGGGGCCCGCCGGCCCGAATCACCGGCCTGCGGGCCGAAACCTTCCGGCACCGCCGGCCGGAATCCGCGGGGCCTACCGGCCCGTTGCGGGGCTGGTGAGCAGCTCGACCAGCAACCGCGGATTGCGGCGGATCCGCTGCAACCCCCGCTGGCCCGCCTCGCGCTTCTCCAGCACGACCTCGTCGGCGCGCTCGAGCTTGCGCAGACGACCCTCCTCGATCAGGCGCTCGTCGACCGCGCCGAGGCGGCCCTCGAAGACCGTGAACACCGGGGTGCCGAGTGCCACCGCCTCGCGGTTCATCGTTCCCCCGGCGGAGACGACCAGGTCGGCGTAGGCGATCAGCGACTGCGCGTCGATCGCATGCTCGGGGATCAGGAAGCCGCCCGCGCGCGCGAGCTCCTCGCGCTGCTCGGCGGTGCGTGGAAGCACCACCGCCTGCGCGCCCCGCAGGCGCTGCAGCACCTGGCTGAAGAGATCGTTCTCGAAGCGGTGATACAGCGAGACGGCCGGGGGCGTGCGCACGACGGCGATCGGCTCGGCCGGATCGAGGCGCAGCTCGGCGAGCACCGCTGGGTCGGGCTCGAAGTCATACAGGTAGTACTCCTCCTTGAGCCCCTGGTAGCGGCGCAGCTTGCCGGCCGCCCCGTAACGCGCGAGCCGATCCACCGGGATCACGTCGGGCACGACGACCGCCTGAGCCAGCCGGCAGTTGACGTTGTGCTGAACGGTTGCCCACTCGTAGTCGAACATCGTCGAGCAGGGGATCCGCAGCAGCCGCGCCGCCACCGAGATGTCGTTCGAGCCGTGGCCGATGGCCAGGTCGAAGCCGCGACGCGACGCGAACCTGACCAGCTCCCAGGAGCGATCCGCCAGGCCGCGGGCCTTGTCAGCGAGCCCCGCGCCGCGGTGGTGGCCGATGGCGTAGTAGCCGATCCCCTGCCGCTCGCACAGCTCGAGTGTCTGCGCAAAGTCACGTGCGGTGACCTGGACCTCGTGTCCCTGCTGCTGCAGGCGCCGGACGATCGGCGCCAGCACGAGCACGTGCGGAGAGTTGGTGAGGTCGACCCAGACCTTCACGGCGCCGCGTGCGTCCTCTCTATGCGGCGGCGAGCGCCGCCACGACCTCGTCGGCCTGCGCACGCGTGAACACCGGGCTGATCGGCAGCGCCAGGCCGGTGCGCGCGAGCTCCTCGGTGACCGGCAGCTCGAGCGCCCCGTTCTGGCGCGTGACGTAGGGCGCCATCGCCGGCTGGCGGTGCAGCGGCACGCGGTAGTAGGCCCTGGCCTGGATCTCTGCGGCGTTGAGCAGCGCGAGCTTGGCGTCGGCGTCCGGGTGGGTCACCACGTACAGGTGCCACGCAGGGGTGGCGCCCAGCGGGGCGCCACCGAGTTCAAGGTGGTCACCTAACCCTGAGTCGATGTAGTGCTGCGCGCCGGCGCGGCGGCCGTCGCACCAGACGTCGATCTGCGGCAGCAGCACGCGCAGGACCGCCGCCTGGATCTCGTCGAGGCGCGAGTTGTAGCCGACGTAGTCGAAGGTCTGCTTGTCGCGCGAGCCGTGGAAACGCAGCGCGCGGGCGCGCTCGGCCAACTCGGCGTCGTCGGTCGTGATCGCACCGCCGTCGCCGAAGGCGCCAAGGTTCTTGGACGGATAGAAGGAGAAGGTGGCGATGTCACCGAGCGCACCTGCCTTGACCCCGTCGAGGTCGGCGCCGAGCGCCTGCGCTGCGTCCTCGATCACGGGCAGCCCGAAGGCATCACGGATCGTTGCGATCTCAGCCGGCATGCCGAACAGATCGACCGCCACGATCGCCCTGGTGCGGGGCGTCAGCGCGGGTGAGACCGTCTCAGCGGTGATGTTGCGCGTGTCGCGGTCGACGTCACAGAAGACGGGGATCGCGCCCATCGACGCGATCGCCTCGGCGGTCGCGTAGAAGGTGTAGGACGGCAGCACGACCTCGTCGCCGGGCTCGATGCCGAGCGCGCGCGCGGCGATCGTGATCGCATCGGTGCCGTTGCCGACGCCGATCGCGTGACCGACCCCGACGTATGCGGCGAGTTCCCGCTCGAAGGCCCTGACCTCGGGTCCGAGGATGAACTGGCCGCCTGCGATCACGGCGGTGACCCGCTCGAGGATCGTGGGCCGCAGGTCGGCAAGCGGGGTTTCGGTGTCAAACAGAGGTACAGGCATGAGAACGACCTTAGACGTACAGACAGTCCGGGTTGACAACGGTACATTCAGCGCGTGCTCATACATGCCTCAGTCACGGCGCAGCTCGTGACATTCGCCACCAACGTCGTCCACGATCTCGGCTACGCCGGCGTGACGCTCATGATCGTCATGTCCCAGGTCGTGATCGTGCCAGGGACAGAGGCGACGATGCTGTTCGCCGGATTCAACGTCGACACCCACAACCTGACGCTGGCGGGAATCATCATCGCCGGCGTGCTCGGCGACGTGATCGGCGCCAGCATCTGTTACACGATCGGCTATTTCGGCCTGCATGAGGCGCTCGCACGCCCCGGCAGCCCGGTGCACATCGACGAGCGCAAGATCGACCTCACCCACCGTTGGTTCGAGCGCTACGGCGCGCCGGTCGTCGCCGTCTCTCGCCTGATCCCCGTGTTCCGTTCGGCGCCGCCCTATGCGGCCGGAATCGCCCGGATGCCATACCTGCGGTTCGTCTCGATGGCGACGCTCGGCTCGATCGTCTGGATCACCGGCTGGGCACTCGTGGGCAAGGCCGTCGGGCACCAGTGGCAGCAGTGGAAGCACCACCTCGACTACGTCGACTACGCGGTCGTCGTGATTGTCGTGCTGCTGGTCGCCTGGTTCCTGCTGCGCTGGATCCGCAACCGGCGCACGCCAGCAGTCTGATGCCCTCCGCGCGAGCGGGTCTGGGGCGCGCGCTCGCGCTCGGGCTGATGCACGGCCCGGCCGAGCTGCTGCCGATCTCATCCTCGGGGCACATCGAGCTCGTGCCGTGGCTGCTGGGCTGGGACGGCGTCTCCTCCGACGCCGAGGTGCGCAAGGCCTTCGAGGTCGCCCTGCACGCCGGCACGGCCGCGGCGCTCGTCGTGATCCTGCGCGACGAGGTGATCGAGGTCGCCCGCAACGCGAGCCTCGACTCGGCGGTGGTGGTGGCGCTCTCACTGCTTCCGCCGGTGATCGTCGGCTACGCGCTGGAGCGCCCGATCGAGCGCTTCCTCGGCAAGCCCGGCACGATTGCCGCAGGCCTGATCGCCGGTGCCGTGGCGCTGGCCTGGGCCGACCGCGAGCCGCAGGAGCGGACATTCGGCGAGGCGACCCCGCGCGACGGTTTCTGGCTGGGGATCGGCCAGGCGTGCGCCCTCTTCCCCGGCGTCTCGCGCAACGGCGCGACGCTCACCGCGGCGCGGCTGCGGCGCTTCGCCCGCGTCGACGCCGAGCGGCTCTCGCGGCACGTGGCGCTGCCGGTGATCGGCGGCGCGACCGCGCTCAAGTGCCTGCGGCTGTGGCAGCGCGGGCTCCCTGAGGGCGCGGGCCCGGTGTTCGCCATTGGCGTGGCCGCGTCGTTTGCCTCGACGCTCGGCTCGACACCGCTGCTCGCTCTGGTCGAGCGCGACCATACGCTTCTGCCCTTCGCCGCCTACCGCATCGCCCTCGGCTCCGCGGCGCTGCGCCGCCTGCGCCGCGATCGCGGTCGAGATGCTTCGCCCGACCTGTGAGAATGGACCACCGATGAGCGACGCGTACGCAGCAGCTGGGGTCGACACCGAGCAGGCCGATCGGGGTGTGGCAGCAATCGTCAACGTGCTGAGGACGATCGAGACCGGCCGCGAGACACTGGCCGTGCCGCTGCCCGGCCACTTCGCGAGTGTGATGCGCCTGCCGGGCGCGCTCGCGCCGAACGTCGGCATCGCGCTCGCGACCGACAGCGTCGGCTCCAAGGTGATCGTCGCCGCGCAGACAGGCCGCTTCGACACGATCGGCATCGACTGCGTGGCGATGAACGTCAACGACCTGATCTGCGTCGGCGCGACCCCGCTGGCACTGCTCGACTACATCGCCGTCGAACGCGCCGAGCCGGCGTTGCTCGAGGCGATCGGCCGTGGGCTCGCGGTCGGCGCCGCCGACGCGGGCGTGGAGATCCCCGGTGGCGAGGTCTGCCAGGTGCCCGAGGTGCTGCGCGGCCACCCGTCGCCGTACGGCTTTGACCTCGTCGGCTCCGCCTTCGGCGTCGTCGAGCTCGACAAGATCATCGATGGCTCCCGCGTGCGCCCCGGGGACGTGATGATCGGCCTGCCGGCCTCCGGCATCCACTCCAACGGGATGACGCTCGCGCGCCGCGCGCTGCTCGACGACGGCCAGATGACGCTCGAACAGAAGCACGAGATGCTGGGCGGCAAGTCCGTCGGCGACGTGCTGCTCGAGCCGACCGCGATCTACGTGCGCGCGATCCTCGCGCTGATCGCGAGCGAGATCGATGTGCGCGGGCTCGCACACATCACCGGCGGTGGCCTCATGAACCTGCGCCGGATCGGCTCCGGGGTTGGCTACACGATCAACCGGCCGCTGCCGTCGCCGCCGGTCTTCGAGCTGATCGCCGCATTTGGGGAGATCGCCGCCGCGGAGATGTGGGAGGTCTTCAACATGGGCTGCGGCTTCGTGGCGATGGTTCCGGCCGAGCAGGCCGATGCCGCCGTCAAGCTGCTCGAGGGCTTTCATCCCGGCACGGCCGTGATCGGAGCGCTCAGCGGCGACGCCGACGTGATCGACATGCCGCACATGCGGATCCATGCCGTAGCCGGCAGTGAGCGGCTGACGCCGTACTGAGAATCCGCTCAATTACAGCGCATCTTCATGGGAGAAGACGCGCCGCTGAGGGTAGGTAGGCGCCGTACGACTCCTGTCGCCTGCGCCTGGTGACGTGACCCACGCCACCAAACGGCAGCATCCACATGACAGCCTCTTTGCCAGGACTTAGCTTCGGTGTTTCAAAATACGGCGACCAGATGAGCAGCCTGCTCGGAACGACGCTTAGTGGTCGCTACCGGCTGGAGTCCCGTATCGGCTCCGGCGGTATGTCGACGGTCTATCGCGCGCACGACGAGACGCTCGAGCGGTTTGTCGCGATCAAGCTGATGAACCGCGAGGTCGCCAGCGACTCCGATCAGCTCGAGCGCTTCCGGCGCGAGGCCCGCGCGGTGGCGCGGCTGTCGCACCAGAACATCGTCCACGTGATCGATGCTGGCGAGGACGAGAGCCGTCCCTACATCGTCTTCGAGTACATCGACGGCGAAACCCTGAAGGACCGCATCCGCCGGCTCGGGCGGCTCGAGATCCCGGAGGCGGTGGCCTACTGCCTGGAGATCGCGCGCGCGCTCGGCGCCGCGCACGCCAATCACGTCGTGCACCGCGACGTGAAGCCCCAGAACGTGCTGATCGACCACGAGGGCACGGCCAAGGTGACGGACTTCGGGATCGCGCGCACGCTCGAGGAGCAGGGCCTGACCGCCGACGGCCGCGTGCTCGGCACCACCGACTACGTCTCACCCGAGCAGGCGCTGGGCAAGCAGGTCACCGGCCAGTCGGACCTCTACTCGCTGGGCGTGGTGCTCTACGAGATGCTCACCGGCGAGCTCCCGTATCAGGGCGAGAACCAGGTCGCGGTGGCGATGAAGCACGTGCGCGAGAGCGTCCCGGACGTCCGCCGCCTGCGCCCCGACGTGTCCGCCGGGCTGGCGGCCGTGATCGAGCGGGCCACCGCCAAGGACCTCGCCGACCGCTACGCCGACGACGCCGAGATGACCACCGACCTCGAGCGGGCACTGGCGCTCGAGACCAACCGTGCCGGTGAGGCCGACGGCCAGCTGACGGCCGTGATCGACACGCTCCCGCCCCAGACGCGACGGACCGTGCCGCTCAGCATCCGCCGCCCGCGCGCCGCCTACGCGGTGGCCTGCCTCGCTCTGCTGGTGATCGCCGGGGCGATCGTCGCGATCGTGCTCAACACGCACAACGGGCCGAAGGGCGGCAGGCACACCGGCACCGGAGGCAAGCCGGTGCAGATCGCGCTCTGCTCGACCTGCGCCAACGCCTACAACCCCGATGCCCAGGGCAGCAAGGCGCAGGACAACAACCAGGCGAACAATGTGCTCGACGGCAACCTGCAGACCTCCTGGTCGACTGAGCACTACCTCGATGGCGTACTCGCCGGCAAGCCAGGCGTCGGCATCTACGTTTCCACCGGCACCGAGAAGCCCGTCGCGGAGATGGTCGTCGACACGTCCACCGAGGGCTTCAACGCGAAGATCTACGCGACCAACACGAAGCCCAACCCCGACAGCTTTCGCGCCAGCAACTGGACCCGGATCGGCGGCACCGACGATGTCGCCGCGGGCCAGCATTTCCAGCTGAACACCGGCGGCAAGAGCTACCGCTACTACCTGTTCTGGATCACGACGCTACCGCCGCACGACAACTACATCTCCGTCAACGAGATCAAGCTCTACAGGTAGCGTTTCACGTCGGGGCCGGCTCGTGGAGCTGGTCGACAGCGCGCCGACCAGCCCAGCAGCTGCTTTTAGAACGTGTAGCTGCGCTCGCGCTCGTGGCGCTCGAGCGCGAAGCCGACGAGCCGATCGAGTAGCTCGGCGTAAGGAATCCCGGAGGCCGTGAAGAGCGCGCCGTAGACGCTGGTCTCGGTGAAGCCGGGCATCGTATTGAGCTCGTTGAGCAGGACGTGCTCACCGTCGACGAAGAAGTCGGCGCGAGCGAGGCCGGTGCAGCCGGAGCGCAGGAAGGCGGCGCCGGCGAGCTCCCGTACACGCTCGCGCGCGGTCTCGGAGATGCGGGCGGGGACGATCAGCTCCATCGCCCCTGGCGTGTACTTGGCCTCGTAGTCATACCAACCGGACTCGCCGGCGGCGAGCAGGATCTCACCGGGAACCGAGACGATCGGCTCGTCGTTGCCGAGCACCGAACACTCGACCTCGATCCCGGTGGCCGAGGCCTCGACGATCACCAGCGGGTCGTGGATGAAGGCCTCTGCCAGCGCCGGGCGCAGCTGATCGCCGGCGAGCACGCGGCCGATCCCCACCGATGAGCCGAGCCGAGCCGGCTTGACGAAGACCGGCAGGCCGAGCTCCCCGACCGCCGCCAGCACGCCGTCCGCGCCCAGCCCCCAGTCGCGTGCCGTGACGGCGCGGTAGTTGACCTGGGGAATGCCGGCGCCGGCCATCAGCTCCTTGAAGACGACCTTGTCCATGCAGGCGGCGCTGGCGAGCACACCGGCGCCCACGTACGGAACGCCGAGCAGCTCGAGCAGGCCCTGCACGGTGCCGTCCTCGCCGAAGGGGCCGTGCAGCACGGGGAAGACGACGTCAATCCCGGGCCAGCCACGGCCGGGGCTGAAACTCAGGTCTGCAGCGCCCGAGCGCCAGACGCCGTCACGCCCGACCTCCACCTCGAGCACCTCGTGGCCGGCCGTGCGCAGGCCGGCGGCGACGGACGCCGCCGAGGCGAGTGAGACCTCGTGCTCGGAGGACCGGCCGCCCCCGAGCACCGCAATCCGCTGCGTGCTCAAGTTGTCGTGGTCGACGACGAGGTCGTGATCGTCGAAGAGTTGGTGGTCGAGGTGCCGGTGTTGCTGAGGCCGGCCGAGCCACCGCCGGTCGAGCCACCGCCGGTCGAGCCCGGCGCCACCCCGTAGTAGATCGTGACGATCGAACCCTTCTTGACCACGCTCAGCGAGGTCGGGAACTGCTTGACGACCAGGCCGACCATGCTCGGATTGTGCGTGGTCTTCGGGATCTGGCTGACGCTCAGTCCATACCCGCTCAGCTGGCTGACTGCTGCGCTGGGCGTCTCGCCGACGACCCGGATCAGCTTCACGGTGTCCGGAGCCTTGGCCACCGTCAGCGTGATCGCCGAGTTCTTCGGCAGCGGCTGGTTGGCCGGCGGGGACTGGCTGATGACCGTGTCCGGCTGCGCGGTGGTGGTGGTCTGGTACCTCTCTATCAGCTGCGTGCCCTGGTTGGTGAACTGGGAGAGCGCGGCCTGGGCGTCCCCGTAGGATTCGCCCACCACACTCGGCACGGCCTCGCCGGTGCTGATGAGCAGCACGACAGGCGAGCCGTTGGCGACGCTGGCGCCGGCGCCCGGCTGTGTGCCTATCACCTGTCCCTGCGGGGTGTTCGTGGAGGTCTGGGTCACGACACGCGAGACCTTCAGCCCGTTCTGCCGCAGCTGCCCCCTGGCAACCGATTCGCTGTCTCCCGAGACCGTCGGCACCGTCGTGTTTCCGGGGCCCGTGGAGTAGGTCAGCGTGACGGTCGACCCCGCCTTCACGCGCGAGTTGCCGAGCGGGCTCTGCGCGATCACCTGGTCGAGCTGCTTGCTCGAGGTCTCCGGGAACGGATTTGGAGTGAAGCCGGCGTTCTGGATGCGACTCTGCGCCTGTGCCAGCGGCAGGTTCACGACGGTCGGCACGAGCGTCTTCTGCGGCCGTGTGAGCAGGAAGGCCGCGACCCCACCGCCGATCAGCAGCAGCAACAGCAGCACCACGATCCAGGGCCACACCGGCGAGCTGCCGCCCCGATCGCGGCGGTCGTCGTCGTCGTAGCGGTCGAGCCGATCGCCGTCGTAGGCGGTGCCGACGGCGCCGTGGTAGGCACCGGCGGCCTCGGATGGCATCAAGCTGGTCCCCGGATAGCCCCCGGTCGGGATCAGGGCGCCGCCCGCGGTGATCGCGCGCATGCTGGCGGTGACCTCGCCGGGCGGAGCCGCAAGCGCCTCGCGCACCTGTTCCAGCGCCATGATGAACTGGTCGGCGTCAGCGGGCCGGTCCGCCGGATCCTTGTTCAGAGCCCACATGACGACCTGTTCGAGCGCCGATGGGATCTCGGGATTGATCTGGCTCGGTGGCACGGGGGCTTCGGCGACGTGCTTCAGCGCGATCGAGACGGGCGACTCACCGTCGAACGGGACGCGGCCGGTCAGCATCTCGTAGAGCACGATGCCGATCGAGTAGAGGTCGCTGGGAGCGCTGACCGCATGACCCTGCGCCTGCTCGGGCGAGAGGTACTGCGCTGTGCCCATGATCGAGCCTGTCTCGGTCATGTCCGAGGCGCCGGCGCGGGCGATGCCGAAGTCGGTGACCTTGACGTGATCGTTGTCGTCGACGATCACGTTGTGCGGCTTGAGGTCTCGGTGGATCACGCCGCGGCGGTGAGCGAAGCGCGCCGCCTTCAGCATCTGTTCGGTGAGGTCGATCGCGCGGGTCGTCTCGATCGGTGCCTCCTCGCGGATCAGGCGCTTGAGCGTGCGGCCCTCGAGGAACTCCATCGCGATGTAGTAGGTGCCCTCGAAGCTGCCGCGGTCAAAGACGCTGACCACGTTCGGATGCTGCAGCGAGGCGGCCGCCTGCGCCTCCCGGCGGAAGCGCTCGACGAAGCCGGGGTCCTCGGCGAAGCGGCGATGCAGGAGCTTCAGCGCGATCTGCCGGTCGAGCTGCTCGTCCTGGGCAAGGTAGACATCCGCCATGCCCCCCGCCCCCAGGCGGTGAAGCACCCGGTAACGCCCGTCGATGATGTGCCCAGACTCGAATTCGCTCATGGATGTTCCGCTAGAAGTGTCTGTATCACTTTTGCCGCGATTGGGGCAGCGTAGGTGCCACCGAAGCCGTTCTCGATGTCGGACAGCTCGACGGCGACCGCGATCCTCGGATTGCTCTCGGGGAAGCCGACGAACCAGGCATCGTCGAGTGGCTGCCCGTTACGGGTGCCGCCGGTCGAGGCGGTACCGGTCTTGCCGCCGATGTTCAGCCCCCCGAGATTCGCGGCGGTACCGGTGCCCTCCTCGACGACCTTGCGCATCATTGCCTGGAGCTCCGAGGCCACCTTCGGCTTCATCACCTGATCGTCGACTTGGGGCGAGATAGCCTGGACCGTCTGCCCGGCACTGTTGACGACCTTGCTGGTGAGCCGCGGCTGCATCAGCTTGCCGTTGTTGGCGATGGCAGATACGACCATCGCCATCTGCAGCGGCGTGACCGCGAGGTTCGCCTGGCCGATCGCGGTGCGCCCCAGATCGACGCAATCGCTGGTGACGCGCACGAGCTTCGGGGTGTTCGAGCGGTTTCCGCAATACGGCTTGTAGAACAGCTCGCCGCTTGCCGCCATCTCGTTCGCCGGATAGTCGAGCGGTGGCACCGAGTAGAAGCCGTAGCGCTGCATGTACTGCTGCATGACGTCGGCTCCGAGCTTCAGCCCGAGCGGTCCGAAGACGGTGTTGATCGAGTTGGTGAGCGCGTAGGTCAGCGTCACCTGGCCGTAGCTCGCGTTGCCGTCGTTCTCCAGCGAGTGCCCCGAGATCGTCACGGGCGAGTCGCCGTTGAAGGTCGAGTCGGGCGTGTACCTGCCCGCGTCGAGCGCCGCCGTCGTCGTGATCAGCTTGAACGTCGAGCCCGGCGGATCGCCGCCCTGTACGGCGTTGAAGAACTGGCTGCAGCCGGGGAGCGTGCACTTCCCGGTGGGATTGTTGTCGTTGTAGCTCGGGCTTGAGTACATGACCCTCACCGCGCCCGTCTGCGGGACGATCGCCACCACCGAGCCCGACGTCGCGCCGTAGGCTGCCATCACGTGCTGGATCTGCTGCCGCGCCAGCTCCTGCGCCTTGGGGTCGATCGTCGTGTGCACGTCGTCACCGACGGTGGGCGTGCCGTTGAACGAGCCGAAGACGCTCGTCAAGGCGCTCTGCAGGCCCTTGAGGTCCGGGTTTCTGGCCAACTCGAGACCCGCGTAACGATCTTCCTCCGGGAGCGCGTAGCCGATCACCTGCGAAAACAGCGAGCCCCGGGGATAGACCCGCTTCCAAAGGCCAGCGCCGTCCTTCACCGACTTGGCCAACACCAATCCGTTGTCCGCCAGGATCGACCCGCGCTTGACCTTCAGCGAGGCGAAGAACGAGAGCCGGTTGAGGTGATTGTTGTCGAGCGCCGTGGCGCTGAACACCGTCCAGCGCGAGGTCCACACGACCAGAACCGTGAAGAGCAGGATCACGACCGCGAAGAGCCTGATGATCGAGCGGTTCATCGATGCACCGGCGCGGTCATGTCGCGGCCGCCGGGCGGCGGGCACGGTCGGAGATCATCAGCAGCAGAGCGACCAGCACGAAGTTCGCGAGGATCGAGGAGCCGCCGTAGGAGACGAACGGCAGGGGCACGCCGGTCAGCGGGATCACGCGGGTGACCCCGCCGACGATCACGAACACCTGCAGCGCCACCACTGATGCGAGCCCGACGGCCAGCAGCTTCGAGAACGAGTCACGCGCCAGCATCGCCACCTTGAAGCCGCGGCCGACGAACAGCATGTAGACGAGCAGCAGGCCGGCCGCGCCGAAGAGGCCGAGCTCGCTGGTGATGATCGAGTAGATCATGTCGGTGTCGGGCACCGGGATCAGCGCGGAGTGCGTGCCCGGGACCGTGATCACGGCCTGACCGAAGCCCTGCCCGAAGAGCCCACCCGCGGCCATCGCGAACTGTGCGTTTGCCAGCTGATAGGAGCCTCCGAACGTATTGGCGTACAGCTGGTAGTTGAACGGGTGGAGCCAGTCCTGCACGCGCAGGTTGATGTGCTGAATGTGGGTCCCCAGGTACCAGGCGCCGCCGGCGAACGCCAGCATGCCCAGCACCACGAACGAGAGTCGGTCAGTGGCCACATACAGGATCGCCAGCAATGCGCCGTAGAACATCAGCGACGAGCCGATGTCGTGCAGCAGGATCAGCACCAGCATGGCCGCACCCCACAGCACCAGCAGCGGCCCCAGGTGCTTGAGCGGCGGCACCGGATAACCGAGGATCTTGCGACCCGATGCCAGCGCCTGGCGATGGTCGCGCAGGTACGAGGCCAGGAAGATCACCAGCCCGACCTTGCCGAACTCGGTCGGCTGGAAGGTGATCCCCGGCAGGTGCACCGCCAGGTAGGCGCCGTTGACCTGCTCGCCGATGTGTGGGACGTGCGGCAACGCCAGCAGCACCAGCGAGCCGATCATGATCAGGTAGCGGTAGTTCTCGAGCTTGCGGTAATCCCGGAACCAGAGCACCGTGCCGGCGAACAGCACCAGACCCAGCACGAACCACTGCGCCTGCTGGCGCGCGATCGTCGCTCCGTCGATCCGGTAGACCATCACCAGCCCGAAGCACGCGAGCACGGCGACCAGCGGGAAGATGAATGGATCGGCGTAGGGCAGCGTGATCCGCACGAAGATGTGAGCCGCCACGCACAGCCCCAGGAACAGACCCCCGTAGACCAGCGACACCGTCGAGAGCTGGTTCGAGCGCTGGATGTAGATCGCCGCGAAGCCGGCCGAAACCAGCAGCGCAGCCGGCATCAGGCCGAACAGCTCCCAGTTTCGCGCCCTCATTTGGAGATCTGGCCCAGCTCCAGGGCATTGATCATGCTGATCGCGCTCGTCTGGTCGCGCATCGCATGGTTGAGCCACGTCGAGCGCCGGTCGGCCGGAATCAGCGAGGCGGGCACGCCGGAGACGTAGAAGGTCTCATACAGCGGGACGCCGAGCGGCGAGTACGGAAAGCCGCGGTAGACCACCACCGTTCCCTGATGGTTGGTGCCCAGGAAGTACAGCTGCCGGCTCGCCAGATAGCCGCCGCCCCCGACCAGGCAGAGGACCACCACGAGCGCCGTCAGCCCGGCAAAGATCTTGCCCAGCGCGCCGAAGTGACGCTCGCGCTTGGCGGGTTGCGCGAAACCAGCCGGCATGTGCGGCTTCCAACCCTGCAGACGCGCGTGCCTGACAGGCCGCGGCGCAATCTCCGCGTGCACCGGCTGCACCGTCGGCACCGAGCCGGCCGGGGCGATGATCGTCGGCTGGTCGACCTCGGCCTGCTCACCGGAGGAGACCTCCACGCGGAAGAGGACCACGGTGATGTTGTCGCGCCCGCCCGCGGCGTTGGCCTCCGCGATCAGGCGACCGCCCGCCTGCGCCAGGTCCGGGGTCTCCACCAGCACCTGCTGCACCTGCTGCTCCGAGAGCATCGAGGTGAGGCCATCGCTGCACAGCAGCACGACGTCTCCGGCGCGCAGCGGGTAGGTCCACGTATCGATCTCGACGATCGGCTCGATTCCCAGAGCGCGCGTGATCACCGAGCGCTGCGGATGCTCGAGCGCCTCCTCCTCGGTGAGCTTGCCCCCGCGCAGCAACTCCTCGACCAGCGAGTGGTCCTCCGTCAGGCGCGAGAGCTCGCCGTCGCGCAGCAGATAGCCGCGACTGTCGCCGACGTGGGCGAGCACAACAGCGTCCTCGTCCAGATAGGCGGCGGTGACGGTCGTTCCCATCCCGGCGCTGGCGGCGTCGCTGCGCGAGCGAGCATAAATCTCCTGGTTGGCCCTCTGGACGACAACCGAGAGGCGCTCCTCGGGCGAGCCCGCCTCCGGCAGCCCCTGGTCGAAGGCCTCGACGACCATCTGCGAAGCGACCTCGCCGGCCTGTGCCCCGCCCATGCCGTCGGCGACGACGAACACCGGAGCGCTCGCGTAGCTCGAGTCCTCGTTGCTGCGGCGCTGGCGCCCGACATCGGTGCACACGATCGTGTCTACGGCTCTCAACATCTGGCTGACTACTGGAAGTAGGTGAACTCGGAGTCGCCGATGCGGATGCGATCGCCGTCATGCAGCGGCTGCGGTCCGCTGAGGACCTCGCCGTTGAGGTAGGTGCCGTTGGTCGAGCCGAGGTCCTCAATCACCACGGTACGCCCCTGACGCGTGATCTGGGCGTGACGCGAGGAGGCGAACGAGTCCTCGAGCTTGAGTTCCACGTTGCCACGGCCGAGCGTGACGGGATCCATCAGGTCGTAGGCGACACCCGCAGCGTGGCCGTCTGCGCGGTCGACCACCAGGCGCGGCTCGAAGTCGCCCTCCAGCGCCGCGAGTGGGTCGACCGTCTGGTGGATGCTGGTCGCCTCGCCGACGGGCGCGCTGCCGCCATCGTGGCGGCCACCGAACCCGCGGCGCAGGTCGAACAGCGTGCTGAAGGCGACCCACAGCAGGAACAGATAGAGAACGATCAGGAACCCGAACTTGAGTCCGACGGAGACTGGCTGAAGCATCTCTGGCGGCGCTCGACGCTTACTCGAGCTCGAAGGTGATCAGGGACGAGCCCACCTCGATCTCATCACCCGGGCGCACGACCTCGGGGCCAGTGATCGTGCGGCCGTTTACGCGTGTCCCGTTGGTCGAGCCCAGGTCGCTGACCACCCAGGCGCCGCCGCGCGGACGCAGCTCGGCATGCTGCCGGGAGACGTTGGCGTCGTCAACCACGATCTCGCACTCGCGGCTGCGCCCGAGGGTGGCGCCGCGCGGGCCGACCATCAGGCGGCGGCCACCGTAGATCAGCAGCGCGCGCTGCTGGCGAACCGTGGCGTTCTCCTCGAGTGGCTCGGCAATGCGCTGGGCGGCGCTGAAGACCATCGTGCGCCCGACCGGCTCGGGGTCCGGAGCGTAGGCCGGCCCCGGCTCGTCCTCCGGCTGCACCACGGCGGTCTCGATCCCGAACTCCCCCAGCCGCAGACGCTCGTCGGTCTCGAACTCGATCAGCGGCCGTGAGAGCAGCGCGAAGCGCTCGCGGCGGGCGTGCTCGAGCAGATACCCCGCGAGCTCGTCTGCGAGCGCGTCCTCATACGTTGAGAAGCGGTCGCGATCGCGCGGCGAGAGGTAAACGCGGTACTCGTTGGGGACGTAGGTCCGCGACAGCGTGCCGTACTGGTGGTCCTCCATCTCGCGAGCGAGCTTGCGTGCGATCTCCACGGGGCGCACCTCGGACCGGAAGACACGGCTGAACGTGCCTTCGACGACTCCGGCGATCATGCTCTCTAGGCTTTTGAGGACGGGCATCTGGTTTTGCAGGCCTTATTCGGTAGGTGGCTGAGACTCTGCTTGTCCAACCCCTCATGCTACGAAACGCCGCTATGTATACCCACCGCGTAGCGGGTTTCATCAAAGATCGCCTGCAGTGGCCGTCGAGCGATGATCGCGGTGCCCAGCAGCGCGCCCGGCAATTCACCCGACACCGATTTCAACCCGACGGCCTCGATCCCGATCAGCAGCGCCGCCGACCAGGCGATGCAGAGGATCAGCTCGAGCAGCGGGAAGCGGCGTATACGCAGGAACGGCTGGAGCACGGCGCCCAGCGCCCATATGCCGAACGCCGCCAGCTCGAGCGTGCGATGTGGCGGGATCTGAGCCGGCAGCCAGTACAGATTGTGGTGCGTCGCACGCGAGACACCGACCAGCACCGCGAGCCCGCCGGCCGCGAAGAGCGCCCGCTGCCACCAGCTGCGGCCGACCTGGGCGACCACGGCCGGCAGTGCGCCGGCGAGCGAGACCACACCGAGCGCCACCGCCGTCAGCAGCGAGCCGACCAGCGGCACCAGCAGCGCCACCACTGCGGCGGCAAGCCCCGCAACGGCGGGCGGTACCGGAGCCGGATGCCACAGATGCGTTGACAGCCAGGCGGCGCCGAGACCCGCACCCACCGCGTTGGCGGCGCGCGGGAGCCAAGCCGCTGCGAGGGTCGCGCCGAACGCTCTGGCGGGGCCGCTGGCAAGCGAGCCAGCGGCACCGGAGAGACGTAGGTGGGGAGCGTCTTCATGACCGCGTTCGCGCCACGCGGGCCCGGGCTCGTCCTGGACCCAGGTGTCGTCGTGATCTTCGGCGCGCCAGCCTGGAGCGACGACGCCGGGCGTGTCATCGGCCTCGTCGAGTGAGTGCAGCAGCGTGGCGCGCAGATCGAGCAGGCTGCCACGGTCATACGGTCGCGGCCGCAGCGCCAGATCGATACCGGCGCCCAGGCGGCGGCCGAGGTCACGGCGCTGGCGCCGCAGCGGCGGCACGAACGAGTTGCCGCGCCGGCCGCGGCCATGAACCTGCGGGTTGATCCCGGTGAGCGCCTCGTAGAGCACCAGCGCCAGCGAATACAGGTCTGCTTCGGGTCCCGCCTCGCGGCCGTCGGCCTGTTCGGGCGCCATGTAGGCGAGCGTGCCGACGATGTCGCCGGTGTGCGTGAGCGTCGCTCCGCCGATCACGTGGGCGACGCCGAAGTCGGTCAGCTTGGCGCGGTCGCCCGAGCCCGCACTGCGGCTGGGCACGAGCACGTTCGACGGCTTCACGTCGCGGTGGATCACACCCTGGCCGTGGGCATGCGCGAGCGCGTCGCAGAGGCAGACGCCCACCTCGACGATCTCGCGATCCGAGAGCCTGCCCTGCTCGAGCAGCGTGTCGAGCGTGCGCCCGCGCACGAGCTCGGACACCAGATAGGCGCCCTCGTCGTCGACGGCCGCCTCGTAGAGGGTCACGATCGCCGGGTGCTGCAGCCGCGCGGCCGCGCGCGCCTCGCGCTCGAAGCGCGCGTGGATCACACGCTCGCGGGGCAGCACCTTGACGGCGACATCACGGTCGAGGCGCTCGTCGCGCGCCGACCAGACGGTGCCGAAGGCGCCGCTGCCCAGCCGCCTTGTGAGGCGATAGCGATCCATCACCATCGCCGTCTCGGCATGGGCGCCGGCGATCAGGCGGCCGGTGCGGAGCGCGCGCGTCGGCTCCTCGGCCGGGGCGCGACGCGTGTCGGCACGTGAGGCGTTGACTGCCGTCGGCTCGTCGCCGAGGGCGTTGGTCGGAAGCTGGCTGGCTCTCACGTGTTAATAGGTGTTCGCACCATCGGCGCCCGTCCCTGCGCAGAAACCCTGTGTGACGTCGCTTGCATGGCCGCTTGCGAAGTTGCCGACGCTATGGAATAGCCGCTATTACTGGGGGCCTCTTAAAGATCCCGCAAGGAGCAGGAAAACCACTTGTCGTTCTTCGACGAGGCCGACGAGCCGCAACCCCGCCAGGAGACAAGACGCCAACGAGCGGCCGGTTCGCCGCGTGTGCGGTCTGGTCGCCCGCCGGGCGGGTCGGGGCGGCCGCCCGGCAGCCATCATCAGCAAGAAGTGCAAACGCGCCGGCTTATAGCAGCCGGCGTGGTCGTCGTGATCGTGATCGCGATGGCGCTGCTGATCAAGAGCTGTGACTCGAGCGCGACCACCAGCGCGCTGAAGAACTACAACGCCAGCGTCTACCAGCTCATCAGCGGGTCGGTCACGAATGCCCAGAACGTGCTGACGACGCTCGCGGGCGGAGATCTCGGCGGGATCAGCACCGACCTGGCAAAGGCCGAGCAGAACGCCCAGTCCGGGGTGCGCAGCACGCAGGCGCTGAGCACGCCGAGCCAGATGGCGCCGGCGCAGGCCTCGCTGCTGACGGTGATGCAGATGCGCCAGCGTGGGCTGCTGCTGATCGCCAACAACGCACAGCAGGCGGCGAACAAGAACAGCAGCAAGGACGCGGTCTACCAGATCTCGCTCGGGACCGCGCAGCTCTTCGCCTCAGACGTGCTTTACAAGACGGTCGTCACCCCGGACATCGCCAAGGCACTGAACGCCAACAGCATCCCGATCGGGACCGCCGCGGGCGAGCAGCAGATCAACAGCGAGCAGGCCCTGCCCGACCTGGGGTGGCTGAACCAGACGTGGATCGCCGACAAGATCCACGCGCAGCTCTCGACCGCACAGGCCAACGCCAACAACGACCAGCCCGGCCTGACGCATGGCGACCAGCTCAACTATGCGACAGTGGACAACATCCAGGTCATCAACGGCGGCACCTACACGATTCCAGCCGCGCAGGCGCAGACGTGGGTGCTGAATGTCACCGACGGTGGCCAGACGGCCGAGAACGCTGTGCTCTGCTCGATCAAAATCCAGCAGGTCAGCGACGCCGGGACGGGCACCATCCCGACGATCGCGGCGGGCGCGCCCGCCAACTGCACCGTGCGGCTGCCATCAAAGCCGCCCGCGGGTCCGTACTCGGTTACGGCGAACGTCGCCAAGGTCCCCGGCGAGAAGAACCTCAAGAACAACACGATCACCTTCACGGTCACCTTCACCTAGCGGGGGCCGATCCGGCGCCTGTCGGCTTATATTGCGTCTGTGGACAATCTGAACACCACAGCCGGGATCGTCGCGGTCGCCGCGGGGGCGGTGGCGGTCGTGTCACTCGGTTGGTCGATCGGGCTGACGGTGGCGATGCGCAAGCTCAAGGCGGCGCAGCGCGCTGTGCTGGGCGACGGTGCACGTGACCTCGTCGCCCATGCGGCGCACCTGCAGTCCTCGTTCGAGTCGCTGGCGCAGTACGTCGAGGAGTTCGGTACGAGGCTCGACCGGCGCATGGACCACGCCGAGGCTCGCCTCGACGGCACGGTCGCGCATCGCGCACTGGTGCGCTACGACGCCTATGGCGAGATGTCGGGGCGGCAGTCGACCTCGATCGCCCTGCTCGACGCGAGCCAGTCGGGCATCGTGCTCTCCTCGATCCATCACCGCGACACCGCGCGGCTCTACGCCAAACAGATCCGGAATGGCCAGGCCGAGCTCGAGCTCTCACCTGAGGAGACCGAGGCGGTGCGGCTGGCCCTGGCGCCGGGAACCGGCGACACGGGTCCTCAGCAGACCGCAACGGCGAGCTGACAGCCGATGCGAGTCGGTTATCTGGGTCCCGAGGGGACCTTCACCCAGGCCGCGGTCCTGAGCGCCCCAGCAGCGGGCGGGCTCGAGCTGCTTGCGCAGGAGACGATCCACGATACCGTGCTGGCGGTGCGCGACGGCGACGTCGAACGCGCCGTCGTGCCGATCGAGAACTCGCTCGAAGGGTCGGTGAACGTCACGCTCGACGCGCTCGTGTTCGACGCCGAGGGCGTACGGATCGTCGGCGAGACGGTGCTGGGCGTCGAACAGTGTCTGATCGCGCAGGAGAGCCTGCCTCTGGAGGAGATCGAGGTTGTGATCTCGCATCCGCAGGCGACGGCGCAGTGCCGCGACTACATCCGCACCAACCTGCCCGCGGCACGGGTGATGACGGCGAGCTCGACCGCGGAGGCCGTACGGCTGGTCACCGAGCGGATCCGCCACCGCTGGGCGGCGATCGGCACGCGTTTGGCCGCCGAGCTCTACGACTGCGTTGTGCTCGCGCCCGGGATCGAGGACGTGAGCGGCAACCAGACACGCTTCGTCTGGCTCGCGTCCGAGGGCACCGACGCCGGGGTGCCGGGACTGTCGATTCCCGGCGCCGCTGCCTGGAAGACGGCAATCGTGTTCTGGGGTGAGGGCACCGAGTCGCCGGGTTGGCTGGTCAGCTGCCTGTCAGAGCTCGCATTCCGCGGGGTCAACCTGACGCGCATCGAGTCGCGGCCGCTGCGCGCGGGGCTCGGCCGTTACATGTTCTTCGCCGACCTCGACGGTCGCGAGAGCGATGCTCAGGTGATCGATGCGCTCAGCGGCCTGCGCGCACGCGTCAACGTCCTACGGACGTTGGGCTCGTTCCCGGTGGCGTAGCGGTTCGCCGCAGCGGTTCGCCGCCGGTCGCGACCCATTGCTCCACGAACTCACGGCACTGATCGGGCTCCATCGGACGCGCGAAGAGGAAGCCCTGGCCGATGTCGCAGCGCTCCTCCTGCAGCCGCGAGAGCTGCGCGTGATCCTCGATGCCCTCGGCAATCGTCTCGATCTTGAGCGAGCGGCCAAGCTGCACGAAGGTGCGGATCAGCGCATCGCGCTGCGTCGGGCTGTCGATCTGCGAGATGAATGAGCGGTCGATCTTGAGCTCGTCGACCGGGAAGCGCTGCAGGTAGGCGAGCGAAGAGTAGCCGGTACCGAAGTCATCGATCGAGAGTCGCACGCCAAGGTCCTTGATCATGCGTAACCGCTGCGCCGTCCCTTCGGCGTCGCGCATGAGCGCCGTCTCGGTGATCTCGATCGTCAGCGACCTCGGGTCGATGCCGCTCTCGGCGAGCGCGTCTCTCACGTGCTGCACAAACTCGTCGTGCTCGAGCTGAACTGCCGAGACGTTGACGGCAACGCCGATCTCGAGACCATCGTGCGCCCAGTCGGCGCAGCGGGCACAGGCCTCGCGCAGCACCCAGCGGCCCACCTCGGCGATCATCCCCGACTCTTCGAGCAGCGGGACGAACTGATCCGGGCCTGCGGGTCGAGCGTGCGGACGGTGCCACCGCAGCAGGGCCTCCATGCGGATCGGCGCGAGGCCGCCCAGGTCGAACATCGGCTGATAGACGACGTAGAACTCATCGTTGGCGAGCGCCTCGCGCAGGTCCATCTCGAGCTCCATGCGGGCGTGCACCTGGTCCTGCATCCCGCTCTCGAACACCATGTAGCCGCCCTTGCCGGCGAGCTTGGCGCGATACATGGCGATGTCGGCATCGCGCAACAGGTCGGCGGCGCTGTGGGCGTCGGCCATCGCGATGCCGATGCTCGCGCTGATCGCCACGCGGCCGTTGTGGGCGTCGTCGATCTCGAACGGCTCCTGGAGCGCGTCGAGGATGCGCTCGGCCACCAGTTCCGGGCCTGCGGCGAGTGCGATCCCGTCGGCGAGGATCACGAACTCGTCGCCGCCGACGCGACCGAGCGTGTCCGCTTCGCGGATCGTGCTCTCGAGCCGTGCCGCGACCGAGCGCAGCAGCTCGTCACCGGCACGATGGCCGAGGCCGTCGTTGACGGCCTTGAAGCCGTCCAGGTCGACGAACAGTGCGGCACAGAGCTGGTGCTCGCGGCGGGCGCGCGCGATCAGCTGCTCGGCGCGGTCGAGGATCAGCGTGCGGTTGGGCAGTCCTGTGAGCGCGTCATGGGTGGCCATGAAGACGAGCTCCTGCTGACGGCGAGCGAGCTCGTCGTCGATCAGGCAGCGCTCGCTCTCGAACGCCTCGCAGAGGCGAACGAGCGTCACGTCAGCCGAGTGCTGCAGCATGCGATGTGCCTCGCGGCGGCTGTCGAGCGAGGCGCCGAGGTCGTCGGCAACCTCGTCGATGACCTCGCGCGCGGCATCTCGCCAGCGCAGCGTCCGCTTGGTGATCTCGTTGAGCGGCGCTTCGCGCTGGATCGCGAGCTGGCCGAAGATCGCGGCGGCCTCGTTGCCGACATCGCGGGCGGCCTGCTCGCCCTCGCCGGCCATCCACCGGGCAAAGGCCTCGGTCGAGACCTCGATGACGCGCGCGACGCTCGCGTGCGCAGCGGGATCGAGCTGAAGACTGCCGCGCCGGTTGAGCTCGTCGGCACGGCTGATGACCTCGGCGCGGCGCTGATAGAGCGCGCGGCCGAGCCGCACCACGTCCGCCGCGGGAACCGCGTCGGATCCGCGCAGCTGGTTCCCGTATTTCAGTTTGACCTGCAGCCGGTTGTCATCCATCGGATGGCAACTCCTTCCTTGCACTCCCTGTGCTGGGCCGTCCCGTGCCCCCCATCGGCTATCGTGAGCCGATCCTTTAGGGGCGCAACGGGGTTCTCGAATACCGCCTGAATGCCGCGTGGCTACTCGGTTCTGCCGATGCACCGTTTTTGGCTGCATCTCCACGCCTTCTTGACGAGACTTGTCCGCCCGCACGATAGACTTAGCGGCGCGATGGGCTCTCCGATACCAGTCCCGCCACGGTCCGCGTCGCTCCCTGAGCACCACCGACGCGGACCTGATGGTGGCCGGGTGCTCGTCCTCAACGCAACCTACGAACCGATCAACGTCTGCACGGTTCGGCGGGCGGTCGTGCTGCTGCTGAAGGAGAAGGCCGAGGTCGTCGAGCAGACCGAACGGCAGTTGCACTCCGCCAACTCGACGCTGACGCGGCCGGCGGTGATCCGCCTGGTCACCTACGTCAGGGTCCCGCGCGACACGCACCGTCGCAAGATCACCCGCCGGGCGGTCTTCGCGCGCGACGATTGGACCTGCCAGTACTGCGGCTCACGCCAGCAGTTGACAGTCGACCACGTCGTGCCCCGTTCCAAGGGCGGCGGCTCGACCTGGGACAACATCGTCGCGGCCTGCGCTCCCTGCAACCGCCGCAAGGGCGACTCACTGCCGCGCCAGGCCGGCATGATCCCCGCAAGGCCCCCGCGGACGCCGAATCCGGACATCTTCATCCAGGTCGCCAGCCCCCGGATTCCGGCGACGTGGAAGCAGTACCTGTCGGTCCGCGCGCCCGACTCGCTGGCCGCCTGACGTCTGCCGCACAGGGTTGTAATGTGTAGACCACCAGAGAAAGGAGGTGGTCCACCTGTCTGACAGTACTTGCGGGACCCTGGAGGTGTCCGGCCACTAGGTCGGATGGCTGACCGCCCTAGGCGGAGTCCCACCGTGACACCACTGTTCTGGTGCCGAATTTGGTCCCGTCGGCGAGGACGTGCCAGTACAGCGATGCCAGCCAAGTAGTAACGAAGGGCGCCGCGTCGACGGCGCCCTTCGTCGTTCTTGTAGTCGCCCTTGGGGGGCGTCATTGCTCGCGAGCGCCGATCGCCGCGAGGGCGGCCGCGGCCGCTGACGAATCGACCAGAGCCCGGAGTCGGAGCGCCACGGCGTGTGGACTAAGCGGACTAAGGCCAGTACCCTGTGCGTCGTATGGACGCTGTTTCGATTCATGAAGCCAAGACACACTTCTCGAGACTGGTGGCGCGTGCCGAGGCCGGCGAAGAGATCGTCGTGCGTCGCGGCCCGACCCCGGTGGCAAAGATCGTCGCGTATCACCCCCCAACGACGCCGCGCCGTCCTGGCGCGCTGAAGGGCCAGATCGCGATCGCCGACGACTTCGAGCAGACACCGGACGAGTTCGCTGAGTACACCGCGTGAACCGGGTGTTGGTGGACACTCACGCCCTGCTGTGGTGGCTGAGCGACGACGCGGCGCTTTCGCCGCCGGCCCGCGAGACTCTTGCCGATCCAGCTAGCGAGCCGCTCGTCAGTGCCGCGAGCGTGTGGGAGATCGCGATCAAGCGCTCGCTCGGGAAGCTCACCGCACCGGACGACTTGCCGGACCTAATCGTCGATGAAGGATTCTCGTGGCTGCCGATAACCGCTCTGCATGCCTGGCATGTCCGCGGACTTCCAATGCACCACCGCGACCCCTTCGATCGACTTCTCGTCGCGCAAGCGATCACCGAGCAGTTGCCAGTCATCACAGCCGACACCCGTTTCACCGGCTACGGGGTAGAGGTCCGCTGGTAACCGACACCGGCGCGCGTCGGCCACTGCGGGATTGAGCATGCGGTCCGAAGCTCGAGATCCCGTTGCCGCAGCCCTGGACCGGGAGCGCCGCCGCTGTTCGCTATCGCATACAAGCGTTCGGAGCGACGATTCCGCGGAATCGTGACCGTGAAACAATTGAGATCGGATTAGAGATCGGCCGGCGCGCTCCACGTCCGCGAGACCCTGCGTGGCCGAGCGATAGCGAGCCGGGGCGTTCACCTCGCGAGCGGTGCGAACTGATAGCAATCGTCACCCAGAACTGAACGTGTCGTCGCCACGGCACGGAAGCCCGGCGTGTTTTACGTCATTTCTGACGGCAAACGTCCATAGCCTTCCCGGCCTGGTCGCGCTCATCGTGCGTGAACAAGCTGTGTAGGCTGAGCGCATGTGCCGAAACATCCGCACCCTCTACAACGTCGACCCGCCCGTGACGTCGGACGAGGTCGAGGCCGCCGCGCTGCAGTACGTCCGCAAGATCAGCGGTTTCACCAAGCCGTCGAAGGCCAACGAGGAGGCGTTCCACCGCGCCGTCCACGAGATCGCCCACATCTCGGGCCACCTGCTGGCCGACCTCGAGACATCGGCACCGCCGCGTGACCGCGAGCTTGCGGCTGCGCGCGCCCGTGCACGCGCAGCCCAGCGCTACGCCGCCTGACGCTCACTCGTCGGCGCCGTCGTCCTCGGCATCCGGCTCCTCGCCGGCCAGGTCCTCGACGTCCACATCGGTCTCATCCGTGACACCGTCGTCACCGACGGCGATGACGCCGTCTGAGGCGTCCTCCCCGAGTGGCCCGGTCAGCTCGGCGTCCTCAGGTGCCTCGCCATCGATGCCCTCGATCACATCCGCTTCGGGCGAGTCACTCTCGACAACGAGCGCGACGGCGCTGACCTGGTCGTCGTCACGGATGTTCATGACCTTGACACCCTGCGAGGCGCGTCCGTAGCGGTTGATGCCGCGCACCGAGGTGCGCTGGACCATGCCACCCGTGGAGATGAAGACCAGCTCCTGATGCTCGCGCACCACCAGGGCGCCGGCCAGCGCGCCCTTGTTCTCGGTCAGCGTGATCGTCTTGACGCCCATGGTGTCGCGATTCTTGGCCGGATAATCGGAGATCGATGTTCGCTTGCCGTAGCCGTTCAGGGTCACGACCAGCAGCTCCTGGTCGTCGCGGGCGACGTCCATCGCCAGCAGCGCGTTATCGGGGTGCTTGACGTTCATACCCCGCACGCCCATCGTGTCGCGTGCGGTCGCCCGCACCTTGTCCTCGTGGAAGCGGGCCGCCTGGCCCGAGCGCGAGACCATGATGATGTCGTCGGTGCCGCTGGTCTGGCGCACCGCGATCAGCTCGTCGTCGTCGCGGATGTTGATGGCGATGATGCCGTCGGCCTTGATCGGGGTGTTGTAGGCGAGGAACGCGGTCTTCTTGATGATGCCGTCACGCGTCGCGAACACGAGGTACTTGCCCTCTGTGAAGTCACGGGTGGAGAGCACCGACTGGACCTTCTCGCCCTCGCGTAGCGGCAGCAGGTTGACCAGCGCACGCCCGCGCGCGGTACGCGACTGCTCGGGCAATTCGTAGACCTTGAGCCTGTAGACCTTGCCGCGATTCGTGAAGAACAGCAGGTAGTCGTGCGTGGAGGTCACAAACAGGTGCTCGATGTAGTCGTCGTCCTTGGTGTCCATCCCGGTTATGCCGACGCCGCCACGGCGCTGCTGGCGGTAGGTGGCGAGCGGCAGCGACTTGATGTAGCCCGAGTGGGTGATCGAGATCACCATCTGCTGGTCGGCGATCAGGTCCTCGATGTCGATCTCGCCCTCGGCGAAGGTGATCTCGGTGCGGCGCTCGTCACCGTAGGTCTCCGCGATCTCGGCGAGCTCCGTCTTGATCAGCGTCAACACGGCGGCCTCGCTGCCGAGGATCTCGCGCAGCTCCTTGATGCGCTCCATCAGGTCGGCGTGCTCCTGCGCGATCTTGTCGGCCTCGAGCGCGGTCAGCCGGCTGAGCGTCAGCTGCAGGATCGCCTGCGCCTGGATCACGGTCAGCTCGAAACGCTCGACGAGCCCGATGCGTGCCGTCTCCGGGTCGCGCGAGCCGCGGATCAGGGCGATCACCGCATCGAGGTTGTCGAGCGCGATCAGCAGCCCTTCGAGCACGTGGGCGCGCTCCTCGGCGCGCCGCAGCTCGTACTTGGTGCGCCTGACGATGACCTCGCGCTGATGGTCGACGTAGTGGCCCAGGACCTCACGCAGTGAGAGCGTGCGCGGCACGTTGTCGACGAGCGCGACCATGTTCACGCCAAACGTGGTCTGCAGCGGCGTGTGCTTGTAGAGCTTGTTGAGCACGACCTTCGGGATCGCGTCGCGCTTGAGCTCGATCACGATCCGCATGCCGCGACGATCGGACTCGTTGCGGAGATCGCTGATCTCCGGGATCTTCTTCTCGTCGACGAGATCCTTGATCTTCAGCATCAGGCCGCCCTCGCCGTCACGACGAACTTGGTAGGGCAACTCGGTGATGATGATCGCCTCTTTGCCCTGACCGATCGGCTCGATGTGGGCCTTGCCCTGGAGCCGCACGCGGCCACGGCCGGTGGCGTAGGCGTCGCGGATCCCCTCGCGCCCAAGGATCAACCCGGCCGTCGGGAAGTCCGGGCCCTTGATGTGCTGCATCAGGCCCTCGAGATCGATCGACGGGTCGTCGATGTAGGCGATCGTGGCGGCGACGACCTCGCGCAGGTTGTGCGGCGGGATGTTGGTGGCCATGCCCACGGCGATGCCCGAGCTACCGTTCACCAGCAGGTTCGGGAAGCGCGCAGGAAGCACGAGTGGCTCACGCGTGCCGCCGTCATAGGTCGGGACGAAGTCGACCGTGTCCTGGTCGATGTCGCGCAGCATCTCGGCGGCCAGCTTGTCCAGGCGCGCCTCGGTGTAGCGCATCGCGGCCGCCGAATAGCCGTCGATGTTGCCGAAGTTGCCGTGACCATCGACGAGCGTGTAGCGCATCGAGAAGTCCTGGGCGAGCCGCACCAGCGTGTCGTAGATCGCGCTGTCGCCGTGCGGGTGGTACTTGCCCATCACCTCACCGACGATCTGGGCGCACTTGACGTGCTTGCGGTCGGGCCGCAGTCCCAGCTCGTTCATCACGTGCAGCACGCGGCGGTGCACCGGCTTGAGGCCGTCACGGACGTCGGGCAGCGCGCGCCCGACGAACACGGACATCGCGTAGTCGAGATACGCGGAGCGCATCTCCTCCTCGAGCCCGCGCGGCTCGATGTTGCCGCCGCCGATGGTGTCAATCGCTGACATTCAGAAGCCCTCCTTCCTAGATGTCCAGGTTGCTGACGAGGCGGGCGTTCTCCTCGATGAACTGGCGGCGCGGCTCGACCTGATCGCCCATCAACATCGAGAACACTCGATCCGCGGCGCTCGCGTCCTCCATCGTCACCTGCACCAGAGTGCGCGACGCCGGATCCATGGTGGTCTCGCGCAACTCCTCGGAATCCATTTCGCCGAGGCCCTTGAACCGGTAATAGTCGACGCCTCGCTGGGCCACGTCGAGGATCCCGTCGCGCAGCTCCTCAAAGGAACCGGCGTCGGTCGAGCGCTCACCGAGCTTGACCGTGAACGGCGGCGTGCCGGCCAGCGCGGCGAGGTCGTTGTGGATGTTCGCGAGCCGCCTGTACTCGTTGGCGTCGATCGCCGCGCGGCGCACCTGGTGGGTGGTGGCCAGGCCGGTCTTGAGCTCGATCGTCCGCACGATCAGCTCGATCGAGTCCTCGGAGATCAGTTCGGTCGAGTAGGCATGACCGTTATCGGAGCCCTGGCCCAGGTGGGTGCGCAATGCGTCGATGTCTGCGATTCCCCCCTCGAGCAGGCGGGCCTGCTGCATGAAGCTCACGATCCCGTGGCCGTGGGCGGTCCGCAACGCCTGCGCCCAGCCCTGGTACTGCTTGAGCAAACGCGTGAAACGCTGCCAACGGGCATCCGTCAGCTTGAACTGGTTGCCGGCGCCATCGGTCACCTCGAGCTTCTCGAACTTGTCGCCGAGCAGGATTTCCTCCAGCTCAGCCTCGCGTTCGATGTAACGGTGCTTCTGCCCGCGTGTCAGGCGGTAGAGCGGCGGCTTGGCGATGTAGATGTAGCCGGCTTCGATCAGCGGCTGCATCTCGCGGAACAGCAGCGTCAGGGCGAGCGTGCGGATGTGCGCGCCGTCGACGTCGGCGTCGGTCAACAGCACGATCTTGTGGTAGCGCGCCTTCTCGATGTCGAACTCGTCACGCACGCCGGTGCCGATCGCGGTGATCAGCGCCTGGATTTCGGTGTTGCCGAGCACCTTGTCGATACGACTCTTCTCGACGTTCAGGATCTTGCCGCGCAGCGGCAGGATCGCCTGCGTGTTGCGGTCGCGGGCGTCGACGGCGGAGCCACCGGCGGAGTCACCCTCGACGATGAAGATCTCAGCCAGGGCGGGGTCCTTGACCGAGCAGTCGGCCAGCTTTCCGGGCAGCGTCGAGTTGCCGAGCGCGGTCTTGCGTCGGGTCAAGTCGCGTGCCTTGCGTGCCGCCGCGCGCGCTTGCGCGGCGGACACGGCCTTACGGATCACCCTGCGAGCGTCCTGAGGGTTCTCCTCGAGCCACTCGGCGAGGCGCGCATTCACGATCGTCTGGACGAACCCGGCCATCCCCGGGTTGCCTAGCTTTGTCTTGGTCTGGCCCTCGAACTGCGGCTCCGAAAGCTTTGCGGAGATGACCGCGGTAAGACCCTCGCGGACATCCTCGCCGGAGAGGTTCTCGTCCCTCTCCTTGAGCTCGCCGACATCACGCGCGTACTTGTTGATGACGCCTGTCAGCGCCGAGCGGAATCCGCTCAGGTGCGACCCACCCTCGTGCGTGTTGATGTTGTTGGCGAACGAGAAGACCGACTCCTGATAGGACGCGTTCCACTGCATCGCAACCTCGACCGAGCCCTCCTCGAAGTCACCGGAGAAGTCGATCACCTTGCCGTGAATCGGGTCCTTGTTCTCGTTCAGGTAGGCGACGAAGTCGCGGATCCCGCCCTCGTAGTGGAACGAGGCCTGATGGCCCTCGCCGCGCTCGTCGGCGATCGAGATCTGCAGACCGCGGGTCAGGAACGCGGTCTCCCGCAGGCGCTCTTCGAGCGTCTGGAAGTCGAACTCGAGCGTCTCGAAGACATCCGCGTCGGGCAGGAAGGTGATCGTCGTGCCGTGCCCGTCGCTCGGCTCGCCACGCGTCACCGGACCCGTCGGCACGCCGCGCTCGTAGGACTGGGTCCAGACGTGGCCGTCGCGGCGCACCTCGGCATCGAGCCGCTCCGACAGCGCATTGACGACCGAGACTCCCACGCCGTGGAGGCCGCCGGAGACCTTGTAGCCGCCACCCTCGCCGAACTTGCCGCCGGCATGCAGGACGGTGAGCACGACCTCGAGCGCGGACTTGCCCTCCTTCTCCATGGTCGCGACCGGGATGCCGGCGCCGTGGTCGACGACCGTCACCGAGTTGTCCGGGTGGATCGTCACCTCGACGGTGTCGTTGCGGCCCGCCAGCGCCTCATCAACGGAGTTGTCGACAACCTCGTAGACGAGGTGATGCAGCCCGCGCGGGCCGGTCGAGCCGATATACATTCCCGGGCGCTTGCGCACCGCTTCCAAGCCCTCTAGGACCTGGATGTTCTCGGCGTCGTAGCGTTGCTCGGTATTGGGGCGCTCGGCGCCGTCGTCGTTCGTCAACGATCCTCCGATTGACGTTGAGACGCCCCGATCACACGACTGCTGCTCGCGTGCCGGGGCGTCGAAGCTTGGTGTACAGAAGAATAGCACATATCGGCCCCTGAACCGCCCCCGGACGGGTGCCGTTTTGCCTGCAAACACACATATTCTGAGGGGCCCGTCATCGGCTTCCGGTAACGCACTTCAGACGCGTGATGGGATCACCCTCAAGCCGCCTGTTCAGCTGCTCCAAAACGCGCTCCGATTCGAGCGCCAGCGTATCGGCGACGACCGACTCAGAACAGCTCACGGTGAGCACTCCGGCCCTCAGGCTGACGACGCTCGTACGCTCCACGATGTAGGGCCCGTGGGCGCCGATCACCTCGGCCCAGACGCGGCCGATCTCATCCCAGGCGGTCTGCGCACGGCCCAGTGGCGAGGGCGGCTGCCAGCCCCCGCGGACGCTCTCGAGCGCGCCCGATATCGGTCGCGGGGACCGGCGGTGAGGGCTCATCGTGTGATCGACTCAGCGGTCACGTCTTCGGCAAGCGTCCCGTGCGCGACGGCGATCCTGGCGACGCCCGCGGCAAACACTCCCGGGACGTGGTCCAGGTCGGTGGTCGTGATCAGTGCCTGTCCACCGTCCTGCGCCAGCAGTTCGACGAGCGCGGTGCGGCGGTCGCGGTCGAGCTCGCTCATGACGTCGTCGAGCAGCATCAGCGGTACCGCCGGGCGCTGCGTGCCAATCACTCGCCGCTCGGCCAGTAGCAGGGCCAGCAGCCCAAGTCGCTGCTGACCCTGGGAGCCGTAGGTCCGCAGTGAGTGGCCGGATCGCGTGATCACCAGGTCGTCGCGGTGCGGGCCATGGTCGGTGAAGCCGCGCTCCAGGTCCGATGAGAGACGCTCCCGCAACTCATCGACAAGCTCTGCCGCGACTGTCGCGCGAGAGCGTGGGCGATAGGCGATCCCAGGATCGCCGTCGAGCCCCAGGCGCGCGCAGATGTCGCTGAAGCTCTCACGCGTGAGCTCCACGGCATCGCGGCGGTCGGCCATCAGCGCGATCCCCGCCTCGGCAAGCTGGGTGTCCCAGGCGGCGATCGCCGACTCCGACGGCGCGACCGCGCGCAGGCGGGCGATCAGGGCGTTGCGTTGCGCCAACGCCTGGGCGTAGGCGCGACGCGTGGCTGCGCGCGCCGGCCAGAGCGCGGTGATGAACTGATCGAGGTGCGCGCGGCGCAATGCCGGCACGCCCTTGATCAACTCGAGCCGGTCGGGGAGGAAGACGCTCACCAGCGGCCGCTGTGGCGCGTCCAGCAGACGCTCGACCTGGGCTCCGTCGACGGTCATGCGCTTGGGCTCGCCGGGCGTGAAGCCGACCGTCAACTCGTGCCGCCCGAGCTCATCCTCGGCAGCAACCGAGACCCGCGTGGTCTCGGCTCCGAAACGCACCAGCTCGCGGTCGTTTCCGGTACGACAGGAGCGGCCGGTGCAGCCGAAGTAGACGCCCTCGAGCAGGTTCGTCTTGCCGGCGCCATTGGGGCCCCAGACCACCGTCAAGCCGCCGCCCAGCGGGGCGGCGGCCGCTTCATAGGTGCGGAAGTTTCGGACGCTGACGGAGACGACACGCATCGTCCGACCTCAGGCGCTCGGCGTTTAGACGTTCAGCCTGATCGGCATGATCAGGTAGACGAAGCCGCTGCCGTCGCCGGTCTCGAGCAGGCCCGGACGCAGCGGGCTGATCAGCTTCACCAGCACGTCGGCGTCCTCGATCGCCTCGAGTCCGTCGCGTAGGAATTCCGGGTTGAAGCCGATCTCGAGCGGCTCGCCCTGGAAGTTCACCGGCAGCGACTCCCGGGCCTCACCGATGTCCGGCGTCTGGGCCGAGACGGTCAGCTCGCCGGGTGCGAACGACAGGCGCAGGGGCGCATTCTTCTGCGCGAGCAGGCTGACGCGGCGCACGACGTCGCGGAGCTCGGGGCCGGCGATCCTCAGCTCGTGCTCGAACGCCTCCGGAAGCAGCTGCCTGTAGTTGGGGAACTGGCCGTCGATCAGGCGCGAGGACAGCACGACCTCGCCGAGTGCGAAGACGACCTGGTTCTGTCGCATGCTGACGGTCAGCTGCTCGTCCTCCTGCGCATGGGCTGCCAGGCGGGCGAGCTCCTGAAGCGCGCGGGCGGGCACGTTGACCTCGAATCCGGCCGCCAGCGGAGTCTTCAGCTGCGTCTCCTTGACGCTCAGCCGGTAGGAGTCAGTCGCGACCATGCGGACCTCGCTACCCGAAGCGGACACGAGGATGCCCGTGAGGACCGGTCGGGTCTCATCGCGTGAGGCCGATCCTGAGACCTTGGTCGCCGTCTCGACGAAGGCCTTGACGGGAAGCGAGATGGCGGAGCTCGGGTCCAGCTCGGGGAACGGCGGAAAGTCCTCGGAGCGGAGCGTGCGAATGTGGAAGTTGGCGCTGCCCGAGAGCACTTCGACGTCCTGCTCGGCGGGGCGCAGCTCGAGTGAGACGGATGGCTGCGGCAGCGCGCGCACGACATCGAGGAACAGGCGCGCCGGGAGGACGACGGTTCCCTCGCGCGTGATCTCGGCATTGAGCGGGACCCTGAGGCTGACGTCGGTATCGGTTGCGCGAAGCTCGCAGGAGGTTCCGGATGCGACGAGCTGGACACCCGAGAGGGCCTGGATCGCGGTGCGGGTGGAGGCGACCCGGGTTACGGCCTGCAGCTGATTCAGGAGTGCCTCGCGATCGAGCGAGATCTTCACGATGAACTCCTTCGAAGGGATATAGAAGTCATAGGGGTAAAGGAAGCTGTGGAGAAGTCCGGCTTTGTTCGCAGCTAGCGGCGAAGTTGTGTGCGGACCAACGGCTCAGTCTGTCAACAGTGGCGGTCATCACTGTTGATGGCCGATGGCCGAGCTCAGCTCCTGGAGGTCAGCGGCGTCATCGTTGTTGACAGATATGCGGTCCGACACGCGCTTGCAGGCGTGCAGCACTGTCGCATGGTTGCGCCCACCGAACGCATCGCCGATGCGCTGCAGTGGCGTGTCCGTGAGCTCGCGTACCAGATAGATCGCGAGCTGACGCGCCCAGGAGACCTGACCGATCCGGCTGGCACCGGTGAGGTCCGTGACCGCGAGGCTGAAGTGCTGGGCCACGAGCTGCTGGATCGCCGGGATCGTGGGGGAGGAGCTGTTGCCGTTTGGGGAGCCGGAGCGGACGGCGATCGGGTGGATCGAGTCGAGCACCGTGGTCGCGAGCCGGCGGTCGATCGGTTGTCCTGTGAGCGAGTGGTGCGCGACGATCCGGATCAGTGCGCCCTCGAGCGAGCGGACGTTGTCGGTGACGCGCTCGGCGATCGCCTCGAATACCTCGGAGTCGTCAATCTTGACGTTGTCAACGAGCGCGCGCTTGCGCAGGATCGTGATGCGGGTGGCCCAGTCGGGTGCCGTCAGGTGCGCGACCAGCCCTGACTCGAATCGCTCGCGGAGGCGCTGCTCGATCCCGGTCAGCTGGCTGGGCAGCCGGTCGCAGGTGAGGACGAGTTGACGGCCAGAGTCGTAGAGCGCGTTGAAGGTGTGGAAGAACTCCTCCTCGGTCTTGGCCTTGCTGGCGAGGAACTGCACGTCGTCGATCAGCAGCACGTCGACGTCGCGATAGAGGCGCTTGAAGCGGTCGAGCGCCTCGCCCCTGAGGGCAGCGATGAAGCCGTTTGTGAAGGCCTCGACCGTGGTGTAGCGGACCGTCGTCGAACGGTCATAGCGACGGATGTAGTTCGCGATCGCGTTCAGCAGGTGCGTCTTGCCGAGCCCCGGAGGGGCGTACAGGAACAGCGGGTTGTAGGCCTGGCCCGGCGCCTCGGCAACGGCAAGCACCGCCGCGTGCGCAAGGCGGTTGCCGTCGCCGATCACGAACTGGTCGAAGGTGTGGCGGGGATTGAAGCGCTCGTGATTCGGTCCCACCAACCCGGCCGGGCCTGCTGGCCCGGCCTTACTGAGCGCATCGTGTGCAACGGCCGCTGGGTCGCCGGCGAACGCCACTTTGACGGGGGATCCGAAAACGGCGCGGGCACAGCGCTCGAGCTCGCGCCCGTAACGGTCGGCGATCCAGCTGTCGGTTCCGGGCTTGCCCTGGAGGAGCAGCACAGATCCGTCCCACGACTTGATCTCGAGGGGCGCCAGCCAGATGTCGTAGGTGGAATCGCCCACCGATGTGCGCAATCTGCTTCTTATGTCCTGCCAGGCAGGGGTTAGCTCGAGGTGCCCAGGCAACTCTTGGCGGCTCCAAACGGCTGAGTCGTAGACGTATTCGTGAGTGGGACCACAGAAGTGGCCGGGGGGCGAATATACATCCGGACTTGGGGGCCGAGCGGAGCCTCGAGCGGAGGGTTGACGCAAAGCGCGGGAAAAAGCTGACGCG
>DASZLT010000035.1:0-1670 GCA_035552235.1 Solirubrobacteraceae bacterium
ATGGGAGCAGCAACTGGGATCCCGAAAGTTCGCCCAACTACGCAGCCTCCTCACGGAGCTTTCCACAATCGTCACCTCCAATGACCGCGGGTAACGAACAGCACCGCACGGGCAGACCGGGCTAATGCGAGGTGCTGCGACCACGTCGGTGAAGCCCCGCTCGTGCAGTTCGGCGAACAGTCCTGCACGGTCTCGAACGGAACTCGAAGGCGTGCGCCGATCAGCGGCGGCGCAATGGAGGCGTCCGCGGCCCCCAAGGGGCCGCCTGAGTCAAGTCGCTTGACAAAGTCAGTGACCAGCATGGCCCGGACCGAACGGGCACGCCATGCCACTGCAGATCCTTGCCTTGAAACTCGACGGCATCACCGTCGGCGACTATCTGACCTGGTGCCGGGACCCGGAACCTCCCGCGCCCGACCTCGCACTGCGGGCGAGCTCGATCGAGCCGGGCCGCGCCCCCACATTGGTACCGTCCTGGGCATGGCTACCGAGATGCCACCGCCAACGCTGCCCGTGATCACCACTGGTCGCAGCGACCGCGAAAAGCGGCAGCGACTGACACGCCGCGCGCGACGGTTGACCCGGCTGGGCTTGGCCTGGCACGCGGTCGAGGCGGCGATCGCGATCGCCGCCGGCATCACCGCTGGATCCGTCGCCCTAGTCGGGTTCGGCGCCGACAGCGTGATCGAGGCCGGCGCGGGCCTTGTCGTTCTATGGCTCGTAACCGGCGACCGGCTCAGCTCGCACAACGCCGAGCGACGCGCGCAGCAGCTTGTCGCCGCGTCGTTCCTACTACTCGCGCTGTACGTCACGATCGAGTCAGCTCGTGACCTGACCTCAGGACATCACCCGGCCGTCAGCTGGGCCGGCGTCGCGCTTGCCGCGGTCACCCTGGTTGCGATGCCGCCGCTGGCCGCCGCGAAGCGGGGAGTCGGGGCCGCGCTCGGCTCCTCAGCAACCACCAGCGAGAGCCGCCAGACGACGCTCTGCGCCTACCTTTCAGCTGCCCTGCTCGTGGGCCTGCTCGCGAACGCTGTAGTTGGATGGTGGTGGGCTGACCCCGCAGTCGCGCTCTTGATTGCAGCCGTCGCGCTCACCGAGGCGCGCGACGCCTGGCAAGGCGAGAGCTGCAGCTGCTGCTAGCCGGAGACCGCCAGCCCTCCTTCGACCCGGTGCCGAGCATCCGCACGGAAACCCACACGCAACCTGCCTAGCGCGGCGAGCGCGCCTGAGCGGTCGGCAGTGGTGTCGCGGCCCGACCGGCTGCGCAAGATGCACGAGATCCGCGCCAATGGGTACTTGCCTGCGGTCAGGCTGGTTGTCATCTCGGGCGCGGCGAGCAGGGTCCGTATGGTGTTGCGGCATCCACGCGTGGGTCAGCGGCGCGTGGGGACCGTTAGGCCGAGTACTTCGTTGATCTCGGCTAGGTCGAAGGCGGCGGGGTCGAACCCTTCAGCGCTGTCGAGACCTAGCCAATCGAGCATGCTCTCGTGGTCTTCGTGGCGCGGGTCCGCTAACGCTTCTTTCAGATCGGCGTAGCCCCAGGGTCCGCCACAGTCTTCTGGTGGGCAGGCGCCCTTTCCGGACAGACACGCCGGCGTCTGGACTCCGGACTCGGGATTTAGTCGTTTCTCGAGAACGATCTCGTGTTCCCAGCCGTCGCCGAAGTC
>DASZLT010000036.1:0-105152 GCA_035552235.1 Solirubrobacteraceae bacterium
TCCTAGCTGCGGCCCGCTCGCCGGCTACTCAGCCGTGAGCAGCCACCAGTAGCTCTCCTGGCCACCGGCTGAGAGCTCGAGCTCGATGTCGGCGCCCGCGAGCGCACGCACGGCCTGGTCGTCAAGCGGGGCGGCGATCCCGCGCAGGCAGGTGATCAGCTCGGCCTCGCCGGAGAGTTGCGCGATCACCTCGCGCAGGGTCGACTCGGGATCGCCCCAGGCGACGAGCTGATCGTCGACGAAGCCGATCGCGTCGCCGGTGCTGAAGTGCCCACCGGCGTCGTCGCGGGCAGCACGGGCAACGGCGCCGGTGCGCACGGCGCCGAGGATCTCGTTCATCGCCGCCGCGTTCTGCGCCGCGTGATGCTGAGGATCGAGCGCGACCGCTGCGGCAAGCCCTGCCTGCAGCGAACGCGAGGCCACCACCACGACGTTCTTCTCCGACAGCTCGGCAGCTCGCTCGGCAGCCATGAACACATTCGAGCTGTTGGGCAGCAGGACCACGTCCTCGGCGGGCACCGAGTGGATCGCAGCGAGCAGCTCGTTGGTGGACGGATTGAGCGTCGCGCCACCGTCCAGCGCCGTGAGCCCGAGCCCCAGGTAGAGCTCGCGGAAACCCTCGCCGGTGACCACGGCAAGCCCGCCACAGACGGCGCCGGCGTTGACATCCGCACCGGACACGGAGCCCGGCATGGTCAGGCGCGCGTCGCGACTGCGGACCTGCTCGCTCATGTCGGCGATGTCGATCCGCGAGACCTCGTGCGGTGCAAAGAGCGCCATGGCGCCGTCCGGTGAATCGGTGTGGACGTGGATCTTCAGGGTGGAGCGGTCGCCGACACACAGCACCGAGTCGCCGAGCTCTTCGAGCTGGTCGGTGTAGGGGCGCTGGTCGAGGTCGTTGCCGGTGACCGCGAAGTTGGTGCAGTAACGGAAGGTGCTGGAGGCGTGCTCCGGGTGGGTGATCCTGGCCGGGGCCTGGTGCTCGATCTGAACGGTCTCGGTGCCCCGCAGTGCCTGGACCATGCCGGCGAGCACCACGGTCAGGCCGTAGCCGCCGGCGTCGACGACACCGGCCTCGCGCAGCACCGGGAGCAGGTCCGGGCCGCGCTTGACCGATTGCTGGCCGGCGTCGAGGGCGCGCTCCATGACCTCGGCGGCGAGCGCATCCTGCACGTCGGAGGTCGCGTCCGGCCCGAGCCGCGTCTCGGACATGTGTGCGAGCTCGGTGGCCACGCGGCTGGCCATCTCACGAACGACGGTGAGGATCGTGCCCTCAGCCGGGTTGCGCACCGACCCGTAGGCCTGGTCGGCGGCACGGGCCAGCGCGGCACCGATCAGCACCGGGTCGATCAGCTCGCCGGGCCGGCTGATCAGCTCCTCCGCGGCACCGCGGATCAGCTGCGAGAGGATCACGCCCGAATTGCCACGGGCGCCGAGCAGCGCGGCACGGGCGACCGAGCCGACGATCTCCTCACGGCCGATCTCATCGAGCGTGCGTTGCCCTGAGGCCTCGAGGATGCGGTCGAGCTCCTCGAGCACGGCACGCATCGTCAGCACCATGTTGTCTCCCGTGTCGCCGTCGGCGACCGGGAAGACGTTCAGATCGTTGACCTCCTGCCGCCGCTCCTGGAGCGCGACAAGACCCGCCTCCACGAGCGCGCGGAAGCGAAGGATCGCAGGATCGCTCACGGGACGCGAAGGTCCGCGGCTGCCCTAGCGGGCCTTGGTGACCTTGCCGGCCTTCAAGCAGCGCGTGCAAACGTACACGCGACGCGGCGTGCCGGCGTCGTCGATCCGCACGCGCTGGAGGTTCGGATCAAAGCGGCGATTGGTGGCAACCATCGAGTGGCTGCGGGAGTGGCCGAAGGACGGGCCCTTGGCGCATACGTGACAAATCTTTGACATACGGCGGCTGAGTATACGCGGTGGTCGCCGATTCGCCGCGACGCGTTCCGGCGGCGGCCAGCGGGCCGCCGACGACCCATCCTCAGCGCGTCTCGACGATCACGTTCGTCGACTTGACGACCGCGGTTGCGCTGACGCCGGGCTTGAGCCCGAGATCGTCGGCGGCCTCGCGCGACATCAGCGAAACGACCCGAAATGGCCCGCAGACAAGGTCGATCTGGGCCATGACATCGTCGCGCTTGACGGACACGACGACTCCGGTGAAGTGGTTGCGGGCGCTCGAACGGTCGCTCGATCCGCGTTCGTGCAGCAGCTTGGAGAGTTCGATCGACGACATGTAGCGGCGGTTGCCGCGCCGCTCGAAGTGCACGCGCCCGGAGCGCTCCCAGCGCCTGAGGGTGTCGATGCTGACCCCGAGCGCGGTCGCTGCGGCACCGATCTGGATTACATCCTCGATCCCCTGCTCGTCGGGTTCGCTCATCGCTGCCACCTCATAGCGCGAAGCCTGCCCTCCGTGGTCGCTCGGAGAGCTCGCGCTTGACCGCGAGCGAGGCGAGCGCCGCCTCGACCGCGTGGCGACCGCTGTCGCGTTTGCCTCCGCCCTTGACGCGCGCCCGTGCCTGCTCGGCGTTGTCGACCGTGAGGACGCCGAAGCCGATCGGGACGCCGGTTCGCAGCTGGATGTCCTGAAGGCCACGGGCGGTCTCGCTGCAGACGTAGCCGTAATGGTCGGTCTCGCCGCGGATCACGGCACCGAGGGCGACGATCGCCGCGTAGCGCCCGCTCTCCGCCGCGTAGCGGCAGATCAGCGGCAGCTCGAAGGCACCGGGTACGTCGAAGCGGTCGATCCCGGTGATCCCCGCATCGCCCAGCGCGTCACGCGCACCGTGCTCGAGCGCGTCGGCGAGGTCGGTGTAGAAGCGCGACACACACAGCGCGACGCGGTCATCGGTCGCCATCGGCGTCCTCTCTGCGGTCCTCGCGGGTGCGGTGGTCGCGATGCTCATCGTGGAGCATCTCGTCGTCGAGCGCGAGACCCTGGTGATGGAGCGTGTGCCCCATCTTCTCCTGCTTCGCACGGAGATACGCCTCGTTGTGCGGGTTCGGCTCGTGGACGATCGGCACCTGGTCGGTGACCGACAGCCCGTGGCCGGCGAGACCGGAGATCTTTTTCGGGTTGTTCGTGAGGATGCGGATGCTGGTCAGCCCGAGGTCGACCAGAATCTGCGCGCCGATGCCGTAGTCGCGCAGGTCCGCGGGCAGTCCGAGGCGGAGATTGGCCTCGACCGTGTCGAGCCCCTCCTCCTGCAGCTTGTAGGCGCGCAGCTTGTTGAGCAGGCCGATCCCGCGGCCCTCCTGGCTCAGATAGAGCAGCACACCGGTGCCCTCCTGCTCGATGATCGTCAGCGCCGATTCGAGCTGCTCGCCGCAGTCACAGCGCAGCGAGTGGAAGACATCGCCCGTGAGGCATTCGGAGTGGACGCGCACCAGCACATCCTGCTCCGTGTCGACCTCGCCCTTGACCAGCGCGACGTGGTGCTTGCCGTCGAGCATCGAGCGGTAGCCGACCGCCACGAAGTCTCCGAAGGCCGTCGGCAGCCGCGTCGAGACGACGCGCTCCACCAGCTTCTCGGTGCGCCGCCGGTAGGCGACGAGGTCCGCCACTGTGATCATCTTCAGGCCGTGGCGCGCACAGTATTCGGTCAGGTCGGGCACCCGCGCCATCGTGCCGTCGTCATTCATGACCTCGCAGATCACGCCGGCCGGGATCAGGCCCGCCAGCCGCGCCAGATCGACGGCTGCCTCGGTCTGGCCGACGCGCTCGAGCGTGCCGCCGACCTTGGCCTTGAGAGGGAAGACATGCCCCGGCTGCACGAGCTCGCGCGGGCTCGTCTTGGGATCGATCGCGACCTGAATCGTGCGCGCGCGGTCAGCGGCGGAGATGCCGGTGCTGACGCCGGTGCGGGCCTCGATCGAGACGGTGAATGGCGTCTCGAACGACGATTCGTTCTTGGCGGCCATCAGGTTGAGCCCGAGCTCGTCGCAGCGCTCGGGCGTCAGCGACAGGCAGATCAGCCCGCGCCCCTCCTTGGCCATGAAGTTGATCGCCTCGGGCGTCACGAACTGCGCGGCCATCGTCAGATCGCCTTCGTTCTCACGGTCCTCGTCGTCGCAGACAACGACCATCTTGCCCTCGCGGATGTCCTCGATCGCCTCTTCAATCGTGGCGAACGGGCTCTTGACTGTCGTCACCGTGCCGTCCCTTCTGGCATCAGCCGTTCAACGTATTTCGCCAGCACATCCACCTCCAGGTTGACCGTGGTCCCTGGCTCCGCTCGTCCAAGATTGGTGCGTTCCAGCGTCTCGGGTATCAACGAGACGGTAAATGATCGATCGTCCAGTCCTGCCACCGTCAGCGATACCCCATCCACGGTGATCGATCCCTTGTGGACCATGTAGCGCAGCAATTCCGGGGCGGTTTCGATCGTGAGCCGTCGGGCGAAGCCGTCCGGCACGACCGCCGCGACCCGCCCCACGCCGTCCACGTGCCCCTGCACCATGTGCCCGCCCAGGCGATCCTCGAGGCGCATCGCAAGCTCCAGGTTGACCGGTGTGCCCGGTCCTGCCTCGGCCAGTGAGCTCAGCCGCAGCGTCTCGTTCATGACATCGGCGCTGAACGCGTCACCGGCGACCGCGGTCGCCGTCAGGCAGACGCCGTTGACCGAGACCGAGTCGCCCTCGGCCAGCTCGGCCGCGAGCCTGCTCGAAACCTGCAGCAGCACACCCTCGACGGAGCGCTCCACGTCGGTGATCTCGCCGAGGTCGGCTACGAGTCCCGTGAACAAATCACCACTCCTTGATCCGTCCGGCCAGGAGCAGATCGTCGCCAACCCGCTCACAGGTCAGCGTCAGCGACCTGACCGCGTCGGACACGGACTCGGCACCCTCGCTCTCCAGCGGGACGCGCGCGCCGCGCCCGCCGAGCAGCAGCGGCGCGATGAACAGCCTCACCTCGTCGATCTCGCCGGCATCCAGAAACACGCCGGCCAGCTTCGGGCCGCCCTCGAGCAGCAGTGAGGTGACGCCCGAGGCGCCCAGTTGGTCGAGCGCCGAGCGCACCCGCGCCTGCTCGTTCTCGCCGGTCGCGCAGAGGACCTCCACGCCGCGCGTCTGCAGCGCGTCGGTGGCGGTGCGCGGGGCGGCACGGGAGACGACCACGGTGAGGGGGATCGTCGCGGCGCCGTCCAGCAGCCGGGCACCGAGCGGCAGCTGCGCTCGCGAGTCGAAGATCACACGTCGCGGCTGGGGGATCGCCAGTGTTTCGGACCCGCTGCCACCGACCCTGGCGGTGAGCACCGGGTCGTCGGCCAGCGCCGTGCCGATGCCGACCGCAACGGCGTCGCTGGCCGCGCGCCACTCGTGCACCAGCTCACGACTGGCCTCTCCGGAGATCCATTTGGAGTCGCCGCTGCGGGTGGCGACCTTACCGTCGAGCGACATCGCCGATTTGAACATGACCCAAGGGCGCCCGGTACGCGCGTGCTTGCGGAACGGCTGGTTGAGCAGTCGCGCCCGCGTCGCGATCTCTCCGTCGGCGACGACCACCTCGATGCCCTCGTCGCGGAGAATCCCGAGGCCGCGTCCGCTGGCATGTGCGGACGGGTCGTCTGAGGCCACGACCACCCGCGCGATCCCTGCTTCGCGGATCGCGTCCGTGCACGGCGCGGTGCGCCCTTGGTGGCAGCACGGCTCCAGCGATACGTAGATCGTCGCACCCGCGATCTCCTGCCCACCCGCGCCGCGGATCGCTTCGACCTCGGCGTGCGCGCTGCCGGCCTCGTGGTGATAGCCCTCGGCGATCACCCTGCCGTCGCGCACAATCACCGCCCCGACACGGGGGTTCGGGCTCACGCGGTTTCCGCCGAGCGCCGCGAGGTCGATCGCGCGCTCCAGTTGACGCGCGTCGGAGTCGCTGATCACTGGCACCCTCTCAAGGATAGGGCTGCTCAGCCGGCGGCCCAGGCGGCGGCGGCGATCTCCTGGAAGGCGGCGCCCGGATCGGCGGCACCGAACACCGCGGTGCCGGCCACCAGCAGATTCGCGCCCGCCTCGGCGACGCTGCGCGCTGTGGAGGCATTGACGCCGCCGTCGACCTCGATTCCGACTGTTTTCGGGAGCATCGAGCGCAGTTGGGCAAGCTTGGCGAATGAGTGCTGGATCAGCGTCTGATTGCCCCACCCCGGGTTGACGCTCATGCACAGCGCCAGGTCGAGCACGCCGTCGGCGGCGGCATCAGCCACCGCTGTGACCGGAGTCGCCGGACAGATCGCGGCGCCCGCCGTACAGCCGCCCTCGCGCGCGGCCTGCAGCGCATAATGCACGTGCGGGGTCGCCTCGACGTGGATCGTGATGCTGTCGGCGCCCGCACTGACGAACTCCGCGACCTGACGCTCGGGCCGGTCGATCATCAGGTGCACGTCGACAATCGCGCCGGCAGCGCGCACGCGCTCGGCGATCGCCGCGACGGCGTTGGGGCCGAAGGTGATCGGAGGCACGAAGTGGCCGTCCATCACGTCGACGTGGATCACCCGCGCTCCGGCCGCCAGCACCTCGTCGACCTGCGAGCCTAGCCTTGCCAGGTCGGCGGCGAGGATCGACGGCGCGACCTCCCGCGAGCGGATGCGCTCGGCGTCGCTCAACTTTGAGCCTCTCTCATAGCGGTTTGAGCATGCTGCCCTTGCAGTGATTGCAGACGACGATCGCGGTCGTCGACATGCGCACGATCGTTGAGTGCTCTCCGCAGTCCGGGCAGACGGACTGAAGTTCGTAGCGGCTCATGCAGTACAGACAGCGATAGCGGCCCGGCAGCGCGCTCGGGCGCAGCCACGGCTCGTGGCAGTTCGGGCATTCGGGCCCCATGATCGCCTGCACATCGTCCACGTTTTCAACTCTAACGCGAGCGGCTACGCCCGCCGTAGCAGCGCGATGAAGAATCCGTCCGTGCCGTCGCTCGAGGGCAGCAGCTGCCAGCGCTGATCACAGCTGAAGTCGGAGGCCTCGGCGATGAAATCGTCGACGACCTGATCGGCCTCTTCACGGCTGATCGTGCAGACCGAGTAGACGAGCGAGCCGCCCGCTCGCAGCTGCCCGGCGCCGGCACGCAGCAGCTGTGCCTGCTTGTGAGCGAGCTCGGCGATCTGGCCACGTCGCGGTTGCCAGCGCAGATCCGGTCGTGCCTGCAGGGTACCGAGGCCGCTGCAGGGCGGGTCGACGAGCACACGATCGAACGGCTGCGCATCACGGAACTCGCGCGCGTCGGCCTGGACGACGCGGACATGCTCGGCGCCCATCTGCCGGCAGGTCTCCTCCAGGGCGCCCGCACGCCCCGGATGGGCCTCGACGGCAACCACCTCCCCCTCCCCGCCCATCAGCGCCGCGAGGTGCGTGGTCTTGCCACCGGGCGCCGCACAGAGGTCGAGCACGCGCTCGCCCGCCCGCGGCGCGAGCACGCGGGCGACGACGGCCGAGCCGCGCGCTTGGGGCATCAGTGCGCCATGCTTGAAGAGCCCGGAGCCGAACGCGTCGAAGGCGCCCTCGAGCACGAGCATCTCCGGTAGCTCCGGCAGGCCGGCCTGGGATTCCCACGGGGGTGCGTAGCGAGCCGCGCTGCTCGCTTGCAGCGCGGCCTTCACCTGCTCGGGCGTGGTCCGCAGCAGATTCACGCGGATCGCGGACTCGGCAGGCGTGTTGACGCTCGCAAGCAGCGCGCGCGCCCGCTCGGGTCCGAGCTCTCGCCACCACATCTCCGCCAGCCAATCGGGCACGGAGTGCAGTACCGCTGCGCGCTGCGGCGTCTCGTCATCGAGCGTGGCGAGGCGCTTTCCCCCCTCGCGGCTCGCCCGGCGCAGCACTGCGTTGACCAGCTGCGCGCCGCCTCGGCTCTCGAGCTTGGCCAGCTCCACGCTCTCGTTCACGGCGGCGTAGTCGGTAACGCCGCCGAGATACAGGATCTGGAACATTCCCATCCGCAGCGCCGCCAACACAGGTGGCTCCAGCTGCTCCAGCGGGCGCGAGGCGAACGCGGAGAGCAGATGGTCGAGCGTGCGCATCCGCTGCACGGTCCCGTAGGCGAGCGTCATTGCCAGCGCGCGGTCGCGGGTGTCGAGCTCGGCGGCCGCGCTGTGCAGCGCCCGATCGGCGAAGGCGCCCTGCTCGAACACTCGCCGGATGACGGTGTAGGCGGCGCGGCGGGCGGGGGCGACGCTCACCGCCGCAGACCTCGCTCGTAGTCGGCCCAGCGCATCGCCCGTTTACCGGGCGGCTGCACGGTGATCAGCTCCAGCCGGTCGCCCGTGACGCGGGCCCTCCAGACGCCCAGGCGGCTCCCGTCCGGCTGCTCCAGGTAGGCGCCGATATGAGGACTGAGCGCCCGCACACGGCGCGCCCGTGCGTCGGCGGGCTCGGACGGATCGAGGCGGCGGTCCTCAGCTGTGAGCTTCTCCGCGTAGGTGACGCCGGCCTCGTCCTGCTCGACGAACGCGGGCTGCTCGTCGAGCGCCCGCACGAGCAGCTCGCCGCCGAGCTCCTCCAGGCGGGTCGCGAGCGTCCCGTAGTCGTCATCGGGCTCGATCGCGAGGCGCTGCTGCAGGCTGACGGGCCCGCTGTCCAGCCCCGCGGTCAGACGCATGATCGAGACCCCGGTCTCGGCATCGCCCGCGAGAATCGCTCGCTCGATCGGCGCCGCCCCCCGCCAGCGCGGCAGCAACGAGGGGTGCACGTTGAGAATCGGACGGCGTGAGAGCAGCGGCTCCCTGATCAGCGCTCCGAAGGCGCACACGACCAGTGCATCGGGTTCCGCGGCATCGATTCGAGCGAGCGCCTGGTCGCTGTTCACCGAGTCGGGCTGGTAGGTCTCGATTCCCAGCTCGCGCGCAACGGTGACGGTCGGCGGGGGTGTCAGGCTGCGGCCGCGGCCCTGTGGGCTGTCGGGCCGGCTGACGACGAGCGCGGGGCGATGCGGCGAGTTCTGCAGCCGCCGCAGCACCGCGCCGGCGAAATCGGACGTGCCGAGATAGGCGGTCCTCACGCCGAGTGCTGCTGTTCCTGCCGCTCGCGCAGGATGCGCATCGCTTCCTTGCGCTGATCGCGCGGTGTGCGGTCGAGGATCAGGACGCCGTCGAGGTGGTCGAGCTCGTGTTGGATGACACGCGCCTCGAGCCCCGATGCCTCGATCAGGATCGGCTCGCCGTACTCGTCCCGGGCCGTCACACGGATGTGGACCGGTCGCTCGACCTCGACGTGCACGAACGGAAGGCTGAGGCAGCCCTCCTCGGCGATCTCCTCCTCCTTGGAGGACCAGTCGATCACCGGGTTGACCAGGGCAGCCAGCGGAGCACCTGTCTGCACGCGGTAGACGAGCAGCCGGTGCAGCACGCCGATCTGCGTTGCGGCGAGCCCGATCCCGAGAGCGTCGTCCATCAGCAGTCCCATGCGCCGGACCTCCTCGCGCAGCGGCTCGTCGAAGCGCTGCACCGGGCGTGCCTTCGTCTTGAGCACGGGGTCCCCGAACTTGCGGACATGCAGCAGCGCCGCGTCACGTCTCGCCGCGACCTCAGGATCGAGTTGCTGCTCTGACTCCAGCCCTTCGCTCTCGTCCTGAGGCTCGACCTCGGAGGCCTCATCGACGCCCGACGCCTGCTCTCCCTGATCCTGATCGTGAACCTGATCGAGTGCTTCGCTCACAGCGCCTGAGTCTATTCGCGCCGGCTCCGAACCGGCTCCGACGATGGCCGGACGTTCAGCCAAGCCTTTCTCATTCCGGTGGTTCTTGCGCGATATCGTACGCGGTATCGCAGAGATACCGGACCAGAAACGCGAAAAAGAACGTGCCGTCCAGCTGCTGCTCGGCGCCGTCCGGACGCTGCCCGAACAGGATCAGGATGTCGTGCTGGCGCTGCTGCTGCAGGGCCTGACGAACAACGAAACCTGGGAGCAGGCGGTCAGGCGCGGCGATGAGCAGGGCCGCATCGTTGTGGCTCTCAGCGGCAGCACGGCGACGGGCGGAGCCGGGATCCCGGCGCACCAGCGCCGGCTCGTGCCGCAGTCTGAGGCGAAGGTCGTGCCGGTTCGCTTTCCCCCGAAGCTCTATGAGGAGCTCAAGGGCTGGTGCGAGCAGCACAAGTTTCCCATGGCCGCCGTCGTGCGGGGGCTCGTGGAGCGCTTCCTCGAGTCCCAGGACCTGCCCTGAGCGCTACTGCGGGTCGACGTCGACGCTGAGCGCGACCTCGCGGTGGGAGCGGTCGCCACTGACGGCATCGACGGCGTCACGGACAGCGGCCACAGCAGCGCCGCGCGCGGCCGCCTTCACGACCAGCTGGTAGCGCGACTTACCGCGCAGCATGAAGAGCGGAGCCGGACCGAGCACGGCCAACTGTCCGTGCTCGGACCGGGCAGCGGCGGCGGCGATGCGATCGCGCAACGCGCCGGCGGCGTTGTAGGCGGCGTCGCCCTCGATCGCTGCGCAGATCACCCGCACCAGGGTCGCGAACGGCGGGTAGCCGAGCGCCTTGCGGCGACGCAGCTCACCGCGCACGAAGGTCTCCGAGTCATGCTGGGCTGCGAGCGCGATCGGCCGTGCCGCCGGCTCGCGCGTCTGCACCAGCACGCGCCCGACCCCTCCGCGGCCGGTGCGACCGGCCAGCTGCGTGATGAGGGCGAAGGTGCGCTCCTCGGAACGGAAGTCAGGAAATCGCAGGGTCTGATCGGCGTCGACCACGATGCCGAGACCGACGTCCGCGAAGTCGTGACCCTTGGCCACCATCTGCGTGCCGATCAGGACGCCGCTGGGGACCGCATGGAAGCGTGCGAGGATCTGGGCGCGGGCATCGAGCCCGGCGGCGTCCGCGTCGAGTCGCAGGACCGGGAAGCTCGCGTCTCCGAGCGCGGTGACCAACTCGTGCTCGAGCCGCTCGGTGCCGGCGCCATGGCGTGCGACCGAGACCGAGCCGCAGTCCGGGCAACTCGACGGCACCCGCTCACGATGGCCGCAGTGATGGCAGGCCACGTAGGAGCCGGCGCGATGCAGGACCAGCGCCACGTCGCAGTTGGGGCACATCCAGACCCGCCCACACGATCCGCACGAGAGAAAGTTCGACCAGCCGCGGCGGTTGAGCAGCACGATCGCCTTGCCGCCGCCGCGCCTGCAGTCCGCCAGCGCCAGGCGGGTGTCCGGGTGAAGCGGATTGTGCAGCCCGCGCATGTCGAGGATCGCGACGGCCGGGAGCTCCCGGCCGTCGACGCGCTCGCGCATGATCAGCCGGTCGGCACCGAACACCGCCTCCGGTCGCGGCGTCGCGCTGCCCTCGAGCAGCACCGCGCCGTGCTCGTGGGCGCGCCGGCGCGCCACGGTCCTGGCGTCGTAGCGCGGGTCGCTCTCGTGCTTGTAGGAGCTCTCGTGTTCCTCATCGACCACGATCAGCCCGATGTCCGCAAGCGGTGCGAAGACCGCCGAGCGAGGCCCGACGGCGACGCGTGCCTCTCCCCTGGCCAGACGTAGCCATTCGTCGTGGCGCTTGCCGGCGCTCATCCCCGAGTGCATCACCGCCACGACATCTCCGAATCGCGCCTGAAAGCGTGCGAGGGCCTGTGGAGTCAGCGCGATCTCAGGGACCAGGATGATCACGCCGCGCCCCTGCTCAAGTGTCGTTTGAGCAGCCTGTAGATAGACCTCGGTCTTGCCCGAGCCGGTTACTCCGTGGAGCAGGAACTCGCGGGTGCCTTCGCCGCCCATATCTGCGGCCCGGGCGGCTGACGCCGCGAGGACCGCATATATGGGCAACAAGGCGGCCTCTTGCTCAGCCGTCAGCTTTGGCGCTGAAGCTGAAGTTGATGAGACCGCGTGGGTCGCTGCCCGGCGGCGATGCACGGCGAGGTTCAGCGTGACCAGACCGCGGGGCTCGAGGCGACGGAGAAGCGAGGTGCCGAGCGTGGCGGCGGCGGCCGGTCCAGCTGCGGCGAGAGCCTCGAGCACCGCTCGCTGGCCAGGGGTGAGGCGGGTGCCGTCTTTGAGAGCGGAGCGGCCGGTGGCGGTGATGGTGGCGACCAGCACCTGTCGCTCATTGAGACCCTGAGTGGCGCCGGCGGGGAGCAGGATCTGCAGAGCGCGAGCGGGGGTCGAGCAGTATTCGGCGGCCATCCACACCGCGAGCTCGACGAGGTCAGCGGGGAGCCGGGCCGGAAGCAACTCGGTGGCGGTCGCGAGCTTCTCCGGCGCAAGCTCGGAGGTGGCGGCCATCTCGGCGATCACCGCCACGATCGTCCGGCCGGCGAAGGGAACGCGCAGCAGCGAACCGCTGCCGGCCTCCCGCATCGAGGCCGGGAGCAGGTAATCGAACAGGCCCCGAATCGCGCGCGTCTGCGTCAGCGGGATGACGCGCGCGATCAATGCGGTGGCTCGGCTGCCGGGTCTGTCGACGGGGCTAGGCGCCGACGGCGGCGTCGAGCCCTGCGGCCTCGCGCAGCGCCTCCGCCTTGTCGGTCGCCTCCCAGGTGAAGTCGGGCTCTTCGCGCCCGAAGTGGCCGTAGGCCGCCGTCTGCTGGTAGATCGGGCGGTGCAGCCGCAGGTAGTGGCGGAACGCGGCCGGCCGCAGGTCGAAGTGCTCGTTGACGAGCTCGAGGATGCGGCCCCGACCGATCTTCTCGGTGCCGAACGTCTCGACCATGACCGAGACCGGACGGGCGACACCGATCGCATAGGCGACCTGAACCTCGGCCCGGTCGGCGAGACCGGCCGCCACCAGGTTCTTGGCGACGTAACGCGCCGCGTAGGCGGCCGAACGATCGACCTTCGACGGATCCTTGCCCGAGAACGCCCCACCGCCGTGGCGAGCGAAGCCGCCGTAGGTGTCGACGATGATCTTGCGCCCGGTGAGGCCGCAATCGCCCATCGGTCCTCCGATCACGAAGCGGCCTGTCGGGTTCACCAGCAGGCTCTCGTGAAGCTTGGCTTCGTCGTAGAGCTGCGGGAGCGTTGGCAGGACGATCTGCTCCCAGAGGTCCTCGCGGATCTGCCCCTCGGCGCCCTCGGCGTGCTGGCTCGAGATCAGGACCTTCTCGATCTCCACAGGCACGCCATCGGCGTAGCGCACTGAGACCTGGGTCTTGCCGTCAGGGCGCAGGTATGGAAGCTCACCGCTCCTGCGGGCCTCGGCCAGGCGCTTTGCGAGCTTGTGCGCGAGCGAGATCGGCAGCGGCATCAGCTCGGGCGTCTCGTTGGATGCATACCCGAACATCATGCCCTGGTCGCCGGCGCCCGCGAGGTCGAGCTCGTCCTCCGATGCCACGCGTGCCTCGTAGGCCTGGTCGACGCCCTGGGCGATGTCGGGTGACTGCTTGTCGATCGTGCTGATCACGGCACAGGTCTCGTAATCGAAGCCGAACCTGGCGTCGGTGTAGCCGATCTTGCGAATCGTCTCGCGGACGATCTCCTGAATATCGACATAGGTACTGGTGGTGATCTCGCCTGAGACCACCACGAGACCGGTGTTCACAAGGGTCTCGCACGCGACTCGCGCGTATGGGTCGTCGCGCAGCACGGCGTCGAGGACGCCGTCGGAGATCTGGTCGGCAACCTTGTCGGGGTGACCCTCGGTGACCGACTCGGAGGTGAAGAGGAACTCGTTGTCAAGCATCGCGAGAAGAGTATCGGCCGCGGCGCTCATTGCGTTCGACGAAGTCGATCATCAGCGGGATGCCCTCCATGCGGTAGCGCTCGCGCATGCGGTTCTCGAGGTAGTAGGCGTAGTCGCGGGTCACGAGTGCATGCGAGTTGACCTGGATCGAGAAGCGCGGCGGCCGCTCCGCCGTCTGGGTCATGTAGATCAGCTTGAGCCGCTGATTCCCGTGCTGGCGGTTGTTGCTCGACGGCGGCTGGCGCTTGGCGACCACGTCCGAAATGAAGCGGTTGAGCTGTGGTGTCGGGATCCGGCCGCGGCTGCGGTCCGCAAGCCCGGCAGCCTCCACCAGGATCCGCTCGACGTTGCGGCCGGTCTTGGCGCTGGCGGTCAATACTCGCGGGCGCAGGCGCAGCTTGCGGTTCACGCGTATCCGCTCGTGGTCGAGCTCGTCCGGGCCGACGGCTCCGCCCTGCACGGCCTGCAGATCCCATTTGTTGAGCACCAGCGCGGTTGCGCAGCCGGCCTTCATCGCCATCTCGGCGACGCGGAAGTCCTGCGAGGTGACGCCGTCGGTCGCGTCGCAGATGACCAGTGCGACGTCGGCGCGCTGCGCCGCGCGCTGCGAGCGCAACGCGGTGTAGTACTCCAGCGACTCCCCCACTTTGGCCTGTCGGCGCAGGCCGGCGGTGTCGACCAGCACGATCTCACGCCCCTCGAAGGTCATCGGCAGATCGATCGCGTCGCGCGTGGTGCCGGCGACGTCGGAGACGATCACACGGTCGGAGCCGAGGAAGCGGTTCACCAGCGAGGACTTGCCGACGTTGGGCCGACCGATAAGAGCAAGGCGGATCGGGTCCTCGGGCGAGGGCTCGCGATCGTGTTCGGGCCCGACCTCGACGATCCGATCGAGCAGGTCACCGGTGCCGAGCCCCTGCGCGGCGGAGACGGCGACCGGCTCGCCGAGGCCGAGCTGGTGGAACTCGTAGGCGAGCGACAGATCCTTGACCGAATCGACCTTGTTGGCGGCGACGATCACGGGGATCGTGACCCTGCGCAATAGGTCGGCCATGTCGAGGTCACCGGGCCGCACGCCCGCCCGGGCGTCGACCACCAGCACGGCGACGTCCGCTTCGGTCAGCGCGTCGCGCGACTGCTGCTGAATCTGGCGGGCCAGATCGTCGATCTCCTCGAGATCGACACCACCGGTGTCGATCAGCGTCAGCGGGCGACCGTTCCACTCTGTCTCGAGCTCCTTGCGGTCACGGGTCACGCCGGAGAGCTCATGCACGACCGCCTCGCGCGACTCGGTGAGCCGATTGACGAGCGAGGACTTGCCGACGTTGGGATATCCCACGATTGCGACCTTCATTGCGCTCCGAGCGTAGTCGGTGCCGTGGTAAGTGCTAAACCCCCATGCTGGGGGTGTAGGGGTGTTACGGCTTCGTCACGACGTGTGACGGGTGTGTGCCAACGCCACCACCCGCTCGACCACCTGCTCGAGCGGGAGCCCGGTCGTGTCGAACTCGACGGCGCCGGGGGCCGGTCGCAGCGGAGAGTCGGCACGGCCGCGGTCGCGGTCGTCGCGGATCGTCTGATCCGCAAGTACGGTCGCGACGTCGAGCCCGAGCTCGGTCGCTCGCCGGGCGGCGCGCTCGGCGGGATCCGCGGTGAGAAACACCTTGAGCTCGGCGTCAGGCAACACCACGGTGCCGATGTCGCGGCCCTCCGCCACCCAGTCGCCCCCGTCGCTCATCATGCGCCGCTGCTGCTCGACCATCGCCCGCCGGACAGCCGGTTCCGCCGCGACCCGCGAGGCGCGCTCCGACACCTCGGGCGTGCGGATCGCGTCGGTCACATCCTCGCCGTCGAGTTCCACGCGCTCACCGAGTGAGATCTTCAGTTGCGACGCGAGCTCTGCGGCGGGCGCGTCCGTTCGCAGCGTCGCGAGCGCAACGCAGCGATACATCGCACCGGTGTCGAGATAGGTGAAGTTGAGCGCCTCGGCGACGGCCTTGGCGACGGTCGACTTCCCGGCCCCGGCGGGACCGTCGATCGCGACGACCATCAGCTCTCCCCCATGATCACCGTGGCGCCGGTCTCGCGCCAGAGCTGAAAGAACTCGGGGCAGGTCTTGCTGACGACGCCCGGGTCCTCGAGCGTCACCGCGTCGCGGGTTCCGACCAACGAGAACGCCATCGCCACGCGGTGATCGTCGTATGTCGGAAGCCACGTTCCCTGTGGTTCGCCGGGATAGACGCGCAGGTAGTCCGGCCCCTCGTCCACCTCGATCCCCAAGCGGCGCAGGTTCTCGGCGCACGCCGTGATCCTGTCTGATTCCTTCACGCGGGCGTGGCCGATGCCCGTGATCGTGCTGGGACTGTCGGCGAACACCGCCACGCAGGCAAGCGTCATGAACACGTCGGAGCTGTTGCCCATGTTCGCTTCGATGCCGTGCAGCTGCGCTGGGCCAGTCAGCTCCAGCGAGTCGCCGTGGCGCACCGTGCAGCCCATGCGCTGCAGGAAGTCGACGAGCTCGATGTCGCCCTGGGCCGTGGTCTGGCGACCGAGACCGAGCAGACGTACGGTCGTTCCGGTGAGCGCTGCACTGGCCAGGAAGTAGGACGCGGTGGAGGCGTCGGGCTCCACGCGGAACTCGCTGGCGCGGTAGCCGCCGCGCCCGACCGAGATCTCGTGCGCGGCCACCGTCGCGCCGACTCCGAACGCCCGCATCGCGTTCAGCGTCAGATCCAGGTACGGCCTGCTGACCAGGCTCTCGAAGCGCAGCCGCGTGTCGGTTCTGGAGAACGGCGCCGCCATCAGCAGCCCCGACAGGAACTGGCTGGAGATGGAGGCGTCGACCTGCACCTCACCCCCGGAAAGCCCGGAGGCGCCGATCACGAGCGGAAAAGCCTCACCGTCGATCGCGGCGCCCTGCGCGCGCAGCGCGGCCAGCACCGGCCCGAGTGGACGGCGGCGCAGCTGCGGGTGGGCGTCGACCGCGAAGCGGCCACGGCCGGCGGCCAGCATCGGCACCAGAAAGCGCCCGACGGTCGCGCCCATGCCGCAGTAGACCTCCTCGTGTCCGACCGGCCCCCCGCCGAGACCCTCAACCGCCCAGTGGATGCGGCCCTCGGCGTCGGTCTGCTCGGTCATGCCGACGCCGAGACCGCGCAGCGCTGCCGCCATCGACCGCGTGTCATCGGCCACCAGCGGGTCCAGCAGCAGCGACTGGCCCGAGGCGACGCCCGCCAGCAGCAGCGCCCGGTTGGTGATGCTCTTCGAGCCGGGCACTCTGACGGACCAGCGCGCCGGCGGATCGCCGGGGGCGACATGTACACAGTCACTCATCGCTGGAGCCTCGCACGGTCGGCCGCGGCCTGCTCGCACCAGCGCATCAGCGCGTCGCCGTCGGCGCGATCGAGCTGGTCGCGCACGGCCGAGAGCAGCTCGATGGCGTGGTCGATGGCCCGCGCGACCTCGGCACGGTTATCCAGGTAGATCGAGCCCCAGACGGCCGGGTTCGAGCCGGCCACGCGGGTGGCGTCGCGGAAGCTTGGGCCGAGCGCGGGTGGCGCGCCGGTGGCCAGCAGGTGCGCCAGCAGCACGTTGGCGAAGACATGTGGCAGATGTGAGACGGCAGCCATCAGGCGATCGTGCGCGGCGGCATCGAGCCGCGCGACGGTGGCGCCGAACGCGCCGATCAGCTCCTCGACTCGCGTTGCGGCCTGCGCGGCGGTGTCGACGCCGGGTGTCAGGTACCAGGTGCCGCCGTCGAAGAGATCGGCGCTCGCGTTCTGCACACCGCTGGTCTCGGCACCTGCCAGCGGGTGGCCGCCGATGAAGCGCGGATCGGAGATCGCCTCGACGATCGTGCGCTTGGTCGAGCCGACGTCGCTGACGACGGAATCTGCGGGAGCGTGCGCCAGGACCTCGGCAACCAGCTGCGGCAGCGCGCCGACCGGTGCGGCCGTGAACACCACGTCCGCTTCGGCGACGGCGCTGGCAAGCGAGCCGGCGCCGGAGGAGATCGCACCCCGTCGGAGGGCCGCTTCGATCGCGGCCGACTCGGAGTCCCAGCCGGTGACCTCAGCCGCGAGCCGCTCGCGCGCCGCCAGCGCGATCGAGCCGCCGATCAGACCAAGGCCTACGACCGCGACGCGCAAGGTTCACTGGCTGGTCTTCGTGCGGCGCGAACGCACCGCCGCGGCGAGCTCGTCGAGCACCTCGACCGTCGTCTCCCAGCCGATGCAGCCGTCGGTGATCGACTGCCCGTAGGTGAGCGTGTCGATCGGACCGGGTGACTGGTTGCCCTCGACCAGAAACGACTCGATCATCACGCCCGTGATCGTCCTGTCTCCGCCGGCAACCTGCTCGCCGACGGTGCGGGCGACGTCGGGCTGGCGCTCGGGGCGCTTGCCGCTGTTGTCGTGCGAGAGGTCGATGATCACGCGCTCGGGCAGATGTGACTCGCGCAGCAGCGCGTTGGCCCTGGCGACGGACTCGGCGTCGAAGTTCGTGCCCGACTTGCCGCCGCGCAGGATGATGTGGCAGTCGCGATTGCCGCGCGTGTGCAGGATCGCGGAGCGGCCGTCGGCGTCGATGCCGGCAAACGCGTGCCGGGCTGCCGCCGCACGCACGGCGTCAACGGCGACCTGCAGATTGCCGTCGGTGCGGTTCTTGTATCCGACCGGCATCGACAGGCCCGACCCGAGCTGACGGTGGATCTGGCTCTCGGTCGTGCGGGCGCCGATCGCGCCCCAGCTGACGAGGTCGGAGATGTACTGCGGGGTGATCGGGTCGAGGAATTCGCAACCGACCGGCAGACCCACGCCGAGTGCCTCCAGCAGGAACCGGCGGGCCATGCGCAGGCCCGTGTTCACGTCACCGGAGCCGTCGAGGTGGGGATCGTTGATCAGGCCCTTCCAACCGACGGTCGTGCGCGGCTTCTCGAAGTACACGCGCATCACGACCAGCAGATCGTCTGACAGACGCCTGGCCTCGGCGCTCAGCTGCTCGGCGTAGTCGCGCGCGGCGCCGACGTCGTGGACGCTGCAGGGACCGACGACGACCAGCAGGCGGTCGTCGTCGCCGTCGAGCACGGCGTGGGCGCCGGCGCGGGCGTTCAGCAACGTGGTAACCCGCTCATCGTCCAGCGGCAGCTCGTCGAAGAGCTCCTGCGGGGTGATCAGCGGTACGAGGCGCTCGATCCGCTGGTCGCGGACCGCGTCACCCTGATTTGCGCGGATCACGGTCATCACGCTTGGCTCTTCCTCTGGGGGTTCATCGTCTCGATCCTCTCAAAGCTCCATTGACTGTACGAAAAACAGCAGCCGCCGTTACTCCGTGCGGCATGGCGCAATGACTGCCGGCGCTCGGCTCCTCCTAGGCTCGTCCGCGCGCCTGTGACCGGACGAAAGGGGTGTGCAGCCGAGCGCCTAGCTAAATCGCCAGGCGTAATACCGCGCGTAAAAGGACCAGCCGAAGGTATTGGGGCGAAGGTCGTTCATACGCGTCTGGCGCTGAATCTAGCACGGCTGTCGAGGCCGAAAGGGCCGCCGGCAGAACCTAGATGTCGGCGAGAGCGCTCAGGAAACGCTCGTTCTCGGCGTCGGTGCCGAGCGTCACACGGGCGTAGCCGGGGCCGCCAAGCGCGGTGCCGGCACGCACGACCACCCCGCGCTCGCCCAGGGCGTCGACCACGGGGCCATCCTGCCCGTCCTGCGCGAGGCGCACCCAGACGAAGTTGGCGTCACTCTCGGCCACCCAGTAACCGCGCTCGCGCAGCGCCTCGGTGACCGTCGTGCGGGCGGCGACCGTCGCGACCACGCGGCGCTCCACCTCGTCCTGGTACTTCAGCGCCTCGAGCGCAGCCGCCTGGGCCGCGCCCGTCAGGTAGAAGGGCTGGCGCACCTGGTCGACGGCGATCCGGAACGGCTCGCTGCCGCACAGCGCGTAGCCGACGCGCAGCCCGGCGAGTCCGTAGACCTTCGAGAAGGTCCGCAGGATCACGAGGTTCGGGTGACGCCTGAGCAACTGCAGCGAGGCGAACGGGTCGCCGATCGTGAGTGAGAACTCGACGTATGCCTCGTCGAGCAGCACGCAGACGTGATCCGGGATCCTGTCGAGGAAGGCTTCGATGTGCTCCAGCCCCAGCGCGGTGCCGGTCGGGTTGTTGGGGTTGCAGACCAGCAGCAGCCGCGTCGCGACCGTCACCTCGGCCGCGATCGCGTCGAGGTCGTGCACTGCGTCGGCGGTCAGCGGCACCTCGATCGCGCGGGCGCCGGAGGCGGCCGCGAGGTGCGGGTAGATGCTGAACGAGGGCCAGGCATAGACGAGCTCGGCGCCCGGTTCCAGCAGCGCGTCGCCGGCCGCGAGCAGCAGATCACATGAGCCCGCGCCGAGTGCGACCCGTTCCCATGGGATGTCGTAGCGGTCCGAGAGCGCCCGCCGCAGCGCCGTGTACGAGGGGTCGGGATAGCGATTGGCGCCCAGCACGGCGTGGCGCGCCGCCTCGACCACCGGCTCCAGCGGGCCGAAGCTCGTCTCGTTGGAGGCGAGCATCGCCACCTCGGGACCGAGGCTGTACCCGGCGGCGACCGGGTACACCCGGATGCGCCGCGTCTTCTCCGCGAACTCGAGTGCCATCGCGTCCGAGACTACTGAGCCGAATCCAGATCCGAGCGCAGGACTCGAGCCCGGTTGAGGTACACGTGCCTGGGCTCATGATCGTCGTTGGCGTAGTAGTGCAGCAACGTGCGCACCACCCGCGGCAGCGACCCGGGCACCGGAACCTCGCGCGTGCAGAGCAGCGGCACCCGGCTCAGCCCCAGCTGGCGAGCGGCGACGGCGGGAAACTCGGCGTCGAGGTCCGCGGTCAATGTGAATATGCAGCTGACCATGGTCTCGGGTGTGAGCTCGTTACGCGTGATCATCTCGCGCATAAGCTCATCGGTGGCCGAGAGAATCGAAGAGGCGTCGTTGCGCTCCACGCTATTGGCGCCCCTGAGCGCGAACAACCGCTGCATGAGCGGAAGATTCTGGCAGAGCGGGAATACCAACATCACGTGGCCACGATCACACCCCACAACGTAAAGTCATCTGCGCCGGCCTCTTTAGCTCGGGCTGGCATGCTGCCGCCGGTGCCGATACTGCTGCTGATCGTTCTCGGCGCGGTGCTGCGCTTCTACGCAATCGGCCGTCAGGGGTTCTGGTACGACGAGGCCTACACGGCCTATCTCGCCAACCTGACGCCGAGACACATGCTGGGCCTGATCCCGCATCTGGAGTCGACGCCACCGCTCTACTACTGCGTCGCCTGGGTGTGGGCGCGAATCTTCGGCGTCGGCCCGGCAGGTCTGAAGTCGCTCTCGGCGCTGTGCGGCACACTCACGATCCCGATCGCGTACGCCGCCGCGCTCAAGCTCCTGCCCAGCCGGCGCGCGGCGATCATCGTGGCCGCGCTGACCGCCTGCAACCCGCTGCTGATCTGGTACTCGCAGGAGGCGCGTGCGTACGCGATGCTCGTGATGTTCTCGGCCGCCACGGTGCTGGCCTTCGCCTACGTGCGCGAGCGTCCGCGGCGGCTGGCGGTCGTCTACTGGGTTATCACCTGCGTGCTGGCGCTGGTCACCCACTACTACGCAGCGATCCTGATCGCACCCGAGGCCGCCTGGTTGCTCTACGAGCATCGGCATTCACGCGCGATCCAGAGTGGGGTCGCGGCGCTCGTGCTGGTCGTCCTCGCGCTGCTGCCGCTCGCCGTCGAGCAGCTGGGCACGCACAACAACCACTGGATCGCGAAGTCCTCCTATCTGATGCGGCTCAGGCAGATACCGGCGCTGTTCCTGATCGGCCCCGAAACACACGCCCGCATCGTGCTCAAGTTCCTGGCCTTCGCGACGATCGCTGTCAGCGTCGGGTTGCTGATCTGGCGCTCCCGACGGACCGAGCGCCAGGGAGCGCTCGTGCCCGGCGCGCTCGCACTCGCCGGTTTCCTGCTGGCCGCGGTACCGGGCCACAGCACGCTGCTGGGGCGGAACCTGCTCCCGCTCTGGATACCCGCGGCTGTGTTCGTGGCCGCCGGTCTCGGCGCCGCCCGTGCGCGTGTCGCAGGGATCGGGGCCACCGCTGTGCTGTGCGCGATCGGGATCACGGCCGTGATCAGCGTCGATACGACCTACGGCTTCCAGCGCCCCAACTGGAAACTCGCCGCCGATGCCGTTGGCCGCTGGCCCGCGCCGGGACAGAACACCCGAGACGGCCGCATCATCCTCGTGCAGGACAACCCGGGTGTAATGCCGCTCGGGCTGTACCTCAAGGATCTGAGCTACATCACGCAGCCCACGCTTCACCGGATCACCGTGATCGACGTGATCGCGGCGCTCCCGCACAGGAACATGGGCGGCTTCTGCTGGTGGGGCTCAGAGTGCAACCTCGTCCCCTCGCAGCTCAACCGTGACTATGCGATCCCGGGCTTCCGCATCGTCTCGCGCACACGCGTGCACGACTTCGGGATCCTCACGATGCGCTCCTCGAGACCCAGAACCGTCAGGGTCAGCGAGCTGCCGGCCCCGCTCAGGGACGAGGACGGCCACTTCATCCCGGTCCTCAGCGCGGCGCTGCATGACGGCCACCTGATCGAGCAGGCGTAGGTTGCTTCTGGCAGCCTGCCACGCGTGCTGAGAGATCGGTCCACAGCCGCCGCGAGCCGTGGCCTCGGCGTGTCCAGGGTGACAAAGGCGGTCGTCGCCCTGACGGTCCTGGCGGCGGCGCTGCGGCTCTACGGGATCGGCCATCAGAGCCTCTGGTTCGACGAGGCCTACACGGTGATGCTCGTCAAGCTGCCGCTCGCGCGGATGCTGAGCACGATCCCGAAGACCGAGTCGACGCCCTACGTCTACTACATCCTCGCCTGGGTCTGGACCCACATATTCGGACGGGGTGCAGCCGACCTGCGCGCGCTCTCGGCCCTGTTCGGAACGGCGGTGGTGCCGGTTGCCTACCTCGCCACCGAGCGTCTGCTCGAGAACCGCCGAACGGCGCTCTGCGTCGCGGCGCTTGCGAGCGTCAGCCCGCTGCTGATCTGGTACTCGCAGGAGGCACGGGCCTACGAGCTGCTGGTCCTGACCGCCGCGTGCACCCTGCTGGCCTTCGCCTACGCGCGCGAGCGCCCGACTCGCCGGCGGCTCGCGGCCTGGGCATTGGCCTCGGCGATCGCGCTCGTCAGCCACTACGACGCCGCCCTGGTGGTCGTGCCCGAGGCGGTCTCGCTGCTGGCGCAGCACCGGCGCCGGCGCGACCCGTGGCTGGCGGTCGGCTTCGTCGCCGCCTGCGGCGGGGCGCTGCTGCCGCTGCTGATCGCGCAGAGCAACGCCGGTAATGCATCGTGGATCAAGAAGGCGCCGCTGAACGACCGCCTGGGCCAGATCCTCCCCCAGTTCCTGCTCGGCACGGGCTCGCATGGATACGTGGAACTGACCTGGGTCGGCTTCGTGCTCGGCGCCGCCGGGCTGGTGCTGCTGGCCAAGCGGGCCAGCAGCGCGGAGCGCACCCGTGCCCTCGGCGTCGCTGCGATCACGCTCGGCGGCTTTGCGGTGGTGATGCTGGTCGATGCCGCCGGCAGCGATACGCTGCTGACCCGCAACCTGCTGGCTCTGTGGCTGCCGCTCGTGATCCTGGTGGCGGCCGGCCTGGGTGGCGCTCGTGCGGGGCGCGTCGGAGTCGGGATCGCGGCGCTGCTGTGCGCGATCGGCCTGACCGCGACCATCAGCGTCGCGACCGTGGGAACGCTGGAGCGGCCCGACTGGTCGGCCGTGGCGCGGGCATTCGGGCCGTGGCCGCGGGCCGGGCAGCGCAGCGATGCCACGCGGCTGCTGGTGTTCCAGCGCAACGTCTGGCTCGAGTCACTCACCCACGTCTACATGGACCACACGGCCAAGCTCGGGCGCGGAAAGCCCCACGACGTGACCGAGATCGACATCGTCGCCAACAGCTCACCAGCCGGCGCCGACAGGCACTGGCTGTGCTGGTGGGGCGCCGGCTGCAACCTCTACCCGTCGAGCCTTGCGCCCGGCTACGCGATCGGCGGCTTCCACCCCGCCGGGCGCGTCGAGGTCGGGCAGTTCACGATCCTGCGGATGGTCTCCGACCGCCCGCGGCTGGTCCACCAGGGCCAGATCAAGTCCGCGATGCGTCGGGCACTTCGGGCGCGCCGGCCGCTTTACGGGCTGCTGATCCAGCGGCCCTGAGCAGGCTGACTTCGTTGGCGCTCAGCTGCCGGTTGCCGCCGAGCGGCAGATCGCCCAGCAGCAGTGGCCCGAAGCGGACGCGCTGGAGCTGCACGACCCTGTGGCCGACGTGCTGGCACATGCGCTTGACCTGGCGCTTGCGGCCCTCGTGGATCGTGATCTCGAGCGTGTCGGGCTTGACGCGGGTGACGCGCGCGGGAGCGGTGATCCCGTCCTCGAGCGTCACCCCGGCGCGCAGATCTCGCAGCGCCTGCTCATGCACCGGGCCGCGCTGGACCACCGCCCGGTAGGTCTTGTCGACCTCGAAGCTCGGGTGCGTCAGCCGGTGAGCGAGGTCGCCGTCGTTGGTCAGCAGGATCAGGCCCGTCGTGTCGGCATCGAGACGGCCCACCGGGTAGAGGCGATGCGGTGTCTGCACGAGCGAGACGACCGTGTGGCGCCCGTGCGGGTCGCTGGCCGTCGAGACGACGCCCGCCGGCTTGTTGACTGCGTACACGACGAGCTCCACAGCAGCGGCGCCGACCGGTTGCCCGTCAACGGCCACGCCACTGTCGGCGTCGACGTCGCGCGCCGGGTCCGTGACGACCTCGCCCGCGACGGTCACACGACCGCTGTGGATGATCTGATCGGCCACCCGCCGCGAGGCGACACCTGCGTTTGCGAGGAACTTGGCGAGCCGCATGGGCCTGTCACCATAGGGACTCGCATGGATCTTGAGCTGCTGTCAAACACACTTTCGGAGCTCGGCCAGCCCGGTTACCGCCTGCGCCAGGTGTGGGAGTGGGCCGCCGGCGGGGCGGCGTCCTACGAGGAGATGACGAACCTCCCCCGCGCCCTGCGCGACGCGCTGACCGAACGCGTCCCGTTCTCGACGCTGACGGTCGAGCATGAGGCGCGCGCCGGCGACGGCACGATCAAGACGCTGATGCGCACGGCCGACAACCGCCCGCTGGAGGCCGTGCTGATGCGCTATCGCGACGGTCGCCGCTCGCTCTGCGTCTCCTCCCAGTCCGGCTGCCCGCTCACCTGCTCCTTCTGCGCCACGGGGCAGATGAGGTTCGGTCGCAACCTGACGGCCTCGGAGATCCTCGATCAGGCGCTCTACTTCCGCCGCATCACGGAGGTGGACCACTGTGTCTTCATGGGCATGGGCGAGCCGCTGATAAACATCGACAACGTGCTGGAGGCCTGCCGCCGGCTGCCGGAGGTCGGCATCACCAACCGCCGTACGGCGGTCTCGACTGTCGGCTGGATCCCCGGGATTGACCGCATGACGGCTGATCCGATGCCGGTACGCCTGGCGCTCTCGCTGCACGCCGCCAGCCCGGCGCTGCGCTCGCAGCTGATGCCCGTCAACGACCGCTATCCGCTGCCCGCCGTGCTGGCCGCCTGCGAGCGCTTCTACGAGCGCAAACGCCGCATGGTGTTCGTCGAGTACGTGATGCTCGGCACCGTCAACGACTCGGTCGGCCAGGCCCGCGAGCTCGCGCAGATCCTCGACCCGAAGATCTACAAGGTCAACCTGATCCCCTACAACCCCACCGACGTGGGCATGCAGGGCTCGACGGTGAAGGCGATCGAGGCCTTCCGCGCCGAGCTCGAGCGCCACGGCGTGGGCGCGACCGTACGGCTCACGCGCGGGCGCGACATCGCAGCGGCCTGCGGCCAGCTGGCCGCAGGCGCCCTGAGCGCCGATGCGGCGGTCGCCGTCGGCGCCGGCAGTTGAGGCTGGCCTGCTGGGGCGCTCGCCGCTGCTTCACGCCCGCTGTGCGGCCGTCTTAGACGGCCGTACGGGCCTCGCCCGCCCGCAGCAGCCGCTCGCGCAGCTCCTCCTCGACCTCCGGCGATGGATCAAAGGCGCTGATCGGCGGCAGTTCGCCGAGCTCCGTCAGGCCGAACAGCCGCATGAAGAGGTCGGTGGTGCGGTAGAGCACGGCGCCGAACTGCGACCGGCCCGACTCCTCGACCAGCCCGCGCTCGAGCAGCGTTGCGGCTGCCGACTCGGCGTTGACCCCGCGGATGCGAGCGATCTCCGGTCGCGACACCGGCTGCAGGTAGGCGATGATCGCGAGTGTCTCGGCCTGCGCGGGCGTCAGCGCGGGGGTGCGCGGGCGGGCGAAGAGGTTGCGCGCCGCGTCCTCGGCGTCCGGATGCGACGAGAGCGCCCAGCCCCCGGCGAGCTCACGCAGCACCAGGCCCCGTCCTGAGTCCTCGTACTGAGCGCCGAGCTCCTCGAGCGCGCCCTGCACCTCGTCGATCTCGACCTCGGCGGCGCCGGCGATCGCGTCGGCGCTGAGCGGCTCGGACGAGAGGAACAGCAGCGCCTCGATCGTGGCGGCCAGCGAGAGGCTCATGCTGCCCACTCCGTGCGCTGCGGCTGGGGCTGCGAGGCGACTACCCGGATCTCCCCGAACGGCTGCTCCTGGGACCACGTCAGCTCGCCCTGCTTGTAGAGCTCGAGCAACGAGAAGAGCGTCACCGCAACGGTCACGCGGTCGGCGTCGCGAACGGCGTCGTCGAAGTTGAACGAACCGCGGCGCAGCAGCTTGCGCAGGTGCGCCAGGCGTTCGGCGACCGTGACCTTTGAGACCGGGATGTGGCGCACGTCGACCTCGGGGGGAAGCACCAGCATCTGGCCGATCGCCTGCGCCAGCCGGCTGGGTTCATAGACCGCGGTCGCCTCCGGGAGCGCGGCCTTCCGCAGGCTCGCCGGCAGCGGCGCAGAGCGGAAGCGATAACCAGACTGGTCGCGCAGTAGCGCGCTCAGGTGCTCGGCCGCACCGAGGTAGCGGTGGGCGTCGAGCAGCCGCTCGATCAGCTCGGCCGCCGCGTCGCCCGGGTCGAGCTCGATCTCCTCGATCTCCTCGCCGGGCAGCATCAGCCGCGACTTCAACTCGAGCAGCGAGGTGATCAGCACCAGGAACTCGGTGGCCGCCTCGAGGTCGAGCTCGCCGCGCGACTCGAGATGGTCGATGTAGGAGATCACCACCTCGGCCAGGTCGACCTCGAGCAGATCCACCTCCTCACGCAGGATCAGCGTGAGCAGCAGGTCAAACGGACCGTTGAAGACCTCGAGGTCGAGCTCTAGGTCGACAAGGCGCAGCGGCCGCGTGCTGGCGGTGGCAGGAGTCACTGCGTGCGAGGGTACCTCGGGGGTCGGCTGCAACCTTGCGCATCAATGTCGAAATAGCGACATTCAGGCGGGAAGAATGCCCAACAGCTAGCGCCCGGGACCAACGGGCCCCACACCCATCGAGGCGCGGACGCCGAGCATCGTCTGCACCGCGATCGCGCGCGCCTTCTCGGCACCCACCCTCAGGGTCTCCTCGAGACCGCGTTCGTCGGCCCGCAGCGCGTCGTAGCGCTCCCGCACCGGCGCGAGGTATTCGACCACGGCCTCACCGACGGCGAGCTTGAAATCGCCGTAGCCGGCGCCGTCGAACTCGCGCTCGAGCTCGGGAATCGAGGCACCGCGTGCGATCGACAGGATCTCGAGGAGATTCCTGATGCCGGCCTTTTCCCGGTCCGCGCTGTAGCGGATCTCACGGCCGGAGTCGGTGACCGCCGATTTGAACTTCTTGATGATCGCGCCGGGCTGGTCGGTCACGTAGACGGTCCCCTGTGGGGTACCCCCAGTGGTCGACATCTTCTTCTCCGGGGCCTGCAGGTCCATGATCCGCGCGCCGACCTCGCGGATGATCACCTCGGGCACGACGAAGGTCTCCCCGAAGCGCGAGTTGAACCGGTGCGCCACATCGCGGGTCAACTCCACGTGCTGACGCTGGTCGTCGCCGACCGGCACCTCGTCGGTTTTGTAGAGCAGGATGTCTGCCACCATCAGGATCGGGTAGTTGAAGATCCCGGCGGAGATGAAATCCTGTTGCGTGGACTTGTCCTTGAACTGCGTCATGCGCGAGAGCTCGCCGTAGCCGGTCACGCTGTTCAGCAGCCACTGCAGCTCCGAGTGCTCGGTCACGTCGCTCTGGCGAAAGAGGACGCAGCGCTGCGGGTCGAGCCCGGCCGCCATCCACACTGCCTGCAGGTCATAGACGTCCGTGCGTAGCCTCGCGGGCTCGTAGGCGACCGTCGTGGCGTGCAGGTCGACGATGCAGTAGATCCCCTCACCGCGCTCCTGGCTCGCGACGTGCGGGACGAAGGCCCCGATGTAGTTGCCGAGATGCTTGCGGCCCGTGGGCTGCACTCCGGAGAAGATGCGCATCGTCAGCGCAGGCTAGCGAGCGCTCGTGAGCGCTGTCCGCGTCGAGCGCCAACGCGCGTCGAGCGCCGTGCGCTTCAGGAGTGCAGCTCGGCGACCTCGGGCTGATCCTGCTCGGCGTGGTCGGCACGGTGCTGGTCGACGCGCGAGAGCCTCCAGGCGACGAGCACGCCGGCGATGCCGCCGCACAGATGCGCCTGCCATGAGATCCCGTTGTGTGGAACGAGGCTCGAGATCAGCACCGCGCCCCAGATCACGCCGACGACCATGCCGACCGCGAGCTCCCCGATGCTGCGGTCGAAGAAGCCCCGGGTGAGCAGATACGTCGCGTAGCCGAAGACGACTCCGCTCGCGCCGATCGTGCTCGCTCCGGCGGGTCCGATCGCCCAGGTGCCGAGACCGCCGATGACGATGATGAAGCCGGTCACCAACAGCAGCCTGCGGGCCCCGTGCAGCGCGATGATGATGCCCAGGAACACGAACGGCACGCTGTTGTCCATCAGATGCTGGAAGCTCGCGTGGATGAACGGCGAGGTCAGTATGCCCCAGAAGCGCCCGATGTCGCGCGCGTGGATGCCATCGCCGTCGAGGCCATTCGAGTCGATCGAGTTGATCGCCTCGACCAGCCACATCAGCAGCACGATCGCGGTGAGCAGCACGAGACCCTCGCGCTGCTTGTGCGTGCGGTCGACGAAGCGCGAGCTGAAGCGGTCGGTGATCCCCTCGGTCATTCAGAGAGCATGGCAGCCCGCGCAACCGCCAGGGCGACCGCGATGCGCTCGCTGAGCGATGGCAGGTGCACGAACTCATCCGGCGTGTGCGCGCCGCCGCCGCGCGGGCCGAGCCCGTCGATCGTGAGCGGGATCAGTGCCGCGAAGTGGCTCGCATCGCTGGCCCCGCCGCGAGCCCGTGGCACGATCGAACGCCCGAGCAGCGCAGCGCCGGCCGCGAGCAGCGGCGCGGACGCCACCTCCGAGTCCATTGCCGGCCACACCCGCTCGAGCGTCGGTTCTAGCGTTGCACCGCCGACCTCGGCCGGGACGGCGGCGAGCACCTCGGCAAATGCAGCCGTGTCAGTCGCGCGGATGTCGAAGACGAGCTCACCGGCGGGCGGGACGACGTTGATCGCCTCGCCGGACCTGATGATCGTGGGCACCACCGTCAGCCGAGCGGGACCGTCGGGAGCGGCCACCGCCACGCCCGCGATCGCAGCGTGGGCCAGCGCCAGCAGCGCGTTGCGCCCCTGCTGCGGTGCCGAGCCCGAATGCGACGCGCGGCCGGTCGCGCGGACGCGCATCGTGCCGGCGCCCTTGCGGCGCACGATCACGCCATCCTCGCCCGCTTCGCTGACCTCGCCCGCCTCGAAGCAGAGGCAGGCGTCGTAGCCCGCGAAGCGCTCGGTGTGGGCGAACCGCGCGATCCGCCACTCCTCGTCACAGACCAGCAGCACCGCGAGCTCGGCGTAGCCATCGGGTTGCTCGGCGCAGGCGCGCGCGACGGCAAGCGAGAGCGCCACGCCACCCTTCATGTCGGCGGTACCGGACCCGTAGAGCCGCTCCCCGTCAGCGCGCGCGGACTGATGCTCTGCGTGTGAGACGACCGTGTCCAGGTGCCCAAGGAAGAGCAGCCGGCGGCGCCCGTTGCCCGTCACGGTCGCGAGCAGATCCGGCGCACAGCCACTCGTCGAGCACGGTAGGCGCTCGACTGACCAGCCTGTGAGGAACTGCGCGCACAGCTCGATCGCGCGCTCGGTGCCGTCGATATCGCCGGACGGCGTCGAGATCGCCACCAGCTGACGCATCTCCTCGAGCACGCGCGCGGTCAGGCTGTCTGCGAGTTCGGCCAAGGCGGAGTCCATCCCGCGAACCTATCGAGCGACGGCGCTGCGTGCTGCATCGGCTAGGCCATCGCCGTCGTCCTGTCGCTCAGCCGGCGACGTTGGCCGCCGCTCCGCGCCGTCCGGGCTCCGGCTCGACCGGTGGTGGCGTCGCCGCGGTTGGCGCGGGCCCCCCGCCTCCGGCGTGCAGCACGCCGCTCGCATACAGCTGCGCCAACGCGGCGACCGCAGCTGAGCTGAACTGCAGGCCGGTGAGCGAGACGCACTCCTCGTAGGCCTCATCGACGCTCTTGATGCGGCTGTAGGTGCGCCCCGCGACCATCACGTCCCAGGCATCTGCCAGTGCCAGCAGCGCGGCACCATCGGAGATGTCGTATTCGGTCAGCCCGGCGGGGTAACCGCGACCGTCGGGCCGCTCGTGGTGCCCACGGATCCAGCCCACCTGCTCCTCACTGAGGACGCTGCCGACGATCCGCGCCGAGAGCCCGACGTGCTCACTCATCTGCAGACGCTCGCGATCCGTCAGCCTGCCGGGCTTGGTCAGTAGCGCGTCGGGCACGGCGAGCTTGCCGACATCGTGGACGAGCGCGGCTTCGCGCAGGCGCGCAACGCGCTCGTCGGTCCAGTCGCTCGCCTGGGCCAGCTGGCCCGCGAACTGCGCGACGCGCTCAGAGTGCTCGCTGGTCGCCGGATCCTTGGCGTCGATTGCTCGCGCAAGCGCACGCAGCCCCGATAGCGCCTGCGAGCGCTCGAACCAGGCCTCGCGAGCCTTCGCATCGAGTGCCTCGGCGACATCGGCGTCGTAGAGCGTCACCTGGTTGCGGCCCGAGGCCTTGCTCGCGTAGAGCGCGACATCGGCGCGGCGCACGAGCTCGGCGGGATCCGCTGTCGAGCCCGTATCGCAGATCCCGACGGAGGTCGTCGCGATGTCGAGGCTCTGACTGCCCAGAGCGATCAGCTCACGAGCACGCTCCACCGCCTTCACGGCATCACTGGAGTTGGTGTCTGGCAGGATCCACATGAACTCGTCGCCACCGAGGCGCCCAACCGTGTCGGAAGCCCGGATCACCCGCCTCATGCAGTCGGCCACGAAGCTGAGCACCGCGTCGCCCCGGTCATGCCCGTGACGGTCGTTGATCTCCTTGAAGTTGTCGACGTCGATCATCGCCACCGAGAGCGGGGCACCGTGGCGGGCGGCAGCTGCCAGATCGGCGGTCAGCCGCTGATGCACGGCGCGGTGATTCGGCAGCCCCGTGAGCTGATCGGTCAGCGCCTCGGTCTCGAGGCGGGCGCGCTCGTCGAGGTTCGTTACGACGTGCGCGAGCATCTCCGCGAAGGCACGGAGGCGCTGCTCGTCTGCGCGACCGAAGGCATTGCGGTCGGCCGATGCGAGCGAGACCACGCCCCAGGGACGCTCGTCGATCACGATCGGGGCCATCAGCGTCGAGTTGCAGCCGCGCGAGCGCGAAAGCGACGCCTCGGGGAGGTTGTTGTTGCGCACGACCTCGCGGGTCTCGAGCACCCTCGCGAAGCCGCCCGTCGGCTCGAACTCGAGCGTCTCGCCGCACACGAAGCCACGCACGGTGGCATCGCTCCAGCTGCCGAGCACTACGGCTGAGCGGCCGGACTCGAAGCGGCAGATGTTCGTCAGCGAGCTGCCCAGCAGCTGTGCCAGGTCGACACTGACACGCTCGAAGATGAGGGCTGCGTCCTCTCCACGGATCACGGCGCTGGCGGCACGCTGGAGCGCGCCCTGCTCGGCCGCAAGCGTCTCGGCGCGCAGGCGCAGGCCGTCGACCATGCGCTTGCCCGTCGAGACGATGCCACCCAGGGCGATGTATCCGGTGCCCGCGACGATCAGCTGCGAGAGGAAGCCGTCGGTCAGCGCGCGTGAGTCGTAGAGCAACGGCAGCGACTGGATCACGATCGCGACGCAGACGTAGACCATCGCCAGCGGCCGCGAGTAGAAGTAACAGCCGAACAGCGAGATCCACGACAGGTAGACCCAGGCGGCGGAGCGCGAGCCCCCGGAGGAAGCGACGGCGATCGCGACGCCGCCCTGCGCGAACAGCGTCGAGCCGTGGCTGAGATAGGGACTCATCCGCTCCCAGTCGACTACGAACAGCGAGACCAAGCCCCAGGCAACCGAGCTCGCCGCGATCAGCAGCAACCAACCCAGATGGCCGTCGAACGCGCCCGGCAACAGCGGGTAGGAGACAGCCGAGATCCCTGCGGAGACGTAGAGGATCCCGCCCGCGTGCCCACCGAGGTTACGTTCGATCGGATCGATCGCGAACAGCTTTGCGTGACGGCGCATCCAAGCGCCTGGGGACGTCGCCTTCCGGGGCATATGCTCTGGTTATCGGCGCGGAGGCGGCCGCTTTGAGGTCCGCGACCGTTTCAAGCGGCTGTTTTAGCGCGGCTTCAGAGTTCCTGGCGCACAACCGGCCGGCGCGCCGCGGCCGCCTCGTCGAGCCTCCGCACCGGGGTCGCATAGGGAGCCCCGCGGGCGATCTCCGGATCCTCCGCCGCCTCGCGCAGGATCTCAGCGATCAGCACCGCAAACCGGTCGAGCGTTTCGCGCGTCTCGGTCTCCGTCGGCTCGATCAACAGAGCCTCTTCGACGATCAGCGGGAAGTACACCGTCGGTGGGTGCACGCCGTGGTCGAGCAAGCGCTTGGCCAGATCGAGGGTCTTGATCCCCAGCTCGCGCTTCATCGGCGCGCCGGAGAGCACGAACTCGTGCATGCACAGCCGCTCGTAGGCTACCGGCAGGTGCTCGAGCACTCCCTCTTCGCGCAGACGTGCGAGCAGGTAGTTGGCGTTCAGCACCGCGACCTCCGATACCTCCCTGAGCCCAGGCGCACCGAGCGAGCAGATGTACGCATATGAGCGCACGAACACGCCGTAGTTGCCCTGAAAGCCGCGCAGACGGCCGATCGACTTCGGCCGCTCGTGGTCCAGGTCGAAGCAGAATTCGCCCGGCGTGTCGACCTCTCCGTAGCTGGGGTGGCGAGACTCAGATTCAGCAACATCGCCGGCGCGTCGCCGAACCACCTGCGGCCTTGGCAGAAACGGCTCGATGCGGTCGGACACGGCGATCGGACCGGCGCCTGGGCCGCCGCCACCGTGCGGCTGCGTGAAGGACTTGTGCAGATTGAAATGCACGATGTCAAAACCCATGTCGCCGGGCCGGCAGATGCCCATGATCGCGTTGAGGTTCGCGCCGTCGTAGTAGAGCGTCGCGCCCACGCCGTGGACGATCCGGGCGATCTCCTCGATCTGCGGCTCGAACAGGCCGAGCGTCGAGGGGTTGGTCAGCATCAGGCAGGCGACGTCCTCGGTCGCCTTGGCGCGCAGATCCTCGACGTCGACGTTTCCGTACGCATCCGTACCAATCTTCACGAGCTCGTAGCCCGCCATCGTGACGGTCGCCGGGTTGGTGCCGTGGGCGGTGTCCGGCGTCAGGACCTTGGTGCGGTGCTCGCCACGGTCCTCGTGGTAGGCGCGCGTCAGCAACACACCGGCCAGCTCCCCGTGCGAGCCGGCGCTCGGCTGCAGCGAGACGTGTGGCAGGCCCGAGATCTCGCCGAGCGCGTGCTGCAGCCGCCACATCAACTCGAGTGCCCCCTGTGCGGCGGCCGGTCGCTGCAGTGGGTGCAGACGCGCGTGACCCGGCAGCGCCGCCACCCGCTCGTGCAGCTTGGGGTTGTGCTTCATCGTGCACGAGCCAAGCGGGTAGAAGCCGGTGTCGAGGTCGAAGTTGCGTTTGCTCAGGCGGTTGTAGTGGCGCACGATCTCAGGCTCTGAGACCTCCGGAAGCCGAGCTGGCTCCGGGCGGCGCAGCTCCGCCGGGATCAGCTCGTCGAGCGGGCGCTCCGGCACGTCGAGCGGCGGTGGCACGAACGCGCGCCGGCCGGGTTTCGAGCGGTCGAAGATCGTCAGCTCGTCGTCGGCCGCCTCGATGAACGACCTGGCGCGCTGCTGGGTGGTGGTGCTCACGCCAAGGCCTCCTCGATCAGCTCGGCCAAGCTGTCAATCTGTGTACGTGTACGTCTCTCAGTGATGGCCACCAGCAGCTGATCATCCGCGAACCGGTAGCCGGGGTTGACACCGGCCGCCATGCAGTGCGCGATCACCGCGTCGAGATCACCGTCGAAGCGCAGTGCGAACTCGCGCAGCACCGGACGGGAGTGCGCCGCGGTGACTCCCGGGATGGAGCTGAGTCGCTCGCGCGCATACGCGGTGCGCCGCGCCAGCAGCTCGGCCAGCTCGACCATGCCGCGGCGTCCGAGCCAGCTCAGATAGACGATCCCGGCCAACGCGTTGAGCGCCTGCGCGGTGCAGATGTTCGAGGTGGCCTTCTCGCGGCGGATGTGCTGCTCGCGCGTCTGCAGCGTGAGCACGTAGCCCAGGCGGCCGTCGAGATCGTGGGTCTGGCCGGCGATGCGGCCGGGAAGGCGGCGCACGAGCTCATCGGTGACCGCGAAGAATCCAAAGGACGGGCCGCCGAAATCCAGGCGGTTGCCGAGCGTCTGGCCCTCGCCGACGACGATGTCAACCCCCTGAGCACCGGGCGCCTGCAGCAGCCCCAGCGAGATCGGATCGGCGGAGCAGATCACCAGCGCGGCTGCGTCGTGTGCGGCTTGCACGAGCGGGTCCAGGCGCTCGACCGCACCGAGGAAGTTCGGCTGCGCGACGATGACGGCGCTCACGTCCTCGCCGAGCTCCACTCCTGACAGGTCGGTGGCGCCGTCGACGAGTGCGACGACCTCGACCTCCATCTCCCAACCGCGCGCGAGCGTGGTGAGCGCCTCGATCGCGTGCGGATGCACGCCGGCGGACACTACGAAACGCCGGCGGCCGTTGTGCAGCTTGGCGACATAGCCGGCAGCGGCGACGGCGCTCGGCCCCTCGTAGACCGAGGCGTTGGATACGGGCAGGCCGGTCAGCTCGCTGATCGCCGTCTGGTACTCGAACATCGCCTGCAGCCCGCCCTGGGAGACCTCGGGCTGATAGGGCGTGTACGGCGTCAGGAACTCGGATCGAGTGATGATCGCGTCGACCAGCGCGGGCACGTAGGTGTCGTACATTCCGGCGCCGAGGAAGGTGACCTCGTCCTCGGCGCTGACGTTACGGCTCGCGAGCCGTTGCAGCTCGCCGTAGACCTCCTGCTCGGACAGGCCGTCCTCGAGGGCCAGCGGGCCCTCGAGGCGCAGAGCGGACGGCACGTCGGCGAACAGCTCGTCGACCGATGCGACACCGATCGTCGCGAGCATCTCGTGCAGATCGTCATCGGTTACCGAGGTGTAGCGGGTCAAGAGAGCGTGGATACGTACGCGGCTGTATCCAACAGGCTGTCGACCTCACCGGGGTCGGAGAGCCTCACGCGAACCAGCCAGCCGTCGCCGTACGGGTCCTCGTTGATCAGCTGCGGGTTGTCGGAGAGCTCGTCGTTGACGGCGATGACCTCGCCCGACAGCGGAGCGACCACGTCCGAGACGGCCTTGACCGACTCGACCTCGGTGTAGTGCTCGTCCTGTGTCAGCGCCGCTCCGACGGTCGGTGGCGTGAAGAAGACGACCTCGCCCAGTGTGTCCTGCGCGTACCAGGTGATGCCAAACGTCGCCTCATCGCCCTCGATGCGCGCCCAGTCGTGCTCGGTGTGGTACTTCAGATCATCCGGGTAGTGCGCGTCCGCCATCTAGTGATCCTTTCCGTACAGGGGCTTGGTTTGCACAACCGCCTCGCGGATCGTGCCGCGAACATCAATCTGCACCGGCGTGCCGGGCACGGCGCGCCGCGCTGAAACGTACGCCAAACCGATCCCCCGCTCCAGCGTCGGCGAGTACGTCCCGCTGGTCACGACCCCGCCGCCGATGATGGCGTTGCCCCGGCGAGCGATCCCCGGGCCCTCGATGGTGAAGGGGACCAGCTTCAGTTCGGGGAGGGCGGGATCAGATCGAACTTCCGAGATCGCGTCGGCGCCGATGAACCCCGTCTGCTCGGCGCAGGCCCAACCGAGGCCGGCCGAGATCGGGTCGTGCTCCTCGTCGAGGTCGTTGCCGTAAAGGTGGAAGCAGGCCTCCATGCGCAGCGTGTCGCGCGCTCCGAGGCCCACGGGGCGCGCGCGCGCCCCGACCAGCGCTGCCCACAACGGGCCTGCCTGGTCCGGGTCACAGAGCAGCTCGACGCCGTCCTCACCGGTGTAGCCGGTGCCGCAGACCAACAGCGGCACCCCGGCGACGGTACGCTCGCAGCAATGCAGGCGCGGCGGCAACTGGCCATCGGCGAGCTCCTGCACCAGCGCGCGCGCCCTTGGTCCCTGCACGGCGAGCATCGCGAAGTTCGCCCGGCAGTCGCAGACCTCGGCGTCGAACTCCTCACCATGAGACTGCATCCAGGCGACGTCACGCGCGTGGTTGCCCGCGTTGGTGACGACCAGGAAGCGGCTCTCACCGAGTCTGTAGAGGAAGAGGTCGTCGAGCACGTGCCCGCGCTCGCTGCAGAGCAGGCTGTACTGGGCGCCGCCCTCCGGGATGCGCCGCACGTCGCTTGTGACGAGGCGCTGCAGCCGTTCCTGGGCCTGGCGACCGCTGATCATGACCTGGCCCATGTGCGAGACGTCGAAGACGCCGACGTCGCTGCGTACTGCTAGGTGCTCCTCGCGGATGCCGGTGTACTGGATCGGCATCTCCCAGCCGGCGAACGGCACCAGCCTTGCACCCGCCGCGACGTGCTCTGCGTGGAGCGGCGTGCGCTTCAGATCTGTTGTCGTCTCAGGCATCCACCGCCAGCGTATACATCGCGCTGGCGGTGTGCGGAAAAGGCTTGCTCAGCGGTCCTTCAAGAACGACGGGATGTCGATTTCATCGTCGCGAATCTCGAGCGAAGAGCGCTGGCGATCGTCCATCGTGACGTCACGATTGGCCGACCGCGAGCGGCTCTGCTGGCCTGAGCCGGTGCTCCGCGGCTGACTGGCGGGACGCGAGGTCCGGCCATGGTCGAATCCGGTGGCGATCACGGTGACCCGCACCTCGTCGGACATCGCGTCGTCGATGACCGCGCCGAAGATGATGTTGGCGTTGGAGTCGGCCGCACTCTGAACGATCTCTGCGGCCTCGTTGACCTCGAACAGGCCGAGGTCACTGCCGCCGGTGATGTTCAGCAGGATGCCGCTGGCGCCCTCGACGGACTCCTCCAGGAGCGGCGAGGAGATCGCCTCCTTCGCGGCCTCGCCCGCGCGGTTCTCACCGCTCGAGCTGCCGATGCCCATCAGCGCCGAGCCCGCGTCGCGCATGATCGTGCGCACGTCCGCGAAGTCGAGGTTGATCAGGCCGGGGATGGTGATCAGATCGGTGATGCCCTGGACGCCCTGGCGCAGGACGTTGTCGGCCTCTCGCAGTGCGTCTGTCAGCGAGGCGCGGCGCTCGACCACAGACAGCAGCTTCTCGTTCGGAATCACGATCAGCGTGTCCACGTACTCGCGGAGCCTGTCGATGCCGTCCTGAGCCTGGCGCGCACGCTGCGTGCCCTCGAACCCGAACGGGCGGGTGACCACCCCGACGGTCAGCGCGCCGATCTCGTTCTTGGCGATGTCGGCGATGACCGGCGCGGCGCCGGTTCCGGTGCCACCGCCCTCACCGGCGGTGACGAACACCATGTCAGCGCCCTTCAGCGCCTCCTTGATGTCGTCGCGGGATTCCGCTGCGGCGCCCTGCCCGATCTCCGGGTTGGCGCCCGCGCCGAGCCCCTTGGTGAGCTCGGTGCCGATGTTGAGTTTGATGTCCGCATCGCACATCTGCAGCGCTTGTGAATCTGTGTTGGCTGCGATGAACTCGACGCCGCGAAGGCCGGCGTCGACCATGCGGTTGACCGCATTGGTGCCTCCACCGCCGACGCCTACGACCTTGATGACTGCTAGATAGCTGCCGCTTTCCATGATGATCCGTCCGACCCTCGATTCAGCATTGAGCGTTCACCCGCTCCTGCTTTCTTGCGGGGAGTTTCGCACGTTACGGCCTTATCTTCGGCCAAGTCAACGCGAAGACTCCATTCGCAACGATCTTTGCAGATCGACGAACTCTCGATCACTGCCAGAGAGTCGCTCCAGCTCGAGGCTAACCCTCGAGCTGAGATTTAGCCTCCCTGTGCTGCGTTCGACGTGCTCCCCGCAAGCGCGGTGGTGGTGGTTCCAGCGCCGCCCACCGTGCCTGCGGTGCTGCCGGGCGTCGCCCCAGACCCGGCGGCGGCCAAGCCCAGCGCACTCGCGTGCTGCTCGGTGACGCCGACCCCTGCGGCCGGCCGCTGCGGATCTGTGAGGTCGATGTAGGACGCCCCGACCGAGTCTTTGTTCTGCACTACCGCCACGGCCGCCGCCCACTTCTGTCCGAGCTGAGTCGTTTGACCGAAGTAGAGCTGGGGGCCGCTGCGGAGCTGCACGATTACGCCATGGGCGCTGCTCGAAGTGGCCGAGGCGACGTGAGCGAGAAGCGCGTAGGGGGCGGCGGCGAGCGCGGCGATGGCGGCGCGAGCGCCAGCAGTGGCGATCGTCTGCCCGTCCGGAGGCGACGCCAATGGGATGACCGGCAGCGAGCCGTGGGTGGTCGTGCTCGGCATCAGCTGGCCGTCGGCATCCACCACCTGCTTGTGTGAGCCGACCTGGACGAGTGCCACCGGAACCTGCTCGGCGACGTGGATCACGAGGCCATGGGCACCCGAGCTGGTCACCGTCAGCCGCTGCACGTACCCGTACTGCGACACCGTCGCCTGCAGCTTGGCGATGTCGACGTTCAGCGTCGTCATCGCCAGGGCGGCGCTGGTCAGGTTCTCGCGGATCTGCGGCACGTCGGGGCCACTCAGGCCGGTCACGATCACGCGCTGCACCTTCACGAACGAGGAGCTGCGATACCAGGTCCACCCCAGCCAGCCGACCAGGACCAACGCGACGACCAGCCCCACCGTATGCAGCGAGCGCAGCCGGCGCGGCAGCAGCCGCGGCATCGTGAACCGGCGCTCGCGCACCCAACTGCCGCTGATCATGACCGCCTCCAGTCGCTTGGGAACTCAACCGGGCCGAGGGCCTGGACCTCGGGTTCCAGCTCGATGCCCAGTTGCTGCTGGACGCGGTCACGCCCCGCCGCCATCAGCGCCACGACGTCGGCCGTCGTCGCACTGCCGAAGTTCTCCACGAAGTTCGCGTGCTTCTCGCTGAAGCCGGCGCCGCCGACGCGCAACCCGCGGCAGCCCGCCGCCTCGAGCAACTGCCCGGCGGTGCGGCCCTCGGCGCGCGGGTCGTCGGGGTTCTTGAAGGTTGAGCCGAAGGTCTTGATGCCGGCCGGCTGGGCCTGCTTGCGGCGATCGCGCAGATCGGCGAGCTTCGCCTTCACGTCCTGCTTCGCACCAGGCTTGAGCCTGAAGCGTGCGCGGGCGATGATCTCACCCTCGCTCAGGTTCGACCGGCGGTACTGGAAGCCCAGCTGATCGGGGGTGCGCCGCTCCGTTCCGGTGGCGGAGACCACGTCGACCCACTCGAGTACGTCGGCGAGCGCACCGCCATACGCGTTTGCGTTCATCCGCACGGCGCCGCCGACCGTTCCGGGGATGCTGACCCCGAACTCGATCCCCGATAGCCCGGCGCGCGCGGCAGCCGCAGAGACCGCCGGCAGGCGGGCGCCGCCTCCGCAGGAGATGCGATCGCCGGCAATCCCGTCGAGCTCGATCGTCGTGAGTTCGTTGTCCAGTTTCAAAACCAACCCTCGGACGCCCACGTCCGCTATGAGGAGGTTCGACCCCGAGCCGACGACACCTACCTTGAGCTCGGAATCCGCCGCCCAGGAGAGCAACCGCTCAAGTTGGCCGATTTCGCCCGGGCGCGCGAAGAACTCGGCCGGGCCGCCGGTGCGGATCGTGGTCAGCCGCGCGAGCGGGTATTCGCGCTCGACGCCGGGAGGTGACTCAACCATCAGGCCCCAGAGTAGATCCGTACGTGGATGCCCAGGGGCGGGCTGAGCGGCGCAGGCTGAACGGGCGAGCGGGGCAGGCTGAACGGGCGAGCGGGCAGGCCGCGCAGGCGCGGGGCGGGCCGAGCAGACCGGCAAGCCCCGAGCGGGGCAGGCCGAGCGGGCTCGCGATGAGGCCCTCAGCTATCGGAAACGAGCGCGCGGCCGAGCGAATCGATGTTGCCGGCGCCCATCACCATGCAGAGGTCGCCGGAGCGCAGGGTCAGATCGAGCCACTTCTGGGCGTCATCGAGCGTCGGCATCCAGGCGACCGTGCGTCCGTTGCCGGCGTCGGCGGCGGCGGCGGCGATCAGCCGACCGTTGACCCCGGGAAAGTCCTCTGACCGCTCACGAGCCGGATAGACGTCAACAACCCCGCACACGTCAGCCGCGGCCAGCGCCACACCGAAGTCACGCGCCAGCGCGTGCGTACGCGAGTAGAGGTGCGGCTGGAACACGGCCACCAGCCTCTTCGGGCGAAACTCACGCACGCCCGCGATCGCCGCCGCCACCTCGGTCGGGTGATGGGCGTACTCGTCGTATATCGGTACGCCGTCGTACGTCGTGCCGAGCAGTTCCTGCCGCCGCCGGACCCCGTGAAACGAGGCAATCGCTGCGACCGCCATCGCCGGGTCGGCGCCCGCGAGCGCGGCCGCCGTCAACGCGCCGGCGGCGTTCACGGCGTTGTGGTCGCCCAGCACGTACAGAGCGACCCGATGGCCCTGCCACTGAAAGCGCGTGCCCTCGGTGGTCGGTTCGCGGTCCGTGGCGTCGTACGGGACGACCCGCGCGGCGCCGGAGGCTATGCGCAGCAGCTCGGGCCTGTGCCACACGACCGCCGCATCCGCGCTGGCGGTGAACCGAGCGAACGTTTCGTCGAGGTCTAAACGTGAGCTGTAGGTCGAATGATGGTCGAGCTCGGCGTTGGTCAGCACCGCGATCTCCGGCGCGTAGTTCAGCAATGAGCGGTCGGACTCGTCGGCCTCGATCACGATCCAGTCGCCACTGCCCCAGTCAGCGTTGAGGCCGGTGTCGCGCAGGGTACCCCCGACGACGTACGCGGGATCGAGTCCGCAGCCTCGGAGTACGTGCGTGACCATGCCCGCCGTGGTCGTCTTGCCATGTGTGCCGCTGACGGCGATGCACCGCTTCAGCGACGCGATCTCAGCAAGCAGCTGCGAGCGGTGAAGCAGCACCTCCGCCCCTGCACGCTCCCGGTTTTCAGGAGTCACCGCACTCGAGTAGATGACCTCGGCACCGGGCGGGACGTTCTCGGCGGCGTGACCGATCACAGGCACGATGCCGAGCGCGTGCAACGGTTCCATGTATCCGGACGTACTCTGATCGGAGCCGGTGACCTGCGCCCCCAGCTTGTGGGAGATCAGCGCCAGGCCACTCATGCCGGCGCCGCCGATCCCGACGAAATGCAGCAGCCGCCCGGACCATGGCCGGGTTGCGTCGGTGGACCTTTCGGCCGCGTCCATCAGGTCTCGATCTCCGGGGAGACGCTGAAGCTCAACCAAGCGGTCAGCCCCTCACTCTGGCCGTCAAGCTGACCTTCACTGTTGCCGCGGCACTCGTTCATGCCTCGAGCTCACCCGCGTGGTTGCCGGCGATGACGCTCTTGACTCCAGCGGCTGCAAGCACCTCGGAGGCGATCACGGCCGCCGCGTGCGGACGTGCAAGACCGAGCGCAGCCCGTTCCATATCCTCGAGTCGCGCGGGGTTTGCGAGAAGCACGTCAACTTCAGTACGCAAGCGTTCATGATCCAGCTCAGCGTCTGGAATCACCACGGCGGCGCCGGCATCCGCGAGGTAGCGCGCGTTGAGCGTCTGGTGGTCCGCGGTGGCGTACGGGTACGGGATCAGCACCGACGGACGCCCGGCAGCGGCCAGCTCCCAAATCGATCCGCCGGAGCGGGAGACCGCCAGGTCGCTGGCCACGATCGCGTCCATCAGCCCCGAGATGTACCCCCGCAGGTCGTACCCGGGGCGTGGAGCCAGAAGGCTCGGCAGGTCGCGCTCGCCCGCGGCGTGGAGCACCCGGAAACTGCTGTGAGCGAAGGCCTCAATCGCGGCCTGGTTGATCGAGCGCGCTCCCTGCGATCCGCCGAACACAAGCACGAGTGTCTCCTCGGGCCCGACGGCGAAGCGCGCCCGTGCAGCCTGACGGTCGCTCGGGATCGCCGGTATCGGCCGCCCGGTGATCACGAACTTTGACGACGTGTGACCCGGAAGTGGCAGTGCGGTGCACACGCGCCGAGCCAACGGCGCGAGCATCCGGTTGGTGAGCCCGAGGTGGCCGTCGATCTCGGCGATCACCAGTGGGATGCGCAGCATCGCCGCGGCGAGCCCGACTGGGCCCGCGACGTAGCCTCCCCCGCCGAAGACCGCCCGCGGCCGTAGGCGCGCGACCAGGGCGGTCGCCAGTGCAATCGCCGCCGTGTCGACGGCGACCGCTTTGGCGGCACCCACCGGTGAGCGGCGTGGCAGCGACACCACGTTCAGCCGGTGCAACTCGTAGCCCGCAGCCGGAACCAGCTCCGCCTCGGCTCGATCCGAGCCGACGAAGTGGACGTCGGCGCCGTTAGCTCGCAGCGCGTCGGCTACGGCCAGCGCCGGCACCACGTGTCCGGCGGTGCCGCCGGTCGCGATCAGTATCCGGGGAGCCGTCATATCTCACCGCCGAGGTGTGCCGCTGCCCGTCCCGGTCGACCAGCCGCAGCTCTCGGGCGGCTGGGCGGGCGATGCCCAGCAGGATCCCGATCGACACCAGCATCACCAGCAGATTCGTGGGCGCGTAGGAAATGAACGGGAGCGGGACGCCGGTGAGTGGCGCGATCCCGAGCACGACGAAGATGTTGAGAATGCCTTGACACAGAATCAGCGAGGTCAGGCCGCTTGCGAGCAGCTTGGTGTAGCGGGTGGCCGCACGCCTGGCAGTCCGCATTCCAGCGTAGGCGATCATCCCGTAGAGGCTGACGACCACAAGGATCCCGATGACGCCGAGCTCCTCGCCGATCACGGCCAGGATGAAGTCGGTCTGCGCCTCCGGTAACCAGGCGTCCTTGCCGACGGACTGTGCGAGCCCCACGCCCGAGACCCCGCCGGAGCCGATCGCGTACTGGCTCTGAGCCGATTGCCAGCCGGCGCTCGACTGCTGCGAGAACGGGTGCAGGAACGACGTGAGGCGCGTGAGCTCGTACGGGTGCACGACCACCATCAGACAGACGCCCGCGGCGGCGACCATGAAGATGCGCGTCAGATAGCCGCCCGGGACGCCCGCGACCACCAGCATCGAGACGATCGTCAGAAAGCAGACGAGCGTCGTCCCGAGGTCCGGCTCGATTGCGATCAGCAGACAGGCGGGCCCGATCGCGACCGCGATTGGTGCGATCGCCGGCTTGAAACTGCGCTGCAGGCGGCGGGGATTGTCGGCGAGGTAGCGCGCCGCATAGAGCACCAGCGCGAGCTTGGCGAGCTCTGAGGGCTGGAACTGGATCGGCCCTGCCGCGAACCAGCGGCGAGCGCCGTTGATGTCTCGGCCGATCCCCGGGACGAGCACCGCCAGCAGGAGCGCGCATGACCCGTAGAGCATGATTCGGATCAGCTCGGGTCGCAGCCAGTTGAGCCCGTACTGCTCGCAGAGCCGCATGGCCACAAGCCCGATGCCGGCCGCGAACAGGTACATCAGGAACTCGCTGGTGCCGTAGCCACCACCATTGATGGCGCTCTCGGCTGAGGATGCGCTGTAGACCATGACCGCGCCGAAGGCGATCAGGCAGAGCGTTGCTGTCATCAGGATCCGGTGCTCAAGCGGGGGCGCCACGCGCCGGGTTGTGCGCGCTTGAGCGGGACGTGGCGGCATTGCGAGTACTTCGACACGCGGCGCCGGATGCCTCCGAGGATTCAGGGCAAATCGCCTTATTTCCCGGGCTCGCGAGGCATCGCGGCCGGGTGCCGGCGCCAGATTGCCCGCTACCGGCGGGTGCCCACCGTGCTCGCGGTGGCGGTGCCCGTCGCCGGCTGGTTGAGCGGAGCAGCGACCTGCGCCGACGCCGACTGCTTCTTGGGGGATTCGGAGATCTGGTAGAGCGTGAATCCGATCGCGCCGCAGGCAGCGGCAACGATCCAGAAGCGCAGCATGATCTTGGTCTCCGACCACGCCTCGAACTCGAAATGGTGGTGGATCGGCGCCATCTTGAAGACGCGTTTGCGCCAGACGCGGAAGGTGAACACCTGGATCAGCACCGAGAGCGCTTCCATCACGAAGATGCCACCGATCACGATCAGCAGGATCTCGGTGTTGGTCATTACCGCGAGGCTTGCGATCGCACCGCCGATCGCAAGCGAGCCGGTGTCGCCCATGAAGACGCTCGCCGGAAACGCGTTGAACCAGAGGAAGCCGATGCACGCGCCGCACATGCAACCGGCGACCAACTCGAGGTCGTGGTCTTTGGGCCCGGTGACAAAGGTGATGCCCATGAAGGTGAGCAATGCGATCGCGCCGCAACCCGCCGCGAGGCCATCGAGGCCATCTGTGAGATTCACCGCGTTGGTGGTTCCGGCGAACACCAGGTAGATGAAGAGGATGTAGGCGGGGCCGAGATCGACGTGGGCGCTGAAGGGGCGCAGGGAGACCGAATCTGACATCCCCGCCTTATGCGTCGCGACCCACCAGAGCCCGACCGAAATCAGCAACAGCACGACCATCTTCGTGCGCCCACGAAGGCCGAGCGAGCGGCGCTTGACGATCTGTGTGTAGTCGTCGGCGAAGCCGAGCAGCGCACAGGCGAGCGTCGCGCCGAACACCCCCAGCGAAGCCCAGTCGTGGGTCGAGAGGCACAGGTAGGGCACAGCGAACGCGATCACGATGATGATCCCGCCCATGATCGGCGTTCCCGCCTTGACCTTGTGGCCCTCGGGGCCCTCCTCGCGGATGTTCTTCCCCAGGCCACGATTCCGAAGGAACTCGATGAACCGCGGGCTCAGGAACAGGCAAATCAGGAGCGCCGCTGAGCTCGAGATCAGCACGCGCCCGGCCTGTGAGTTGAGCGCGTGGGTGGCGGTCGCGAGGATCATTCGATCGCCGCGGCGGTCAGCGTCTCACATACGTGCCTCAGGCCGACTCCGTTGGATGCCTTCACCAGCACCACGTCCCCCGACCGCAGGAGATCCGGAAGCAGCTCGGCGGCTGCGGCGGCGTCGGGTGCGTTGTGGCTCTCCCCCGCGAACTGATCCGCCATCGCGGCCGCGAGCGGGCCGACCGTGACCAGCACGTCGGCAATGCCGTTCGCGTACTGACCGATCGCGCGGTGGTAGGACTCGGCGGTCGGACCGAGCTCGAGCATGTCCCCGAGCACCGCGACGCGACGGCCCTCGGCCGTTGTGCTCGCGAGCGCATCGAGCGCCGCGCGCATCGACATCGGGTTGGCGTTGTAGGCGTCGTCGATCAGCGTGACCCCACCGGCAAGTGGGCGTCTCTGCCCGCGGCCGGCCGACAGCTCCAGCTCGAGCCGGCCGCCCGGGCTCACTCCTATTGCACGGGCGGCCGCCACGGCGGCGAGCAGATCCTGGCGCAGGTGCGCCGCGGTGAAGTCGACATCGAGCCCGATCTGTTCGCCCTGAGCGTCGACTTCTACGTGCGTGGCGCTCTGAGAGAGGAACCGCACATCCCCGCCTTGCCCGAATTTCACCGTCTCCAGATCCGAGCGTAGGTGGTGATCGAGCAGTGCTTCCCCGGCCGGCACGACCACGGTGGCGCCGGGCGCGAGGCCGGCGATCAGCTCCGCCTTGGCGGCAGCGATCGCTTCGATCGACCCCAGCAGTTCCAGATGCACCGGCCCGATGCTGACGATCACGCCCACGTCGGGATCGGCGATGCCGGTGAGCTCCGCGATCTGACCCGTACCGCGCATCCCCATCTCGAGGACCAGCACCTCGGTGCCGGCGGGCGCCGCGAGGATCTGCAGCGGCAGCCCGATCTCGGTGTTGAAATTCGCCTGCGACGCAACCGTGACCCTGTGCGGCGACAGCAAGCCGAGCAGCAGGTCCTTGGTCGACGTCTTTCCGGTCGAGCCGGTCACACCAATCACCTGCGCCCCGAGCTCGTTTCGCCAGGCGCGGGCAAGCATTTGAAGCGCATCGAGTGGCTCCGCCGCCGTCAGGACGGCGCCGTCCACCCCGCTGGAGAGGGGCGCATGGGCGTGCTCGGAAGCGATCAGGACGCCCCAGGCACCGGCGGCGAGTGCCGCCGCCGCGAACGTGCCGCCGTCGACATGCTCACCCGGGAGGCCGACGAACAGCGTGCCCGGACCCGCCGCACGGGAATCGATCGTGACCACCGTCGGCCCCTCGCCGACTGTGGCGGCATCACGCGCCAGCTGCGCGCCGGCAGCGTTTGCGAGCTGCTGAGCATCCCAGCGCCTCATCGATCACCGAGGGTACTTGTGTGGGCTGACTCCATCGGCGGCCTCACGCCGCTCGGCCGAGGATCTCGCGCAGCGCCTCGCGCGCCACGGTCACGTCGTCGAAGGGGATCTTTTCCCCTCCGGCGAACTCCTGGCCCTGTTCATGGCCCTTGCCGGCGATCACGACGACGTCACCGTCCTCAGCGCCCGCGACCGCGGCGAAGATCGCGGCGCGCCGGTCGGCGTCGTGCTCGACCGGCCGGTCTATCCCGGTCAGGATCTCGGCGATGATCGCGTCGGGGTTCTCCGAGCGCGGGTTGTCGGAGGTGACGAAGACCCGGTCCGCCATCCGCGCGGCGATCTCACCCATGAGTGGGCGCTTCTTGCGGTCCCGGTCGCCGCCGCAGCCGAAGACAACGTGGAGCTGACTGTCGGTGAGGTCGCGTGCCGAATCGAGCACGTTCTCGAGCGAGTCGGGCGTGTGCGCGTAGTCGACGAGTACGGCGAAGCGCTGGCCCTCATCCACGGTCTCGAAGCGCCCGGGGACCTGACCCGCGCGCTCGACGGCGGATACGGCGATGTCGAACGGCACCCCGAGCGCACGCACAGCCGCGAATGCAGCCATCACGTTTGAGACGTTGAAGCGGCCGCGTAGTGGCGAGCGCAGCTCCGCAACCCCGTCGGGCGACTGCAGCGTGAAACGGGCGCCGGCCAGGCCGGTCCTTACATGGTCCGCCCGATAGGTGGCGCCCGGGTGATCCAGTGCGAATGTGATCGGCGAAGGGATCTCGGGGTCGGTTGCCAGACGCAGGCCGTAGAGGTCGTCGAGGTTGAGCACGGCAGTGCGCGCCCCAACTTCAGTGAACAGCCTGCGCTTGGCCTGGAAGTAGTCCTCCATCGTCGGATGGAAGTCGAGGTGATCCTGGGTGAGGTTCGTGAACACCCCCACGGCGAAATCCGACGCGTCGACGCGCCCCAGCTCGAGGGCGTGCGAGGAGACCTCCATCACGCAGGCGACGTCGCCGGCGTCGGCCATCGCGCGAAATGAGCGTTGCAGGTCGATCGCCTCGGGAGTGGTGCGCTCCACCGACAACTCGACGCCGCCGATCACACTCTTGACGGTGCCGAGCAGCCCCGTCTGGCGGCCGTCTGCCTCGAGCAACGCCCGCACGAGGTACGCAGTCGTCGTCTTGCCATTGGTGCCCGTTATCCCGACGAGTTCGAGGCTCTCGGTCGGCTTGCGATAGAAGGTCGCAGCGGCTGCGGGCATTGCGCGACGCACGTCCTCAACCACGACCTGTGGGATGTCGACATCGAGCGGGTGATCGACCACCAGAGCGGCGGCACCGCGGTGGACCGCATCGGCGGCGAAGTCGTGCCCGTCACGGGTGAATCCGCGCACACAGAAGAACAGGTCCCGAGGCCCTACGACACGGTTGTCGTAGGCCAGTCCGGCTATGTCAATCGCCGCGGCGCCCGGAAAGAGAACGTCCAGATCCATCGGCGCTCAGCGTAGCTAGGGCACTACGGCATCGTCGGATGCATCGCCGAGGACGGGCAGGCGCTTGGCGGGCACGGGTTGATCCCGAAGTGCGGGACCGCCCAACCGACGATCTTCTGGAACGCCGGAGCAGCCACCGACCCGCCGTAGATCGCGCCCTGCGGCTGATCGACGACCACGGCAACGACAAGTTTCGGCTTGCTGGCCGGAACCATGCCGATGAATGAGGCGATGAACTTGTTCTTCGAGTAACCGCCCCTGTCGGCGATCTGCGCGGTGCCGGTCTTGCCGGCCATGTCGTAGCCCGGGATCGCAGCACCCGAAGCGGTCCCCTGATCGGTGAGCACGCTGCGCAGCATGCTGCGCAGCTCGTAGGCGACCTGTGAGGAGATGATGCGCTTGCCCTTGGGCTCGGGCTGGCTGTTGCTGCCGATCGAGTCGATGATCTGCGGTGTACGCAGGATCCCGCCGTCGGCGATCGCGTCATAGGCCTGGACCATCTGCATCGGCGTGACCGATTCGCCTTGCCCGAACGGAAGGTTGTACATCGACGCCCCCGAGTACCCGGACGGTTGCAGGATGATGCCCCGCTGCTCGCCCGAGAGAGCCACGCCGGTGTACTTGCCAAAACCAAAGCGGTTGACCCAGTAACCGAAGCGCAGCGGACCCAGCCGCTGGCCGATCTTGTCCGCGCCGATATTGCTCGACACCTTCAGGATCTCCGCGACGCTCAGCTGCTCGTAGCCGTGCTGCTCGGAGTCGCTGACCTTGTACGGGCTGGGGTTTCCTGGCGCCATCAGGTAGGGCGGTATCGAGAACTCGGTGCTTGGTGTGACCAGCCCGTCCTGCAACGCCCCGGCGACGGTGACCGCCTTGAACGTGGACCCCGGCTCGTAGGAGAGGTCGACGGCCTGATCCTCGGCTACCGGCACCTGCCCGCCGACGGACTTCAGCGCCGAGGACGGAATGCTGTCGAGGTTCAGTGAAGGCCAGTTGGCCAGAGCGAGAACCTGGTCGGTCTGAGGATCGGTCACGATCGCCGTCGCCCCTACCGGCTTGTATTGGGCCGCAACCCCGGCCAGGACCTGCTCGACCTCGGACTGCAGTGGCGCCGAGATCGTCAACTTCATGTTCTTGCCGGGGATCATGCTCTTGGGCGTCTCGATATTGATCGCCTTGCCCTGTGCGTCGAACACGGTCCGCCGCCTGCCGCTGACACCGGCCAGTACGTTGTTGAATTCGCTCTCGAGGCCATCGGCACCGCTGTTTCCGTCGGCCCAGCCAAGGACCTGGGCGAGCTCGGTCCCGCGTGGGTAGGCACGGCGCTCCGTCGGGACATCCCAGACCCCGTTGACGCCTGGCGGCGACGTGGCCGTGACCTGCAACTTCATGATCTTCGCCGTCGTGGCCGCGGGCACGCCGACCGCAAGCTGCACATAGCCCGTGCCGGGCTTGGTGATCAATGCAAGCGTGCGAGCGGCCGTCAGCTTGAGGAGCGGGGCAAGCTTCGTGGCGACGGTCTGCGGGTCTGAGTAGGACTTGTTGATTTCGATCGGATCGACGTAGACCGAGTCCGAGGGCTCGCTGATCGCGTAGACGACGCCGTTGCGGTCGGTGATCTCGCCGCGGGGCGCAGGCACGGCGGCGAACTTGACCTGCTGGGCGTTGGCGGCGTGCCGCAATGCTCCCGCGCGGATCGTGCCCAGGTAGCCCGCGCGCAGAATCCCGACGAAGAGCAGCAGCACGAAGATGCCGAACATCAGGCCGACGCGACGATCGATCGTGTCGACGGTCCGGCGTGGGGCGCCCGTGGACACGCGCTTACCCAGCCAGCCCTGTGCCACCGTTGCCGGGGCCGCTGCTCTGTGAGGTACCGGAGGCCGTATCGGTGTTGGTGACGCCGGTGTTCAGGTCGGCACCACCGTTGGCGTTGGTCGTACCGGTCGTCGCTGAGTTCGCCGGCGTACCGGTGCCGGTGCTGGTGCTGGTGCTGGTGCCGGTGTTCGTGCTCGTCGCGGCGGTGAGCGATGTCGCCCCGGTCGCCCCCTGGCCGGCGCCCACGCTGCCCGTCGTCGAACCGGTGCCGGTCGTCGATGCGCTGCCGGTCGTCGATGCGGTCCCGGTAGCCGAAGCGACAACACCGCCACCGGTCGTACCGTTCACGGTCGCACCGGTGGTGCCGGCGGTGGGCGTATTGCCGGTCCCGGTATTGGTGGTCGCGGCCCCATTCATCGCGGCGATTGCCTGGACACTCTGCTGGCTCGCCTGTTGCTCGGCTGCGAGCCCGGTCAGGAAGGTCGAGTTGGAGGGTGCGGTGATGTTTCGGATCGCCGCCCGCACGTGGCCACCAACGTCCGACTGCAGGAAGTGCACATCGAGCGGATTGGGCATGTGCATGCCATAGCCCTCCGCCAGTTTCTCGATCCGCTGGTTGTCGCTGAGCGCCGAGATCTCGGTGCGCAGGGCTGCGTTTGAGCTCTGCAGCATCGTCGCCTGCTGGATCTGACTGCCGACGTTGGAGCCCAGCTTGAGAACCTCCACGCGCAATCCGACGATCGCCACGAGCGTCGCTCCGAGCACGGGGATCCAGGCGCGGCCGCGGACGATGCGGTCAAGCCGGGGCGGCTGCAGTCGCAGCGCCAGGCGCGGCGCCTGATCGCTGCGGGTCCGGGCGCGGCGTGGGGCAGCCGAGCGGCGCGGGGCAGCCGAGCGGCGCGGGGTAGCCGCGGGCGCCTCGCGCCGGCGTCGCGGCTTGGCCGGGGCCGGCGCCTCACGGCGCGTGCGGGTTGGGGCCGGCGCGAGCGTCGCCTCCAACGCTGCGGCTGCAGCCGTGGCGCGACTCGACGGACGGGTGGCGGGGCGGGCGGGGCGGCGGGGGCGCGGCTCCGGACGGGCTTGCGGCTGGCGGACGGCGCCAGCCGCTCGGCGCGGCGGCCTCTGGACGTAGTCGGCTTCGGTCTCGCGGAAGACGCGGCGTCCGGCGACCGTTGCTGCTGGTGGTGGGGTCATGGGCTAAATCACCTCTACGGGAGCTTCCGTGCTGCGCGCAGGTGCGCTGACTTGGATCGTGGGTTTGACGCAATCTCACCCGTGGTCGGCGCGATCGCGCGGCGGGTGAGTACTTCGGCTTCGGGTTCGTGGCCGCAGACGCAGATCGGGAGATCCGGCGGGCAGGTGCAGCCGCGCGCCTTCCCGGCGAGGAAGCGCTTCACGCGCCTGTCCTCCAGCGAGTGGAAGGAGATCACCGCAATGCGCCCGTCCGGGGCCAGCAGATCCCAGGCCAGCGGCAGGCCCTCGTCGATCTGCGTGAGCTCGTCGTTGACGGCGATCCTCAGCGCCTGGAAGGTGCGCTTGGCCGGGTGCCCGCCGGCGAACTGCGCCGGGATCGGCACTGCGGCCTTGATCACCTCGACCAGTTCCTGCGTCGTGGTGAGCTCGGCGCGGGTGCGCGCTCGTGCAATCGCGCGAGCGATCGGGCCTGAGTAGCGTTCCTCGCCATAGTCGCGCAGCAGGCGCGCGATCCTGCGCTCGTCCCAGGTGTTGACGATCTCAGCCGCCGACTGCTCCTGCGACGGATCCATGCGCATGTCCAGCGGCGCCTCGTACGAGTAGGAGAAGCCGCGCTCCCAGGTGTCGATCTGCATCGACGACATGCCGAGGTCCATATAGACCAGGTCGGCGACGGCGCCCTCCTCGAGCAGCAGCCCAAGACCGGCTGCGAAGTCGGCGTGGATGAAGCGCGTGTCGCAGGCGACGTCGGCCGCCATCTCCGCGAAGCGCTCCTCGGCCAGCGGATCCCGGTCGATCCCGATCAGCGTGCCGCTCGAGCCGATGCGGTCCGCGACCAGACGCGCATGCCCGGCGCCGCCGACGGTGCAGTCGACAGCGACCGCGCCAGGAGCGGGGTCGAGGAATTCGATCAGCTCGCCGGCCAGGACGGGCACATGCGGCGTAGTCATGTCAATCAGTGTGGTCAAAGCTTGCTGTGATCTCGGAGAAACGTGACAGCGCGATCGCGTTGTACTCGGAGAACGCCGTGCGATCCCAGAGCAGCAGGTGGTCGCCGGCGCCGGTGATGACGGCCTCCTTCTCGAGCCCAGCGAATTCCCTGGCGGGCTGCGGGATCACGAGTCGGTTGGCCGAGTCGAGCTCCTGGTCCCAGGAGTTGCCGTAGAGCAGATTGCGAAGGTCGCGTGCGCGCGGGCCGAGCGGATTGAGCTCCGCGAGCGCCTGCTGCACGAAGGCGTCGTAGTCGTCCGGGCGCCAGATGGCCAGTGAGCGCGTGGTCCCCACCTCGGTCTCGGGTGAGATCGCGACGACGACTCCGCCCTTCAGGGCGTCGCGGTACTTGGCCGGAACGGTCAGCCGGTTCTTCGCGTCTAGCGCGTGTTCGAAGGTGCCACGGAAGATCAAGGGTTCTCATGCGCCTGGCCGAAAGTTGAAACCCGGGTGGCTGGGTGGGAGGAGCCCTGCCACCCGGGTCCCTGCATGCATGCCCCACGTTAACCCATCTTCTCCCACTTTGCAACCCAACAAGCCACCAATTTCCCACCACACCACCCAGGCGGCCCAATGCGGGGCAGCGGCGGCCCCACCGGGAGTCGCCGAGCTATGCCCGCAAGCGGCAGGAACGACGGGCGTGAACGTGTTCGCTCCGACCCCACGCCCCGGCTGGTGGAGCGAAGTCGGGCGTGTGGTAGGAAGTGGGGCGCCGGACCGAGCGGTGGCCTGTATCTTGCGGCGGAGCGAGCCGCCGAGAAGCTATGGACGTAGGGGCGAAAATGCCCCTGAACGTCCATAGCTTTCCGGATGCTGGCGACGAAGGGCCGCTCAGGCCACGAGCTGCACGTCGGCGGCCGGCTCCGAGGCGGGCACGTCGATCAGCCGGTAGCCGACGCCCCACACATTGACGACATAGATCGCACCGTGAGCCGAGAGCTTGCGCCGCAGGCGCGAGGCGTGCGAATCGAGCGTGCGGGTGCGCTGGGCGGTGGCGCCGCCATCGCTCCAGCCCCACACTGTCGCCATCAGCTCCTCGCGCTTGAACACCCGCCCAGGCTCGCGCGCGAGGGTCACCAGGAGGCTGAACTCCTTGCTGGCCAGCGGCACCGGCACACCGTCGACCCAGACCTGACGCGCGAGCGCGTCGATCTCCAGCGAGCCGATCCGCAGGCGGGCGATGGTCGAGACCCGCCGCCGCCGCCGCAGCAAGGCGGCGATCCGCGCGCGCAACTCCGTGTATGAGAGCTCCGCACCGCCCAGATAGTCGTCGCAGCCTCGTTCGAACCCGCGGATGCGATCGAGCGGTGAGGCGCTATCGGCGATCACGATCACCGGCAGATCGCAATCGACCCGTGCCGCCAGCTGCTCAGCGTCGCGGATGAAGCGCAGCAGATCCAGCCCGTCACCGTCAGGCAGGTCACGGCTCACCACCATCAGATCAACCTGTGACTGGTTCAAGAGGCGCCTCGCGCTCGTCACGGCGCCCGCCTCGAGGATCTCGTAACCGTCGGCCGTCAGGTTGTCTCCGAGGAACGCCCTGGCGGTACGATCGGCAGCGACGATCAGGATTGTGTTTGGGGTTTCTGCAAGGTTCACATTCAATAGAGGCGCGAGCGCATACCGGTTAACCCCCTCGGCAAGCAAGGTCCACACCGGAACCCCGCAAATACCGGTGTTCCGTGCAACATCACGTTCAGGGGCTGCGCCGGTGGAGGACTCGGCCATAAGATGCCGACGGCATGTACCGACGCGGCAATTACTCCTCAGGGGAAGACTTCGTCCTCGAGTACGGAGACCTCCGCTTCACCTTCAACGAGCGCGATTTCAGCGAGCGCTGTGAGCAGGCCGCGCGCCGCCTCGGCTTCATCGGCGACGGAGTCGCAGAGGACGAGTCCGAGGACCTGATCAACCTGGTGGTGAACGGCGAGGTTACCGATCCCGCCTCCGCCCTGGGTGAGCACGTGAACGAATGCTGGCCCGAATTGGTCGGCCCGTCGGATCGCTCGCTCGTGCACTGGCTGCGGCGCCTGATCTTCCGCAGCGCATGGCTTGACCAACGCGTCAAGGAGGGCGAGCTTGACGTCGTGTTCGACGATGACTCCGGTGCCTTCGTGTACATCCAGCCCGACCGTGGCGGCGAGCCGATCGAGCTCGCCCCCGAGCCGAGCTGGGGTCGCGTCGCCTACGTCCGTCGCTAACGGAGTGAGGCGCGCACCAGCCCGCGACGGGCACGCGCGAGCCGGCGGACGGCGCGAGCCGGGGGAGCGGAGGATCCTGACCTGGACGTGCGACGCCGATAAGCGGCGGCTAAACCCTTAATCCGCTGCTTATCTACGTAATGCCCCGGTGAGCAACACGTCCGATTTCTTATTACGCTGGCTGCAATGAGTGCCCGAATCTGGCTGGTGATCCCGACCTACAACGAGGCCGAGAATGTCGGTCCGATCGTGCACGCGGTCGCCGAGGAGATGTCGAAGATCGCGCCAGGCGAGCACCGGATCCTGATCGTCGATGACAACTCGCCCGACGGGACCGGCACGCTGGCGGATGCGCTCGCCCAGGAGCTCGATGCCGTCGAGGTGATGCACCGCCGCAGCAAGGACGGTCTGGGGCGCGCGTACATCGCCGGCTTCGAGCTCGCGCTCGCCAACGGCGCCGAGCTCGTGGTCGAGATGGACGCCGACTTCTCCCACGACCCGAGGCACCTGAACGCGCTGATCAGCGCGGCCGACGACGCGGACCTCGTGCTGGGCTCGCGCTATGTGCCCGGCGGGGCGGTCGAGAACTGGGGAGTACTGCGCAAGCTGATCAGCCGCGGTGGCAGCACGTACGCGCGCACGGTCCTCGGGATCAAGGTACGCGACCTCACCGGTGGCTTCAAATGCATCCACCGGCATGTGCTCGAGACGATCGACCTGGGCAGCCTCCGCGCCGACGGCTACGTATTTCAGATCGAGGTCACGTACCGGGCGATCCACTCGGGCTTCCGCGTACGCGAGGTACCGATCCTGTTCGTCGACCGCACCGCGGGCGCCAGCAAGATGTCGAGCATGATTGCCCTCGAGGCGATGCTGCTCGTCCCGCGTCTGAGGCGTCACCGGACTCGCCAACTGACACGGTCATGATCGGCATCGCAATGCAACGCCCCGGAGCACGGAACCACCACTGGCCATGAGCGTCAATGCGCCACTCGGGGCGACGCCTGAGCGCGGCAGCTTCGAGCTAACCGCAACCGCCACCCTCGTCGAACCGTCCCACACGCTGCACCGGCCGCGGACCTACACGCGAGCCGAGCGGATCGGCATCGGCGCCACGCTGGGGGTCCCACTGCTCGGGCTGTTCGTCTGCATCGCCGGGACTCGCACCCAGGCACTGCTGCCACAGCCGATTCAGCTCGCCGCGCAGGCCTCCGGCATGACCGGGCCGCTGACCTACCTCGGCTTCAACCTGACGGTGGGCGAGATCGTCGCCGCGCTGCTGGCGTTCCTCGGCGTCTACCTCACCGCAATGTGGTATTCGGAGCACGTTCCGCAGCGTCTGATCGTCGGGTCGGTCGCGGCCCTCACCGTGATCGCGGTGATCGGGCCGCCACTGTTCTCGACTGACGTCTTCTCATACCAGGCGTACGCGCGGATGTTCGCCCACTACCACATCAACCCGTACCTGCATGGTCCGGATGTGATCGGGAACTACCCGCTGACCAACCCGCTGAGCTATTTCATCGGGGCCAAGTGGATCAACACGGCGAGCGTCTACGGGCCGCTCTTCACGTTCCTCAGCGTTGTCCTGCAGGCGACCTCCATCAGCTTCGACTACTACGCGTTCAAGGTGGTCGCCGCGCTGGCCAGCGCCGTGACGATGTATCTGATCTGGAAGTCCGCCGAGCGGCGTGGCGTCAGCCCCAAGCGCGGTGTGGCGCTGTTCGGCCTGAACCCGCTGGTGACGCTGTACGGCGTCGGTGGGGGTCACAACGACCTGCTGATGGTGATGCTCACCACCGGTGGCGTCTATGCGCTGCTGAACCGGCGTGAGCGCACGGCCGGAGCGCTGATCGTCGCGGGCACGGCGATCAAGCTGACCGGAGCGATCGTCCTACCGTTCGCGTTGATCGGCGAGGGTGCCCGACTCGACCTTCGACGCCGCTGGGGACGCATGCTCGCTGCGATCGTTGCGCTCAGTGTCGTGATCGCAGCCGCAAGCTACCTGGCGTTCGGCACCGGGATCCTGCACATGCTGCACACACTGCAGAGCTCGCAGGATCAGGGCGCCTGGCAGAGCCTCCCCGGCCTCCTGTTCTCGCTGCCGCACATTGGTGTGACGCACCTCGAACGGATCGCGGACGATCTGGTGCTCGCCGGCGCGATCCTGTGGCTGCTGCGGCGCGTCTGGCAGGGACGGATGGACTGGATCGAGGGTGCTGCGTGGGCAACATTTGCCGTGCTGGCCACCGCCTGGTCGCTGCTGCCCTGGTACAGCGCGTGGATGATGCCGCTCGTCGCGCTCAGCGCCAACAAGCGCCTGTGGCATGCCGCCACCGCGGCGACGCTGATGGGCGGCGCGATCATGATCGCGAGCTGCTTCCCCAGCTCGAACTGGCTCTGATCCGAGCCGCCCCGCTCGTGCGCCTGCGAGGCTGAGGACGACGCCGACTCCGCGTAGGATTGCTGCGTGAGCGTCGGCCGAGAACTCGCGCTGCTCAGCGTCGTGGCGCCCGTCTACCAGGAGGAGGCGACGATCGATCGCTTCTGCACCGCGGTCGCCGATGCACTCTCCGGAGTCCCCTACGAGCTGATCCTCGTCGACGACGGCTCGACCGACCAGACGCCGGCCAAACTCGCGCAGCTGGCGGGTGACGATCGGCGCATCAAGGTCGTGTTGCTCTCGCGCAACTTCGGACATCAGGCGGCGCTCACGGCGGGGCTCGATCACGCCGGCGGCAATGTTGCCGTCACCCTCGACTCGGATCTGCAGGACCCGCCGAGCCTGATCCCGAAGCTGCTCGAGCGCTGGCGGGCCGGGGCCGACGTCGTGTACGCGGTGCGTCACGCCCGAGCCGGCGAGTCGCGCTTCAAGCTGCGTACGGCAAAGCTGTTCTACCGACTCTTCCGCTCGCTCGCATCCGTCGATCTGCAGCCCAACAGCGGCGACTTCAGGTTGCTGGACCGCCGCGTACTGGACGCGCTGCTCTCGATGGGCGAGCGCTCACGCTTTCTGCGCGGAATGAGCATCTGGGTCGGCTTCACACAGGATTCTGTGGCCTACGACCGCGATGCCCGGTACGCCGGGACGACTAAGTTCACGGTCGGGCGCATGCTGCGCTTCTCGCTCGACGCGATCGCATCGTTCTCGTATCGGCCGCTGCAGCTCGCGACAGCGCTCGGCTTCCTGATCTCCGTTGTCGCCTTCGTGGCGATCCCGGTCGTGATCGTGCTGAAGCTGGCCGGCGACTACCTCTACGGGTTCAGCACCGTCGAGATCACCATCCTGCTGCTCGGCGGGATCCAGCTGATCACGATCGGCATGATCGGCGAGTACGTCGGGCGCATCTTCGACGAGGTCAAGGGCCGCCCGTTGTACCTCGTGCGTAGCAGCCAGAATTTCGACTCGGGCGGCGGGCCGACCGCCACCTACGAGCAGGAAGCCACGGACTTCGACGCGGAGCGCTGAGCCCGCCGAGCCATCGGGCCTAGCCGCACGGCTAGCCTCCGGCCGGGTTGGGGCCCGGCACGGTCTCGGAGGGCACAGCGCCCTCCGGCTTCTCGGCCGCGGTGAGCCGCTCGAGCAGCTCGATCCTGCGGGCCAGCCCCTTGATCGCGTCCGCAATCGGGTCGGGTAGATGCACCCAGTCGGCGTCGGGTCCCTCGGGTCGGCGCCCCTCCACCCTCACCGGGTGGCCCGGAATGCCGACCACGGTCGAGTTCGGCGGAACATCGTGAATCACAACGGTGTTGGCACCGATCTTGGCGCCGTGACCGACGACGATCGGCCCCAGCAACTTGGCCCCTGACCCGATCGTCACGCAGGATTCGACCGTCGGGTGGCGCTTGCCGGTGGCAAAGCCGGTGCCGCCGAGGGTGACGCCCTGATAGATCGTGACGTCCGCATCCAGCTTGGCCGTCTCGCCGATCACCACCCCCATGCCGTGGTCGATGAAGAGCCCGGGCCCGATCTCGGCGGCGGGATGGATCTCGATTCCGGTCAGCGAGCGCGCCACGGTCGCGATCAGCCGGGGTAGGGCCGGGATCCCGGCCCTCAGAAGCGCGTTGGCGAGCCGATGTGCGAGCAGTGCCTGGACACCGGGCCACGCAAGCAGGATCTCCGTCGTGCCGACGCCTGCGGCCGCCGGGTCGCGACTCTTGGCGGCGGCGACATCGCGGCGAATCTCGGAGATGGTGGCGCCGATCACGCCGCTGGCCAGCATGCTCCTAGCCTACCCTCAGCGACTTTCGGGCCCGAACCACGGCAGCGAGATGTAGCGCTCACCCGAGTCCGGGAGCACGAATGCGATGCGGCTGCGTGCGAACTGCGGCCGCGCGGCGAGCCGCACGGCGGCGGCGAGGGCCGCGCCCGCCGAGATCCCGGCGAGCACGCCCTCGCGCGTGGCGAGCCGGCGGGCGGCCTGGACCGCGTCGTCATCGCCGATCGCGATCACCTCGTCGATGATCTCGCGGTTCAGGACCTTGGGCACGAAGCCTGCGCCGATCCCCTGGATCCGATGCGGGCCCGGGCGTCCGCCGGACAGCACGGGCGAGCTGGCCGGCTCCACCGCCACGACGTGCAGCTTGGGGTTGCGCTCCTTGAGGTACTCCCCCACGCCGGTGATCGTGCCGCCGGTTCCGACCCCGGCGACGAACACGTCGATCTCGCCGCCGAGGTCCTCCCACAGCTCGGGCCCGGTCGTGCGCCGGTGCGCCTCAGGATTGGCCGGATTGGAAAACTGGTCCGGCAGGAACATGTCGCTGCGGGTCGCCATCTCCTGCGCCGCCGCAACGGCTTCATGCATGCCGCCCAGCGACTCGGTGATCTCGAAGCGGGCGCCATAGAGCGCCAGCAGGCGCTCACGTTCACGGCTCATGCCCTGCGGCAGCGTGAGCACCAGCTCGTACCCCTTGGCCGCACAGACGAAGGCGAGAGCGATGCCGGTGTTGCCGCTGGTCGCCTCGACGATCGTGGTGCGCCCGGGTTCGATGCGCCCCTCACGCTCGGCAGCCTCGATCATCGCCAGACCGATGCGATCCTTGACGCTACCACCCGGGTTGAACGATTCGACCTTTGCGAACAGCGCAGCCACTGAGCCCTCGGGCAGCATGCGCGTGAGCTGCACGATGGGTGTTCTGCCCACGTAGGCAGCGATGGTGATCGGGATCGACGGCACTGTTCGCTAACGCTACTGAGCGCGGCACATACACGTGCGCGCGGGTCTCGTCAACGGGCTTCAGATGAAGTACATCGTGGCGCCGGTGGCCTCCGGCTCAGCCTCGGCGACGTCTGCGATCGATTGCTCCCTGAGCACGGTGCGCGCGGCCGCGGCGGCCTCCGCGAAGACGCCGGTGGCGTCCACGCCAAGCGGGCCGTCGAGCTGCTCCACGACCTCGAGCACGGTGATCTCTGAAGCCGGCCGGGCGAAGGTGTAGCCACCCCTCACGCCGCGCTGAGACTTCAGCAGACCGGCGCGACGCAGGGTCGCGAACAGCTGCTCCAGAAACTGTGCCGGGATCGCGCCGCGCTTGGCGAGCTCGGCGATCGGCACGGGGTCGTGATCGCCGATGCGATGGAGCTCCACTAGAGCTCGGACGGCGTACGGGGATTTGCTCGTGATCGACAGCACGCGTTGGATCCTAGCCCCAGGCTAGATCCAGCCGCGCTCTGTGGCGATCAGCACGGCCTGCGCGCGATCCATCGCGCCGAGCTTGCCGTAGACGTTGTGCAGGTGCGTGCGGACCGTGCTGGTCGAGAGCCCTAGCTCGGATGCGATCTGCTTGTAGACCATGCCCTTGGCGAGGCGCTTGAGCACATCGACCTCGCGCGCCGACATCGGGCAAGGATCGACCTGGCGAGGGCGGTCGCTGCCGACCGAGAGCGGCAGCTCGTAGAGCAACTGGCGCAGCTGCTCGCCCTTGAGGTTGATCGCGCGCGCCGCAGCCAACATCTCCGACGGCGTAACCGTGGTCCCCAGCAGGTAGTGAGCGAGCATGTCGCCGAGGCGGATGATCGCCGCCTCGCCCTCGGCCTCGGCCGAGTGATGGGACTCGATCACCTGCGCGATGATCGACGGCAGGCCCCAGCGCCGAGCGATCACGCCGCCGACGAGTGCGTGGTCGACGCCGAGCTCGCGGCGCTCGCGCTGCACGCGCTCCTCGGGCGTGCGGGCGTCGCCGTGCACCTGCGCCGGATATCCGGGGTAGGCGTGCACCAGGACGAGCTTGCCGAGGTCGTGCATCATCGCGGTCACCATCAGGCGATCGCGCGCCTCATGGTCGACCTCAGCGGCGATGCGCTCGACGGCGCGCTGGGTCGCGCTGCCGTGCAGCCGGAAGCGCTCAGGGATGTTCTGCCAGACCGCCGTCCGTTCGAAGAAGTCATAGGTGCGCGCGCGCTGCGCGAGCGCTAGCACGGTTCCAGGGGAAAGCGCGTCGACGGCGCGAACGACCGTGTCGACGTTGCCCTTGCCGGTGCCCTTACCGTTGCCATCGCCCTTGTTGGCCAAGCGCATCACGTGGATCGTCAGGGCAAGATCGCCCTCGACCGCGCGGATCAGGTCTGCCGTGGCCGGCTCGCCCTCCTCGAACAGCGCCACCACCTGGTTGCGGGTCCCAACGAGCATTGGAAAGGCCTCGAGCGCCTCAAAAGCCGCCGTCAGGCGGCGTCCCTGGCCCTCGTTGTGATGCCGCTCTCGCGAGGCGTATGCGTCGGTGGGGGTTTTAGGCGAGGCGGTGATTGCCACGATCCTTCAAATTTCTTGCGCGGTTTCAGAGACAGCGGGAGAAAAGCCCGCTGGAGCTGCTATCGGCAAATGTTCGAGATGAATTTAGTCGTGGGCCAACCGATCATTTAGATAGAGCCTGATCAATCAGCGCCAACGTGCGCTCACGACCGAGCAGCGCAACGCTCTCGAAGATGCCCGGAGAGACCGTTGTTCCGGCGATCGCGACGCGCACCGGCTGGAAAACCTGACCCGGCTTCAGGCCGTTCCGCTCGACGATCTCCCGCAGGGCGTGCTCGATTCCGTCTACGGTGAAAGGCTCGAGCTCAGCCAGGGCATCGCGCGCCTGCGACAGGCTCTCGCGCCCACCGTCGGCACCGATCACCTTGGCAAAGGCCTTTGGATCATCCGCGGGCCCGTCGAACAGGAACCCCGCCAGCGGCCAGAAGTCGGCGAGCGTCTGGATCTTCTCTCGTGAGATCTCGACGGCGCCGCGCAGACCGCTGCGGCCTGTGAACTGCTCGAGCCGCTCGGTCAGCGCGTCGGTGCTCAGCGCACGCAGGTGCTGACCGTTGAAGTGACGCAGCTTCTGCTCGTCGAATACGGCTGGGCTCCGTGAGACGCGATCGAGCCGGAAGCGCTCGGCCATCTCCGCCTTCGTGAAGAACTCCTCGTCGGGTGCGAAACCTGTGCCGAGCAGCGCGATGTAGTTGTTGACCGCCTCAGGCAGATAGCCGGCGTCTCGCAGCTCCTGCACGGAGGCGGCGCCGTGACGTTTGGAGAGCTTCTTGCCGTCGGGGCCGTGCAGTAACGGCAGGTGCGCGTATATGGGCGCCGGCGCGCTCAGCGCCTCGAACACGAGCAGCTGCTTGGGCGTGTTGGAGATGTGATCCTCGCCGCGCACGACGTGCGTTATGCGCGAATCCAGGTCGTCGACGGCGACCGCGAAGTTGTACAGCACGGATCCGTCGGCCCGGGCGATGACGGGATCGTCCAAGCTGACGTTGGGGAAGCTCACCTCGCCGCGAACCGCGTCCTCGAAGGTGGTGAAGCCCTCGTCGGGTACATGCAGGCGCACGGCACCGCTCTCTTCCGGCGCGCCGCGGAAACCGCGATCCGCGCCGTGCTTCTCCTTGTATGCCCTGACGTCGTCGGCGGTCGCGTTGGAGTGGTAGGCGTGCCCGTCGGCGAGCAGCTGCGCGAGCACCTCCTGGTGGCGCGGCGTGTTGCCGACCTGCGAGATCGGGCCCTCGTCCCAGTCGAGGCCGAGCCAGGTCAGGGCGTCGAGGATCTGCGCGACGTTCTCCTCGGTCGAACGCGCCCGGTCGGTATCTTCGATCCGCAGCACGAATGAACCGCCCCCGCCCCCGTTCTCACCGTCGCCCGGACCGTGTGCGAGCAGCCAGTTGTAGAGCGCGGCGCGGGCGCCGCCGATGTGCAGCGCGCCCGTCGGTGATGGTGCAAAACGAACTCTCATGAACGGAAGGCCATGCTAGTGACACGAGTCGGAGGAGCGTCGCGCCAGTGCAGATAGGTGCTCATGTGTCGCCCGCGGGCGGGCTCTACAAGGCCGTCGAGCGCGGCAGCGAGCTCGGCGTAGAGTCGATCCAGATCTTCAATCAGTCGCCGCGTATGTGGCGCCCCACCAATTACGCAGAGGAGGACTTCGCCCGCTTCCGCGAGGCCCGCGAGCAGAGCGCGATCGGTGGCGTGCTGATCCATGCCGTCTACCTGCTCAACTGCGCCTCCGAGGACACCGAGATCCGTGAGAAGTCGTTGACCTCGCTCACCCATTCGCTGCGAGTCGGCGACGCGATCGGCGCCACTGGCGTGGTGCTGCACCCCGGTTCCGCCAAGACGGGCAATGTCGCTGAGGCGATCGCCCGTGCCGGTGAGGTGATCGCCGAGGCCCTGGCCGAGTCCGAGCGCTGTGCACTGCACCTGGAGGACACCGCGGGCGCCGGCGGCACGCTCGGTCGCTCCTTCGAGGAGCTGGCGGCGCTGATCGATGCGGCGGGCGGACACGAGCGGCTCGGGATGTGCCTGGACTCCTGTCACCTGCTGGCCTCCGGCTATGAGGTCCGCACGGTCGATGGGCTCGACGACACACTCGCCGAGTGCGACCGGATCGTCGGGCTCATGCGGCTGCACTCGATCCACCTCAACGACTCAATGACCCCGCTGGGCTCCAATCGCGACCGCCATGCTGCACCCGGCAAGGGCGAGTTCGGCGAGGATGGGCTGGCCGTGTTCCTGTCCGAGCCGCGCTTTGCCGATCTGCCGGTGGTGCTCGAGACCGGCACCGCCGACGGTGCAGTCGCCGCTGCCGACATCACGTTGGTGCGCAGCCTGCGCGGACGCGGACGATCGATGCGCGGCGCGGGCCCCACGGGGTAGGGTTTGCGCCGTGACCACTCAGAACGCTGAACAGGAAGCAGACGCGCTGGTCATCTTCGGGATCACCGGGGATCTGGCGCAAAAGATGACCTTCAGGTCGCTGTACCGGCTCGAGCGCCGCGGGTTGCTCAACCAGCCGGTGATCGGCGTCGCTGTTGACGACTGGAATGTCGAGCAGCTCGCAGACCGTGCCCGGGAATCCATCAACGGAACCGGCGAGGACCTTGACGAGGCCATCTTCAAGCGCTTCGTGAAGCGGCTGCGCTACGTGAGCGGCGACTTCGGCGACGACGACACGTACAAGCGGCTCAAGCAGCAACTGGGCGAGCTCGGCAACGCGACCTTCTACCTGGAGGTGCCGCCGTCGTTGTTCGGACGCGTGGTGGCCGGGCTGCACGGTGTGGGGCTGTTGAGCTCCGGCCAGCGCGTGGTCGTCGAGAAGCCCTTCGGCCACGATCTCGCCTCGGCGCGGGCGCTGGCCGCGGATCTGCACCAGTACCTCGACGAGTCACAGCTCTACAGGATCGACCACTTCCTCGGGAAGATGGGCCTGCAGGAGGTCCTCTACCTGCGCTTTGCGAATCTCACGCTCGAGCCCGTCTGGAACCGCAACTACGTCTCCTCGGTACAGGTCACGATGTCGGAAGCGGTTGGCGTCGAGGATCGCGGCCACTTCTATGACCCGGTCGGTGCGCTGCGCGACGTCGTCGTCAACCACCTGCTGCAGGTGGTCGCGGCCGTGGCCATGGAGCCGCCCGCCGGAGGTGATGCCGACACGCTCAAGACCGCCAAGTACTCGGTGCTGCGCTCGATGGCCGATGCTGACCCAGCCCACTACGTGCGCGGACAATACGAGGGCTACAGGGAGATTCCCGGATGCGTCAAGGACTCGTCCACCGAGACCTTCGCAGCGCTGAGACTGGACATCGACAACTGGCGCTGGTCCGGTGTGCCGTTCTTCATACGTACTGGCAAGCGCATGCCGAGCAAGCAGACAGAGGTGCGGCTCGTCTTCAAGCGCCCGCCGAAGCTGGCGTTCATCCCCAGCGGCAGCCGCCACCCGGAGCCTAGCCAGATCGTGATCAAGATCGACCCGAGCACCGGTATCCAGATGATCCTCGACGCGCAACGTGCCGACCGCAAGGGCGCCTCCGACATCCACCTGGACATGGAGTTCGCCCAGGAAGGTGGCGAGGCGGCAACACCCTACGAGGTGCTGTTGCACGCGGCGCTGGTCGGCGACGCAACCGCCTTCACGCGCCAGGACAGCGTCGAGGAGAGCTGGCGTGTGGTCCAGCCGCTGCTCGAAAGCCCGCCCAAAGTGGTCACCTACGCTCCGGACACGTGGGGGCCGACGCAGGCGGAGAACCTGCTGAAGGGGTACGGCGGCTGGCGCAAACCGTGGATCTTGCCCGAGGCACCCAAGGGCCAGCGGACCGAGTAGCGGCGGCTCAGAGCCGGGCGGCGAAACGGCGCATCAGGCCGCGGCGGCCGCACTCTCGACCGGCAGCAGCGCCGAGCCGAGCAGCTGTGCGAGCTCGGCGTAGAGCCCCGCGGTGCGCTGCACGCGGAACTCCGCGCCGAGCCTGACCCTGCGGCAACCGCGCACAGATGACAGCTCCACCACCACGACCGATTCGCCGGGGAAGCTCGCCAGCACCTCACGCAGGTCCTCGAACAGGTCGGCCTGCACCGCACCGGCGTCCAACCGCAGCTGCAGCGTCTCCGGTACGACCACGCGTGCGGCTTCTTCCTCGGCTCTCGCGATCTCGTCGTCGCTGGGCTCGAAGCGTTCCACCGAGGAGGCCACCACGCATGTGCGCGATGCGTCCTTGTGGTCGACCTTGCCCTTGACCAGCACGACCGCGTCGTGTTCAACGGCCCCGCCGGACTCGTCGAGCGTGTCGGCGAAGATCACGAGCTCGACCGAGCCGCTGAGGTCCTCGAGCGTGGCGAAAACCATCGGATCGCCCTTCTTGGTGCGCAGCCGCTTGACCTGGCTGACCATGCCGCCGATCGTGACCCTCTGACCGTCCTTGCAGCCGCTCACCGAGCCGAGGTTGACGTCGGTCTTGGTCGACATCGCGAGGCTCAGCGTCTTCAGCGGGTGCGCGGAGATGTAGAGGCCGATCGACTCCTTCTCCATCGCCAGCAGCTCGTTTTGCTCGAACTCACCGGGCGGAATCGGGACGTGGGTCGGGCGCGTCGAACTACCCCCGCTCTCTCCCCCGGCGAGGTCGAGCCCCAGATCGAAGATCGAGCCCTGCCCGACCGCCAGGTCCTGCTGGGCCTTCTGGCCGGAGGCCTGTGCCTGCTCGAGCACCGCCAGCATCCCCAGACGGCTGGCGCCGGTCGAGCCGAAGGCGCCGCATTTGATCAGCGCCTCGATCGCCTTCTTGTTGACCGAGCGCCCGTCCACTCGCTGGCAGAACTCGAAGATGTCTGTGAAGTCGCCGTCCTCACGCGCCCGCTTGATCGCCTCGACAGCGGCGTAGCCGACGCCCTTGACCGCGTCCAGGCCGAAGCGGATGTTGCCCTCGACGACCACGAACCGATGGTCGGAGAGGTTCACGTCCGGCGGCAGGACCTCAATCCCCATCTGCTCCGCCTGCGCGACGAAGAACGGCACCTTGTCCTTGGTGTCCATGACCGAGGAGATCAGCGCCGCCATGTACTCGGCGGGGAAGTTGGCCCGCAACCAGGCGGTGCGGTAGGAGATCAGCGCGTAACAGGCGGCGTGAGATTTGTTGAACGAGTAGTCGGCGGACTTCTCGTTGGTCGTCCAGATCCAGTCGATCACGCTCTCAGCGGTCCCTGAGGCACGGCAGCCCTCGACGAACTCGGGCTTCAGCTTCGCCATCGCCTCGCGGTTCTTCTTGCCGATCGCCTTGCGCAGGTCGTCGGCCTTGGCGCCGCTGAATCCCGCCAGCTCGCGCGAGATGACCATGGCCTGCTCCTGATAGATGATCACGCCCTTGGTCGAGGCGAGAATCGGGCGCAGACGCTCATCGTGGAAGTCGATCGTGTCGGGGTCGTGCTTGCCGCGAGCGTATGCGGGGATCGAGTCCATCGCGCCGGGGCGGTAGAGCGCACCGAGCGCGACGAGGTCGTCGAACTCGGTCGGGCGCACGCGCTTGAGCGCCTCGCGGAAGCCCTCGGATTCAAACTGGAAGACGCCTATCGACTCGCCGCGGGAGAGCATCTTGTAGGTCTTCTCATCGTCGAGCGCCAGCGCCGTCATGTCGGGACGCGCGCCGCTGGAGCGCTCGATGACGTCGAGCGCATCCTCGATCACATCGAGGTTGCGCAACCCGAGGAAGTCCATCTTCAGCAGGCCCATCGCCTCGACGGGCTTCATCGAGAACTGCGTGACGGTGCGGTAGATCTTGTCGCCGGCCTCATCGCTCTTGTTGGTGTCGGCGAGCTGCACGGGCACGAGATCTGTGAGCGGCTGGGGCGCGATCACAACCGCTGCGGCGTGGATCGAGGCGTTGCGCACGATCCCCTCGAGCCCGCGGGCCACCTCGACGATCCGGTGTGAGTCGGCGTTCGCTTGCACCTCGGCGGCAAGCGGCTGCCCCGGCGCCAGGCAATCGTCGAACTTCGGTGCGCGCCCCTGCTCGGGGTCGGGGATCAGCTTCGCCAGTTTGTCGCCGAGCGCATACGGGAAACCGAGCACGCGAGCCGCGTCGCGAGTCGCCGCGCGCGGGAACATCTTGCCGAAGGTGATGATCTGAGCGACCGAGTCCTTGCCGTACTTTTCGGTCACATACTGGATCACCTGCTCGCGCCCGCGCACCGAGAAATCGATGTCGATATCCGGCATCGATACGCGCTCGGGATTGAGGAAGCGCTCGAACAGCAGGTCGTAGGCGAGCGGATCGAGGTCGGTGATGCGCGTCGAGTACGCGACCAGCGAGCCGGCGGCCGAGCCACGGCCGGGGCCGACGGGGATCCCGTGGTCCCGCGCCCACTTGATGAAGTCCCAGACGATCAAGAAGTAACCGCTGTAGCCCATGCGATCGATCACGCCGAGCTCGTACTCGGCGCGCTCGAGCGCGGCCCCGGGGACCGGATCGCCGAAGCGCCAGGCGAGGCCCTCCATCACCAGTTGGCGCAGGTATTCGGACTCGACCATCCCGCCGGGACACTCGAAGCGCGGGATCAGCTGCTTGCCCAGCTCTATCTCCACGTCACAGCGCTCGGCGATCTCCAGCGTCGTGGCGAGCGCCTCGGGCCACTCCGCGAACTTGTCCGCCATCTCGTCACTGGAGCGCAGATAGAACTCGTTGGTGTCGAAGGTCATCTTCGGCGCCGCGAGCGTCGACTTGGTCTGCACGCACAGCAGCGCCGTGTGGTTGTCGTAGTCCTCGCGGCGCAGGTAGTGGACGTCCCCGGTGCCGACCAGCGGACGGCCGAGCTGACGCGCGATTTTGACGATCCCGGCGTTGGCCTTCTCCTGCTCGGCGATGCCGTTCTTCTGGACCTCGAAGAAGACGTTCTCGTGTCCGTAGATCTGTAGCAGCTCGTCGGCGACCGAGCGCGCCTCGGCTTCGCGGTCGCCCACGAGCGCCTGGCAGAAGCGCGAGGCCAGGCAGCCGGTGAGCGCGATGATGCCCTCTGAGTACCTACCCATCAGACCCGCGTCGACCGTCGGCTTGCCGCGCTGCAGACCCTCGAGAAAGCCCGAGGAGCAGAGCTTGACGAGGTTGCGGTAGCCGACCGCGTTCTCGGCGATCAGCGTCAGGTGGTGGCGCTTGCCGCGCTTCGTGTGGTCATCGGTGACGTAGACCTCACACCCCTGGATCGGCTTGATCCCATGCTTCTTGGCGGCCTGATAGAGCTCGACAGCACCGTTCATCACGCCGTGATCGGTGAGCGCCAACGCCGGCTGCCCGAAGGCGGCGGCGCGCTCGGCGAGCTTGTCGATCTTGGCGGCCCCGTCGAGCAGCGAGTACTCGGAATGGACGTGAAGGTGGGCGCAACCGTGGCTCATCGCCCGCACTACTGTAGGCAGCGCCTCAGATGGAACGGCCGCTAGGCCGAGGGGTCCTCAGCAGTCTCCTCGCTAGATGCGGGAATCTCTTCGCGCAGCCGATGGAGGGCCGCGTCGAGTCGGGCAGGAGAGATCTCGCCTGTCTGCTCGGGCCCGCTCTCGGCCTGCGCCTCGGGCTCGCTGTCAGCCTGCGCCTCGGGCTCGCTCTCCACAGGCGGCGCGGGTGCCTGCGTGCCGGACACGAGCGCGGGCCGGTAGGGCGGCGTAGCAGCAGCACGCCGCCCGAACAGCCTGCTGAGCCACCCCGGCACCGTTACCCACCGGAGCGGTTGCGCACCTGCCAGGCCATCCGCGATTGCAGCGACCAGAGCTCGATGAAACCGGGCGAGGCCTCCTGGCTGAACAGCCCGCCCGACTCGGAGAAGGTCGCCAGCTGCGCGTCGTAGACCGCGTTGGGCGACTGCCGCGTCACCACGCGTGCCGAGCCCTTGAACAGCTTCACGCCGATCCGCCCTGTGACCTGGGCGTTGGCCGCCTCCATGTAGGCGTCGATGTCGGCGCGTAGCGGCTCCCACCAGAGGCCGGCGTACACGAGGTAGGCCCACTTCTGATCGAGCATCGTCTTGAACTGGTTCTGGTGAATCGTGCCGACCAGACGCTCGAGCTCGGCGTGGGCGGGCAGCAGGATCGCCGCCGCCGGCACCTCGTAGATGTCCCGGACCTTCAGGCCGACGATCCGGTCCTCGATGTGGTCGACGATGCCGACACCGTGGCGGATGCCGGCCTCGGCGACGCGCTCGAGCAGCTCCACCAGCCCCAGCCGCTCGCCGTCCAGCGCCGCCGGGACGCCCGCCTCGAAGTCGATCTCGAGCGTCTCGGACTCGTCCGGTGCCTCCTCGGGACGGGTCACCAGCTGGAAGACGTCGTCCTGCGGCGCCATCGTCAGATCCTCGATCCAGCGGCCCTCGCTCGAGCGGCCCCAGAGGTTGTCATCGATCGAGTACGGCGCAACCTCGCTCCCACCTTTGACCGGAATCCCGTTCTCGCGCGCGTAGGCGACCTCCTCGTCGCGCCCCATCTTCCACGAGCGCACGGGCGCGATCACCTTCAGCTCGGGGGCGAGCGTCGCGACCGTCGACTCGATCCGCACCTGGTCGTTGCCCTTGCCGGTGCAGCCGTGCGCGATCGTGTCGCAGCCGGCCTGCCGCGCGTACTGCACCGCGAGCTTGGCGATCAGCGGGCGCCCGAGGGCCGTGAACAGCGGATAACCGAGACCGTAGATCGCGTTGGCCCTGATCGCCGGCAGGACGTAGTCGCGGGCGAACTCCTCGCGCGCGTCGACGACGAAAGCCTCGGCGGCGCCCAGTTGAAGCGCCTTGCCCCTGACGACGTCGTAGTCCTCCCCCGGCTGGCCGAGGTTGACGGTCAGCGCCACGACCTCGGCCTGGTACTGGTCTTGGATCCACTTCAGCATCACGCTCGTGTCGAGCCCACCGCTGTAGAGCAGCAGCACGCGATGAACGTCTTCGGGGTCGGCGAGGTACGTCGCGCTCTGATTGCTCACGAGCGCAAGGCTAACGTGGCGAAGTCATCGCCGCGTTCCTCGAAATTCGCGTACCGGTTGAAGCTGGGAGCGGCCGGCGAGAGCAGCACCACTGAGCCCGGCTCGGCCAGCCTCCGGGCCAGCTGCGTTGCCTCCCGCATGTCTCCCGCTGTCGACATGCGGTCCACGCCGTACCCGTGGGACGCCGCGGCCGCGCCGATCGCCGCTCCGGTGTCGGGCAGCAGGATCAGCCTGGTTACGGCGGCGCGCGCGGCGAGCGTCTGACCGAGACGGTCATGGTCCTGATCGCGATCGCCGCCGCCTGCGATCAGCACCACCGGCCGATCGGTGAACGCCTCGAGCGCGGCGATCGTCGACTCGGGCGTGGTCGAGATGCTGTCGTCGATCCACTCGTTGCCCCGGGAGTCGGTGTGCACGGTCTGCAGCCGGTGCGGCAGCGCGGTGAGGCCCTCGAGCGCCTGCGGCAGCGGCGGCATCGGTAGACCGGCACCCTCGATCGCGGCGATCGCCGCGGTCACGTTGCGGGCGTTGTGCGCGCCGCGCAGCGGAAGCTGCGCCGGCTCGAACAGCAGCGGCCAGCCATCCGCGGGTGGCTTCACGGCCACGCGCGTGCAGGGCAGCTCGAAGATCCGCAGCTTGTCGGCGCGGTAGCGCCCCTCGCCTCCATGCCAGTCGGTGTGCTCGCGCGAGAGGTTGGTGAGCACCGCGACCTCCGGCCCGACCGTGAGATCGGCGATCTGGTAGCTCGACAGCTCGCACACGACCCATACGTCGGCGTCGAGGTCGAGCAGTTCGATCACCGGCCGGCCGATGTTGCCGGCGAGCCCGACCGGCGTGCCGGTGGCCCTTATCAGATGGGCGATCACGGTCGCGGTCGTGCTCTTGCCCTTGGTCCCGGTAACGCCGATCACGTGATGGCCGCCGCGCTCCGCCAGCCACAGGCCGGTGGCGGTGCTGACCGTCGTGCCGGCTCGGATCGCCTCCTGGATCAGCGGCTTGTAGATCGAGACGCCGGGCGAGCGCACGAGCACGTCGGCGCCGGCGAGCGCCTTGCGGGCCTCGTCCTCGGGCGTGGCGTCATCGATGACGGCGCTGATCGCGGCAGCGGGCAGGCGCCGCTGCAGCTCGGTGCGGAACGCACTGGTCTCGCGCCCCAGCCCCCAGAGCGCGATCTGCCGGCCGTCAAGCTCCGAGAACTTCACGGATCGGTTCGATCAGCGCTTCTGGGATGTCGTGGTCGTCGCTCAACGCGAAGTGGGCGGTCAGTTCGGCCTCGCTGACGGGTCGCTGCGCGAGCACCTCGCCGGCGAGGCGTTTGACGTTCACATGCTCCTGCCACTGCGGGTGCGCGGCGAGCAGACTGATCGCCGCCAGGCACTCGTCGACCTCGCCCACGCACTCGAACGGCTTCTCTCCGCCGGTCGCTGTGAGCAGCGCGAAACCCTCGTACTGGCCGGGGTCCGCGAGCAGGTCGGTGCCGAAGATCTCGGTGAGCTGCTCGGGGCTCATGAACGGTGCGAGGATCAGGAACACGAAGCGGCACTTGTCGCAATCGCAGCACCACGAGCCCAGACGCTCATCGGGATTCAACTGAAAGACCCGGTTGCAACTCGTGAACACGCCGTGGTACTGCGCTAGCAGTGCGAACGCCTTGGCGATCCGTAGCTCCGAGGCCGGACGCAGAACGGAGAAGATCTGCGGAGCGCCCTCGATCTCGGCGGCTGCGTCGGCGAGCAGCCGCTCCGCCCGGCGGCTCTTGGAGAACTGGTGGTTGACCTCGACACCGTTCCAGACGAAGTTGCCGGTCGAGGCGCTGCGCTCGTTGGCCATCAGCACGGCGTCGATGCCCTGCGTGGCGGCCGTGACCAGCGCCACGCAGCTGACGATCGCCGTGATCGGTACATGGCCGTTGAGCGCGCCGTGCGCGTTGAGCTCGATCAGGCGCGGGTCGATCATGCGCTTGACCAGATGGCGCGGCAGCGCCGCGACGTTCGCGCTGGCACTGATCGGGAGCGCGTCACCGACCGAGAACAGCTCCACGTCGAGGCCGCTGCGCCTGGCTATCTCGATCGCGACCGCCGAGTCCTTGCCACCGCCGACCGGCACCAGAACGCGCTCGAGCCTGCGGGGGGCATCGGCGTGATCCCACTGCACCCCGCGCGGGAACTGCGGGTGGGGCAGCCGCTCCAGCTGGTTGACGACGGCGAACTCCCCGAGCCCCTCGGAGTAGAGGGCGGACAGCAGGCGCTCGGCCGCCGGTGGCGGCGCACCGGTCTCACAGACCAGGTGCTGTGGGATCGCGGCCTTGAAGTAGCTGACACCCGCCACCCAATGCAGCAGGTCCAGCAGCTCCTCCAGGGCGCGCGGCCTGAAGCGCGGCGCCGGCAGCTGCAGGGTCTCCTCGAACTCGATGTCGTCGAGGGCGTAGCCGAGGCGCACGAGCCCGTCGGGCTGCATGCTGCGGTAAGTGAATTGGAAGGCGCTGATCGCCTTCGGATCGAAGTTGGAGGGCGGGGCTGTGGACACGCCTTTAGCGTAGTCTCGCGGGGCGATGGGCAACGACGTCGCGATCATCGGTGCCGGCATCGTCGGCTGTTGCACTGCCTATTTCCTTGCGCGCGAGGGCGTCAACGTGACGGTCCATGACCCGTCGGGAATCGCCGCCGGGGCGTCAGGTCGCAACAACGGGATCATCGAGCACCCGTACGAGTGCGCCTCGACGCCGCTGTTCGACGAGACCGTCGAGTTCATGCGCGAGCTGCTCGGCGAGTCGATGCCTGAGCGTCCGGTCGGCGCGTTGCTGCTGGCGCCGGATCAGGACGACGCGCGCGAGCTGGTGGCGCACTACTCGCAGTTCCCCGAGCTCGAGCCCGCACTGCTGTCCCCCGCGGAGGCGACCTGCGAGGAGCCGCTGCTGGCCGAGGGCATGTGGGGTTGCCTGCTGCAGACCGGCTATCCGATCAGTCCAGCGGAGGCGACCAACGCCGTCGCCGAGCGCGCGCGTGAGGCGGGTGCAGAGTTCGTGCTCGGCCGTCCTGTCGAGCTCGAGCGGCTGCGGGCGTCCGCGGGCGATGTGGTGGTCGCAGCGGGAGCCTGGAGCACGGCACTGCTCTCAGGCGTCGTTGCGGCGGACGCTGTCAGGCCGCTGTGGGGCGTGATCGTGCTGATCGACCTCCCGCGGCGCCCTCGCCACCCGATCATCGAGGGCACGGTCACCCGCGGGCTCACAACCGGGAAGATCGAGAACGTGTCCCCTTTTACCCTGCTTGACAGCCCCAGCTGGCTGGCTGTGGGTTCCACCCTGCTCGAGGGCGATGAGCCGCGCGCCGGGGACTGGAGCGCTCGCCTGCTCGGGCAGGGCAGCCGCTACGTGCCGTCGATCGCCCAGGCGCCGGTGCGCGGAACGCTCGTATGTGCCCGCCCGAAGGCATATGACAATCGCCCGATTCTGGGGCGTGTTCCCGGCCAGGACAGGCTATGGCTGGCCTCTGGCCACGGCGGCCGCGGCATGTCGCTGGGCGCCGGCTCCGGGCGGCTGATGGCCGACGCGATCATCGCCGGCAGCGATGCGGCTATCCCCGCTGCGCTGCGCGCCGCGCGTCTCAGCCGCTGAGCGACAGGCGGTCGCCGCTGAGGTCGAGCGTGCCGGTGGCGCCGTTGCCGGCGACGAAGTGCAGCGTCTCGCCGAAGGCCGCCTGCTCCGTTGCCGCGGGAGCCGGTCGCAGCAGTGTCACCGCGCCGCTGCCGCGCACGACGATACGCGCGATCTTCGGCCCTCCGCCGCTCTGGCGCATGATCACGAACAGGCCGTTTCGCCGATTGAAGCGCTGGCCGCCGGCGTAGACGCCGATCGTCTGCTTGCCGCTCGTCGCCACCCAGCCGTTCGTGTAGATGAGGTCGCTCGTCGCCCCGAGCTGCCGCACCTGCGATCCGAAGCTCACCCGCGCGGCGTCAGTGCCGTTCCGGTCGAACCCGCGTTTCGTCCCCTTGCCAAGGGTCGTCGCGAGGACCGCGGCAGCCAGCACCACGGCCATGACGATCCAGGCACGATGCCTGACTATCCAGTCCATCTCACACGACCTAACCGGCGCCGGCGGAGCCGAGTCGTCGCTCGATCTCCGACCAGAGCGCGGCGTAGGCGACAGCCGCAGGGCTCTCGGCCGCGAACACGGCGACCGGGTTGCGCTCCTCCCCCATCAACTCCACCTCGTCGGAGGTGGGGATCGCGGCACCCAGCACGGTCAGTTGCTCGATCTTGCGCAGCCGGCCCATCACCTGCAGGTGCAGCCGCTTGCTGACGTCGGCCATCGAGAAGAAGGCGAGGATCGCGGGCTTGTCCTTGCGACCAACCTTGCCGCCCCGCGCGAGTTCCTCGAGCTGTTCGTAGGCGCGTGAGGACAACGTCGCCGGGATCACGGGCACGAGCAGCGCATCTGATGCCTCGAACACCGCCTCCGAAACCAGTGAGATGCTGGGCGGACAGTCCAGAAAGATGTAGTCGTAGTCCTCACGCAGCGGGGCGAGCACCTTGCGCAGGCGGGCCGCCGGCTTCTTGAATTGGTCGAGCGCCAGGTCCAGGTGCCGGTAGGAGAAGTCGGCCGGGAGCAATTCGAGGTTGTCGTGGTCGGTTGCCTTGATGTGAGCGGCGGCCTGGCCGCGCTTGCGCAGCAGCCCGCGCCCCCCGCCTTTGACCTTGGGTCGTACGCGGAAGAGGTAGGTGCTCGCGGCCTGCGGATCGAGGTCCCAGAGCAGCGTCGGACGGCCCGCCTGGGACGCCAGGTAGGCGAGGTTCACGGCCGCGGAGGTCTTACCCACCCCACCCTTGATGTTGTAGGTCGCGATGACCACGGTGTTGCGCGTTGACTTCGCCATCGCCCTGGATCAGCTGAATGCTTTCGCCACGAGCTTGCATTGTGCCTCGGATGCGAATTCGGCAAACGACGCGGCGAAGCTGTCCCGCGCGACGGCCGCATCGGCCTCGAGGCGCTCGATCAGCGTGCCGATCGCCATCAGCGCCATTGCGCCGCCGGGACGCGAGACAAGCTCGTCGCCCAGCTCGCGCAGCATCTCGATCTGCACCTCGCGGTCCTGGTGCAGGCCGAGCACGTCCTGCATGCCCTTGAGCGCGCTTACCATGGGCTTGACCACAGCCGCGTCGAACAGCGGGGTGCCGAACAGCTCGAGCAGGTAGCGCAGCTCTTTGCCCTTCTTGCGCAGTTCGTGGTACTCCTCGGGTTGTGATTCGGACGTGATCGCGCGTCCCATCTTCACCATCCTGCGGTGGACCTTTTGAATGCGCTCCGACGCCAGCGGGCCGATCGGCCCGGTCGCATCGGGGCGCGCGTCCTCGTCCCCGAGCACCAGCACCTCCAGGATCTCCAACCAGTCGGCGCGCAGCGTCCGCGCACGCTCGCCGGCGAGCGCCCGCTCCATGGCGCTGCGCGCCCGGCGCAGGCGCTCGCGCAGCAGCGGCTCGATCGGCTCGAGATCGGCGCGGACCGTCTGCGGAGCGCGCTCTCGCAGCTGCTCGAAGTCGTGCAGGTAGACGTCGAGGTCGCGCGTCGCGCTCGTCTGGTCCTGCAGCCATTTGAACGACGTGCGCGCTCGCTGGCGCTCATCCGGGTCGAACACTTCCCGCATCTCCCGGAGCACCGCGCGCGTCCGCCGGATCGCGACACGGTAATCGTGCAGGAACTCGACGTCGGCGTCGCCCAGCGCCCCGGGCAGGTTGGCGTCATGGATCTGGAGCAGCCGCAGCAGTACGCGCGCGGTGGCCACGTCGGCGCGTTCGCCCGCGGCCATCTTCACCTGGGGGTTCTTCCAGCCCTCCTCAGACATGAAGCCGGCAGCGAGCAGCAGCTCGCTGATCCGCTCGGCGTCGCGTTTGTAGCCCTTGAGCGGATCGAGCGTCAGCCAGAAGCTGCCGCCCGGGGCGGCGTGCACGGTGATCCGGCACACGAGCTTGTTCAGCTCGTCGCGCAGCGAGATTCCGGCGCCGCCGCTGCTGAGCGCCGTGTACTCGCTGACCAGCGCAGAGCGGACTCCCTCGAGCGGCGAGACGAACGTGACCAGTTCGCCGCGGCCGCTCACGGCATCAGTCGCGCCAGACGGGCGATCGCCTCGTCGATCTGGTCCTCCGTGACGATCAGGGGCGGCTCCATCCGCAGACTCGACGGGCCGGTCGCGTTCACCACCAGCCGCTCTTCGAGCAACGCCCGGCGTGCCAGCTCGATCGCGGAGGTGCCGGCGCCCAGTTCGGCGCCGATCAGCAGGCCGCGTCCGCGCACCGATGCCACGAACGGCAACTCCTCGAGCGCCGCGGAGAAGCGCTCGCCCATCGCCAGCACGTGCGCGAGCAGGTCGGGTTCGGAGCAGATCTCGAGCGCAACCAGCGCGGCCGCGCAGGCCACCGGTCCGCCGGCAAAGGTCGAGCCGTGGTCGCCCGGCTGGAAGGTGTCGGCGAGCTTCTCGCCGGTGATCAACGCTCCGATCGGCAGCCCGCCGCCGAGCGCCTTGGCGCTCGTTATCGCGTCGGGCACCACACCCGTCTGCTGATAGGCCCAGAGCGTGCCGGTGCGGCCCATCCCGGTCTGAATCTCGTCGAAGATCAGTACTGCGCCCGCACGGTCACAGGCTGCGCGCGCGGCCTTCAGCAGTTCCTCGGAGAGCGGCAGCACGCCACTCTCGCCCTGAATCGGCTCGAGCAGCACCGCCGCCGTATTGCTGCCCACGGCGCCGTCAAGCGCCTCCGGCTGCTTCTCACATACGATGAAGCCCGGCACCAGAGGGGCGAATGGCGCCTGCTTTGCCTCCTGCGGGGTGGCCGACAGCGACCCGTACGTGCGCCCATGGAAGGCGTCGCGCAGCACCACGATCTCCCCACCGGCGCGGTGGCGCCGGGCGAGCTTGATCGCCGCCTCGTTGGCCTCCGCGCCGGAGTTGCAGAGAAACACCTTGCCGCCGAGCGAGCTATCGGACAACGCCGCCGAGAGGCGCATGGCCTGCTCGGTGTAGTAGAGGTTGGAGACATGGGTGAGTCGCGTCGCCTGTTCCTGGATCGCCGCGACCACCCGCGGGTGGCAGTGGCCGACGTTGAGCACCGAGATGCCGGCGAGGAAGTCGAGATACTCGTTGCCCTCGTCATCCCAGAGGATCGCGCCCTCACCGCGCACGAACTCGACCGGGTTGCGGACATACGTAGGGATCACGTACTTGCGCTCGAGCACCTGCAGCTCGCCGAGCGGCATCACCCCTGCCCTTCCGAATGCAAACGATAATGAGAATCAGAATCATTATCGTTTTCAAGTCGTGATGAAGTCCCGCCCGCGGGGTCGGTCGTACGGTCGGTCGCGGGGTCGGTCGCGGGGTCGGGGACGATCATCGTGCCCTGCCCCTCGTTGGTGAAGAGCTCGAGCAGCAGCGAGTGCGGGACACGCCCGTCGACGATCACCGCACTCGGGACCCCGTGCTCGACGGCGTGCAGGCAGGCAGCGAGCTTCGGGCGCATGCCGCCGCTGACACCGGGCAGCGCCGCCCGCAGCTCCGACGCGCTCGCCTCGGCGATCAGCGTGTCCGGGTCGTCCCGGTCTTTGAACCAACCTGCGACGTCGGTCAGGAACATCGCCTTGTAGGCGCCCAGCGCAGCCGCCACGGCGGCCGCCGCGTCGTCGGCGTTGATGTTGTAGGAGTTCCCCTCCTCGTCGGCGCCGACGCTGGCGACGACCGGGATGTAGTCCTCCGCCACGTGCGTGAGCACGCCGATGTTGACCTGGTCGATGCGGCCGACGAAGCCGATGTCCTGGCCGCTCGGCGACGCCTTGCGGCTGCAGCGGAAGAGCAGGCCGTCATCTCCGCTGAGGCCAACGGCCGGCTGCCCGTGTCGGCCGAGCAGCAGCACGATGTCCTTGTTGACCTTGCCGACCAGCACCATCTTGGCCAGCTTGACGGTCTCGGCGTCGGAGACGCGCAGCCCCTCGACGAACTTCACGGGCAGGTCGAGTCGCTCCATGTAGGAGGTGATCTCGGGACCGCCGCCGTGCACGATCACCGGCTTGATGCCGACGTATTTGAGCAGCGCCACGTCGCGCGCGAACTCGTGCTTGAGCTCGGGGTCGGTCATCGCCGCGCCGCCGTACTTGATCACGACGGTGCGGCCGTGGAACTCGCGGATGTAGGGCAGCGCCTCGAGCAGCGTGACGACGTCGCGCTGGGTGCGCACCGGCTGCTCGGGGCCGGTCGCCTCCGGGTTCTGGCTCAGCTCGCTCACGTGGTGTACTCCGCGTTGATCGTCACGTACTCGTGGCCGAGGTCGGAGAAGTAGCGCTCGGCCTCCGCGCCGTCCCCGGGGAGCATGACCTCGTACTCGACCTCATCGCGTTTGACCGCCTCGGCCAGCGCCTGCTCGTCGTACTCGACGTAGCTGCCGTTGACGCAGACCACGATGTCCTCGATCGAGATGTCGACCTGCAGCGGTGTGAATTTGTTCCCGCCCACCACCCCGACTGGCAGCGCTGCCCCGACCGCCTGGATGACCCTGCCCCAATTCGGGTCGCCACCGTAGAGCGCGGTCTTGACGAGCGGCGAGTCGCCGATCGCGTGCGCGACGCGCTCGGCCAGATGCTGGTCGCCGCCCTTGACGAGCACCCGACCCACGCGCCGGGCACCCTCGCCATCCTTGGCGACGAGCAGCGCGACCTGTCGCAGGGCGGCGTCGAGCGCCTCGCCGAACAGCCGCTCGTCGGCGGTCTTGGGCTCGATCCGTACACCCGAGGCGCCGGAGGCCTGCAGCACGATCGTGTCCGAGGTCGAGAGCTGGCCGTCGACGCTGATGCGATCGAACGAGCGCTTCGCGCAGACGGAGAGCAGCAGGTCGGCCTCGTCGACCTCGAGCACCGCGTCGGTCTGGACGAACACCAGCAGCGTGGCGAAGTTCGGTGAGATCATGCCCGCTCCCTTGGCCTGGACGCTGAGCCGGACCGTCCCGGCTTCGAGCGCGATATCAAGCGCCACCTGCTTGGGGGAGGCGTCGGTCGTGCGGATCGCTTCGGCGAAGTCGGCTGCGCCGCCGACGCGCAGCTCGCTGCCAAGCGCCGTGATCCCGCTCGTGATCCTCGCGATCGGCAGGGGCACGCCGATGACGCCGGTCGAGGCGACCGCCACCTGGTGGGCATCGACGCCCGCGGCCACCGCCGCCGCCGCGCACATCGCCGCGGCGTCCTCGAGCCCGCGGGCGCCCGTGGCCGCATTCGCGTTGCCTGAGTTGACGACCACGGCCCGAAGCTCCCAGAGCTTCGACTCCTGGCGGCTGTGCAGCACCGGCGCGGATTGGGCGCCGGAACGGCTGAAGCGCGCGGCGCTGGTGGTCGCGGGCGCGTCGGAGACGATCAGTGCGATGTCCTTGGCGCCGTCGGCCTTGACGCCACATGAGGCTCCGGCCGCACGGAAGCCCTTGGGCAGGCTGCCGTCGTGCACCTCGGTCACGTTCTCGGGGCAGGACACCCAGCGCGAGCTGAAGAACGAGTCGCCGCTCACGAGCTGATCCCCTCGTCCTCGGGCAGGCCGAACATCAGGTTCAGGTTCTGCACCGCCTCGGAGGCCGTCCCCTTCCAGAGGTTGTCGATCGCGCCGAACACGATCGCGCGTCCCGTGCGCTCGTCGCGGTGCAGCGAGATCCGGCAGATGTTGGTCTCGCGCACCGCGCGTACCCCGGCCGGCTCCCGCACGAGCTCGATGAACTGCTCACCGTCGTAGGCGTCGCGGTAGAGCGACTCGAGTTCACCGGTGCTGATCGTGGGATCGTCGAGCGTCACGTAGCAGGAGACGAGCTCGCCCTGGTCGAGCGGCAGCAGGTGCGGCGTGAACGTGATCCTCGTGTCGCTGCCGAGCACCGCCAGCTCCTGCTCGATCTCCGGCGTGTGCCGGTGGCGCGGGACGCCGTAGGCGTTGACGTTCCCGTCGACCGTGACGAAGTGCGTCTGCTCGGTGGCCGCGCGCCCGGCGCCGGAGACGCCCGATTTGGCGTCGATCACGGCGTCGGCAATCAGGCCCGCGCGCGCGAGCGGTGCCAGTGCGAGGATCGTCGCCGTCGGGTAGCAGCCGGGGTTGGCGACCAGCTCGGCGCCGGCGATCTGGTCGCGGTAGAGCTCGGGCAGTCCGTAGACCGCCTGCGCGATCAGGTCGGGCTCGGGGTGCGGCCAGTACCACTCCTCATAGGTCTCGACGTCGCGCAGGCGGAAGTCAGCGCTGAGGTCGACGACCTTGACGCCCCGTGCTCGTAGCTCCGCCACGAACGGCGCAGAGGCGCCGTGCGGATACGCGACGATCGCAGCATCGACGTCGCCGTGACGCTCGATCTCCGCCTCCTCCATGACCATCGGCACGCGGTGCTGCGGGTAGACGTCATTGAGCCGCCGGCCCACATCGCTGCGCGCGGTGAGCCAGCGCAGGTCGAAGTTCGGGTGGTTGTACAGCAGCCGCGCGGCCAGCGAGCCGGCGTAGCCGGCGGCGCCGAAGACAGCGACCGTGAAGCGGCTATTCGCCGGCACGGATCGTCCCCTCGAACTCGTGGCTGAGTGCGTTGACGATGAACTGGCGCTGGCGCGCGACCTCGTCGTCGGTCAACGTGCGGTCTGTAGCGCGATAGCTGAGGCGTACGGCCACGGACTTCTTCCCGGCTCCGAGCCGCTGCTCGTCGCGATAGACGTCGAAGACCTCGGCCTGCTGTACCAGCGGTGCGCCGGATTGGCGGACCACGTCGAGCAGCTCACTGGTCGTCACGCTCTCGGCCACGACGATCGCCAGATCCTCGTTGACCGCCGGGAAGCTCACGAGGTCCTTGAACCTCGCGGGTTCGGGTGGCGCGATCGCGGAGAGGTCGATCTCGAAGCTGGCGACCGTGCCGTCGAAGTCCCAGTGCGCGGCGACGCTCGGGTGGATCTCACCCAGCCAACCGATCTCCTCACCGCCGACCAGCACGATCGCGGCGCGGCCCGGGTGCAGGAACGGCGCCGGCTGACCGGGCAGCACGTCCCACTCGACGCCGAGCGTCGTCAGCAGCCCGGCGAGCACGCCCTTGGCTGCGAAGAAGTCGGCCCGCGGCGGGCGCTGGTCACGCCAGGTCGCAGCCCGCACCGGGCCGGCCAGCAGCGCTCCGAGATGGTGTGGCTCCTCGGGCAGGTGCCCGGTGCTGATCGATTCCGCCTCGTAGACGGCCCCCGATTCGAAGATCGCGATCGCATCGGTGCCGCGGGCGCGGTTGCGCGCGGCGACGTCGAGCAACGAGCCGAGCAGCGTCACGCGCAACTGTGACTGCTCGGACGACATCGGATTGGCCAATGTCACGGATGTATCGGAGTCGAGCAGCAGCTTGTTGCCGAGCTCGGGTCCGGTGAAGCTCCACCCCACGATCTCATGCAGTCCCTGCGCAGCGAGAGCATCCTCAGCTCGCCGGCGCAAGCGCTGCGTGGGCGTCAAGCGCCCGACCGCAGCGTGCGACGCGGGCAGCGTGGCCGGCAGGTTCTCGACACCGTCGAGCCGTGACACCTCCTCGATCAGGTCGGCCTCGCGCGTGACATCTGCGCGACGGAAGTCGGGCACGGTGACATCCAGGCCGTCCGCGGCGTCGGCCGCGCCGAAACCGATCGAGTGCAGCAGCTGCCCGGAGCGCTCGCGTGGGATCGTCACGCCGAGCAGACCCGAGACGCGTGCGTCGCGCAGGCGGATCGTGAGCGGCTCGGGTCCGGGGCCGCCGACGTCGGTCGTGCCGGGCCGCACGCTGGCGCCGCAGATCTCGATGAAGAGCTTGGTGGCTACCGCCTGGGCCCACAACGTCTGCTCAGGCTGGAGGCCCTTCTCGTTGCGGCCCGAGGCCTCGCTGCGCAGCGCCAGTTTGAGGCTCGCGCGGTGCACGGTGGGACCGTTCCAGGTGGCGACCTCGCTGACGACGGTTGTGGTCGTCTCGACGACCTCTGAGCGCGCGCCACCCATCACGCCGGCGATCGAGGTCGGGCCGTCGGCGTCCGCGATCACGAGGATCTGCTCGTCGAGCCTGCGGGTCTGCCCATCGAGCGTTTCGACCGGCTCGTCCGGCCGGGCGCGACGCACGTTCAGGCGGCGGCCGGCGACGCGGTGGTAATCGAAGGCGTGCATCGGCTGGCCGGTGAGCAGCATCACGTAATTGGTGATGTCGACGACGTTCGAGATCGGGCGCTGTCCGGCGGCCATCAGTCGTGCCTTCAGCCACAGCGGACTGGGACCGATCCTGACGTCGTCAAGGATACGGGCGGTGAAGCGCGGGCACAGGGCCTTGCCGGCCTCGTTGGTGATCTCGATGCCCTCGAGCTCGCCGAAGCTGCCGACGTCGTGCTCCCACGGGGCCGGCTTCAGCTGCGCGCCGGTTGCCGCAGCCACCTCCCGCGCGACGCCGTAGATCCCGAGGCAGTCGGGGCGGTTCGGCGTGATCTCGAGCACCAGCACGTCGGTCGAGATCTGCAGCACATCCTGGAGCGGCGTGCCGGGCGCGACCCCGTCGTCGAGCACCATGATCCCGACGTGGTCCTCGCTGATCTGGAGCTCGCGCTCGGAGAGGATCATGCCCTGCGAGGCGATGCCGCGCAGCTTCGCCTCCCCGAGCCTGGTTCCGTCCGGCATCACCGCGCCGGGGCGCGCGACGCCGACGGTCTGCCCGGCGGCGACATTCGGCGCCCCGCAAACGATCTGGGACGGGGTCGAGCCGCCGATGTCGACCATGCAGACGTTCAGCCTGTCGGCGTCGGGGTGCTTCTTGCGCTCGAGCACATGCCCGACCACGAAGTTCTCCACCGCCATCACGCCGTGACGCTCGACCCGCTCCACCTCGGTGCCGGTCAGAGCCAGGCGCTGGGCCAACGTGTGGGCATCCATGTGCGGCTCGCAGTAATCGCGCAGCCATTCGATCGGCACTCTCATGACCGCGTCCTCATGCGAACTGCTCAAGGAAGCGGACGTCATTGTCATAGAACAGGCGCAGATCCGAGACCCCGTGCTTGAGCATCGCGATCCGCTCGATCCCCATCCCGAAGGCAAAGCCCTGAACAACTTCCGGGTCGTAGCCATTGTCCTTGACGTGCAGCAGAACGTTGGGGTCGACCATGCCGGAGCCGAGGATCTCCAGCCAGCCCGTGCCCTTGCAGATCCCGCAGCGCTCGCCCTCAGCAGTGAGGCCGCCGGAGCAGTTGAAGCAGGAGACGTCGACCTCGACGCTCGGCTCGGTGAACGGGAAGAAGTGCGGGCGCAGGCGGATCTCGCGCTCCGGCCCGAAGATCGCGCGCGCGAACTCGAGCAGCGTGCCCTTGAGGTCGGTGAGCGTGATCCCGTCGTCCACGGCCAGCCCCTCGATCTGATGAAACTGCGGGGTGTGCGTGGCATCCGAATCCGGGCGATAGACGCGGCCGGGGACGATCAGGTAGATCGGCGGCTTCTGCAGCTCCATCGCGCGAACCTGCATCGGCGAGGTGTGAACGCGCAGCAGCTTGGTCTCGGGATCGAAGATGTCGCTCACCGGCTCGACGTAGAACGTGTCGGTCATCAAGCGGCTCGGATGCGTCGGCGAGACGTTCAGCGCGTCGAAGTTGTAGTAGACGCTTTCCACCTCGGGACCCTCGGCCACCTGGTAGCCGAGTCCGATGAAGACGTCCTCGATCTCGCGCCGAGTCTGGGTGATCAGGTGCAGCCGGCCGATCGCAGGCAGCGGGTCGGCGGGCAGCGTCACATCGACGCGATCATGCTGGAGGCGCGCGTTCAGTTCGCTGACCGCGAGCTGTCCCGCGCGCGCGTCGAGCTGGGCCTCGAGAGCTTGGCGCGCCTCGTTTGCCGCCTTGCCGACGGCGCCGCGCTGCTCGGGTGGGAGTTCGGCTACACCGCGCAGCATGTTGGGAAGCTCGGCCTTGCGGCCGAGGAAGCGGACGCGCACGTCCTCGAGGGCGGCGCTGGTGGTGGCGGCGGCGATCGCCGCCTTGCCCTCGCCTTGGAGTTCGGTGATCCTGGTCTCGAAGCTCATGCGTGCCTGATCCTACGAGTTAGCTCGTACAGGGCGACGCTCGCCGCGATCGCAGCGTTCAGCGATTCGATCACGATCGGGATCCGCGCCGCCGTGGACGCAGCGGCAATCAACTCCGCAGGCAGACCCTCGCGCTCGGCACCGATCAGCAGGCTCACCTCCGCGTCGGCGGGCAGCTCCGCCGCCACCTCGGCAAGCGTTCGCTCAGCCCCGGCGTCGAGTGCGATCGTCGTTCCGGGCAGCTGCCCGGGGACCGCGTGCGCGACCGGCACGGCGAAGATCGCCCCCATGCTCGCCCGCACCGCCTTGGGGCTGAACGGATCCGCGCTGCCCAAGCCCATTGCAACGCAGCTTGCACCGAAGGCCGCCGCGGACCGCAGCACGCTGCCGACATTGCCCGGGTCGCTGACACCGTGCAGATACACGCACAGCGGGCCGAGTGGGGCCGCCTCCAGGCGCTCGTTGTAGATCGCCAACGTGCGCGTGCCCGACGCGAGCTCGGTGACAGAGTCCAGCGCGGCGGCGTCGACCTCGATCCCGGGCAGCCCACTGCCGATCACAGCGAAGCGCTCGACCGCCGTCCAGCCGGCTGCGTCCGCTGCTGCGAGCAGGTCCTCGCCCTCGGCCACGAACTGACCCAGCCGGTCGCGCTCCCGCCGGCGCTGGCGGAGCTTGCGGAGGTTCTTCAGCTTCTCGTTGTGGGGGCTGGTGATCGTCATCTGGGCGTCGGGAAACAAAAAAAGCGCCGTCCTCTCGGAGCGGCGCCCTTTGGCGGTGCTGGTGTCCGGCGATGCTCAGCCGGCGGCCAGCGCCTCACGGGCGCGCTCGGCAAAGCGTCGGAAGGTATCGGCGTCGCGCACGGCCATGTCGGCCAGGACCTTGCGGTCCAGTTCGACGTTCGCCAGCTCGAGACCGTGCATGAACTGCGAGTAGGACAGGCCGTTCAGCCGTGCAGCCGCGTTGATCCGCGTTATCCACAGGCGACGGAAGTCGCGCTTGCGGTTGCGACGATCGCGATAGCGGTACTGATCGGCCTTGAGCAGTGCCTCTTTGGCCGAGCGATAACGACGCGACGCGTTGCCACGCATGCCCTTCGTCATCGCCAGGGTTTCGCGGCGCTTCTTGCGCGCGTGAACGGAGCGCTTTACGCGGCTCATGACTTCTTGGCTCCCAGCAGGGTCTTGACCCGGGGGGCGTCATGGTCGGAGAGGATCAGTGGGCTCGCCAAGTTCCTCTTGTACTTCGGTGACTTCTTCTCAAGGATGTGGCTGGAGAAGGCGTGGCGCGCCCTCACCTTTCCGTTTGCGGTCACCTTGAAGCGCTTCTTGGCGCCAGAGTGGGTCTTCATCTTCGGCATAACTGGCGTGAGTAAAGCAGATCGAGCGTTGTCAGCTCGGTCAGCCCGCGGGGGCTTCGTCGGCCTTGGCGGCCGACCTGCGGGCGCGCGGCTTGGCCGCGGCGGCTGCAGGCTGCTCGGCCCCGGGCGCCTCATCGCGCTCGGCCTCGGGCTCCGTCGTGTCGCCCTGTCCGACCTCGGCCTCGGGCGCCTCATGCTGCTCGGCCTCGGGCGCCTCATGCTGCTCGAGCTCTGCCTCTTGCTCGGGCTCGGCATCGACGCTGAAGTCCTCACTCGCATGCGCCGCGGCCTCACGCTGCTGACGGCGAGGGCGCTTCTCGTGCTCGTCGTGCTCGTCGTGCGTACTCGGCTCCGGGTGCTCGCCCTCGGCGAGGATCGCCTTCGAGGGGCCGAGCATCATCGTCATGTTGCGGCCGTCCTGCAGCGGCGTCTGCTCAACGATCGCGAACTCAGAGAGCTCGCCGGCGAGCTTCTCGAGCAGCGCCGTGCCGCGCTCGGGGTGAGCCTGCTCGCGACCGCGGAACATGATCGTGACCTTGACCTTGTCCTTGCCCTTCAGGAAGCGCTCGACGTGACCCTTCTTGGTCTCATAGTCGGCTATAGCGATCTTCGGGCGGAACTTGATCTCGCGGATCGTGATCTGCTGCTGATGCTTGCGGGCGGCCTTCAGCTTCTGCGCCTGCTCGTATTTGTACTTGGAGTAGTCGAGCACACGGCAGACGGGCGGGCGCGCGTCGGGAGCCACCTCAACCAGGTCGAGGTCGCGTTCCTCCGCGTACTTGAGAGCATCCGGCGTCTTCATCACGCCGATCTGATTGCCGTCCTCGCCGATCAGGCGGACCTCGGGGACACGGATGCGATCGTTGATCCGTGTCGTGTCGCGTTCCGGCAGCCGCCGGTCGAACCTACGTGGAACCGGCACTAGCTGTTAATGCGGCGGTGCGTCAAGCCGTGCCGAGCCGGTTGGGATAAATCTGCTGGATCAACGAGACGGAAGTATAGCCCGGAAAGTCTCAGGTCAAACTCCTGCTTGCGATCAGGTCGGAAACACGCTGCACGAAGTCATCGAGCGCGGCTGCGCCGGTGTCCCCCTCGCGGTGCTCGCGGACGCCGACCTGACCGATCTCCTGCTCACGGTCGCCGACCACCAGCATGAAGGGCACCTTGCGCACCTCCGCGTCGCGGATCTTGCGCCCGACCGACTCCGTGCGGTCGTCGAGCTCTACCCGAACTCCAGCCGCCGCGAGCGTGCCACGGACCGACCAGGCATATTCGTTGTGTCGATCGGCGATCGGCAACACGATCACCTGTACAGGGGCGAGCCAGAACGGAAGCTCACCGCCGAAGTGCTCGAGCAGGATCCCGATGAAGCGCTCGTATGAGCCCATCAGTGCGCGGTGGATCATCACCGGCTGGTGCTCGGCGTTGTCAGTGCCCGTGTACGTGAGCCCGAAGCGCTCCGGCATGTTGTAATCCAGCTGGCAGGTGCCGAGCTGCCACGAGCGGCCGAGCGAATCGGTCATGTGCATATCGATCTTCGGGCCATAGAAGGCGCCGTCGCCCCCGTTGACGGTGTACTCGCGCCCGAGTCCGTCGAGCGCATTCTTGAGTGCGGCCTCGCTCTTGTCCCACAGCTCGTCTGAGCCGATCCGCTGCTCCGGCCTGGTCGAGAGCTCGAGCTCCACGTCGACGTCAAAGAGCCTGTAGGTGTCGAACGCGAACTGGAGGACGCCCGCAACCTCATCCTGAATCTGGTCCTCGGTGCAGAAGATGTGCGAATCGTCCTGCTCGAAGTGGCGCACCCGCAGCAGTCCGTGCAGCGTGCCGCTGGGCTCGCGGCGGTGCAGCAGCCCCGGCTCCCAGATCCGCATCGGCAGGTCGCGATAGGAGTGCGGCTGCATCGAGAAGAGCTTTGCGTGGCCGGGGCAGTTCATCGGCTTGACTGCCATCTGCCGGTCCTCGTACTCGGTGATGAACATGGCGCCGTCGTACTTATCCCAATGGCCTGAGGTCTTCCACAACGAGCTGTCAAAGATCTGCGGGGTCTTGGCCTCGAGATAACCGCGCTGATGGCCCATCTCGCGGCTCAGCCTCACCAATTCGTTGAACACAGCCGTGCCGGGCGGGAACCAGAAGGCCGCGCCGGGTGAGACCTCGTTGAACGAGAACATGCCGAGCTGCTGACCAAGGCGACGATGGTCGTTCTGGCGGGCCAGCTCGAGCCGTTCGAGGTACTCGTCGAGCTCCTGCTTGGAGAAGAACGCGGTCCCATACACGCGCGTGAGCATCCTGTTGTCCGAATTGCCGCGCCAGTAGGCGCCGGCGACCGACTGCAGCTTGAACGCCTTGATGCGCTTGGTGGTGGGCGCGTGCGGGCCGCGGCAGAGGTCCACGAACCTGCCGTTGGTGTAGAGGCTGACCGTCTCCACCGGCGCGTCGTCGGGGGCGTTCTTGACGAGATCCTCGATCAGCTCCACCTTGTAGGACTGGCCTTCACCCCGGTAGCGGTCGAGCGCGACCGCTACCGGGACGTCTTCGCGCACGAACGGCTCGTCAGCGTTGATGTGCTCTCGCATCCGCGCCTCGATCGCCGGGAAGTCGTCCTCGTTGAGCGACACGCCGTCCGGCAGGTCGATGTCGTAGTAGAAGCCGTTCTCGATCGGCGGCCCGATCGAGATTTGGACGCCCGGATATAGCTCGAGCATCGCCTCGGCGAAGACATGAGCGGTGTCATGGCGGATCAGTTCGAGGGCCTCCTCCCCGCTCTTCTCGGTGAGAATCTCGATCCGGCCCTCGCCGCCGGTCGGCAGCTGACGGGCGAGGTCATAGGTGATGCCGTCGACCTTGATTGCCAGCGCGGCCCTGGCGAGCCCGGGTCCGATCGCGGCCGCCGCGTCGGCGCCGGTCGCGCCGTCTGCGAGGCTGAGCTTGTCGCCGCTGGGGAGCACGTAGTCCATGGCCTGTGATCCTACGATCCCGCCGGGCGGCGTGCCGTGCGGCGATTTCCCAATGCGCGTGCGCCGCCCGATGGCAGGCACCGGAGTGCGGAACAGATCCGGCAGATCGTGGCCGATGCGGCGCAAGCGCATCAGCGCGACGCCCGTCTTGAGGCTCGCGAACACCAATCTGATGCCAGGCGCGTCAGAAACACACGACGCCAGCTGGTCCAGTCTCGCTACAGTTACGGCTCTTCCAGGGCGATTAGCTCAGCTGGGAGAGCGCCGCCTCGACAAGGCGGAGGTCACTGGTTCGAGCCCAGTATCGCCCACTTCGGACGCGCAACTGCGGGTATTTCTCCGTATACGGGCGCCAGGGTGCCGGAGACGCTACGCGGGGGCCGAGGGTGCCGTGGCCGCACTCCGGTTCGCCGGTCTGTCAGGTGTGGCGAGAAGGATCGCGCCCGCGCTCACCGCGACATACGCGAGGATCCGCAACGGACCCCAGATTCCCGGTGGCACAGGCTCTTTGAGTACCACAGTTCCAAAGACGATCGGCACAGCGTTCGTGAGTAGAGTGGCCAAGCCGGCGACGGTTAGCGCGTTCCCATGTTGGTAGCCCATCTGGATCAGTGACGTGCCGAGCAGGTAGCCGAGGATTAGCGTGGCGATGAACGCAGTCCGCAGTCCACCTTCGGTGGCGAGCTTGGTGGAGATGTCACCGATCGAGAACAGCAGGCCGCCCGCGATCCCCTGCGCGACCGCCGGCGACCCGAAGCGTCGGCCGGTCGTCAGCACCGCGACTGCCACCACAGCCGTCACTCCCAGCCAGACCAGGGCCCCGACAGAAGTGCCGTGAACGCCTTCTGCGCCGCCCTTGCTCAGCGACAACGCAAGAGCAAGCAACCCCAGCGTCGACAGCATCACCCCGGTGCGCCGCCGCGAACCAAGGCCGCGGCCGGTCATCCGCGAGGACACGAATGCCAGAACGCCAATGCCGCCCGCCGCGATGCTCTGCACCAGCGCGAGCGATGCCAACGCAAGCGCGCCGGCATAGAGCAAGAACCCTCCGGTCTCCAACGAAAATCCCCGAAGCCAGCTGTGATCACCGAGCAGCAGACGCACGGAATGCCATGGCCGGCGCATCGACAAAACGGGCAGTTTCGCCGCGGCATCGTGCTCCTGCAAGTAGGCGAAATTCGTGAGCGTCGTCGACACGGCCGCGAGACAAAGCGCTGCTACGGTCCCGCCGGTCACACCCGCTACCGCTGAGGATCTGCCCCAACCGTGAACATTTGGCGAGCGTATCGCGCGTCCGATGTCAACTACCTGGCCCTCGCCGCTCCCCGGTCTGCGGCGTTCATGCAGGAAGCGCGTTTCCTGGAAAGCTGTGACACGCGTAGATCTCGCAGTCGATCATCCTGGCCTGGTTCGGACGCAGGGGTCTGCGTCCATGATCGTCTTCGCTTCCTGGGTCGGGACGGTCATGACCGCTACGCCGGCCATCGTGTCGGAGACGATTGGACACAGGATCGCGACCACGCCGTTGGCGCGAAGCGAAACCGTCCGTCGCCCGTGTTCGAGCTCGATTGCTCCCGCGCCGTCCATGTGCAGTTCGGGACCCACCGAAGAACCGCCAGGCTGTATCGCCTCGCTGTCGCGGCTAGTTCCCGGGTCGGCTCGTCGCTCACGGCTGCGCTCATGGTCTCTCCTTGATGGAGGTTCCCCGTCACAGCCCGATCTTCTGGTGCTCGACGTCGACCAGCCCGACGACTCGTTCTTCATCGCGACTGTAAGGCTGGCCGGTGTACTTGGTCGCGAGCTCGTCGACGACCCTCCAGCCCGCTTCGCCGTCGACCCACTCCACGACTCGCCCGCGCAGGAGGATGGGCGGAAACGGTGCGTCTGGTGGGGTGAGCGAGATCGCCACACGCGGGTCGCGGCGCAGATTGCGCGCCTTGAGGGAGTTGGGGCCGGTCAGGAACGCAACCCGATCGCCCACGGTGCCGATCCACAGCGGGATCGAATGTGGCGAGCCGTCGGGCAGGACGCTCGCAAGGTGGGCGATGGGTGTGCCGTTCAGTATCCGGCGCACTTCGTCGTTCAGCATTCTCGTGCTCCTAATTTCTCGATCCGGTAGCGCAGGTGTGTGACGCCGGCTCCGTCAAGGCACTCCGGATGAATGCTCGCGACGTCCGACTGCCCGTTCAAGCACGTGTCCATCGGGCGTTCCAGGCCACAAGGCTGAGAGACGATCACCCCATGGTTGTCAGTCCAGGATCGCCGATGAAGATCAGCTCACGACCGGGTGTCAGGCGGTGAGCCGACCTCATGCCAGGCGCCGCTACCGAGCACGAAGATCACGAGCGCGTAACAGAGGATCGCGACCGCCGCGGCGAGCGCCATCGTGAGCGAGGCACTGTCCTTCAGATGCCCGATGAACGCGGAGCCCGACAGCCACGCGACCAGGGTTGCGATGAGCGCACCGCCGCTCAGCGCGATCAGTGGGCGCACGCCGAGGCGCACGGCCCTGATGACCGCAGCGGTAGCGGTGATCAGCAGCAGCGTTCCGAGCACCGCGTGCAGGCTCAGGAGCACCGGACCGTTGCCGACCGCCGCCGCAAACGCCCGGAACAGCTGCTTGCCGTGGTCGGCAGCCGGAAGGGTTGAGTAGAGGTTCACCGAGATGCCAAGGCTGTACTCGACCAGAAGCATGACCAGGCCGGCGAGCGCGTTGGCGCGCAACCCGCTGCGCCGGGGCGCGCTGGGCGGCAGCGACGCGTTGCTCATCGCGGGCCGGCCTTGACCCGGAAGGGCGGCGTACCGGCGAGCTTGCCGCCGTCGATCGTGAGGGTGGTTCCCGTGATGAAACCCGCGTGCTCTGAGCAGAGCCAGACGGCGGCCGCGGCGACCTCCTGAGGGTCGCCGACACGCTTGAGCGGCATTGCGTCGGCAGCCGCGCGTCGGCCAGCCTCGCCCGCGCGCCTGAGGTTGTCGGTGAGGATGGGTCCCGGGGCCAGCGCATTCACGCGAATGCCCTGTGCGGCGTAGTCGAGCGCCGCCACTTTGGTCAGCCCCTCGAGTCCGTGCTTGGCGGCGACATAGCTCGCGAGCCCACCCACCGCCTGGAGCCCGGCCGTCGACGAGACGTTGACGATTGCTCCGCCACCAGCGCGCAGCATTTCCGGGATCTCGGCGCGCATCGATACGAACACGCCGCGCAGCGTCACCGCCAATCCGGAGTCGAACGCCTCGGGCGACACCTCGGCAAGCGGGGTCGGTGGATGTCCACCGCCGGCGGCGTTGTTGACAGCGAAGTCGAGACGACCGAACTGAACCGCCACGCGAGCGACCAGGTCACTCACGGCTTGGGCGTCGGTCACATCTGCCGCGATCGCGAGCGCGTGATCGGCGCCTCCAAGCTCGTCCGCGACTGTCTGCAGCGCGGGCGCATCTCGGGCTGTGATCGCCACACGTGCACCCGCAACGCGGAACTCGCGCGCGATCGCGGCTCCAATCCCCCGGCTGGCGCCGGTGATCAACGCGACTCTGCCTGTCATGTCGATTCGCATCTACTACCTCTGTTAGCGGAGCAATCAGTTCGGTGGGAGGGTGTGAACTGCCCTGGCAACACCAAACCTTAGCTCTCTAACTGTTTGATGTCAATGCATTCGACGGCGAAGCGGTCGTCGGATAGGCTGGCTTTCCGCCCTTGCGCCCCGAACGGACACCCATCGGCCTTCAGCTCGCACGGACCGCCCGCCAGGTCAGCCGAGCCTTCGACGACGCGCTTGCGGCAGCCGGCGGATCCCTGCCGGTTTGGCTCGTGCTGCTCAACCTCAAGATTCAGAGCGACACGAACCAGCGCAAGCTCGCCGAGGCGGTCGGGATCAGCGGCGCCACGCTCACCCATCACCTGAACTCCATGGAGAACGAGGGGCTGATCATGCGCCGTCGCGACCCCTCGAATCGACGAAACCACATCATCGAGATCAGCCCAGCGGGCGAGCGGGCATTCCACCGTTTGGCCGGCGCCGCGCAGGCGTTCGACGAGCGACTGCGGAGCAGCCTCACCGCCGCCGAGCTCGCGACGCTTCAGACGCTTCTCGGCCAGCTGGGCGCTGATCTCGAGCCCTTACGGGCAGACGCCCCCTGAGCAGCCCCGGGGCCACACAAGCTGCGAGAATACGCGCGTGCCGCACGACACTGAGGGCAGTGCAGTACCCCAGAGCCAGCGGATCCTGACTCCTCTGACTGAGGCCGCGATCTTCCTGGTGCTGACCGTCGCACCCGGCGGCGAGGAGCTCGTGCGCCAGTTGCTCGCCGATGTCAGTGCACTCAGGCGGTCGGTGGGTTTCCGCATTCCCGAGGGCGAGCTGGTGTGCGTCACCGGGATCGGCTCAGATCTGTGGGACCGGCTGTTCGGATCGTCGGAGCCACGACCGGCCGAGCTGCATCGGTTCCCGGGGTTCAACGGGGCAAAGCACTCGGCACCAGCTACTCCGGGCGACCTGCTGTTTCACATCCGCGCACACAGACTCGACCTCTGCTTCGAGCTGTCCGCCCGGTTGATGGAGCGTCTCGACGGTGCGGCGCATGTGGTCGACGAAGTGCATGGCTTCCGATCGTTCGACGAGCGCGATCTCCTCGGCTTCGTTGATGGAACCGAGAACCCCGAAGGCAAGGCGGGGGTGGACGCCGTCACGATCGGTGCCGATGACCGATCCTTCAGCGGCGGGAGCTATGTGATCGTGCAGAAGTACGTCCACGACATGGCCGCCTGGAACGCGCAGACCGTCGAGCAGCAGGAGCACGTGATCGGTCGTACGAAGCTCGAGGACATCGAACTGCCAGACGATGTCAAGCCTGCCGACTCGCATGTGGCGCTCAATACGATCGAGGACGAGAGCGGCGTACAGCAGCAGATCATGCGCTTCAACATGCCCTTCGGTCGCGTCGGAGCAGGCGAGTTCGGCACCTACTTCATCGGTTACGCGAAGACCACAGCCCTGATCGAGCAGATGCTGACGAACATGTTCATCGGCAACCCGCCCGGAACCTATGACCGCGTGCTCGACTTCTCCACGGCGGTCACGGGCAGCCTGTTCTTCGTGCCCGATGCGGACTTCCTCGACGATCCACCAGCGGCCGTCGCGCCAGCGGGCGCGACGGCGGCACACACTCCGGACAACGGCCAGAACGCCCGAGCTGGAACCGGCGCGGTGAGTGACGGCTCACTGCGGATCGGCAGCCTGAGAGAGGACCGACCATGAACCACCTGCTGCGCTCGCACGCTCCGATCAGCGAACTCGGCTGGGAGCAGATCGATGACGAGGCCCGTGAACGCCTGGAACCGGCGCTTGGCGCCCGCAAGCTTGTCGACTTTTCCGGTCCGCTGGGCTGGCAGCACTCCGCCACAAATCTCGGCCGCACAGGCTCGCTCGGAGATTCGCCGGTCGACGGTGTCTCGGCGGTCGAGCGACAGGTACTTCCGCTGATCGAGTTGCGCGCCGACTTCAGCCTGACTCGATCCGAGCTCCGCGACGTCGATCGCGGAGCGCTCGATGTCGACTTCGAGTTGCTTGATCGTGCTGCACACCAGATCGCCACGGCCGAGAACGCAGCGGTCCTGCACGGCTGGGCCGACGTGATCAAAGGAGTTGCCGAGCTGGCCCCGCATTCGGCGCGGGAACTCGGCAGGGATCCGCTCGGCTTCCCGGAGACGATCACCGCTGCCGTCGGTGACCTGCGCGCCAGCGGTATCGGCGGTCCGTACGGGCTCGCGCTCGATCCCGAGCACCACCGTCTGGTGACGCAGACGGCCGAGAAGGGCGGGACGCTGCTGACGGAGCACCTGCACGAAATCCTCGGGGGTCCGATCGTCTGGACCCCCGGTCTCCATGGAGGCGTGGTGATCAGCCTGCGCGGAGGTGACTTCCTGCTCGAGTCGGGGCAGGACCTGTCGGTCGGCTATGACTCCCACGACGCAGATGCGGTGCGCCTCTATATCCAGGAGAGTTTCAGCTTCCGCGTGGTCACCCCGGAGGCCGCGGTGGCACTCAAGCCCTGAGCAAGCCGGCATGGATTCCATCGCGCAGCACCACCCGCGGGAAGGATTTGGTCGCCGCGACGCCTGAAGGTGGGAGGCGTTCGCCTCCCTGAATCCATCAAGGAGCCTTCACATGACAGGAGCAGCGCGAGCCGCGATTGCTGCGCTCGCTGCCGCGCCTGATCGCCAGCGCAGCATCGATCGGCGGAGCCGCCGCGCAGGGCACCTCGAGCCCGTTTCTGAAGTCGCTGCGCGCGATCATGACGATCGGCTCGACAGTTCCGGCCAACGGTGACGTCAATCCGTATGGCACCGCACTCGTCCCCAGCAGCGTCGGCTCACTCGTTGCTGGTGATTACCTGGTCAGCAACTTCAACGCGAAGTCGAACAATCAGGGCACGGGCTCCACGATTTTGCAGGTCAGCCCCGCCGGCAAGCTCTCGCTGTTCGCGCAGATGAGCGCCAAGTCACTCCCTGAAAGCTGCCCGGGCGGCGTCGCACCTCGTCCGCGACCGAGCGGATCGTTTCGATCGTCTACGACTTTCCAGGCGTTTTCGCTGCCTGAGGACTACCGAGAGCCACGCAGACAGTTGGCACGCTGCCCACTGGGAGCGACGCCTTCGGTGGTCAGCGCCCGTTCGACGCGTCCATCGGTGTCCGGGCGGCAGATGAATGCTGGTCGGTATCGCCCCACGGGGTGCCGTCGTGACTCGGCAGCGCAATCCAGCGAGCGGACGGGCTGTCATCCCCACCCTCGGCGCCGCCGGGCAGCTCGCCGTCGGCGAGCTTGTTCACGTTGACCTCGCGATAGGCTGCTTCGGCCGACCTGGTACGCACCTCATGCGCAGTTTCCGCCGTGCCCATCCGCTCCGCGCCAATCGCGCGGAAGAGGACGTACCACGCCGCCGCCGCAACAACGGCAACCAATGCGAGCGGGATGATGACGATGGCACCGCCAGCTGCAGCCAGGGCGATCATCGCGGCGATCGCGACAAAGCCCAACCAGGATCCTGATCCGAATCCCATGTGCGGCTGCCTACCCCGCCGCGGCTTGTGTCAATCGCTACAAGTGGGGTCCCGAAGCCTCCCTCGTTGGGCCGTCAACGAGCTTCGCAGCCGCGCGCGGCTGCATTACGAGAGGCCTGGTCCTCGACCGCTACTTCTTGACAGTGAACGAGCCGGTGGCAACCTGCCCGGCGCAGTTCACCTTCACTGGCACGCGCCCCGGAACATCCTTACGCGGCATCGTGATCTGGATCCAGCCGAACGGCATCGCGTGCGAGAATCGCTTCTTGGCGATCGACAGCGTGAGCGTGCAGGCAAGACGCGGAGTCGTTGTGATCGTCACCCTTCCGCCCGGAGTCACCCGGCCCGGCGATACCGACAGTTGGAAGCCCGACGCTGCTCCGGCGATACCGGCTGAAGCACCAACCCCGACGACCGTCAGCGCTGCCACGGTCAGCCGCCTACGAAGTCCCCTATTCATAGCCCCACCTCCACGTGAAGATCACGAGTTTCCCTGGAAAGTTAGGCCAACCCTATGCCTTCGACGGCGGGCTCGTCAAGTAGTCCGCGCCGATCGCGTGACGGCCGCTCTGCTTTACGCGAAGATCGCGTGGGCAGCGGATGCCACAGCGGCCAGGACCAGGATCACCCAGAATGCGACGCGCCAAGCATGCTCGAGATCGATGCCGTGGAACTGCATTTCATCCTCCTCCGTGAGGCTCCGGACGTCCCGCCCCTGCGGGGCTCCGAACTGCCTGATCATCAAGATAGTGACCCAGAGGGAGCGCCCAATTAGGGATCTGTTGCGGTGTTATTGCGATGCCCGCGGCGTGCGAACCACGATTCCCATCCGTGTCGATTGGCAACGCGGATGGTCGTCATCTCGGTGACAAGAATCCCCCCCAACCGAAAGGGACGGCTGTCATGCGTTACACACTCCTACTCCACTATCCGGAGCCGACCGCCGAACAGCTCGGCGCAGAGGCCCTCGAGGCGGGCATGCGCGCGTTTCAGGCCTACGCCAGCGCACTCGACGAGGCCGGCGTGCTGATCAGCGCCGAGGTGCTGCAGCGGTCCGACACGACCACCACGGTCTCACAGCGCGCCGGCGAATTCATCGTCCAGGATGGGCCCTTCGCCGACAGCAAGGAGCAGCTCGGCGGCACGTTCGTGATCGACGTGGACGACCTCGACCAGGCGCTCTCCTGGGCCAAGCGAGCCCCGGCTGTGGCCTGGGGCCATGTCGAGATCAGGCCGACCGCGACCCGTTACATCGACGGCGCATGGCAGGGCGCGCAGCCCGTCAGCTGAACGAGCCCGACTCCCGCGCAACCGCCGAGCGCGCTGCGCGGGAGTCCTATGGCCGGCTCGTCGCGGTCCTGGCCATGTCGACGCGCGACCTTGCTCTCGCCGAGGACGCACTCGCAGACGCCTTCGAAAGCGCACTTCGGACCTGGCCGGTCCGCGGTGTACCGCAGAACCCAGAAGCGTGGTTGGTAACCGTGGCCCGCAACCGGATCCGTGACGTGCTCCGCTCGGCGGCGGCGCGCACGTCGGCGCCGCTGGACGACGATCTTGCCGCGACGCTGGATGCGCCCGACGCTGGCGGAATCCCGGATCGCCGCCTCGAGCTGCTGTTCGCGTGCGCGCATCCGGCGATCCACCCCGCCGTCCGCACGCCGCTCGTGCTGCAGGTTGTGCTCGGCTTCGACGCCGCGCAAATAGGACGGGCCTTCGCCGTTCCGCCGGCGGCGATGGCACAGCGCCTGGTGCGCGCCAAGCACCGCATCCGTGATGCCGGCATCCCCTTCCGGACCCCGACAAGGGACGACATGCCTGGCCGTCTTCCGACCGTGCTCGAAGCGATCTACGGCGCCTACGCGATCGACTGGCTCGATCAGCACGAACGTATCCGCGACTCGATCGCCGACGAGGCCCGCTGGCTCGCCGTGCTCACCGCGAGCCTGCTCGACGCCGAGCCCGAGGCCTGGGGACTGGCAGCGCTGCTGACGCTCGCACAGTCGCGCGCTCCAGCGCGCGCCAGCAGGCGCTGGCCGCCGCTCGATCAACAGGACACGGATCTCTGGGACAAGGCGATGATCCGAGAAGGCGAGGCACTGCTGCACCGCGCGCGGCGACTCGGTGCGCCGCTCGGACGGTTTCAGCTCGAGGCGGCAATCCAATCCGTGCACTGCGACAAGGCACGGACCGGAGAGCTCGACCGGCCTGCGTTGATCAAGCTCTACCGCGGTCTGTTGGCGATCGCGCCGAGCACCGGAGCGCGAGCGGCACTCGACGCACTGATCGCCTCCGGCTGACGACGGGTCAGCAGTCGGGACCTGAGATTGCTGGTGTTGGGATCGCGAGAAACGAGCTCGCCGGCCGCGGAGTTGGTCGAGAGGTGGAGCGCGGACGCAAAACGATCTGAGTACGCGGCCGGGTCAGGCCCTGTCGGGCCTCCGTCCGAGTACGCGAGATCGGCGAATGGTTATCTGCACCGGACGGTCATAGAATCCGCGGCGGGGTTGGGGCCAAAGCGGAGGGGGTGTCGGAGATATGTCGGGACGACTCAGAAGCAGGGTTCTGTGGATGCTGCTTGCGCTTGCTGCGGGAACCGCCTGCGTGGCGGTGCCTGAGGCACTCGCACAACCGCCCTACACCCTGACGATCACGAACACGGGCACCGACACCGGCGTCAGCTGCACAACGGGCACCACGACCACGTGTGTCCCGATTGCAGACAACGCGATTCTGACCACCGCGACGCTCGACAGCGATCTGAACAACACGCCGGTGGTCGTCGGTGACGGGACCTCTCCTGTCACGATTGACGATTCGGTCAGCGGCACGAACACGCTCGAGTTGGCAGGGCCGGTCACGACGTCCGGCACCCTCACGCTCCAGGCTCCGACGGTGAGCTTTGACGACCTGGTGAGTGGCACAGGGGACCTCACGGTCAGCGGAAACGCGGGGGTGGATGACGGCCTCAGCGGGCTTGGTGCCGTCGTGGTCACCGGCCACGGCGTGATCGACGGCAGCATCAACGTCGGCTCGCTGGAGGTCGACGGCAGCACAAATATCTCCGGCTCGGTCACGACCACCGGCGCCCAGATCTATAGCGGGGCGGTGACGCTTACAGGCGACTCGACTCTCACGTCAACGGGCAGCGGCAGCGTGACATTCGATTCGACGGTGGATGGCGCGCACGCGCTGACGGTCAACACAGGCGGCACCACGACCCTCAGCGATGCGGTCGGTGGGAGCCTCACGCTCTTGAGCCTCAGCGTCCTCGGCGCGGGCGGCACTGAACTACAAGCCGACGCGAGCACAACAGGCGACCAGACCTACACCGGCGCGGTGACGGTCAGCGGCGATTCGACCCTCACCTCGACCGGCAACGGCACGATCACATTCGACTCGACGGTGGACGGTGGGCACGCGCTGACCGTCAACACGGGCGGCAACACCAGCTTCAACGGCGCCATCGGTGGCAGCACCGCGCTCTCGAGCCTCAGCACCCTCGGCGCGGCCGCCACCACGCTCAGCGCAGACGTCGCCACCACCGGCGATCAGACCTACAGTGGGGCGGTGACGCTCGGCGCGGACTCGACTGTCACGTCCACGAGTAGCGGCAGCATCACATTCGACTCGACCGTGGACGGCGCGCACGGGCTGACGGCAAACACTGGCGGCAACACGACCTTCACTGGCGCGGTCGGTGGCAACGACGCGCTGGCGAGCCTCACCACCCAGGGAGCCGGCAGCACCATCCTGGACGGGAACGTGAGCACCACCGGCACTCAGACCTACTCCGGCTCGACCACGCTCAGCGGCACGAGCCTCTCGCTCACGGGCAGCACTGTGACCGTCCCGTCCGGGTCGACGCTCGACGGTGCCACGAACCTCAGCATCACGGGCAACGCCGCGTTCGACGGCACCGTCGGCACAGCGACAGCGCTCACGTCGGTCTCCGTATCCGAGCTGACGACGCTCGCAGGGCCGCTCACCACCACCGGCGATCAGACCTACACCGGCGCGGTGACGCTCACCGGCGACTCGACCCTCACCTCGACCGGCAGCCGCAACGTCACCTTCGACTCGACCGTTGACGGCGCGCACGGGCTGACGATCAACACCGCTGGCAACACGACCTTCACTGGCGCGGTCGGCAGCAACGACGCGCTGGCGAGCCTCACCACCCAGGGGGCCGGCAGCACCAACCTGGACGGGAACGTGAGCACCACCGGCGACCAGACCTACGGCCAGCCGGTGACACTGCAAACCAGCGTCAAGTTCAGCGACGGGCCAAACAACGCGGTCAACCTCGAAGGTAAGGTCTCCGGCGCCGGGGAGCTCACGATGGCCGGTGCCGGCACACTCGCGTTGGCTGACACGAGCGACGACTACTCGGGCGGCACCAAGGTCACAAGCGGCACCATGATCTTCGGCAACGGCTCGATCCCCAGCTCGGGCACCCTGACCCTGAACGGCGGCACGCTCGAATGGGCCAACGGCAACATAGAGGACATCTCGCTGTTGCCGCTGGAGCCGATCGGCGCCAATGGCGCCACCCTGAACACGAACGGCAACGACGTCCCGCTCGCCAATCCGATCCAAGGCACGAGCACGCTGACCAAGGCCGGACTCGGCACGCTCAGCCTCACCGCGACCAGCGCCAGCACTGGCAATCAGATGCTCGTCACCGGCGGCACGCTGAACGTCGCAGGCGCCACTGTGACGGCGCCGATCACGGTGCAGTCCGGTGCGACACTCAGCTGCACGGCCGGCGGGACGCTCAGCGGCGGGATCAATAATGACGGCGGCACCCTGCGGGGCGCGCCGTCCGCCCCGACCGTCGAGAGTGCCACCGACGCGGCGGGCTCGACCGCGTCGGTGGACTTCAGCCCGGGAGCCGCCACCTGCCTGCCGGTCAGCTACGTCGCACAGGCAAGCCCCGGCGGATCGGTTTCGAGCCCGGGGGCATCGAGCCCGCTGAGCGTCGGTGGGCTCGCGGCAGCCACCGCGTATGCGTTCACGGTCACGGCGACCAACCCAATCGGCACTACCGTGTCTGGCAACTCAAAAACCGTGACGACCCCCAGCAACCCGTCAATCTCGATCGGCTTGCCCAGTCAGGTCACGACCTACCTGTTCAACCAGAAGGTGGATGCGAGCTACAGCTGCAGCGACGACACCGGCCCGGGGATCAGCAGCTGCCAGGGCACGGTGCAGAGCGGCGCTGCCTTCGACACGAGCCAGCCGGGCGCCCATTCATTCAGTGTGACGACGACCTCGTCCGACGGCTACTCGAGCACCCAGACGATCACCTACCAAGTGGCCGAGCCACTGCAGCCCCTGATCACGATCGTGTCCCCGAGCAATTCGCCGCAGTTCAAGCGCGGACAGGTTGTTGACGCCAACTACAGCTGCATGGATTCGACCCTCGGCACGGGTATCGCGTCGTGCAGGGGCCCGGTCGCCTCGGGTGCGCCGCTGAACACCAGCGCGATCGGCAAGCACACGTTCACCGTCGTCGCGAGATCCCGCGACGGCGCCACCAGGACTCTGACCGTGGCCTACACCGTCGCCGGCCCGTCGAACGCCTTCACGTTCACGGTGAGCTCTCCCCCACACGCGATCCCCCACGTCAGCGTCGCCGGCATGCAGGGACCGGGTCAGGTACGGGTCACCGTGCGGACCGCGGGTGTGCCCGTTTTCTCGGTTACCAAGGCAGCGACCAAGCGGGCACTCAGCGTCGCGCTCACACCGAGCGGCCTGCGCAGCAGGCTCGCACGGTCGCCCAAGCCGCTCGTCCATGTGGCCGTGACCTACACGCCGCGCGGGGGCAAGCCCCATACCGAATCCGAATCCCTTCGGCTCTAGCGCGCGGCGACGCGGCCCAGCTCGGCCGAGCGCAGGATTGTCCGTGAGCCACAGGAGGTCGCGGACCTGACCTCAGGCGAGGTGCGCCAGCTGCTGGATCTCGTCCTCGCTGGTCCAGGCGCCAACCGAGGCGCGGACCAGCCCGGCGGAGGGGATGCTGCGAACGATGATGCCCTCGGCGAGCAGCCTCGCGACCTCAGCTTCGGGATCCTCAGCCCGCCAGGAGACCAGCGTCGAACGGCCGCGCGGCGCGACCAGGTGTCCGCGCTCGCGCAGCAGTCCCGCGAGCTGCTCAGCACCGGCCGCGGCGCGCTCGTGCACCCAGGCCCAGCCGGCGCCCGAGAGCACGCCCATAGAGGCGACCGCGAATGTGCTGCGCACCGCGCTCGGGAAGCCGTCGTCGAGGCGCGAGCCGTTCTCGGCCAGCGCCGAGTGAAGTGGCGCCTCGTGGTCGGCGACGGTCATGTAGCCCGGGAACGGCGGCTCGAGCTGGTCGAGGCAGTCGGGGCGCACGTACAGAGCGCCGCTGCCCTCGGGGCCACACATCCATTTCTGGCCTGAGCCCGCGTAGAACTCGACGCCGAGCTCGTGTACGTCGACGGGAATCGCACCGAGCGCCTGGGCGGCATCCAGCAGAATCGGAACGCCGCTCTCACGCAATCCAGCGACGTCCACGATCTCACCAGCGACCCAGGAGACGTGCGAGCAGACGACGAGCCGCGTACTCGCGCGCACCTCCCCCGGAAGCTCCGCAAACGGGACCATGCGCACCTTCACGCCATGCGCGATCCGGGCGCGCCGCAGCGGCACCAGCACACCGGGATGCTCCTGGTCGCTGGTGAGGATCTCCTCGCCGGCGGCGAGCGGCATCCCCGCAAGCACGGTGTTGACGCCGTAGGTGGTCGAGTTCGTGAGCGCGACCTCGGACGGGTCGGCGCCCATCGCGGTCGCGTAGCCGCCGCGGGCGAGTTCGGCGAGTTCCATCACCTCGTCGAAGTAGGCCCTGCCGACCCGGCCCTCGGTGAGGTCGAGGTGGACACGTGCCCGAACGGCGTCCTCGGCCGCCTGCGGAACCGGCCCCTCGGTCCCGGCGTTCAGGTAGGCGAAGCGCTCGAGCACCGGGAACTCCTCACGGAAGCTTGGCGCAATCGCAGGCTCTGACATTCGGGCCCTAGTCCATCACATCCGCGCCGCGCTCGGCGCCTCCGCGCCTTCGCCTATGAACGCATCGGTGAAACCATCCGCTGTCTGTTGACCCGTCAACTACACTCGTTCACATGGCAGTCGTATCTGAAACCTCACCCCTCGAGGGCTCGGCGCTCGAAGCATGGCGCAGTTACCTGCAGAGCCACGCCGGCATCGTGCGCGAGCTCGATGCCGATCTGATCGCCCAGCACGGGCTCACCGTCCGCGATTACGAGGTGCTCCTGTACCTTGCGCAGGCTGACGATCGCATGCTGCCGATGTCGGCGCTCTCGGAGCGTACGATGCTGACGCGCTCCGGCATAACGAGGCTGATCGACGGACTCGTCGGACAGAGCCTGATCGAGCGCGTCTCCTGCAGCAGTGACGCGCGCGTTTCCTACGCCCGCCTGACCGACACCGGCTACACGAAGCTCAGAGAAGCTGGATGCACGCACGTGGCGGGCATCGAGCGCCTGTTCCTCGCCAACTTCTCGGCTGCCGAGCTCGAACAGCTCGCCGGCCTGCTCAGCCGCCTGCCCGGGGCCATCCCCGGCGGCGCCTGCACCGTCGAAGCTGACGGCGACGCACCCAGCGTCGAGCCTGACGGCGGCGCCTGCAGCGTCTCCTGACCCCGTAGGACCCGCCGGCGGAGCAGCGGCCGGGCGGGCGTGGGGTGCCGAAGTAGCGGCGAGGCGCCCGTGACGCCCCGGCGAAGCAGCGGCGAGCCGGCGGAGTGACAGATGCTTGACAGGTCAACCACTTCGTGTATCATGATGGTTGCAAGCTCAACTGTCGATCACTCAAAGGATTCACATGTCAACCATCTCAGCAGAAGCCATTCAGTCCGGCACCTACAACGTCGATCCTTCGCACTCGAATGTCGGCTTTGCCGTCCGCCACATGGGCATCGCCACCGTGCGTGGCCAGTTCAAGAAGTTCGCCGGTGCCGTCGAGGCCACGGGCGACAAGCTGACCCTGTCGGGCAGCGTCGAGACGGCTTCGGTCGACACCGGTGATGAGAACCGTGACGGCCACCTGCAGTCGCCCGAGTTCTTCGATGCGGCACAGTTCGCGCAGATCACCTTCACGTCCACCGGGACCGAGCCCACGGGCGACGGCCAGATCAAGCTGACCGGTGAGATCACGATCAAGGGCACGACCAAGCCGATCGAGCTCGTCGGCGAGGTCGCCGAGAACGGTCAGGACCCATGGGGCAACCAGCGCATCGGCTTCGAGGTCGAGGGCAAGATCGACCGCCGCGAGTTCGGCCTCGAGTGGAACCAGACGCTGCCCAACGGCAACCTACTGGTCGCCAACGAGGTCAAGCTGATCGTCAGCGTCTCAGCCGTCAAGGCCGCCTGACATGACGAAGGTCCTTGCCATCTCCGGCAGCCTGCGCAGGCTCTCCTACAACGGGGGCCTGTTGCGGGCGGCCGCCGAGCACGCCCCGAACGGCGTCGAGGTCGAGATCGTCGACGACCTCGAGTCGCTCGCGCCCTACAACGAGGATCGTGAGGACGATCGGCCCGCGACCGTCGAAGCGCTGATGGCAAGGATCGAGGACGCCGACGCGCTGCTGATCTCGACCCCGGAGTTCAACACGACCATGCCCGGCCAGCTCAAGCACCTGATCGACTGGGGCTCGCGCCCCTACGGCCCAGGCGCCGCGCTCTACGGCAAGCCGGTGGCCGTCGTCGGCGCGAGCCAGACCGATTACGGTGCCATGTGGGCTCAGGACCATGTGCGCAAGGCACTCGGGATCGCCGGCGCGCGTGTGTCGGACGTCGAGCTCTCGATAGCGCGCGCACAGGAGAAGTTCGACGAGCACAGCGAGCTCACCGACGAGGAGACGCTCGAGCAGCTCGAGCACGTGCTGCGCGGCCTCGCCGAACACCACCGCGCGCTCGTGCGCGCGTAGGCTATGCGCGATGACGGTCCATGCTGCGCCGAATGACCAGACTCCCAGGATCGCTGCTGCGGCCGCGATCGGCACGGTGGCGCTCACGGTCTCGAGCCTCGAGCGCTCGCGCGCGTTCTACGAGCAGCTGATCGGCCTGGCGCCCGCCGAGCAGCCCGACGGCTCACTTCTGTTGGGAGGGGCGGCTCGCTTGCCGCCCCTCCTCTCGCTCGTCGGCGACAGCTCGGCGTCGGCCCGCGACCCGCGCCAGACCGGCCTCTACCACTTCGCGATCCTGGTGCCGACCCGACGCGACCTCGCGGTCGCCCTCGCGCGCCTCGCGCAGGGCGGCTGGGCGCTCGACGGTGCCTCTGACCACCTCGTCAGCGAGGCGCTCTACCTCAGCGACCCGGATGGCAACGGGATCGAGATCTACGCCGACCGCGAGCGCTCAGAGTGGCGCTTCGATCCCGAGGGGCGGCTCGAGATGGCGACGCTGCCGCTCGACCTCGAGGACCTGGTCGCCGAGCTGCAGGACGCGCCGCCCCGATCCAGTCGCCGATGCGCATATGCCCGAGGGCACGTGCATCGGTCACGTGCACCTGCAGGTAGCCGAGCTCGAGCAGATCGAACAGTTCTACGCGGGTGTGCTCGGCTTCGACGTGATGGTGAAGCTCGGCGGGACGGCGCTGTTCGTCTCGGCCGGTGGCTATCACCATCACGTGGGTCTGAACACCTGGCAGAGCCGTGACGGCTCCACTCCCCCGGCCGGCGGCCTCGGGCTGCGTGCGTATCAGCTCAGGCTGGGTGACGCCGCCGCGCTCGCCGAGATACTGGCACGGGTCGAGGCCGCCGGCGTGGCGACCGAGCCCGCGGCCGGTGGTGCAACGCTGGTACGCGACCCGAGCGGCAACGGGATCCTGCTGACCGTCTGAGCCGGCTGCGCGCTGGGCGCGGCCGCCGCCCGGCCGCTAACCTTGCGGTCCGCTCGGCGACGTGGGAGAGCGGTTATCCAGCGGCCTGCAAAGCCGTGTACACCGGTTCGAGTCCGGTCGTCGCCTTATGTCGGATCGCCCGAAAACAGTGGGCTTTCGAGGCTTGCACGGCGCTTGGGGCGGCCCTCGGAGAGCG
>DASZLT010000037.1:0-16362 GCA_035552235.1 Solirubrobacteraceae bacterium
GTTACTCACCCGTTCGCGGCTCTGCCCCGGGCCGAAGCCCGGTTCGTCGCTCCACTTGCATGTGTTAGGCACGCCGCCAGCGTTCGTCCTGAGCCAGGATCAAACTCTCCGTGAAGAACTTCACAAAGAGCTGTCAGGAAAATTCACTCGCCGTAGCGACCCCACGAACTATGCCGCGGGACCTGACGAGCGAAACCTGGGTCTCTCCCTGGTGGAAGAGACCCTCGCCTCCAACGCCCGACCGCACTTGACGGCCATTGGGAGCTCCAAGTACACAGGCGGAGCTCCGGGAAGCGAGACGGGTTCAATCTTGGCGCCGTCCATCGACCAGCCCCCGAAGGAGCCGTCCGACGACGGCGTCGAACCTGGACACACTCTCGGCCATAGGCAGGCCGAGGTGCGCATGCTGTTGAGTTTTCAAAGACCGTCGCCGCCTAGCGGAAGGGGTTTCCTTCCAGAGGATGCGCCGAGGCCTTGCGGCGCTCGGGGCAGAGGAGTATAGCCGCATCTCACTTGGGGGCGCAAACTCACCCAACTTGGGAGGCGCGTGGCCGCGCTCACTGCCTGCAGAAAGGTAGCGTACCGCCGTGCGCAATGCGGCGTGGTCGCAAAGATTCTTTTCTACGTGATCAAAAGCCGTGCAAATCGGCGCTTTCCGAGCTGCAGCACTCGACCGTTGACCGCCTCGGCCGGCAGATCGAGAACATCGGCGGCGATCGCCTCGCCGTCGAGCTTGACCCCTCCTTGGCCGAGTGATCGACGCGCCTCCGAGGTCGAGATGCCGAACGCCGCCGCGAGCAGTGCGGGTAGGTGCACGACGCCGTCGGTCGCAGCGAACGACACCTCCGGCACGTCCTCGGGCACCTCCCTCAGGATGTGCACCCGGTCGAAGGCGCCCTCCGCCGCCTGCGCCGCATCGGCCCCGTGGAACCTCTCCACCAGCGCACGCGCGAGAGCGCGCTTCGCGTCCCGAGGGCCAAGGTTCGCTGGCAGCTCGCGCCCGAGCAGCAACTCGTACCAGCTGGCCAGCGACGTGTCGGGGATGCTCAGCGTCTTTCCGTACATCTCCTCCGGCGCCTCGGTGACACCGATGTAGTTGTCGAGGGACTTCGACATCTTCCGCTCGCCGTCGGTGCCGGTCAGCAGCGGCATCGTCATGATCACCTGCTCGGCCTGCCGGTACGCGCGCTGAATGTCTCGCCCGAGCAGCAGGTTGAACTTCTGGTCGGTGCCGCCGAGCTCGACGTCGGCCTTGATCGCAACGGAGTCGTACCCCTGCAGCAACGGATACATCAGTTCTAGCATCGAAACCGGCGTGTTGGCGGCAAGCCGCTTGGCGAAGTCGTCGCGCTCGACCACGTGTGCGACCGTGGTCGTCGCGAGCAGGCGGAAGAAGTCCGGCATCGACATGTCGAGCCACTCAGCGTTGAATCGCACCTCGAGCCGGGCCGGATCGAGGATCTTGAGCGCCTGCTCCTGGAAGGTCGTCGCATTCGCCCTGATCGCCTCGTCGCTGAGGACCGGACGGGTCGACGAGCGACCGCTGGGGTCCCCCACTCGCGCGGTTCCGTCGCCGATGATCAGGACGACGGTGTGGCCTGCGTCCTGGAACTCCCGCATCTTCTGCAGCACGACCGTGAAGCCAAGGTGGATGTCTGGAGCTGTCGGATCGATCCCGAGCTTCACGCGCAGGGGTCTCCCGAGCTTGAGCTTCGCTTCCAGCCCGCCGTCGGGCAGGCAGTCGACTGCATTTCGCGACAGCCACGCGGCTGCGTCTGAGGGGGTGGCTGACATGACCGCAATCGTATTGGTCGTGCGTGGTGCCCGACTGCTCCGGGCCCGCCTCGGAGCCTGCGCGCAGGCCGATACGGCGACCGGAATAGCCACATGGCGGTCTCGCCGCGGCTCGTGCTTGCGACTAGACTCCCGGGAGCCTGTAGGTACCCGCTTGCGGTCTGGCCTCGCGTGCGCCAGCCCCGATGCGGTGTGCGGTGCAATGGCGCCTGAACGCGCCACCGCCGCAGTTGCCCACCGTTCGCATGAGCGTCGAGAACTACACCCAGAGAGACGGCGAGAAGGGCCCTGCCCCGATCGTGATCGCGCCACAAGAGCGCGGAAGCAGGCGGTCGCGCCGCCACCGCGGACCGAGGCCGCCGCGGCCACGGGTACGCAAGCTGCGTCTGCTGTTCGTGCTCACGGGCTTCAGCGCGCTAGCCGTGATCTCCATGCTGTTCGGGGCGCTCACCTCGATCGCGTCCGACCTGCCGAAGTTCGAGAACAGGATCCAGTTCCAGCACAACGTCGACTCGTATATGTACGACTCGCAGGGAAACCCGATCGGGCCGCTCGCGCCGGCCAGCACGCCGGCGATCGACAACTGGGATCAGATCTCGCAGAACATGGTGCACGCGGTCGTCGCGGTCGAGGATCGCGGCTTCTGGGGCGAATCGGGCATCAGTGTTCGTGGTCTGGTCCGCGCGGCACTCGCAGACGTAACCGGCGGAAAGATCCAGGGCGCCTCGACGATCCCAGAGGAGTTCATCAAGAACGTTCGTGAGGAGGAGGGTGACCGCACCGTGGCGGAGAAGCTCGTCGAGGCCGGCATGGCGTTCCAGCTCTCGCACCACTGGCATCACGAGAAGATCCTCACGGAGTACCTCAACACGATCTACTTCGGCAACGGTGCGATCGGCATCGAGGCAGCCGCTCGCGTCTACTTCGGTTGGGCGCACGGTTACGACCCGACCAACCCGTCAGAGGGTGGCAGCAGAGCTTGTGGTGACGCCGATCCGACCCACCCACTTCGCCGCGAGTGCGCCGACATGCTCACACCCGCGCAGGCGGCGCTGCTCGCCGGAATGATCGCCAACCCAAGCGCCTTCAATCCGGCGGGCACGCCAGCCGAGCGCCATGCGGCCTACGAGCGGCGCCAACTCGTGCTGGGCCTCATGTATGCGCAGCACTACATCTCCGATGGCGAGTACGAGTACTCGCTCGGCCGCCCGATGCCGCAGCCCGCTCAGATCAAGCAGCCGCAGCAGCAGCCGACATCGGCGCCCTACTTCACGAGCTGGGTCGAGCCCCAGGTCGTTGCCGCGTTGAGGCGCAACGGCCTCACCGCCAAGCAAGCGCAGTACGAGGCCGACTACGGCGGGCTCAAGATCAAGCTCAGCATCGACCTGAACATGCAGAAGCAGGCCCAGCAGGTGATCGACAACGAGCTGTTCTCAAGCCCAGGCCTGCCGAGCGCCTCGCTCGTCGCGATCGACAACAAGACCGGTGAGGTGCGCGCGATGGTCAGCGGCAACGGCGAATACAACAACTCGCAGTTCAACCTCGCAACCATGGGCAATCGGCAGCCCGGCTCCTCGTTCAAGATCTTCACGCTCGCGGCGGCGCTGTCCAAGGGCAAGATCACGCCATACAGCGAGGTCAATTCGCACCAGCTCACGATCCCGTTCGTCCACCAGGACGGCAATGCCTACTACGCCGCCAACGGCACAGGCCGCTTCCCGGTCCACAACTTCGGCAACGTCTACAGCGGCGATATCCCAATGACGGTCGCCACGGCCACGTCGGACAACAGCGTGTTCGCGCAGGTCGGGATGGTCGACGCCGGGACCGCGGCGATCCGCAGCTATGCGAAGAACATGGGGATCCGATCGCAGATCTCGACGAACCCGTCGATGATCCTCGGCGGTCTCAACACCGGTGTCACGGCACTCGACATGGCTCACGCGTACTCAACGGTCGCCAACGGCGGCAAGCTGACCTACAACCCTGTGCTCGGCGACGCCGACTACGGGCCCGTCGGGATCGATTCGATCACGGGCTGCAACGTCCCCCAATGCGACCAGAGCAAGCTTACGAACGGGGCGTCCATGCGCACGCGCCAGGTGCTCAAGCCCGCCGTCGCCGCCACGATCAGCGAGCTGCTGCACGGCCCGGTCGACGACAGTTACGGCACCGGCACCGCCGCCGCGATCCCCGGTGTCGACGTCGCCGGCAAGACCGGCACGACCTCCAACTACATCGACGCCTGGTTCGTCGGCTGGACACCGCAGATCACCACCGCGGTGTGGGTCGGCTACCCGAACAGCGGCAAGCCGATGACGACCGACTACTACGGCAAGCCGGTCGAGGGCGGCACCTTCCCCGCGGTCATCTGGCACAACTTCACAGTGAGCGCGCTGCAGCTCCTTCAGGACGAGCAGCTGCACAAGCAGACGAGCACCGTCACCGCGCCCTCCTCCACCTACACCGGCGGCACGGGCACGTCGACCGTCACTACCACGACCGCGAGCACGGCGACGACCGGCAGCACGCAGACGACCCAGGGCACGCCGCAGACCGGCGCGACCAGCGACGGGACGCTCAACTCGAGCTCGGGGACCGCGAATCCGACCGAGACGCTGCCGCAGAACAGCGCCACGACGCCGCCGGCGGCGGCGGGCACGTCGACGACCGGCAACGGCGGCGGCGGCCTCTAAGCCGGGTTCCGCACCGGCACCGACAGATACGGGCTGCCGGCCAGGCAGAAGCGCCAGGGCAGCTCCACCGCCTTCGTGATCCCGATCCTGAGGTCCCGCTGGACCACAGGATCGCTGAAGCGTCCACGCCGGCCCGAGATCACGACCGGTCCGTCGGCCAGGTCACCACAGTTGTCGCTCAGCGCAACGTCGAGCGCCTGCGTGAGCTTCGCCGGGCCGGAGCAGAGCCCGGTCAGATGACCCGGGTCGATGCCCCGGCGCTCGGCCATCAACTCGACGCCCTCGAGCGGCTCGAGTGCCCTGATCAGCACGGCCGCGCCGATACCCTCCGGCTCGCAGACCGCGTTCAGCAGCGCGTGCACGCCGTAGGACAGATACACGTACGCCCGGCCCGGCGGCCCGAACAGGGTCTCGGTACGCGGCGTCAGCCCGACGAACGCATGGCAGGCAGGCTCGCTGTCGTGGTAGGCCTCGGTCTCGACGATCACGCCGCTGGTCTCGCCGTGGCTGACCAAGCAGCCGATCAGCTCCTGCGCAACCTCGAGTACGGGGCGCGTGTAGAAGGCCGGCTTCACCGGTCGGCGCGCGCGCGCTCGAGCGCCTCGCGGACGGCCGCAAGCTGCTCGTGCACGGCGGCCGACCCGGTGCCGCCGCGCGAGGCCTTGGCATCGAGCCACGCGCCGTCGGCGAGCAGCGCGTAGTACCCCTCGGCGTCGAGCAGCGGCGAGGCGTCTCGCAGCTCCCCGGGCGTCAGCTCCGAGAGCCGCCGGCCGCTCGAGACCGCCAGTGCCACGAGTGCGCCGACGACGTGGTGTGAGCCGCGGAACGGCATCCCGCGCTTGACCAGGTAGTCGGCGATGTCGGTGGCGGCGAGAAACTCATCGCCTGCGGCGGCGGCGAGCCGCTCGCGCTTGAAGCTGATCGTGCCGAGCATCCCCTGTGCTGCGGCCAGCACGAGCGCCAGCGAGTCGACGGCGTCGAAGAGGTGCTCCTTGTCCTCCTGCATGTCCTTGTTGTAGGTCAGCGGCAGGCCGTGCATCACGCCGTACATGGCGGTCAGATGCGCGGAGATCCGCGGCGCCTTGGCGCGCAGCAGCTCGGCGGCGTCGGGGTTCTTCTTCTGGGGCATGATCGAGGAGCCCGAGGCCCAGGCGTCGGAGACCTCGCAGAAGCCGAACTCCTCGCTTGACCACAGCACGATCTCGGCGCCGAGCCGCGAGAGGTGCGTGGCACACGTGCTGGCGGCGGCCAGGTAGTCCAGCACGAAGTCACGGTTGGAGACGGCGTCGATCGAGTTCTCGGAGACCGCACCGAAGCCGAGCTCGGCAGCCATCATCGCGCGGTCTGTGTCGAAGTTCACGCCCGCCAGCGCGCCGGCACCGAGCGGCAGCGCATCGGTGCCGGTGAGGACCGCACGGAAGCGCTGCGCGTCGCGCAGCAGCATCCAGGCGTAGGCGAGCAGGTGGTGGCCGAGATACACCGGCTGGGCACGCTGCAGGTGCGTGTAGCCGGGCATCGCCCAGTCGATGTGTCGCTCCGCCAGCTCGATCAGCGTAGCCACCAGCTCGAGCGTGGTGCCCTGCGCTTCGAGCGCGGCGTCGCGGGTGAACATCGCCAGGTCGGTCGCCACCTGGTCGTTGCGCGAGCGGGCGGTGTGCAGCCGCCCGCCGGGCTCCCCGGCCAGCTCGGTGACGCGACGCTCGATCGCCATGTGCACGTCCTCGTCCCCTTCGGCGAAGACGAAGCGGTTCTGCTGCACCTCGGCGGCCACAGTTTCGAGCGCAGCGCGCAGCGCGTCGCGATCGGTGTCTGAGATGATCCCGCGGGCGGCCAGCATCGACGCGTGAGCCAGCGACTGCTGCACGTCGTAGGGCGCGAGCCTCCAGTCGAACGACAGCGAGTCGTTCAGCCGCCGGAAGGCGTCGGCCTGGGCCACCGCCATGCGCGGGCTCGACATGAGGCGCTTGGAGGAGCTCATGAGGCGCGCGATGCTAACGACCCGTGTGGGCGCCGGTCGCTCTGGAGCACCGCCGCGAGCTGCTCGGCGACGCGCGCGACCTGACCCTCGCTCATCTGGGGGAAGAACGGAATCGCGATCGAGCGCGCGGCGACGTCCTCGCAGATCGGAAACTGGCCGGGGCGGTGGGCGAAGGTTTCGCGGTAATAGCTCATCAGGTGGATCGCCGGGAAGTACGGCTTGGCCGCGACCCCGCGGGCGCCGAGCTGGGTCACGACGGCGTCACGGTCCACCCCGTGCGGCAGCTGGATCACGTAGACGAACCAGCCGCGCTTGGCCTGGCCGCTGGGCTCGCAAGGCAGCGTGACCTCGGGAATCTCCTGCAGCGCAGCGCGGTACAGGCCGGCCACGTGCTCGCGCCCGTCGAGCAGTGCATCGAGCCGTTCGAGCTGCGCCAGGCCGAGCGCGGAGGCGATGTCGGAGAGCCGGTAGTTGAAGCCCAGCCGGTCGTGGTCGAGCCAGTCCATGTTCGGCGCGCGCCCCTGGTTGCGCTCGGAGTCGACGCGCTCCTTGAGCTCGGGGCTCGCGCCGACGACCATCCCGCCCTCGCCGGTGGTCATCTGCTTGTTGGCGTAGAAGGCGAACACCGCCGGATGCCCGCGCCCGCCGATCGGCCCGCCGTCGCTGTAGATGCCGCCGAGCGCCTCGCAGGCGTCCTCGACGATCGGCACCCCCGTCCGCTCGAGCCGTTGCATATCCGCCGGGTAGCCGAAGACGTGCACCGGCAGCAGCGCCGCGGTGCGCGAGTTGACGGCGGCGGCCGCCTCCTCCGCATTCAGGTTTAGGGTGACCGGATCGATGTCCACGAATACGGGCCGGGCGCGCTCGTAGATCGCGACGTTGGCGCTGGCCACGAACGAGAACGGCGTGGTGATCACCTCCGACCCGTCGCTCACCCCGACGGCGCGCAGGGCCAGGTGCAGGCCGGCGGTGCCCGACGACACGGCGCTCGCACAGCGGGCACCGACACGGGCGGCGAACGCCCGCTCGAATTCCGGGCCCCGGGGACCGAGCGACAGCTGCCCGGAGCGCAGCACCTCGAGCACCGCCTGCTCCTCTACTTCGCCGAGGACCGGTCGGGCGAGCGGGATCGGGACGTCCGGCTCAGCGGAGCCGGACGTGACGTGTGCAGTCACGGTGACGTGCGCGCCTCGTCCGCAGCCGCGGGCCGGTGGCCGACCTGCATCCCGAGCTCGAGCGAGTCGACCAGTGCTTCCCAGGACGCTTCGATGACGTTGTCCGAGACACCGATCGCACCCCATTCCTGCTCGCCGTCCGAGGAGTCCAGGAGCACCCGGGTGATCGCGTCGCTGGCCTTGGCGCCGTCGAGGATCCTGACCTTGAAGTTGACGAGCTTGATCGTGTCGAGCTCCGGATACACGCGCGCGAGCGCGCCCCTTAGCGCCCGGTCCAGCGCGCTCACCGGACCGTTGCCCTCGGCCGTGAAGAGGTAGCGCTCTCCCTCGACCCAGAGCTTGATCGTGGCCTCGGTCTCGACGCGCCCGTCGGCGCGTTTCTCGGCTGTGACGCGCCAGGACTCGAGCGTGAACAACGGCGTGTAGCCGCCGCTCTCCTTGCGCATCAGCAGCTCGAAGGAGCCGTCGGCGGCCTCGTAGTGATAGCCCTCGTGCTCGCGCTCCTTGACGCGCTCGATCAGGCGCCTGGCCGCGGCGTCGTCGAGCTCGATCCCGGCCTCGGCGGCGCGCGCGTGGATCGTGCCCTTGCCCGACAGCTCGGAGACCAGCACCGCGCGGTCGTTGCCCACGACCTCGGGCTCGATGTGCTCGAAGGTACTCGGGTCTGCGGTGACGCCGGCCACGTGCATGCCGCCCTTGTGGGCGAAGGCATTGCGCCCCACATACGGCTGGTTGTGGTTGGGCGTGAAGTTGAGCAGCTCGTCGAAGAAGTGCGAGCTCGTCGTCAGCGCGTGCAGCTGCCCGTCGCTGACGCACTCGTAGCCCGCCTTCAGCTGCAGGTTGGGGATGACGGTCGTGAGGTTGGCGTTGCCACAGCGCTCGCCGTAGCCGTTCTGTGTCCCCTGCACGTGCGTCGCCCCGACCGCGACCGCCGCCAGGGTGTTGGCAACCGCACAGCCCGCGTCGTCGTGGCAGTGGATCCCGATGCGCACGCCCGTGGGGCCGAGCTCCTGCACGACCGCCTCCATCGCCTCGGCGATGCCGTCGGGTAGTGTGCCGCCGTTGGTGTCGCAGCAGGTGATCGTCTCCGCGCCCGCCTGGGCCGCCGCGCGCAGGCAGGCGAGCGAATACTCGCGGTCGTCGACGTAGCCGTCGAAGAAGTGCTCGGCGTCGTAGATCACGCGCTTGCCGGCGCCGACGAGGAACGCGATCGACTCGGCGATCATGCGCAGGTTCTCGGCGCGGTCGACCTTCACCACCTTCTCCAGGTGCAGGCTCCAGGTCTTGCCGACGAGCGTGCAGACGGGCGCGAAGCAGTCGGCCAGGATCTGCAGCGCCGGATCGTCCTGCGCCTTGGTGTCGCGCCTGCGGGTCATCCCGAAGGCGGCGACCTGGGCGTGCTCGAAGCGCTCGCGTGCGAGCAGCTCGAACAGCTCGAGCTCCTTCGGGTTCGAGCTCGGGAAGCCCGCCTCGATCAGGTCGATGCCAAGCTCGTCCAGCGTGTGGGCCACACGTACCTTCTCGTGCGCGGACAGCGACATGCCCTCCCCCTGCATGCCGTCGCGCAGGGTGGTGTCGTAGAGCTCGATCTTGGTCATCGCCCGGTTCGCGCGAGTCCTCAGGTGGCTGTAGCGGGCACTTCGACGTGGTCGAGCCACGCCGCGTACCGGGGATCGCGGCCGCGCAGCGCATCGAGGAAGACGCGCTGTAGCTCGGTCGTCAGTGGACCGCGGACGCCCTCGCCGATGACGTGGTCATCGATCTCCCGCAGCGGCACGAGCTCGGCGGCCGTACCGGTCAGGAACACCTCGTCGGCGAGGTAGAGCTCGGCGCGCGCGATCGTGCGCTCGACGATCTCGAGCTGCAGGTCCGTCGCGATCTGGATCAGTGAACGCCGGGTGATCCCGTCGAGCGCGCCGGAGGCCAACGACGGCGTCATGACCTTGCCGTCGGCGACCATGAAGAGGTTCTCGCCGCTGCCCTCGCAGACGTAGCCGTCGCCGTCGAGCAGGATCGCCTCCTCGTAGCCGGCCTTGGTCGCCTCGATCTTGGCGAGGATGCTGTTGAGGTAGGTGCCGCTGGCCTTCGCCTGCGGGTTGACCGAGTCGCTCGGCAGCCGCCGCCACGTCGAGACCTTCGCGCGGATGCCGCGACTGCCCGACTCCGCACCAAGGTAGGCGCCCCATGGCCACGCCGCGATCGAGACCTCGACCGGCGCCTCGAGCGGGAACAGGCCCATAGTCCCGTAGCCGCGGAACACGATCGGGCGGATGTAGCACTCGCGCAGGCCGTTGGCGATCAGCAGCTCGTGCGTCGCCTGGCGCAGCTCCTCCCGCGTGTACGGGATCGGCATGTAATAGAGCTGCGCCGACCTGTACAGCCGGTCGATGTGGTCCTGGTGGCGGAAGATCGCCGAACCGCGGTCGGTCTCATAGGCGCGGATTCCTTCGAAGACGCCGGTTCCGTAGTGGAGGCCGTGCGTCAGTACGTGTACCGTCGCGTCCTCCCAGGCAACGAGTTCTCCGTTGTGCCAGATGAGGTCCGCCTGATCCACTTGGTGCTCCTTAGAGGTTGGAAAGAACGGCCCGCGTGGCCTCGCGGGTATCCGCGCTGCCACCCAGGTCACGTGTGCGCAGGCCCGCCGCGAGCGCACGATCTACGGCCGATTCTATCGACGCGGCCTCGCTCTCCAAACTCAACGCGTGGCGCAGCATCATCGCCGCCGAGAGGAACATCGCCAGCGGGTTGGCCGTGCCCGTTCCGGCGATGTCCGGGGCCGAGCCGTGGACCGGTTCGAACAGGCCGGGCTTGGCCGGATCACCGAGCGACGCGCTCGGGAGCATGCCGATCGACCCGGTCAGCGTCGCGGCCTCGTCGCTGAGGATGTCGCCGAACATGTTCTCGGTGACGATCACGTCGAAATCGGCCGGGTTCGAGACGAGCTGCATCGCAGCGTTGTCGACGAGCACATGCTCGAGCTCGACCGTCGGGAACTCGTTCGCGTGGATCTCGCGCACGACCTCGCGCCACAGGCGGCTGGTCTCGAGCACGTTGGCCTTGTCGACACTCGAGACCTTGCGACGCGCGGCTTTGAAGGCGACGCGCGCGATCCGCGAGACCTCCGCACGGCTGTAGGCGCAGAGATCGCTGGCCATCTCGGTGGTGCGGGTCTTCTCGCCGAAGTAGATGCCGCCGGTGAGCTCGCGCACGACCAGCAGATCCGTGCCCTCGATCACCTCGCGCTTGAGCGGGCTCGCGTCGTAGAGCGCCGGGAGTGGACGCACCGGACGAAGGTTCGCGAACAGGCCCAGCGCCTTGCGCAGCGCCAGGAGCCCCTGTTCCGGGCGCGGCTTGGCGGGATCCGTGGTGTCCCACTTGGGCCCGCCGACGGCGGCCAGCAGCACGGCGTCGGCCGACCGGCAGGCGGCGAGCGTCTCATCGGTCAGCGCGGTTCCGCTCGCGTCGATCGAGGCGCCGCCGAATGCGTGCTCCTCATAGTCGAAGTTGGTCCCCACGGCGCCCAACACCTCGAGCGCGGGAGCGATGATTTCGGGGCCGATCCCGTCGCCGGGCAGCAGGATGATCTTTTGAGCCATAGGGGTCTGAAGCTACCGGAAAGCGGTTCCGTGAATGGGCTCGCGCTGCTCGCCGCCGGCGAGCCGCGGGCCGGCTCAGCTGCGCAGGTAACGGCCCTGGGCGAAGATCCGGTAGTTGAACGCGAACAGCGCCGCGGTCACCACCGCCAGGAAGATGAAAGCGAGCGTGATGTTGGTGTCGCGGTAACCGATGAATCCGTAGCGCACCAGCGCGATCATGTAGTAGATCGGGTTGAACTGGGTCAGTGTCTGCCAGGGCTGGGGCAGGAACTGGGCGCCATAGAAGACGCCGCCGAGCATGATCAGCGGCTGCATCACGAACGTCTGGTAGAGCGCGACGTCGTCAAACTGCTCGGCCCGCACCCCGACGAGCACGCCGCACTGCGCGAAGAACAGGCCAACGAGAATCAGCGAGGGGATCAGCACGATCGCGTGGCTTATGGGCAGCGACACCAATACGACTGCCACACCGTAGGTAATCACCGTGACGATCAGGCCGCGCAGGAAGCCACCGAGCGTAAAGCCGAGCAGCAGCTGCAGCGGTGAGGCGGGCGATGACAGCTGGTCGTCGATCGAGTGTGTGAACTTCTGCTGCAAGATCGAGGAGGAGTTGTTGGCAAAGGCGTTGATCGCCCAGGCCATCATTATCAGCCCCGGGATCACGAACACGATGTAGCGGTAGCCGTGGACGTGGTGGATCCGCGAGCCGAGCGCGGCGCCGAACACTGCGATGTACAGGAACGTCTCGAGCAGCGGGCCCCCGAGTGTCTGTCGCTTGATCTTCATGAAGCGGCTGACCTCGCGGCGGATCAGCGACAGCAGCCGGATCTGGGAGGCGTTCAGCCGGCGGCCGGTCGGGCGCCGGCCCGTGATCTCCGGTGTGCTCATGCGGCGGTTCCATCCATGTGTGCGCGCGAGAGCTCCTGCCGGCCGACCAGCGTCAGATAGGCGTCCTCGAGCGAGCTCACGCCGTAACGCGCGGACAGCTCGGGGATCGTCCCGCGCGCCGCGATCTCCCCGTGGTTGATGAAGGCGATGTGGTCACAGAGCCGCTCGGCCTCCTCGAGGTAGTGGGTGGTGAGCAGCACGGTGGTGCCCTCCCCGTTGATCTTCTCGATGTACTGCCACAGCTCCAGGCGCAGCTCGATGTCGACGCCGGCGGTCGGCTCGTCGAGGATCAGCAGACGCGGCCGGTGCATCAGCGCGCGTGCCAGCGTCAGCCGGCGCTTCATGCCGCCCGAGAGCGTCCGTGTGCGCTCGTGGCGCTTGCCGCTCAGCGAGAACGCCTCCAGCAGCTCGGCGGTTCGCTCGCGCCTGTCGGCCTTGCTCATGCCGAAATAGCCGCCGTGCAGGTCGAGCGTCTCCTCGAGCGTCAGGAACATATCGAGGTTGATCTCCTGCGGCGCCAGCGCCACCGCCTCGCGAGCCTCGCGGTAGTGGTGGACGGCGTCGTTGCCGAAGATCTCGACGCTCCCGGAGGTCGGCCGCGCCAGGCCGGTGATGCAGTGGATCATCGTCGACTTGCCCGCGCCGTTGGGACCGAGCAGCCCGAAGAACTCACCCGCGCCGATCTCGAGCGAGACACCCTTCAGCGCCTCCACTCCGGTCGGGTAGCGCTTGATCAGGTCGCGCACCGACAGTGCCGGAGTCACTGCGTCTCCCCGGGCAGGCGGGCGAGCATGTTGAGGCGGATGTACTCGAGCACGAGCGGCGTGCCGGCCCGCGCCAGCACGGCACGGATGAAGCTCGGTTGGAGCCCGGCGGGAAGCGGATCGAGATGGCGCACCAGACAGACGGTACGCACGAAGGACTCGGGGTCCTCGAGTGTGGTCGGCCCCGGCTCGAGCCAGGTCTGCACGTCCACGAAGCCGACAGCGCTCAGGCGCTCGGCGGTGATGTCGGCGCGAGCATAGTTCCACGGGCCCTTCCAGTCGCTGAAGTAGGGCGCGAACTCACCACTCCCGGCGACCTCGTCCGCCAGCGCGCGGAAGGCGTCGATGTTGCCGAAGCCACCGCACTGAGCCACCAGCTGCCCGCCGGGCTTCAATGTCGCCGCAAGCGCAGCGAACAGCTTGGGGTGGTCCGGGATCCAGTGGAAGGTGGCATTCGAGAAGATCGCGTCCACCGGCTCGGGCAGCGAGAGCTCGGTGAGGTCCTGACAGAGCGCTGTCACGCGGTCTCCGAGGGCCTGCCGCGTGTGCTCCACCATCGAGGGAGCGACGTCGACGGCGTAGACGCGGCCGCTCGGCACCAGCTCGGCGAGCATCGCGGTGACCTTGCCCGAGCCACAGCCGGCATCCAGCACGACCTCGTCGCCGCGCAGATGCAGCCGCTCGAGCTGCTCGCGCGCCCACGCCTGCTGGGGCGCGGAGATCTGATCGTATGTGGAGGCGTCCCAGTCTCGTGTAGTCATGCGGAGGTTCCCTTCACCGCGACGAGCACGGCTTCTTCCCAATATTTATAGAGACAGTCCGCGCTGGCGAAGCCCGCAGCCCGCAGCCACTGGAGCTGACTCTCGACGTCGGCGCAGCGGTCGTGCCGGCGCCGCTGCATCGAGGCGGCCAGCTCGTCGTCGCCGGCCCCGAGCTCGCGGCACAGGCGCTGCCAGTTCTGAACGTACAGCTCGGCCAGCTTCGGCGTCGGACCGAGCACCTGCTCGGCGTTCACGAAGACGCCGCCGGGACGCAGGACATCGCGCACGCGCCCGAAGAGGCTGCGCTTGTCCGCGTCCTCGAGGTGATGAATCGCCAGCGCCGACACGACGGCATCGAACGGTCCTGCCGGCAACTCACCGGCCATGTCCTGCACATACACCGCCACCACCCGCTCCCCAAGACGGTGTTGGGCTTCAGCGAGCATCTCCGGTGAGCCGTCGAGCAACTCGAATCGAGCGTGCGGGTACGCCTCGGCCACGGCAGCGCTCATCAGCCCCGTACCGGCGCCGAGGTCAAGGACACGAGCGATCGGTCCTGCGGAGGCGCACTCGATCGCCCCGACGGCGGACCCATAGAAAGTGTCAAAGGCCGGAACGAGCCGCCTCCGAAGGGCGGAGTACTCGGCAGCGTGAGCCGAAAATGCCGCGGAGGCAGCGTTCGTGCTCATATAGACGTCGTCACCGGCCCGGAGCGCTCCCGAGCCGACTCATACGCCGCGATGGCGTCCTCCCGCTGCATGGTCATGGCGACGTCGTCGAGCCCGTTCAGCAGCCGATGCTTGATGCTCTGATCGATCTCGAACTTGGCGCTGCCGCCCGGCCAGCGCACCTCCTGGTTGGCGAGGTCGACCTGAGCGCTGCCGGCATCTGCGATCGCGTGGCAGTCCTCAGCCGAGAGCGCAATCGGCAGCAGCCCGATCTTGGTGCAGTTCGAGTAGAAGATGTCGGCGAAGCTCTGCGCGACGATCGCCTGGAAGCCGTAGTCCTCGAGTCCCCAGGGAGCGTGCTCCCGGCTCGAGCCGCAACCGAAGTTGCGCCCGGACACGAGGATCGGGTTGCTGGGCAGGTCCCAGTCGGCTGCCTTGGCCCAGTCGTAGAACAGGAACTCGCCGAAGCCGGTCCGCTCGACGCGCTTGAGGAACTGCTTGGGCATGATCTGATCGGTGTCGATGTCGTCGCGGTTGAGCACCGACACGGGTCCGGTGATGGTTTCGATTGCCTTCATCGCGTTGGCTCCTCTAAGCGCCGATGGGTTCGGGGTTGTAGCTGCGGATGTCGACGAAGTGCCCCTCGATCGCAGCCGCCGCTGCCATCTGCGGCGAGACGAGGTGCGTTCTGGATCCACGACCCTGACGTCCCTCGAAGTTGCGGTTGGAGGTCGAGGCGACGCGCTCGCCGGGGGCGGCGATGTCCGGGTTCATGCCGAGACACATCGAGCAACCCGCAGCGCGCCAATCGAAGCCGGCCTCACGGAAGATCTCGTGCAGGCCCTCGGCCTCGGCCTGCTCCTTGACCTGTACCGAGCCGGGAACGACCATCGCATAGACACCGTCGGCAACCTTCCGTCCTGCGACCACCCCGGCGGCGGCCCGCAGGTCGCCGATCCGAGAGTTGGTGCACGAGCCGATGAACACACGGTCGAGCCTGATCTCCTCGATCGGCGTGCCCCCCTCGAGGCCCATGTACTCGAGCGCACGCTCGTCCTGCTCACCCGCCGGCTCAGGCACGCTGGCGGCCACGCCGACCACCATGCCGGGGTTCGTCCCCCAGGTCACCATCGGACTGATGTCTGCGCAATCGATCGTGATCTCGCGGTCGAAGTGCGCGCCCTCCTCCGTATGGAGGTCACGCCAGTCGTCCGGGACGCTGCCGGGGGCCACAGGCCGGCCGATCACGTAGTCGAAGGTCGTCTGGTCGGGGGCGATCATGCCGGCACGCCCGCCGCCCTCGATCGTCATGTTGCAGATCGTCATGCGGCCCTCCATCGACATCCGCTCGATGACCGGTCCCGCATATTCGACCGCGTAGCCGGTGGCGCCCGCCACCCCCATCTGGCCGATCGTGTACAGGATCAGGTCCTTGGGCGTTACGCCGAAGCCCAGCTCGCCGACGTAGTTGATGCGCAGCGACTTGGGCTTCTGCTGAACCAGGCACTGCGTCGCCAGCACATGCTCGACCTCACTGGTGCCGATGCCGAAGGCAAGCGCTCCGAAGGCGCCGTGCGTGGCTGTGTGCGAATCACCGCAGACGATCGTCATGCCGGGCTGGGTGACGCCGAGCTCCGGCCCGATGACGTGCACGATGCCCTGGTGCTCTGAGCCGAGCGAGCAGATCGGGATCCCGAACTCCTCGGCGTTGCGCTCGAGCGTCTCCACCTGGATGCGCGAGAGCTGATCCTTGATCAGCCGCGCCGTCGCGGTGCCATCGGTCGGCGTGTTGTGATCGGCGGTCGCCAGCGTGCGATCAGGCCGCCGGACTGGGCGGCCGTTCATCCGCAGGCTGTCGAAGGCCTGCGGGCTGGTGACCTCGTGCACCAGGTGCAGGTCGATGTACAGCAGACCGGGAGCGACCTCGTGGCGTTCCCAGATCTTGTCGAACAGGCTCTTGGGCAAAGCGTTTCCTCCTTTTCTCGCGCGGCTGGCCCGCTGGCCAGCCGCCTCGTGGCCGGCTCGTTTGGCCGCCAGCCTCT
>DASZLT010000038.1:0-28941 GCA_035552235.1 Solirubrobacteraceae bacterium
CCGATGACCCACGACCTGCTCTCCGACGTGCTCGGCGAGCTCGAGGTCGAGTGCACCCGGGTCTCGGTCACAGAGCTGCGCGAGAACACCTTCTACGCCTCGATCAGCCTGCGCGCGAACGGCCGCGAGCTCGAGATCGACTCGCGCCCGAGCGACGCGCTGGCGCTGGCCGTCCGCTCCGGCGCCCCGATCTTCGCCGCCGACGAGGTGATCGCCGAGTCGGCGATCGAGTTCGAGCACGAGGTCGAGGACACCGAGGAGGTCGTCGAGAAGTTCAAGGACTTTCTCGACACGGTCAAGCCAGACGACTTCCTCGGCGACGAGTAGCGCTGGCCGTCAGCCTCCCCGACCTCACCTCGATCGCGAAGTCGAGGTCGAGCCGCTCTGAGATCCGCATCAGAGTGTCCAGCGTTGGAGTCACCACTCCCGATTCGAGCCGAGCCACCTGCGGTTGCTTGATCTCGAGCATCTCGGCGAGCTGCTGCTGCGACAGGCTGTACGCGAACCGGTAGCGCGACAGGGCCGTCGCCACCTCTCGGGCGAGCGCGTGCCGCTCGGCTCGCTGAGCCCAGCGTTCGATCTGCGCCGCGGCGCGCGGGCTGATCTCATCCTCGCCGTATTCGCCGCCGTATCTGGGTCTGCGCTTTCTCGCCAATGGCGCGCCCCTCCCGAAAGTCGATTTGGCATCATAACCTTGCCGTTATAATGCCAAATCGCGTTTTGGGTCGCGGGCTCCGTCGCGCTGGCCCACGAGCTGCGAACCCTAAGACGCGCGGGCGATGATCCGCGCGATCAGGTCGTCGAAGCCGATGCCGGCCGCGTCCGCGGCCTGCGGCAGCAGCGAGGTCTCCGTCAGCCCTGGAATCGGATTGACCTCGAGCACGAACGGCTCGGACGTCTCGGTGTCGAGCATCAGATCGACCCGCGCGAAGACCGAGCATCCGAGCAGCCCGAAGGCCTGCAACGCCAGCTCCTGGACCCGCCCGGTGACGTCGGCATCGAGCTCGGCTGGGCAGATGAAGCGCGTGCGGCCGATCTCGTAGCGGGACTCGAAGTCGTAGAAGGACTCCTGCTCGGGCACCGCCTCGACGATCGGGAGCACGCGCGGCTCGCCGTCCTGTTCGAGGATCGAGACCGCCAGCTCGCGTCCGGCGACGTAGCGCTCCAGCAATACCTTCTTGTCATAGGAGAAGGCGGCGATCAGCGCGGTCGGCACGTCGGCCGCGGTACGCGCGAACTTGATGCCCAGCGCGGATCCCTGCGAAGCCGGCTTGACCACGATCGGGAAGCTCAGGCGGGAGCTCATCGCGGGCAGCGCCTGCGCCGCGCCGAGGTTGCGGAAGGCGGTCTCGCTGAAGGCGAAGAAGTCTGGCGTGGGGATGCCCGCATCGCGCATCGCGTGCTTGGCGAGGACCTTGTCCGAGGCGCGGATGCAGGCGGACACGCGTGAGCCCGTGTATGGGACGGCGAGCACCTCGAGCAGCTCCTGCACGGTCCCGTCCTCACCATCGCGCCCGTGCAGCACCACAAATGCCAGATCAGGCCTGTCGGAACTCAGGCGCTCGACGAGGTCGTGGCCGACGTCGACCTCGATCACCTCGTGCCCGAGCCGGCGCAGGGACTCCTCGACGCGCGCACCCGAGTTCAGCGAGACCTGGCGCTCGAGCGAGCGGCCGCCCTTCAGGACCGCAATGCGACTCATCCGGCGCGCTTGTGCTTCAGCTGCCGCACGTTGTCCAGGTGACCGCCGGAGGGGTCGGTTCGGACCGGGCCGGGATCAGCGGGACCCGGCCCGGAGGCGCAACGGTCGACGGCTGGCGTCTGCCCCGTGAGCGTGCCGTAGAGCGCCACCTGCTCGCGGATCACCTCGCCCAGCCGGCGGATGCCCTCGCGGATCTCGTCCTCGCCGACGCCTGAGAAGTTCAGGCGCATCGACGAGCCACCGCGGCCGTCGACGAAGGCGGCACGACCCGGCACGAAGGCGACGCGTTCCTCGATCGCGCGCGCCAGCAGGTCGGTGGTGTCGATGTAGTCGGGCAATGTCGCCCACAGGAACAGGCCGCCCTCGGGGTGGGTCCAGGTCGCCTCGGCCGGGAAGTGCTCGGCCATCGCGTCGAGCATCACGTCGCGGCGGCGGCGGTAGAGCTCAGACAGCGAGCGCACGTACTCCATCCACGGGACGGACCGGAAGTACTCGGCGATGAAGTACTGAGAGACCGACGAGGAGCAGAGATCGGCCGAGCCCTTGCCGAGCACGAGCTGGCGCAGAACCGGCGGTGGTGCGACCAGCCAGCCGATGCGCACACCGGGCGACAGGATCTTCGAGAAGGTGCCGGCGTAGAGCACGAAGTCGGCGTCGAGCGAGTAGAGCGTGGGAAGCTGCTCGCCCTCGTAGCGCAGCAGCCCGTAGGGGTTGTCCTCGAGTACCAGCAGCTCGCGTTCGCCGGCGATCTCCAGCAGCTCCCGGCGGCGCTCGACCGACATCGTCACGCCGGCCGGGTTGTGGAAGTTCGGGATCGCGTAGATGAACTTCGGGCGGCGCGCTTCGCGATCGAGCTGTGCCAGCGACTCGCGCAGCTTGTCGATCTGCATGCCGTCACGATCCATCGGAACCTGGATCACGTCCGCCTCGTAGGAGCAGAACGTCGGAACGGCGCCGGGGTAGGTGGGCGCCTCGGCGATGATCACGTCGCCCGGGTCGATCAGGATCTTGCAGACCAGATCGAGCGCCTGCTGTCCGCCGCTGGTCGGCAGGATCGCGTCGGGGTCGACGCTCATCCCCTCGGCCTCCATCACCTGCGCGATCACCTCGCGGACGTCGCTGAGGCCCTCGGTGGGGCCGTACTGCAGGGCCTTGGCCATCGACTCGCCGGCGACGCGGCCCATCAGCTCCGTGAAGAAGCCGGGAGCGAAGGTCGAGGTGTCGGGCAGGCCACCGGAGAACGAGATCACGTCATCGCGGGCGGTCAGCGCCATCAGGTCGCGCATCGCCGAGGACTTCATCACGCGTGTGCGCTGCGCGAACAGCGCGCCGTAACGCTCGATCTCGTGTGCCGCTGATCGGGGCTTGCGCGGTTGCTCGCTCATGCGGCTGCCACTCCGACCGACGCCCGCTCGTCTATCGTCACGCTCGATCACGGTACAGCACGGTGCATCTCGCCTTCGACATATTCCAGGGCATTGGCATCGCCGCAGCGGTCGGCGTCCGGCCGTTTGTGCCGAGCGTCGCGGCCGGTGCGCTCGCGGCTGCCGGCGTCGAGATCCACTTCGACCACACGTCCTACAGTTTCCTGCAATCGCTGCCATTCCTGCTGGCGATGGTGTTCGGCACCGTGTTGCTGGTGGTGCTCGGCCAGGGGGTCTGGGGACAGGTGCTGCGCGGCCGGTTGGGGGAAACGGTGCTGGGCGTGCTCTCGCTCGGTCTCGGCGGACTGTTCTTCGCGGGTTCGCTGGTACGCGACCATCACGCCGCCTGGCCGGGCTGGGCGGGCGGAGTCCTCTGTGCAGCCATCGGGTTCGGCGCCGCTCGCCCGTTCCTTTCCCGCCTGCGCTCGCGGCTCGATGACGCCGCGGCGTCGGTCGGGCTGCCGGTGATCTCCGACGGCTCGGCGCTGCTGATCGCGGTGCTCTCGATCGTCGCGCCGCCACTCGGCCTGATCGCGCTGCTGGGCCTGCTCTGGCTGCTCTATTCGGGACGCGGGCGCAGCGACGCCAAATACGCCGGCCTCCGCATCCTGCGCTGATGAGCAGCGGCCGCGGCTTGGAGGCTCGACGGCGATGAAGAAGCTGGTGCTCATCGTCATCGACGCGATGAAGCCCGAGATGCTCGATCGTGCGATCGCGGCAGGGAGGGCGCCGGCGCTGCAGCGGATCGCGCAGCAGGGCGTGTACGTCAACGATGTGGTGGCGGCGTTCCCGTCGGTCACCCCCGTCTGCGCCGCGACGATCACCACCGGCGTCGGGCCGGAGGAGCACCTGATCCCGAGCATGAACTGGTATCACCGGGTCGAGCAGCGCTACGTGGAGTACGGCTCGAGCTTCTCGGCCACGCGCCAGTTCGGCGTCGTCCGCTCGCTGACGGACACGGTCTACAGGATGAATGCCGAGCATCTCTCGAACGACACGCCGACCGTGTTCGAGTCGCTCGACGACCTGGGTCTGCGCACGGCCGGCACCACCTACCTGATCTATCGCGGCCGCCACCAGCACGACGTCGCGCAGGAGTCGGCGCTCGCGCGGCTGGTCACCTCGACGCTCTTCCGGCGCACGATCTTCGGACCGCAGGAGCTGTTCTACGCGGACCTGTACGCGAGCCGCCGCACCGGCTGCCGCGGACAGTTCGGGATGCCCGGCGTGCGCGACCAGCACACAGGCTGTGTCGGCTCATACCTCGTGGAGCAGGACCTCTTCGACTTCATGCTGTTCTCGCTGCCCGACAACGACGCCTGGTCGCACAAGAATGGCCCGCATGCGCAGGTGACCTCGATCGCCGCCGCCGACCGCCAGATCGAGCGGCTGATGCACGCCGGCGGCGGCCCCGACCAGTTCCTCGAGGAGCACGCCGTGGTCGTCACCTCCGACCACTCGCAGGCGCTCGTCGAGGAGCGGATCAGGCTGGATCTGGCGCTCGGGGGCTTCCACGTGGCCACCCCGAGCGCCAGCGCCTCGGTCGGAGCCGAGCTGGCGCTGAGTCCGGCGCAGCGCTCGGCGATGATCTACGCGCTGGACATCGAGCGCCGCGACGAGCTTGCCGCCGCCGCCGTCGATGCGGTGATCGAGCTCGAGGGCGTCGATCTGGCGATGTGGCTGCGCGACCCGGGTGCCCCGTCTCCGGAGGCCGTGATGCGCGCTCCCGGCGGCGCCGAGCTGCGCTTCGCACCCGGCGGTGAGCTGAGCGACCCACGCGGCGGGAGCTGGAGCGTCGACGGTGACCTGACGGTGCTGGCGGCACGGATTGAGGACGGGCGGCTGCTCTCCCCCGACTATCCGGACGCGCTGGCACGCGTCTGGTCGGCGCTGCGCTGCGCGAACGCCGGCGATGTGCTGCTGTCGGCCGCGCCCGGTTACGAATTCGTCGACTGGGGGGGCGCAGATCACGTTGGCGGCGGCAGCCATGGGTCGCTGCACCGGACGGACTCACTGGGGGCGCTACTCTGGTGCGGCACCGGCCCCGACTCGCGCAGCGCGCGCGAACAGTGGTCGCTGCGCGACGTAACACCGATGATTCGTGCGCATTTCGGATAGGCGCGGCTTTGCGCAAGATTTATATGTGTGCAGATAGGATTGAGGAGAGTGCCTGACGAAATGACCTCCATGCTCGAGCTTCCGCCCTCCGCTCGGGCGCTTGCACGATTGCGCAGCGCCTACCGGCGCTTCTCATATGAGGTCCGGCATCCGGAGAACCACAAGCAGTTGGTTCGCTTCCTCTGCGTCGGAGCGTCCGGGTACGCCGTCAACCTCGTCTCGTTCTTCATCCTGGTGCACCCGCTGCAGGCGGCCGACAAGCTGGCGTTCGTGCTCGCGGCGGTGGTCGCCTCGACCAACAACTTCTTCTGGAACCGGCATTGGACGTTCCAGGCCAAGCACGATCACCCGGGCCGCCAGGCCGTGCGATTCTTCTTCGTATCGCTGCTCGTGCTCCTCTTCGCGACGGGGATCTACACCCTGCTCGTTCATTCCGTCGGCATCTCGCAGCACACCCTGGCCGACGGCATCGCCTGGATCATCGCGACGCCGCTCTCCTTCGTCGTCCAGAAGCTCTGGAGCTTCAAGGCCTGAGCCAGACCGGCCACGGCCGCCGGCCGCTGCGGCCGGTGGCCGTCTGCGCGTCGCTCTGCGCCGCGCTCTGTCTGATCGTCGCGGCAGCGCTGCCATCAGCCGCCCTGGCGGCCGGTAATCCGCCCGGGCAGGCGGCGCCGATCTCGGCCCCGCCCGGCACGGCCGTATTGGTACCGTCGATGGCCCAGCCACCGGCCGGGTATCGCCTGACCGGCAATCAGGTGCTGGCCACCGCGAAGAAGAACGCGGTCTACATCACGGAGATGGAGAAGCACCCGCACCTGGTCCCGTACGTGTACACGCGCGGGCCCGGGGTCTGGCAGGTGAGCCTGTTCACGCCGCTGCCGCCGGCCGGGCCCGTGCAGCGGATCGAGATGCTTCAGCTCTATGTCTCCGACCAGTCGGGTGCGGTCACGCAGGTCTGGACCGGCTACCAGGTCGCCTGGACGATGGCGCGCGGCTACCCGGGCGCGTTTGGCCGCAAGATCAACGCGCTCTACATCTGGATTCCGCTCTGCGCGCTGTTCCTGCTGCCGTTCATTCCGTGGCGCAGGCGACCGACGCTGTGGCACCTCGACCTGCTGATGCTGCTCGGCTTCTCGGCCTCGCTGGCATGGTTCAACAACGCCGACCTGGGGCTGTCGGTGCCGATGGTGTACCCGTTCTTGGGCTACCTACTGGTACGCATGCTGCTGCTTGCAGCCGGGCGCGGGCGCCCACGAGAGCCCCTGCGCGTGGTGATCCCAACCGCCTGGCTGGCGATCGCGCTGATCTTCCTGATCGGCTTCCGCGTCGGCCTGAACGTGACCAACTCGAACGTGATCGACGTCGGCTACGCGGGTGTGATCGGCGCCGACCACATCATCCACGGCGAAAAGCTCTACGGAAACTGGGAGGTCACGAACCCCGACAACCCCGCCGGGAACACATACGGGCCGATCAACTACTACGCCTACATTCCGTTCCGCCTGATCTTCGGCTGGAGCGGGACCTGGGACAGCCTGCCCGCAGCGCACGCCGCGTCGATCACCTTCGACCTGCTGACGATGCTCGGGCTGCTGGTGCTCGGCTGGAGTCTGCGCGGGCCGACAGAGGGCGTGGTGCTGGCCTACCTGTGGGCGGCATACCCGTTCACCTCATTCGACCTGATGTCCAACTCCAACGACGCGCTGGTGGCGCTGCTGATCGTCGCCTCGCTGGTGGCGATCCGCTTCGCTGCGGCGCGGGGGGTGCTCGGCGCCTTCGCGGGCCTGACGAAGTTCGCGCCCCTGGGGCTGGGGCCGCTGCTGATGCGCGGCACCGGTCCTTGGCCGCCGAAGCGACGCAGCCTGATCCTGTACGCGATCGCCTACGTGCTGGCGATCGCGGCGGCGATGCTTCCGGTCGTGATCTCCGGGGACTTTCACTCGTTCTGGGAGCACGCGATCGCGTACCAGGCGACGCGCCCCGCCCCGTTCTCGATCTGGGGGCTGTGGGGCGGCTACCACCAGACGCTGCATCTGCCCGAGCACATCGTGTTGGGCGCGGCCGTCGCGCTCGGCCTGGCCTCACCGCTGCTGCCGCGCGGGGAGCGCTCGATGGTCCAGGTCGCCGCGCTTGGGGCCGCGATCATCATGCTCCTGGAGATGGGGATCACATACTGGTTCTACCTGTACATCATCTGGTTCTTCCCGCTGGTCGTGATCGCCCTCGTGCTGGCGCATCCGGACAGGCGCGAGCAGCCCGAGGACGTGCGCATCGCGGCGATGATCCGCGCCAGGACGATGCCCGCGCCCAGCGGCTGACGAGCACCGACCCGGGCGCCGTCGCTCACTCGACGGTGACGCTCTTGGCCAGGTTGCGCGGCTGGTCGATGTCACGATCGAGCGCGACCGCGGCGTAGTAGGCGAGCAGCTGCAGCGGTAGTCCGAGCAGGATCGGATCGAGCTCAGGCTCGCTCTTGGGAACCAGGATCTCATGGTCGGCGAGCTCGCCCAACGAACGGTGGCAGATCGCGAGCACGGGCCCGCGACGGGAGCGGACCTGCTCGAGTGACGCGAGGTTCTTCTCGAAGAGCTCGTCATCGGGAACGATCGCGACCGTCGGCAGCTCCGGTGCGACGAGCGCCAGCGGGCCGTGCTTGAGCTCGGCCGCCGGGTATGCCTCGGCGTGGATGTAGGACACCTCCTTGAGCTTCTGCGCTCCCTCGAGCGCCACCGGGTAGCCGCGCACGCGGCCGATGAAGAAGGCGCTCCGCGCCGAACTGAGCCACTCCGCGATCAGCTTGATGTGCTGCTTGTCGCCGATCGTCGCGGCGGCCTTGGCGGGGAGCTCGCCGAGCGCGGCGATCAGGCGCTGGCCGTCGGCCGGCCCGAGGTCGCGCAGCCGGCCGAGGTGCAGAGCCAGCAAGGCGAAGGCGACCACCATGCAGGTGAACGCCTTGGTCGATGTGACGGACACCTCGGGGCCGGCGTGCAGGTAGATGCCGCCGTCGACCGCGCGCGAGATGCTCGAGCCGGGAACGTTGACGACGCCGAGCACGCGTCCGCCCTTGCGCACGACCTCCTCGACCGCCGCGAGCGTGTCGGCGGTCTCCCCGGACTGACTGACCGCCACGTAGAGTGTGTCGGGCTCGATCACGGGATTGCGGTAACGGAACTCGGCGGCCGGCTCGGCGGAGGCGGGAAGCCTGGCCAGCGACTCGAGCAAGCCCGCACCGACGAGGCCCGCGTAGAGCGCGGAGCCCGCCGCGATGATGTGCACCCGGCGGAACGCGCGCAGCTCTCGCGCCGATAGGTTGAGGCCACCCAGGCGAGCGGTCGCGAAGCGCGAATCGAGGCGCCCGCGCAGGGTCGAGCCGATCGCGTCCGGCTGCTCGCAGATCTCCTTGAGCATGAAGTGCGCGAACTTCCCGCGCTCGTAGTCGTGAGCCTCCACCTCGATGCTGGTGGCGGTCTTCACCGATGGCTGAGCGTCCAGTGTCGCGGTCGAGAACGAGTCGGCGGTGACCGTTGCGAGCTCGCCGTCGTCGAGGTGTACGACCTGCTGGGCATGGCGTACAAGCGCCGCCATGTCCGAGGCGCACAGCATCTGACGGTCGCCCACGCCGATCAGCACCGGGCTGCCGTTGCGTGCCAGCACGATCCGGTCCGGCTGCCGAGCGTCGAGCACGGCCAGTCCGTAGGCGCCATGCACCTTGCGCAGCGCGCGCCGGACAGCCTCTTCGAGATCATCCACGTCCTCGAGCGCGATCAGGTGCGCGAGCACCTCCGTGTCGGTCTCGCTGGTGAAGGTGATGCCGTCGGCCTCGAGCCGCCCGCGCAGCACGCCGGCGTCCTCGATCATGCCGTTGTGGACGACGGCGATACGGCCGTTCACGTCCGTGTGTGGATGCGCGTTGGTGTCGCTCGGCAGGCCGTGCGTGGCCCAGCGCGTGTGCGCGATGCCGACGTTGCCGGCAATGCGCTTGGGCATGCTCGCGGCGAGGTCACGGACCTTGCCAGCCTGTTTGTGCACGCGCAGCGAGTCATTGCGGGCGACCGCCACGCCGGCGGAGTCGTAGCCACGATATTCCAGGCGAGCGAGTCCCTCGAGCAGTACCGGCACCGCGTTCTGGCGCCCGACATAACCGACGATTCCACACACGAGCGGGCTCCTCTCAGCCGTAGATGGTGCGTCTGATCTGGCGGGCTGAGAGCTGCGGGCCTGACACGCGCCGCTGCGCCAGCTCGCGTGCGATCACGGCGAAGCTCACGGCATTGGCGACGCCGTCGTCCTGCAGCTCGCGGTGGCGGCGGCGCACGAACTCCTCGGGCGTCTCCGAGAAGTAGGCCAGCACGTCGTCGACGAGCCGCGCCGCCTGACCGCGTGAGACGCCTGTGCGCTCGAGGTGGTCGAGCAGCGGAGTCAGATCCTCAGACACCATTTTCCACACCAGTGTCGACAATTCAAGGCGATTTGCCAAGAGATTTGCCCGAAATCGGGCAAATCTCTTTCAGAGCTGCTCCTGCACCCCCACGATCGACAGCGCGCGCATCGGCTCGGGGGAGCACCCGATCAGCGCGCCCTGCAGCCAGGGATCCTCCTCGGAGGTCTCGAAGCGCACCGGCATGCGGGTCAACATCGCGTCGATCGCCTGCTGGCGCTTGACACCGAGCACACCGCCGCGTGCGCCGGTCATGCCGACGTCGGTGATGTAGGCCGTGCCGCCGGGCAGCACGCGGGCGTCGGCGGTCGGTACGTGGGTGTGCGTCCCGACCACGGCCGTCACACGTCCGTCGAGGTACCAGCCGAGCCCGACCTTCTCGCTGGTGGCCTCGGCGTGCACGTCGACGAGGATGTGGTCGGCCTTGTCGCGCAGGGCGTAGAGCGCGGCGTCGGCCTCCGCGAAGGCCGGCAGCGAGCTGTTCATGTAAAGGTTCCCGGCGAGCGACACCACACCGAGCCGCACTCCGGAGGAGCTCGTGACCACACAGGTTCCGTGGCCGGGCTGGCCGCGCAGGAAGTTCACGGGACGCAGGATGCGGTCCTCCTCGTCGAGGTAGCGGTAGACCTCGTGCTGGCGATAGGTGTGGTTGCCGAGCGTGATCGCGTCGACGCCGGCGGCGAACATCTCGCGCGCGATCTTGGAGGTGATGCCGTGGCCCCCGGCCGCGTTCTCGCCGTTGACCACGACGAAGTCGATCGGGGTGCGCTCGCGCAGGCGCGGAAGCACCGCCCGCAGCGTGCGGCGGCCGGCGCCGCCGACAACATCACCGACAAAAAGGATCCGGACTCCGTCGTTCATGTGCGCATACTGTTTCACCTAGATGGATGAGACGGAGGTCCAACCGGACCCGCCCACAGCCGCGGACGACGTGGAGACCGCGCTCGACGAGCCCGAAACGGCAGCCCAGGCTGCCCCCGAGGAGACCGAAGCGGGCGCGCTCGCCCAGCCCGAGCAGCCCGCTCTGACGCTCCCGGAGCAGCTGGCCGAGCCGGTGATGGTGCCGCGCTGGGTACAGATGGTGCTGCTGCCGCTCGCGCTGCTCGGGCTCTGGGAGCTGGGGCACGCGATGGGCACGCTGCTGGTGGTCGTCGCCGGCGCGGTTGTGGTCGCAGTCATCCTCAACCCGCTGGCCAAGCAGCTCCAGCGCGTCGTGCCGCGGGCGCTCGCGATCGTGCTCTCCTACCTGAGCGTCCTGCTGGTCTTCGCTGCGATCGGCGCGCTGCTCTCAGCGCCGGTCAGCGACCAGCTGACCCACTTCGCCAACAACTTCCCGGCGTTCGTCACACACGTCAACCACGATTTGAAGAACGTCCAGAGCTTCCTCAACAAGCACGGGATCCAGATCCACATCGCACAGCAGGGCCACACGGCGCTGCAGACGCTGCAGAAGCAGGTGGCGAAGAGCTCGGGCTCGATCCTCTCCTTCTCCCGCGACGTCCTCGGACAGCTGGTGACCATCTCCGTGGACCTGATCCTGACCTTCGTGCTCTCGGTCTACATGCTGGTCTACGCGCGCGACATCGGCGGTCTGGTACGTCGCTGGATGCCGGCAGGCGACGGGACCCCGGGCGATGACTACCCGCTGCTGATCCAGCATGCGGTGTCCGGGTACGTGCGCGGGCAGCTGCTGTTCAGCCTGATCATGGGCGGCAGCGCCGGCGTGGTGCTGGAGCTACTCGGCCTGACGGGCGTCTTCCACGACGGGGCCCGCTACGCCGTGTTCTTCGGGCTCTTCTACGGGCTGATGGAGCTGATCCCCTACATCGGCCCGATCATCGGCCCGATCCCGCCGATCGTCGTCGCGCTCGCGACCCAGCCGATCTCCGCGCTCTGGCTGCTGGTCGCGTTCGTGTTGCTGCAGCAGCTCGAGGGCCACATCGTGGCGCCACAGGTGTTCCGCATCTCCCTGCGGATCAACCCGATCCTGGTGATCCTGGCGCTGCTGGTCGGCTACCAGATCTATGGCATCCCAGGGGCGCTGCTGGCGTTGCCGGTGGCAACGATGATCCGTGCGACCGTGCTCTACCTGCGCAAGCACCTCGTGCTCGAGTCATGGTCAACGGGGCAGCCGCGGCTCTGAGGGCCGACGGTCTGACGCATCGCTTCGGGAAGCGCTTCGCGCTCACCGAGGTCAGCTTTGAGGTCGGCACGGGCGAGCTGATCGCGGTCATCGGGCCAAACGGAGCGGGCAAGACGACACTGCTCTCGGTACTCGCGGGAGTGCTCACACCGGCCGCGGGATCGGTCGAGCTCCCCGCCGCCGGCGGGAGCGCCGAGCGTCCGTCCAGCCGCACGGTCGGCTGGGTCCCGCAGCAGCCGGCGCTCTACTCAAAGCTCTCGGTGGCCGAGAACCTGCGCCTGTTCGCGCGGCTCGAGCGCGTGCCCGATCCCGAAGCGAGCGTCGCGCTGATGCTCGAGCAGAGCGGCCTGGCCGGGCGCGCCGGCGATCAGGTGAAGGACCTCTCGGGCGGAAATCAGCAGCGTGTGAACATCGCCATCGGGCTGCTCTCGGGACCGCGGGTGCTGCTGCTCGACGAGCCCTCCTCCGCGCTCGATCCGCGCCAGCGCGCACGCCTGTGGGAGTTCATCGCCGGCCTCTCCGAGCACGGCACCAGCGTCGTCTACTCGACCCACGATGTGCTCGAGGCCCAGCACCACGCAGACCGCGTGCTGGCGCTGGACGAGGGACGGCTCGTCTTCTCCGGGGCCTCGGAAGCGATGGACTGGAGCTACTGATGCGCTGGCTGCTCGCCAAGGACCTTCGCATCCTGCGCCGCTCGCCGGTGCTGCTCGGCACGCTCGTGATCTATCCGGTCGTGATCGCGCTGCTGATCGGCTTTGCGATCTCGAACCCGCCCGGACGGCCACGGGTCGCCGTGTACAGCGGTGTCCAGACCGGCCACGGGACGATCGCCTTTGGCTCGCAACGCGTGAGCCTCGCCAAATACGCCAACCAGCTCTACCGCTCGATCCAACCCCTGCACGCCGGCTCGCCACAGCAGGCGCTCGCAGATGTGCGCGACGGGCGCGCGCTGGCCGCGCTGATCATCCCGGCCGACATCGATCAGCAGATCCAGCAGCTGATCGAGAGCGGTACCGGCAACCCCACGGTGCAGATCGTGCTCAACAGCCGCAACCCGCTGGAGCGCGATCTGGCGAAGCAGGCGATCCAGGCCCGGGTGGACGACGTGCAGACCGCGGTGAGCAGGCAGCTGGTGAAGCTGGTGATCGTCGACCTGCAGAAGGTGCTGAGCGGTGGCAGCGTCAGCTTCCTCGGGCACACGATCCACCTGCTCGGGCTCAGGGGCATCCGCGCGATCGTGCAGAGCACGATCGCGTCGCTGCCCCCGGGCTCCAAGCAGCGCCCTGCGCTGCAGCAGGTGGCGGACTTCGCCAACGTGGCGATCGACGGTCTGGCGCTCGCCGGCCCCGGCATCGGCGGAGTCACGACCCCGCTGACGGTCCACGAGTCCGATATCAGCGGCAGCACCACGCCGGCATCGTCTTACGCGGTCGCGATCGCGGCCGTCGTGCTGTTGATGTTCGTGACATTGCTGCTGGCCGCGGGCATGCTCGCGCTCGAGCGCTCGGAGAACGCGTATCGGCGACTGGTGCGCGGACTGGTGCGCCCGGAGCTGCTGCTGGCCGAGAAGGTCGGGCTGGCGTCGGCCTGCGCGCTCGCGATGGTGCTTGCGACCTCGGCGCTGATCTCGATCTTCGTACCGCTCGACTGGGGCCGCTTCGAGCTCTGGGTCGTCGCACTGGCGGTCGCCGGCGTCGCGTTCGCGGCGCTTGGGGTGGCCGTCGGCGCGCTCGCACGCGACGTCAGCATCGCGTCGCTGCTCGCGTTCCTGATCAGCCTGCCGGTCGCGTTCGTCGCCCTGGTTCCCAGCAGCGCCATCTCCGGCGGCCTGAACACCGCGCTCGGCGTGATCTCGTTCGTGTTCCCATTCCGCGCCGCGCTCGAGGCGGTGTCGAACGCGTTCACCGGCAGCGAGCCGGCGATCGGCCTGCCGCTGCTGCACCTCATGGGGCTGGCGCTGGTCTTCTCGATGCTGGCGCGGATCGCGCTGCTGCGCTTCGGCGAGCGCTGAGCCGAGTTGCCACCTGCGCTGGGATCGCGGGGCTAAGATTGGTCCTGAGTCATCGGACGGGAAGCGGTCGGCAGAGATGACAGCTGATGGTGAACAGGCTCCCAGCGTCCTTGTCTGGTTCGAGGACAGTCCCGAAGGGCGATGCGCACTGACAGAGGCCAGTGTTCTCGCGCGTCGGCGCTCGGTCTGCCTGACCGTCGTCGCGGTAGCCGCCCTGGAGCGCGTCATCGGCTGTGGGCGCTGTCTTCAGGGGACGGTGCTGTGGAACATCGAGCTGCAGAAGATCGCTCGCGAGGAGCTGCTCGAGGCTCGCAGCGCACTTGACGATCCGGCTGACGCTTCCTATGAGGTTCTCGTCGGCGACCCGGCTGAGATGATCACGCAGGCGGCCGAGCGTCTCGGCGCCGATGTCATCGTTCTCCCGGCTCTGAAGACCAGGCGCTTTGGACCGCCCAACCGGCGCAACGTCAGCGGGCGGGTCGCCGCGCGCGGGCCATGGCACGTGATCGTCGCGAGCCGGCAGCTCGCGCTCAGCGATCCGCTGCCGGCCTGTACAGACTGACCCCCGGCGAGCGGCCGGTCACATCGTCGCTCGAGCAGCTTCGGTGCCTCGGCGCTGGCTACCGGGCTTGGGGCCGCTGGTCGAGACGCTGGCGGTGGAGAGGGTCGTCACGGTCCGTGGCCTCCACTAAGAACCTGCCTGGTCAGACAATCTGGACGATGCAACGCCACAGATTCCAATGCGTTCCGAAAATCGCACGGATTCAGAAGATCTGGCCGACGGCGGCCCATTTCTTCCATCTGGGCAGGTCCCTGTCGTAGGTTCCGCGCCCTGCCTGCTCCGCTCCCTGCCGCGCCCGCCGCGCCCTGGCCGCTCCGCTCCGCGTCGTCAGCCGCTCGGCTTGACCCACAGCCAGACGGCCAGTCCCAGGCCGAGTGCTGCGACCGTCCAGCGCAGGACATCGCCCGGCACCCGTCGCGCGACGGCAGGGCCGAGCCGGGAGCCGATCAGAACCCCGACAGCGAGCGCGGCGGCCTGCGGCCAGTGCACCGGCGCGAAGATCGCAAGCAAGATCCCAGCCGGGATCGTGGCGGCGCCGACGAGCATGTTCTTGAGCGCGTTGGCGGTCGGCACGTGACGCTCGACCATGATCAGCAGCAGCGCCAGCGTCATCACGCCCGAGCCGGCTCCGAAGTAGCCGCAATAGGTGGCCATCGCCGCAAGCCAGGCTCCGAGGACCCACCGATGCTGAGCGTCCGAGTTGCGTCGGCGTGTCAGCCAAGGCGCGCCGATCAACGCCAACGACCCGGGGAGCACGAGGAACGGCACCACGCGCTTGAACGCCTCGGAGGGGGTCGCGAGCAGCAGCAGCGCCCCGGTACCACTGCCGAGCAGCATCAGTGGGATCCAGCGCAACAGCCAGCGTCCGTGGCCCACGAGTTCCTGCTGCGAACCGAGCGCCGAACCGGGCCAGAAGGTCATCAGCGCGACGATGTTGGTGGCGTTCGCCGCCAGCGGCGGCACTCCGGCGGCGAGCAGCGCCGGATAGGAGACCAGGCTGGTGATCCCACCGGCGCTGCCGAGCGTCCCGGCGAGCACGCCCGCCACCAGCAGGATGATCGCGTGCCCGCTGCTCAGGGCGCTACGGCTCTCAGCGCTGGCCGGTGGTGCTCATGAAGCGCCAAACGCAGACGACGCTGATCAGCACTAGGACTATCGGCAGCAAGAAGCCGATGACCCCGGCGACCGCGAGCACGAGTGTGACGACCCCGCCCACGCCGGTCCCGCCGCCGGCCAGCACGAGGCGGTAGGCCTCCTTCTCGCGCTGGCTGCGCGGCTTGTAGTCGCCGCGTTTCTCGATCCTCGCCATTGCCGCACAGCCTAGCGCCGCTCGCCCAGCACCGCTCGCCTGAGGCCCGATGGTGACCTGAGTCACTCACGGGTGCAGGCAATACCGGCGTATCCTCGGTGACGCATGGCTTTTCCGAAGACCCGCATGCGCCGCCTGCGGGCCACGCACCAGCTGCGTGGACTCGTGCGCGAGACGCAGCTATCCGCGTCTGACTTCGTCTACCCGCTGTTCGTGGCCGAGGGCATCGAGGGGCGCGAGCCGATCTGGACGATGCCCGGCATCGACCGGCTGTCGATCGCAGCGGCCGTGACCGAGGCCGGCTTGGCCGCCGAGCTCGGCATTCCTGCGGTGATCCTCTTCGGTATCCCGGCGAGCAAGGACGCGGAGGGCAGCGGGGCCTACGACGACGAGGGCATCGTGCAGCTCGCCACGCGCGCGATCAAGCGGGCGCACCCCGAGTTGATCGTGATCACCGACCTCTGCCTGTGCGAGTACACCGACCACGGGCACTGCGGCGTGCTGCGTGAGGTCGCGGACCCCGACGGCGAGACGGGCCACACCGTCGACAACGACGCCACGCTCGAGCTGCTCGCGCGCGCGGCCATCTCCCAGGCACGGGCAGGCGCAGACATCGTCGGGCCCAGCGACATGATGGACGGGCGCATCGGCGCGATCCGCGAGGCGCTCGACGAGGCCGGCTTCGCCGAGACGCCGATCATGGCCTACTCATCCAAGTTCGCGTCCGCCTTCTACGGCCCGTTCCGCACCGCCGCCGATTCGGCGCCGGCCTTCGGTGACCGCCGCAGCTACCAGCTCGATCCGGCCAACGGCACCGAGGCGGTGCGTGAGTCGCTGCTCGACGTCGGCGAGGGCGCCGATCTGCTGATGGTCAAGCCGGCGCTGCCCTACCTCGACATCATCCGCCGCGTCAAGGATGCGACACAGCTGCCGCTGGTGGCCTACAACACGGGCGGGGAATACTCGATGCTGAAGGCGGCGGCCGCGGCCGGATACATGGACGAGCGGCAATCGGTGCTCGAGGCGCTGACCGGGATCAAGCGCGCCGGAGCCGACATCATCATCACCTACCACGCAAAGGACGCGGCCCAGTGGCTGAAGTAGCTCAAACAGGCGATGGGGCCACGGATCCCACGGGCAGCGGCTTCGGTCCCAAGCTGCGCTCGCGCAAGGACGGCGCGGCGATCCCGCTCGACGATCTCGACAAGCGCCTGCTCAACCTGATGCAGGGCAGCTTCCCGATCGCGCCGCGGCCCTACCAGCACGTCGCAAGCGAGGCCGGGATCACCGAGGACGAGGTGATGGCCCGCGTCCAGCACCTGCTCGACGAGCGCATCATCCGTCAGGTCACGCCGATCTTCGACACGCGCGCACTCGGGTACAGCTCGATGCTGGTGGCCGCCAAGGTCGATCCCGAGAACCCCTGGCGCGCCGCCAACGTGATCAACGAGCACCCCGGCGTATCGCACAACTACCTGCGCAACCACGAATTCAACATCTGGTTCACGATCGCGACCGAGCCCGACTCGCCGGTCGGTCTCGAGCAGACGCTCATGCGCCTGGGAGAGCTCGCCGGCGCCGAGTCGATCCGCCAGCTGCCGACGCTCAAGCTCTTCAAGATCCGCATGGACCTGGAGATGGAGAAGGGCTCCGAGACGCTCTCCGGCAAGGTCGCGGAGGCCGTCGCGCCGGCCGAGACCGAGCCCCAGCCCTACGACGAGTTCGATCGGGCGGTGATCCGTGCCACGCAGGGAGACATGCCGGTGATCGCCGAGCCCTACGCCCCCGCCGCCGCAGCGCTGCAGATCCCGCAGGAGCAGCTCCTCGGTCACCTGCAGGGGATGGTGCAGCGCCGGCTGCTGCGCCGCGTCGCGGCGATCCTCTTCCACCGTCGCGCCGGCTACAGCGCCAACGGCATGGGTGTCTGGAAGGTCCCGGACGAGCGCGTGCTCGAACTGGGCATGCAGATGTCGCAGTTCCGCGGCATCTCGCACTGCTACCAGCGCCCGACCTACGCCGACTGGCCGTACTCGGTGTTCACGATGGCCCACGGGCGCTCGAAGGAGGAGTGCGACGCGATCCTCGATTCGATCGCCGAGCAGACCGGCATCAGCGAGCGCTCCACGCTCTACTCCTCGACCGAGTTCAAGAAGATCAGGCTGCTCTACTTCACCGATGACTACCGCAACTGGGAACGGCAGAACTGCGGCGTCTAGCGCGCTCTACGGGCGCGCGCAGCGGGTGATTCCGGGCGGGGTCAACTCGCCCGTGCGTGCGATGGCCGCGATCGGCCGCGACCCGATCTTCATCGAATCGGGCCACGGCTCGCGGATCAAGGACGCCGACGGCAACAGCTACATCGACTGGGTGTGCTCCTGGGGACCGCTGATCCTTGGGCACGGCAATCCCCAGGTGCTCCACGCGATCACGCGCGCCGCGGTCAGCGGCAGCACCTTCGGCGCGCCCACCGAGGGCGAGGTCGTGCTCGCCGAGGAGGTCGCCGAGCGCATGCCGTCAGTCGAGATGCTGCGCATGACCTCCTCCGGGACGGAGGCGAGCATGAGCGCGATCCGGCTGGCGCGGGCGGTCACGGGCCGCGAGAAGCTGCTCAAGTTCGCGGGCGCCTACCACGGCCACGTCGACGGGCTGCTCGCGCAGGCGGGCTCCGGTGTCGCAACCCAAGGGATCCCGGGCAGCCCGGGCGTCACCGCCGCCGCGACCGCGACGACGATCACGATCCCATGGAACGACGAGGCTGCGCTCGAGGCCGCCTTCACCCGGCACGAGTTCGCCGCGGTGCTGTTCGAGACCGTGCCGGCGAACATGGGCGTGGTTCCCGCGGCCGGGCCGGCGGGTGGGAGCCAATACCTGGCCAAGCTTGCGGCTGGAGCGCGCCGGAATGGCGCCCTGCTCGTGGCCGACGAGGTGATCACCGGCTTCCGCGTCGCCCGCGGCGGTGGCCAGCAGCTGCTCGAGCTCGACCCTGACCTCACGATCATGGGCAAGATCGTCGGCGGTGGCCTGCCGGCCGCGGCCTACGGCGGGGCTGCTGAGCTGATGCGGCGGATCGCCCCGGCCGGCGACGTCTACCAGGCCGGCACGCTATCGGGCAATCCGCTGGCGGTCGCGGCCGGCCTGGCGACGCTGGCGCAGCTCGACGCCGCCGCCTACGTGCGCCTGGGCGAGCTCACTGAGCGGCTCGCCCTAGGCCTGCGCGAAGCAGCGGCGAGCGCGGGCCGCCAACTACGCGTGCAGAGCGTGACCGGGCTGCTCACGCCGTTCTTCACCGGCGCTGAGGCGGTGAGCGACTACGCCGGCGCGGCGGCCACCGACCAGCAGGCCTACGGCGCCTTCTGCCGCGGGCTGCTCGCGCGCGGCGTCTACCCGCCCGCCTCGCAGTTCGAGGCGTGGTTTCCGTCGCTTGCGCATTCCGAGCGCGACATCGAACTGACCGTCGACGCGGCCGCCGAGGTTCTGCAGGAGCTGCGGCCATGAGCCCGGGCTCCTACGCCGAGGTGATCGCCGACATTGCGCGCGGCGCGCGCCTGCATTACGAGAATGCCGGCTCGCCCGACCCCGATCTCGACCTGCTGCTCGGCGACCAGAGTTACGCCAGCGGTTTGGCGAAGCTGGCGACGCTCGGCGACATCGAGGAGACGGCGCGGCTCGCCGATCTGATCTCCCGCGTGGCACAGCTGCACGCCAATGGCGAAAGCGCCACCGCGCGGGAAGTTCTGCTCGCCGCCGAGCGCCGGCTGGGCAATGCAGGGGTGGGGGAGCAGCTCCCTTAAAGCCGTTTGAATGTAGGCTTACGGGTCGCGCAGCGCAGAGCGAAATCAGTCACCGCAAGTAGATGCCAGCAGATCGCCACAAGCAATCCTCTAAGTACACCGCCGACCGCGGGATGCCCGGAGCATTCGAGGGTGAGACCGTCACCAGGCGCCGCTTCATGGGGGCTGTGACCCACGGTGCGGGCGGCATCGCCGCGGCCGCATTCGGCCTGCCGGCGCTCGGCTTCGCGCTCGGCCCGATCTTCAAGCGCCAGCCCTTCGAGTGGCAGATCATCGGCACGCCCGCCGACTTCACCGAGGACAGCTACGCCACCAAGGTGATCACGATCGTTCCGGGCATCGGCGAGGCCGGTAAGTCGATCGCGTACGTGCGCCAGCGCAACCCGAAGATCGACACCGAGCAACACGATCAGTGGAACAACTACATCGCGCTCTCGTCACGCTGCATGCACCTCGGCTGCCCGGTGCGCTACGTCGAGGCCGCCGAGCGCTTCATCTGCCCGTGCCACGGCGGCGTTTACAACTTCCGCGGCGAGGTCGCCGGCGGCCCGCCGGTGCGCCCGCTCGACCGCTTCTACACCTACGTGCCGCCCGCCGGGCATCCCGGCCACGGATACATCTACCTCGGCCCGCGCTACTCGGTCAATTCGGAGCTGCAGCGCTTCTCGCCCCGCGATCCGGGTGAGCCGATCGACGGGATCGGCCAGTACCTCTACCCGTCGCGCTTCGACACGCCGGTGCGGCCGTCGCTCAGCAACCTGCCACTGCCGCCCATCGTCCCGGGGACCGGTTCCTGATGCCAATGCCCAAGTTGCTCAAACGCCCCGCGGCGCCGGCACCGGGCGCGCCGGCACCGATGAACCCGGTCGAGGCCGCGAGCGAGGCGGGCCTTACCGTCGTCGACTGGATCGACGAGCGTACGCAGCTCTCGCAGGGTCTGCGCTGGCTGATGTTCCGCAAGGTGCCCAAGGGCATCAACTGGGCCTATACGCTCGGCTCGGCAACGCTGTTCGCGTTCCTCAACCAGGCCGTTACGGGCGTGTTCCTGGCGATGTATTACCGCCCGGAGGTCAACGGCGGCGCCTACGAGTCGATCCGCAACATCAATGACAACGTCTTCCTCGGCCAGTTCGTGCACGGCATGCACAAGTGGGGCGCGTCGGTAATGATCGTGCTGATCTTCCTGCACATGGCGCGGGTGTTCTTCTTCGGCGCCTACAAGTACCCGCGCGAGCTGACCTGGATCATCGGCGTCGTGCTGCTGATTCTGACCCTGGCGATGGGCTTCACCGGCTACCTGCTGCCGTTCGACCAGCGCTCCTACTGGGCGACGATCGTGGGCGTCAACATCAACAACACCGCCCCGTTCCTGGGGCCGTACATCGGTGACTTCCTGCGCGGCGGGCCGGAATTCGGCGCCACCACGCTCTCGCGCTTCTACGCGATCCACATGATGTTGATCCCCGGACTGATGGCGGCGCTGATCGGCTTCCACCTGTACCTGGTGACGAAGCTCGGCATCTCGGCGCCACCGTGGCTGAAGGCGCGCGAGCCCGACGCCGTCATCGAGACGGTCGAGCTCTGAGGCCCCGATGAACCAGGCCGAAAAGGAGCAATATCTCCGCGAGTACGCGCTGCTGAAGAACGCGGGCAAGCCGTTCTTCCCGTACGCGGTCGCCAAGGACTCGCTGATGGCGGTCATCGTGATGATCGTGATCATGCTGCTCGCGCTGCTGTTCGGCGCGGAGCTCGGCCCCAAGGTCAACCCGACGACCACCACATACGTCCCGCGGCCGGACTGGTACTTCTTCTTCCTCTTCGAGGTCCTGCGCGTGATGCGCAACGTGCCGAAGTTCACGCCTTTGGGGACGATCGGCGTGCCGACGCTCTGCATGATCGGCCTGTTCCTGCTGCCGCTCTACGACCGCAGCCCCGAGCGGCTGATCAGCCGCCGCCCGATCGCGCTCGCGGCCGGCCTGGCGACCATCGCCTGCATCGCCTTCCTTACCTATTCCGGCGCCAACACCGGCTCTCCGAACAGCGTCAGCCTGCCTGTGCCTCCTGGCCTGACAGCGTCACAGCGCTCCACCTTCCTCGCGGGTGAGGTCGTCGTCGGCGAGTCCGGCTGCGAGGGCTGTCACGAGATCGGCCAGAACGGCAACAACGGACCTGGGCCGCCGCTCACGAACGAGGGGTCGAAGCGCTCGGCGGCGGCAATCGCGCAGACGCTGCAGAACCCGACGGCGCCGATGCCTTCGTTCGCGGGCCTGGCCAAGTCATCGCCGAAGAAATTCGCGGATCTGGTCACGTTCCTGTCGATGCTCCAGTAGCGCCGCCTGGTTTGGGCGGCGGGAGTGGTCTCCCACCCACCGCTTTGATTTGCGGTACGGCCGGTACTCTCTGGCGGATGACGGATCCGTCACAACCAGGGCCCGAGACCGGGACGCTCGCCGAGCCGCAGGTGCGTGCGATGTTCGATCGCATCGCGGGCGGCTATGACCGCCTCAACTCGGTGATGACCGCCGGCCTGCACCACACCTGGCGCCGGCGAGCGGTCGAGCTGGCCCAGGTCGGCCCGGGCAACCGCGTGCTCGACGTCGCCACCGGCACGGGCGATCTCGCGTTCGCGCTGGCGGAGGCTATCGGTCACGGCGGGCACGTGGTCGGCGCCGACTTCTCGGAGCAGATGCTGAGGATTGCGCGGGACAAGGCGGCCGCGGGAGCCGTCGGGCCGGCGACCGCGTCGGTGCAGTTCGAGCAGGCCAACGCACTGCTGCTGCCACACGCCAGCGACGAGTTCGATGCCGCGACGGTCGGCTTCGGCGTACGCAATTTCTCCGACCTCGATCAGGGCCTGCGCGAGCTCGCGCGGGTGGTGCGACCCGGGGGGAAGGTCGTGATCCTCGAGATGACGACGCCGCAGAGGCCGCCGCTCTCGACCTTCTTCAAGCTGTGGTTCGACCGGGTGGTGCCGGTGTTGGGCCGGGCGGCGGGCGATTCGGACGCCTACACCTACCTGCCCAGTTCGGTGCGCCGCTTCCCCGGCCCGGAGGAGCTCGCCGGCCGCATGGCCGGGGTCGGACTCGGGGACCTACGCTACGTGCTCACGGCCGGGGGGATCATCGCGCTGCACGTGGGTACCGTGGTGTCGTGAGCGCACCCGGGGCCGCGACAGTAGAGGCCGTCGTCGAAGCCGGCGGCGCGGGGGCGTCGCGGGTGATGACTCGCGTCGAGGCGCGCATGGTCGAGCTCGTCTCCACCCATGGCGAGCTGCTCGCGCGTCACGGCGGGGAGACGATCACGGCGGGCGGCAAGCGCCTGCGTCCGCTACTCGTCTGCATCGCCGCCGGGGTGCCGGTGCTCGAGAGCGACGCGCTCGTGCGAGCTGCGGTCGCCGTCGAGCTCGTGCACGCCGCGACGCTGGTGCACGACGATGTGATCGACCGCGCCGACCTGCGCCGCGGCCGACCGACCGTGGTCGCGTCGGGTGGTCGCCTGCTGGCGCTGGCCACCGGCGACCTGTTGTTCTCACGTGCCTTCGCCGAACTGGCCGGCGGCGCGGAGATCGACCCGATCCGGATCCTGTCGGCTGCCGCCTCGGCGCTCGCCGGGGGTGAGCTGATGCAGCGTGAGGACTCGTGGAACGCCGCGGTCGGGCAGGAGCGCTACCTCGAGCGCTGCCGGCTCAAGACCGGCGTGCTGTTCCGCGCAGCCTGCGAGCTGGGTGCCCTGGCCGGGGATGCCCCGATCGACGCGCTCGGCCGCTTCGGCGAGGGTATCGGCGTGGCCTTCCAGCTGCTCGACGACGTGCTCGACGTGACCGGTCCTCCCGAGCGCACCGGCAAGCCGCGCGGCGCGGACCTGCTTGATGGCACCGTCACCCTGCCCCTGATCGAGGGGCGTAAGCGCGACAGCGAGCTGGCGCGCCTGGATCTGCGCGCCGTCGAGACCGCCGAGCAGGCTGCCGCGGTCTGCGATCAGATCGAGGCCAGCGGCGCGCTTGACTTCGCGCGCGACCATGCGCTGGCGGTCGTCGCCGATGCCAAGGCCTGCCTCCCGAACGGGGTGTCGGAGGCGCAGCGCAGCGCGCTCGAGCTGGTGGCCGACGGCGTCGTCGAGCGATACAGCTGACGGAAGCTAGAGGACGCTAGAAGTCTTCGGGGAGGATGAAGCCAGCGTCCAGCGCGGCGACGAAGCGGTCGATGTCGGCGGCCATGTTCGCCTGTGTCAGGCGCTGGAGGTCGGCGATCATCTCGGTGAGGCCCTCGTCGAGGTGGTCCTCGAGCCTCTCAACCTGCAACCTGGTGAAGGTGCCGGACTCGGAGCGGCCGCAGTTCGGGCATTCGAGCGCGAGGTCCCAGCGTCCGTCGGCCGTCTCGCTCCAGGCCATCGGCTGAACGAGGTCCGACTGGCAGCTTGGGCAGGCATGTAGCTCGCGCCGGTCGGCGTCCAGATCGTTGAAGCGGATCACTTCGATCGTGCGACCGCTGGGGAGGACGATGCGTCGAACTGCGTGATTTCCGTGCGGGCTTTGGCTCATTGTTCTCTCTGACCTTCTCTGCGACAAAACCCCTATCGGTCGCAATCGGAGCGGGCTTGAGCAAGCTCAGCGGCCGCTGGCCCAAATACGTCAACCGGGCGTGCCGACAGGTGATCCGAGCTGTCAACGAACGTCCGAGCGGGCGTCAGGGGCATCCGCAGCGGTCGGACGGGCAACGGGGCACGCACGTGCAGCTCGTGGTCAGCCCTAGTCAGCGTGGCCATTTGGTCGCTAACCTTCGGACTCCAGCAATCGCGAGGAAAGTCGGCATGTTCGCAAGCCCCTGGAAGGACGGCCTGATCGTCCTCATAATCGTTCTCCTGTTCTTCGGCCCGAAGCGCCTGCCCGCGCTTAGCCGTTCGATCGGGGAGAGCATCAAGGAGTTCAAGGGCGGGATCGCGCAGGGTTCGGATTCGGACGAGAAGTCTGAGCTCCCGTCCGCCAACAACTCCGAGGCGGGCTCGATCGCGAGCACGCCCTCTTCGGAGGAGCGCGACGGCAGCGCCACCTCCGAGCACACCAACGTCTAAAGCACCGGCGCAGCGGATCCGCTTATGAAGCTCCGGCCGATTGGCCAAGAGGATCGGCTGAGCATCATCGATCACCTCGACGAGCTGCGCTCGCGGGTGATCATCTGTGGCGCCGCGTTACTGGTGGCGTTCTGTCTGTGCTTCTGGCAGAACCATGTCCTGCTGACCGTCCTGAACCATGCGTTGCCGGCAGCGGCAAAGCACGGGCTGGGCGATCAGTCGCGCATCAACAACGACATCGGCGGCGTGTTCAAGAGCATGTCGACGGACATGTCGCAGCTCTCGAGGTACCTTGGCCAGAGCAAGGGCGTCGCGCCCGGTGCGGTGCAGGCGACCGCGAACATGGCTCGCCACCTGACGCTCGCGGGGAAGCGCATTCCCGAGGTCCTGAACCAGCAGGAGAAGCCGCTCGTGGTGGGTGTCGGTGAGGGCTTCGTCGTGACCATGCTGGTCGCGGCCTACTTCGCGGTGCTGATCACGCTGCCGCTGCTGCTCTACCAGGTCTATGCGTTCGTGATCCCCGCGCTCAGCAGAGACGAGCGTCGCGTCGCAACGCCAACCGTGGTGGCTGCCCCGCTGCTGTTCCTGGTCGGTGCGGTCTTCACCTACTTCGGGGTGCTGCCGCCGGCGGTCCACTTCCTGCAGGGCTACAACTCGAGCGAGTTCCAGGTCGTCGTGGGCGCTCAGTCCTACTACAAGTTCGAGATCATGCTGATGATGGGCATCGGCCTGGCGTTCCAGGTCCCGCTGCTCGCCCTCGGACTCCAGCGCGTGGGCGCGATCAACGCCTCGACTCTCACGATCAACTGGCGCTACGCTTTGGTCCTCATCGCGGTGATCGTCGCCGCGCTTCCGGGGGTCGATCCGGTCACCATGACCATGGAGACGCTGCCCTTGGTCGCCCTCTATCTCCTGAGTATCGTGCTGCTGAAATGGGTCGAACATCGCAACCGCAGGCGCGCCCGCTCCGAGGCCGCTGTCGCCGCGAACCCGGGCGACGGCGCCGACGACTGATCCAACGCGAGCTGAGCCCACAACCCGTCCCCACCCCCTTCGCCCATGCTCTTTGATCTCCGCAGCCGCGGCCGCCGCCGCACCGTCCGTGTCGTCTACGCGTCGCTGGCCGTTGTCATGGTCGTCGGCCTCGTCGGCCTGGGCATCGGCACCGGCAGCACCGGCGGCATCCTCAACGCCGGGGAGAACGGCAACTCCAGCGGCGGTGGAAGCTCGCTCGCCGATCAGGCGCTCAAGAGCTCGCTTGCTGCGGTCAAGAAGCACCCCACCGCCGCCAACTGGGCGACGGTGATGACCGACCGCTGGAGCGTGGCCAACAGCGGCAGCAATTACAGCTCCACCAGTGGCTACAGCGCGAGCGGCAAGAAGCAGCTGCAGTACGGCGCCGATGCCTGGCAGTCCTACCTCAAGCTCGCCGGCCAGAAGACCGGCGCCACCTTCCTGCAGAGCTCGTTCCTCGCCGCGGAGCTCTACCAGAACCTCCAGCAGTGGTCCAATGAGACCGAGGTGTGGAACCTCGCCGCCCAGGCGACCTCTGGCAAGCAAACGCTGAAGCCCCTGCTCTGCCTCGCGTATTCCGCCTATGCCGCCAAGCAGACCGCCAAGGGTGACCTGGCCGCGGCCGAGGCCGTGAAACTGCTCCCCAAGCTGCAGCAGCTGACCGAGAAGTCAACGCTGAAGAGCGCCAGCACCTCCCTCAACGGGGCCGAGACAGGCCTCGTTGAGAACAGCTGCTAGCCGAACCGGCGCCACCCGCTGGGCGCCGCTAACATCGTCGTTCGCCCCGGGCCGTTAGCTCAATTGGCAGAGCAGGGGACTCTTAATCCCAAGGTTGCAGGTTCGATTCCTGCACGGCCCACTCAAGAAGCCCTGCACGGCAGGGCTTTCTTGCTTTAGGTGTAAGAAGCTTTTGGCCGGATGCCGGTGTTTGGGTACCACGCTTGGGTACCAAAACAGGCCTGTGGGTGCGGGTCTGGTCGACGGCGCAGTTCATCGCGCGGGCGAACCGTTGGACTGGCGTGCAGATGTCATGCCGGAGTTGTCCGGGCCCGCTGCGGCTAAGATCTCGCGGGCGTTGGAGAGCCGCAGGATATGGCTGGCATGGAGGGCCGTTTCGACCGCGCGGGGTTCCGCATTTTTCGGTCGGCTGGGTGAGTTGTCAGGCGCGAGTTGAGTCCGGCTCGTGAGTCCGAGCGGGCTCACCAAATCCGCCTTATCTCGACGGCATGGGTCGGTGACGCCAGTTGCCGCGCTGCGGGAGTCGCTTGATGCTCCGCGAATGGCACAACGTAAGCGCGAATGTCGCTGGGGTCGTCGGTTGCCGTGGGCACGCCGCGCGAGCTCGCGTTAATCTCCGCTCATGCCCGAGTGGGAACTGATGAGCATCAATGACTACGCGGCGCACCTGAAGGTAAACCCGCAGACTGTCCGGAACTGGATCAATGAAGGGTCGCTTGCGTCGGTCAAGGTCCGCCGCGCGAGACGGATCCCTCGCGACGCGGCGGTGGTGTTCGCGGGCGGCAGCGGGTACGAGCTCCCTGAGCTCATGACGGTAGAGCAGGTTGCCCAGCGGCTATCGCGGAACACGCAGACAGTCCGGAACTGGATCGACGGCGGGAAGCTACCCGCGATTCACGTCGGCCGGCTCGTGCGGATCAAGCGATCGATCGTCGACCAGGTCGTCGCGTCCGGCCTCCTCGGCGCGCAGCCGGAGCAGCGCCGGCCGCTCACGGCCACGGACTTTTGGCTCGGGGATCAGCCGGTTGGCGCCCCGGTTTTCGAGATTAGTGCGCCGCGGTCGTAGCCTGGAACTACTGGCATACGCCAACGGGAACTATGAACGCTACGACCATAGCCAGGTCGCGTTGCTCATTGACTCAGTACGCGCGTTTCTAGGTCGCTGGCCCGCCTAACGCAAACAAGCGGTAGTCGTTCTCTCGAAGTTTCATACCGCCGCAAGGGACTCGTCCCCGGCGGCCGTCTTGGCAAGTAAAGCGCTCGCTCGAGCCGGTCACGCCGCCTGCGAGACCAGGCGACGACCCGCTGGTTCGGTGTCCGCCCAGACCCTTATGATTTATGCATCGGGCGTCTCTCACGCGAAAAGCGAGCAAGGAAGGAGCCACGTATGTATTTCTCAACATCCGTGGTTCTCCCCTGCTCGCAAATTGTTCGACCGTCACTACCACCTTCACTTACCGCCTGACACGCCGCGCCGGCAAGTAGGCCGGTGGATTGCAACTGCCGCCGCATGTGTGTCCGACGGGGCGGCAATCCTTACATGGGCTTGCCCGCACGTCGCTTCAGGCCCAGCGGGAGTGTCCCGAGTCGTTCGAGTGGTGGTCGTCGTCGCACCAGACCAGCAGCATGTTGCTCGGCCGCGTGCGTCTCTAGACGAAGTCCACCGAACCGCTCGGCAGGCGGTTCTCGGTACGGATGTTCATCGAGGGGAACGAAGCACAAATCGTCGCCAACGCGATAGCGCTCAGCGACGGCACCTCGAAGTGACTGCGATAGCCGGCGGTGTTCGTGGTCCTCGCTGATGAAACCCGCGAGGCTTGAGAGTCATGATGCTTCGCACCGTTCAGTGCTTTGCACCACTCGTACTACGCGCGGCGTATCTTTAGCGGGGCAAAGGAGGGGGGACGTTGTGAAGCTCAAGCGCATCGCCGTCAGCAACCACGCACGCGTTGCGGACCTCGACCTTGAGGTGCGCGACCATCTCGTGCTCGTCGGCCCGAACAACGTTGGCAAGTCGGCGCTACTTCGGTGCCTTGACCTTCTCCTGGGTGCGAGTACCGCCGCGCTCTATCAGCGGATCGTCGCGGCAGACTTCCGCGAGTCAAGCGAGCCGCTCGAGATTCAGGCCGTGCTAGGAGACCTCGACGTCGACTCGCTCGCGTTGTTCCCGGACGAGATCGACGCGATGGCGGGCACGCTCACGATCAAACTGGTCGCGACCCTTGACTCGGCCGAGAACCTCTCGATCACGCGGACCGTCCCGAACGGGGGCACGCAACGTCAGCTATCGCGTGAACAGATCGCCGGCATCGGCTGGCGCCTGCTGGCCGCTACCGGGCTCTCACGGGACCTACGTGAGGATCGTCGCAGCGCCGTAGACGAGATCCTCCAGGCCGTCGATCTCGGGACGGAGCAGGAGGACTTCGATGCCCTGATCGCAACGCTGGTCCAGAAACTTGAGTCCTCTCCAGTGCTCGATGGACTTCGTGACAGCTTGGCGGCGCAGCTCTCAAAGGCACTCCCCTCCGCGGTGGAAAAGGACCATCTGGTGTTTCTCCCCGGCGCAGCGGTCGATCAAGACGTGCTTAGTGGCGTCACCCTGAAGGTCGTCGACGACG
>DASZLT010000039.1:0-30069 GCA_035552235.1 Solirubrobacteraceae bacterium
GGTGCCGGTGACGACGATCCAGCAGGGTGCGAGCCTGCCTGCGCCGGATGTCCGCGCGCACCTTGGTCGCGGGCGCAAGCACGCGTTCCTGTTGCGCTACAGCCTGCATCCGCTGGCGGGGCAGCGAGTGACGTTCATCGAACGCGACCGGCGCGGGAACGTGTACACGATCGGGGTGGCCCACGGTAAGGCCGGGGCGATCAGCTTCACGCCGAGTGCGCTGCTCGGGCTGCGGCGCACGATCGTGGCCGAGGTGACCCAGGACGGGCGTCCCCGTGAGGACGACCGGCTGCTTCACTACCGCGCCCCGGCACCCGCGCCGCTGCCCGCGCCGCGGGGGCTGCGAGCCGCGCGGGCCCGGGGCGCTCTGCATGTCAGCTGGCGGCCCGTAGCCGGTGCCGATGCCTATGCGGTCACCGTGAAGCTGGCTGATCACACGACCCGTTTCGCCGAGGTCGCACGCAAGGCCGCTACGCTCCCGGCGCTTCCCTCGGGCACCCGGGCCACCGTTCAGGTGCGAGCGATTCGCAGGGCGATAACTCGCCGGCTCGGACTTGCCGCCAACACTACGATCGCCGCTGGCAAGCGAGCCCACCTGGTCAAGGTCACTCCGGACTGATCGAGTCATGCTGAGCTGGTGATCGAGCACGTTTGATGCCGGCCCGATTGTCGCACTCGACCGGGCCGGGTCGGCGAGACCCCGATGCCTACGTTGCGTCGCTTGCAGCCAGCCACGAAACGCGGCTGGCGACATTCGACGAGGCGCTCGCCACGACGCTCCCGGAGCACGTCGGGCTCATCCCCTGAGCAGAGCGCCGGTGGATTCCGCAGGTTCCATCGGAACAGCCCAGGCGATCCAGCCCGGGATATTCCAGGCTGCGTTCGGCCGGCGATCAGCTCGCGGTCGTGTTCGAGCCCCAGCTTGACGAGCACGCCTGACGGCCCCTCCCCGAGCGTTCCCGGCCCACCAAGCGCCGCAAAAGGTCGCGCCAGCGGCCGGTCATCGTCAGAGACAAACACCGGGAGAGCGCCAGCTCTCCCTCCTTCCCAAGCCCGTTTTACACCACCCGCTAGCGGACGACGATGTTGACGAGCTTGTCGGGCACGACGATCAGCTTCACGACCTCGTGACCCTCCAGGTGCGCGACGATCCCGGGCGCCGCGAGCGCCAGCTCCTGCAGCTGCTCGCGAGAGGCCCCGCTCGGGGCCTGCACGCGGTCCCGGACCTTGCCGTTGACCTGGCAGACGAGCTCGAAGCTATCGGCCACCAGCATCGCCGGATCGGCGGCCGGCCAGGGCTCCTCCCATGCGCGCCGCCCGGTCACCATCTCGAAGGCCTCGGCGCCGACGTGCGGGGCGAACGGGAAGATCAGCGAGGCCGCCGTGGCCACCGCGAACCTCCGGGCCCCGGCCTCCGCCTCGGGGAAGCGGTAGAGGTCGTTGACCAGTTCGGTGACGGCCGCGATCGCGTTGTGGAAGCCGAAACGGCCGACGAACTCGGAGGTGACGCGGTCGATCGCCCAGTTGGCCTTGCGCACCAGCGTCAGCGCGTCCCCGGTGGGGTCGGCAGGCTGGGTGACGGCCTCATCGCCACCGGCCAGCGGGCCGGTGGCGTCCTCCTGCGTGGCCAGCGGGCCAGTGACCCCGCCACTAACGTCAGAACCCATCTCTTCTCCGAGCGTCCACAACCGCGAGAGCAGCCGGTGGGCGCCCGCCAGCGCGTTGTCGTTCCAGGCGGCGTCCTGGTCGGGCGGGCCCATGTTCAGGATGTAGGTGCGCACCGAGTCGGCGCCGAACTTCTCGATCAGCGGCGTGGGCGGGATCACGTTCCCGCGAGACTTGGACATCTTCTGGCCGTCGGGGCCGAGGATCATGCCCTGCGTGAAGAGCGCGTTGAACGGCTCCTGCACGTCGAGCAGGTCCATGTCGGCCAGCGCCTTGACGAAGAAACGCGCGTACAGGAGGTGCAGGATCGCGTGCTCGACGCCGCCGATGTACTGGTCGACGCCCATCCACTCGCGCAGCACCGCCGGATCCCAGGCGGCGTCGTCGTTGTGAGCGTCGCAGTAGCGCAGGAAGTACCAGCTCGAGTCGACGAACGTATCCATCGTGTCGGTCTCGCGGCGGGCCGGCCCGCCGCACTCCGGACACGTCGTGTTGACCCAGTCCTCGGCGGTCGCGAGCGGCGAGCGGCCCTTCGGCTGGTAGTCCTGGACATCGGGCAGCTCGACCGGCAGCTGGTCCTCGGGCACAGGCACCATGCCGTGCTCGTCGCAGTAGACGATCGGGATCGGGCAGCCCCAGTAGCGCTGCCTGGATACGAGCCAGTCGCGCAGGCGGAAGTTGACCGAGGGGTGCCCGATGCCCTCCATGTCGAGCCAGTGCACGATGCGATCGAAGCCGGTCTTCGGTGTCAGCCCGTTGAACTCGCCCGAGTTGACGAGGATCGCGTCGTCTGCCTTGGTCACGTAGGCCTCGCCGGCCGGGATCTCCGAGCCGTCGCGCGGCGCGACGACCTGGCGGATCTGTAGGCCATAGGCCATTGCAAAGGCGAAGTCACGCTCGTCGTGGGCGGGCACGGCCATGATCGCGCCGGTGCCGTACTCCATCAGCACGTAGTCGGCGACGTACATCGGAATCTCCTCGCCGGTCACCGGGTTGGTGATGGTGCGGCCCAGGAAGACGCCTGTCTTGGTCTTCTCGATGTCGCCGCGGTCCTCGGCGGACTCGGCCAGCGCGTGGTTCACGTAGGCGTGCACGGCCTGCTCGTTGGCGGTGCCGGCGGCGAGCTTGAAGATGTCGGGATGCTCGGGCGCCATCACGAAGAAGGTCGCGCCGAACAGCGTGTCCGGGCGCGTGGTGAAGACCGGATAGTCGATCCCCAGCTCGGCGCAGGTGAAGTTGACCTCGGCGCCGACGCTGCGCCCGATCCAGTTGCGCTGCATCGTCTTGACATGCTCGGGCCAGTCGATCCGGTCGAGGTCGTCGAGCAGGCGGTCGGCGTAATCGGTGATGCGGAAGAACCACTGCTCGAGCTGGCGCAGCTCGACCTCGTGACCGCAGCGCTCGCAGCGGCCGTCGACGACCTGCTCGTTGGCCAGCACGGTCTGGTCGTTCGGGCACCAGTTGACCGCCGACTCCTTGCGATACGCGAGCCCGCGCCGGTAGAGCTGCAGGAAGATCCACTGGGTCCAGCGGTAGTACTCGGGCTCGTGCGAGGCGATCTCACGCGACCAGTCGATCGAGACGCCCCATGAGCGGAAGGCCTTCTGGAAGGCGGCGATCGACTGCTCGGTGGCGGCGCGCGGGTGCACACCCGTCTTGATCGCGTTGTTCTCGGCGGGAAGCCCGAAGGAGTCGTAGCCCATCGGGTGCAGCACGCGGTGGCCGGTACGGCGGCGGAAGTGCGCGATCGCGTCGCCGATCGCGTAGTTCTTCATGTGGCCGATGTGCGGTTCGCCGCTTGGGTACGGCAGCATCTCGAGCACGTAGGACTTGTCGTGGCGGGCGCCGTCGGGTGAGTGGGATCGTTGTCCGGCACCTTCCTGACCTGGGCGGTTGCTGACCTCCCAGGTGCCTTCAGCGGCCCAGACGGCCTGCCATTTGGCCTCGATCTCGCGTGCTTCGTAGCGGCGCTCGGACATGCTGGGCGTGAGATTAGAGACTCCAGGTTCCGGATCGGCTGCCGGTGCGGTTGCAGACGGGGCAGTCCTACGGCGTACGATGCGGCCATGCCAGAAGCGGGCAGCTCCATCTCGGATCAGGTCGCCGCGATCCTCGCTGCAGCGGAGGAGACCGCCGAGCAGCTGCGGGCCGAGGCGGAGGAGCGCTTGAAGTCGCGCATCGCCGAGGCTGACCGCGCGGCCGAGAATCGGGTTTCCGCAGCCGAGGAGGAGGCCGCCGAGATCGTGCGAGCGGCCCACGACGAGGCCACGAGTGTCGCGCGCGACACGGTTGCCCGCGCGCAGGCGGAGGCGGACCGCATCCGCATGGAGGCGAGCGACGCCAAGGAGAAGGCGACCTCCGAGGCACTCGAGATCGTCGCGCGCGCCCAGGAGAACGCCGAGGAGACTCTGAGCGAGGCCTCCGAGGCTGCCCTGAAGACGCGCTCCGAGGCTGACGCGAAGGCGCGCGAGATGATGCGCGACGCGCGCGAGGTCTCAGGGGATGTGCGCGCGGACGGCGTGGAGCTGGCAGAACACGTCAAACAGCTGGGCGACTCGATGCGGCGCAATGCCGAACGGCTGCTCAACGATGTCCAGGCGGTGCACTCGACCTATCTCGAAAAGATCGACAAGGTCGATCCGTCGCGCTCCAAGCTGCGAGCGCTGGAACCATCGGGCGGGCGGTCCGGTGGGCGGTCTCCTCGCGCGCGAGAGCATGACTCCGGGGATGATCTGGACGTGCCCGAGTTCATCCCCCGCGGGCCGAATTAGGGCTGTCGCACGGACGGTTTTCCGTCCGGAGCTCGTGCGAACATGTGTTCGGAGAGAGCTGAACAGCAATCAAAAAGGTGCCGTGGCAGAGGCGGCCATCAGGTTCGCCGCGATCTGCTGCGATGTCGCCGTGTATGCGCGCGCCAGCGGCCACTCACGCGCTGACTTCCTGTTCGAGATCGGCGAGGACCTGTATCGCGTCCAGGTCAAATGGGCGAGTCTGTCTGACGACGGGACAACCGTTCTGATCCACACAAGCGGTCGCCGTCTGACACCACATGGATATGTCCGCTCGCCATATGGCGCTCACGAGATCGACCTCCTCGCTGCCTATTGCGAGGCGCTGAACCGCTCGTTCCTGCTGCCCCCCGGCCTCTTCGCCGACAGACACGCCGTTCAGCTGCGGTTGACCCCGCCCCGCAATAACCAGGTCGCATGTATTAACCTTGCTGAGGAGTACGACTTCGCTGGGGCTGTAGCTCAGCTGGGAGAGCGCCGCCGTGGCACGGCGGAGGCCAGGGGTTCGAGCCCCCTCAGCTCCACTTCATCGTCTTCCTCGGAGCCGGCGGTTCTCACCGTCGGCTCCAACCCTTTCCGGGACCGCCTCGGCTACTGGATGGACATCGTCCGCCGCCGGCCAGGAGGTGATCGTCACCCGCCACGGCAAGCCCAGGCTGCGCCTGTTAGCCGCCTGAGCACCGCGATTCGCCGATCAGTGGGCGTTGTTTCCAGCGAGGAATCCGGCGTGACAGGCGGTCGCAGCCCGCTCGTATGCGGGTGAGTACTGGTCGATCGCGGACGGGTACAAGAGGATCGCTCCCATGTAATTGGTGATCTCGCTGTACTTGCCTGGGCTTGGATTGAAACCGTGCGGCACCGATGGCAGGGGGTCGGGGAACTGCGGGACACCGTGCTGACGCATGCAGACCGCGATCCTCCGCAGCAGTGCCATCGTCGCGGCCGACGCCGGTGGCCCTGGGCTCAGCGGACCGCCCCCGGGCATCAGGCTCGCACACGCTTCCTGCGCTGTTCTGAACGCGGGAGCTGATCTGACTGCGCCGCTTGCGTTGAAGGCGAATCCTCCGCCCGGTTGTGGGTCTGGGAAGTTGGAGACGCCATGAGCGCGCATGCACCTGGCGAACGCGAGCCCGCCGGGCTTCCCGCCGGTCGAGCGGGGGTCACGTCTGCGTCCCCTGGCCGCACCGCGTCCCCCGGCCGCACTGCGTCCCCCGGCCGCACCGCGTCCCCCGGCCGCACCGCGTCCCCCGGCCGTATTCGACCCAGACGCGTTGGCGCCGGCGGTCCGCGTCGGGGTTGACGCCGATCCGGTCCTATGGGGATGCGTGGCCGCGGTCTGAGACGGCGCGCTCCCGCCGCATCCAGCCACCAACAACCCAGACACCGAGATTGCGATCACGAGCAGACGCGCTCGCCGTGAGCGTGTCGGCGCGTCTGGTAGCTGGGGACTGGGTCGCATGTGGTCCTCGGTGGAGCGTGCGCTCGGGTGCGGCATTCGGTTCTACCCGAAGGGTGGTTTCAGCGCGGTTTCACGCGACCCGAACGCAATTGAAACGACCGGCGCGACGCCGTCGCGAGCAAGGATGCAGCGCCGCGCTACGCCTGTTTCGCGGCAGCCAACGCCGCCGTCGGGTCGAGGGTCGGGTTCCCACGGGTCAGCTCGAGCGCCTTGTCGGCTAGTTCCACCGCCTCGGCGGCGGTGGTCGACTCATCACCTAGCGCGAGCGCCAGCAGCGTCTGATGCAGGAGCTCCGGGCTCTGCAGGTCGGGTGGTGGACCAGCGGGGGCAAGCGCGCGAGCCGTCACCAGCAGTGAGCTGACGTTCCCGCCCCCGCCGAAGAGGCGGCCCGGGTGCTTGTCCGGGATCTGCATCGTGATCGCGCCGGTGGCGGGGTTGACGAGGGAGATCTTTGATCGCAGCCCGGTGCGCTCCAGCGCCAGCCTGTACCCCGATAGCCGCAGGTAGCCGAGCTGAGCGGCGAGCTGCTGGTAGGCGAAGGCCTCCTGCTCGGTGCCCAGGCGCGTCTGGTGCAGCGAGATGTGGGTGAGCTCCTCCGCCGGAGCGCCGTCGGACTCGGGCGCGACGAGCAGGAAGGCCTGCGCCCCGAGTCGACCGGCTCCCACGCCGGCCACATCCACGAGCAGCTGGTAGCCGGTCAGCGTCAGCGCCCCGACGACGCCCGACGGGAGCGGGTGCTGCTGGAGGTGCCCCGGTGCGAAGCTCATGCCGCTAATTATCGAGCAGCCCGCCGAGCAGGCCCCCCATCATGCCGCCGCCACCGACCTGCATCTGCCCCTGGCCGCCGCCGGCGCCGGTCTCGGCCCCGGGCGGGTGGTAGTAGGCGCTCTGCAGGCCGATCCGGCCGGGGCCGGTGAAGCGGTTGAAGACCAGGCTGCCGGCACCGCCGAGGAAGCCCGACTTGAAGCCGTAGACCTCCTGGCTCATGGAGACGGAGTGGTCGTAGTACAGCCAGCCGCCCGGCTCGATGTCGATCGACTCGCCAGGCTCGAGCGTCTTCTCAAAGACGTTGCCGTAGCCGTGGACCCAGACGACGCCCTCGCCGCTCGTGCACATGAACTGGTCGAGGAAGAAGCCGCCGCCGAACATCATGTTGGCGAAGCCCTTGATGCGGCTGTAGTCGTACTCGATGTTCTGGGTCGCGGCCAGGAATTGATGTTCACGCACCTGGAGCCCCTCGCCCGCTTGCAGGTGCAGCGCAACGACATGACCCGGTGCGTCACGGCTGAAGGCGACCTCACCGGCGGACTCGACCTGCAGGAGCAGCAGGGGCATCCCCGCGAAGGCGCGCTTGACCAGGCCCTTCCGCAGCGGATGCAGCCCGATCTGCAGGTTCGGGTATTTCCACAGCAGAACGTGATGCTCGAAATACACCGGCATCGTACCGTCCAGCGCCATGTGCAACACAGGCACGAGCTCGCCCTCCAGCCGGTAGCGGATGCCGGTGGAGGTTCCCTCCGGAATCTGGGTGGGCAGGATCTTGGGTGCCGAAGGCATGCTTGCTCCGTTCCTCGCGAATTCCGCCCCGGTGGCGGCGTGTCTCGCGCGGCACGGTACCGCCCGTGGCGGCGCGGCGCCAGCCGCGACGCTTTGCAAGCAAACCGGCGACGGCACAAAAGCGGTGCAATCTCGGGAATAATTAGCGGGTGACACCTGTATACGTATCCGGTCATCGCAACCCGGACACCGACTCGATCGGCTCGGCAATCGGCTATGCGGAGCTGAAGTCGCGCCTCGATCCGAACACCGAATACGTGCCCGTGAGGCTGGGTGAGGTGAATCCGCAGACGCGCTGGGTGCTCGAGCAGGCAGGCGCGACCGCGCCCCAGTTGCTGCCCCACATCCGGCTTCGCGCCGGCGACCTGATGCAGACCGAGTTCCCGCGCATGCGGGCAGGCGACCCGATCCGCGAGGCGGGCCTGGCGCTCGACCACACCGACTATGACCTTGTTCCGGTCGTCGACGACGATGGAGTACTGATCGGGATCATCACCACCCGTTCACTCGCGCGACGCTACGTGCGAGAGTCACGCTCGAGCTCGACGCTGCGCGAGGCCACCTACCTGCACGCCGTCGTCGACGTGCTCGACGGTGAGCTGTTGGTCGGCGAGGATCGCGCGCTCACGGGGCGCATCTGGGTGCATGCCTCCTCGGTCGAGGCCGAGACCGGAATCGACGAATCGGACATCGTCGTGATCGGCGACCGTCCGCGAGCCCAGCTGCACGTACTCGAGCGCGAGCTCGACCTGCTGGTGATCGCCAACGGTGGCCGGCCCGCCGGCGAGGTCCTCGAGATCGCGCGGCAGAAGGGCACGGCGGTGGTCATCTCGCCGCTCGATACCTATGTGGCTGCGCGGATGATCACGCTGGCGGCTCCGTGCCGTGAGCTGATGGAGAACGATCAGATCGTCGCCAGCACCGACGAGCTGATCAGTGACGTCTCCGAGCAGATCAAGGACTCGCACCACGGCGCCGCGATCGTCTGCGACGACGGTCAGCATCCAATCGGGCTGCTGACCCGCTCCGACCTGGTATCCCCGATGCGCCGGCGCGTGATCCTCGTCGACCACGCCGAGCAGGCACAGAGCGTGCCGGGCATCGATCAGGCGGAGATCGTCGAGATCCTCGACCATCACCACATCGGCTCGATCGAGACAAAGGTGCCCGTGGCCGCGACCTTCGACCCGGTCGGGTCGACCTCGACGCTGGTGGTCGAACGCTTCCGGCGCAGCGGGATCGAACCGAGCCATTCCACGGCGATGGTGCTGCTCTCCGCGGTCCTATCTGACACGGTCGTGCTCGGCTCGCCCACTACCACCGACCGCGACGAGGCCGTGGTCGACTACCTCGAGCGCGTGCTCGAGCTCGACGCCCGCGAGTACGGGCGGCGCATGTTCGTCGAGACCTCCGATGTCTCCGGTGTCGCCGCCGAGGTCCTGGTCACGCGCGACGCCAAGGCCTACCAGTCGGGCAGCGGCACGCCGTTTGTGATTGCGCAGGTCGAGGTCGTCGGCAAGGCTCTGCTCGACCGCGAGCAAGAGCTGATCAAGGCGATGGCGCACGAGCGCGCGAGCCAGCACGTCGTCCTCTATGCGCTGATGGTCACCGACGTGCTCGACAAGGTCACCGATCTACTGATCGACGGCGACGTCGCCGCCGTGGCGCGCGTCTTCGGCGTCGAGGCCGACGGCTGCAAGCTCAGGCTCCCGGGCGTGATGAGCCGCAAGAAGCAGGTCGCGCCGAAGCTTCTGTCTGCTGTTTAGACCGCGGCGAACTCGAGCGCCTTGTTCGGGGCTTCGCCCCAGAGCTGCTCGAGACGGTAGAAGTCGCGCATCTCCGGCGTGAAGATGTGCACGATCACGTCGCCGTAGTCCATCAGCACCCATTGCGCCTGGGTGGCGCCGTCGACACGCGTCGGCAGGGTGCCGTGCTCGTTCTTCATCCCGATATGGACGCGGTCGTGAATCGACTTCACCTGGCGGTCGCTGCGCCCCGTGCAGATCAGGAAGTAGTCGGCCACGGACGTGAGGCCGCGCAGATCGAGTTGCACGATCCCCTCGGCTTTGGCGTCCGACGCGAACTCCGCGCCGGCCATTGTCATCTCTTCAGGCGTCATCGTCATGATGTTATGCGACCTCCGTATAGACGGTGCTCGTCGATATAGCTCGCGACCGCGTCGGGCACGAGGTACCGGATCGGCTCCTGCATCCGCACCCGGTTGCGGATCTCGGTCGATGAGACCTCGATCCCCGGCATGCGAAAGAACTCCGTCCGCTCACCGCCCTGGAGGCCCGCGAGTGCGCCGTCAATCGACTCTCGCTGGGTACCACGGCGCTTTGCCACAGCGAGTGTAGCCAGGGAAAGCACGCGTTCCGGCTCGTGCCACGTGGGCAGCCCGGCCGCGACGTCACCGCCGACGATCAGGAACAGCTCACTATCAGGCATACGTGAGTTCAGTGCCGCAAGCGTATCGACCGTGTAGGACAGCCCGTCGCGGCGGACCTCGAGCTCGGAGACCTCGAAGCGCGCGTCGCCGGACACGGCCAGACGGCAGAACGCGAGCCGGTGCTCAGCACCGGGGTCCTCCTCGTATGGCTTGTGTGGAGGCTGCCCGGCAGGCATCAGGATCACGCGGTCGAGCCCGAGCTGGAGATATGCCTCCTGGCCGCAGATCAAGTGGCCTAGGTGCAGCGGGTTGAAGGTCCCGCCGAGGATGCCGATGCGTGCGCGGCTCAGGGAAATCGGATCGCCGCGGGCTTCTGGAGCCGTTCAGGCACGGACGTGGCCTGCACCCTCCACCAGGTACTTGAACGTGCACAGCTCGCGCAGGCCGATGGGCCCGCGGACGTGGAGCTTCTGCGTGGAATTGCCGATCTCCGCTCCCATCCCGAACTCGCCACCGTCGGTGAACCGCGTGGACGCGTTGACGTATACGCAGGCGGCGTCCACCTCGAGCTCGAAGGCACGTGCCGCCGCGGTATCGCTGGTCACGATCGCCTCCGAGTGTCCGCTGCCGTGGCGATTGATGTGCTCGATCGCCTGCTCGACGCTGTCGACGACGGCGACGGCCATCTCCAGCGCGAGGTATTCGGTGTCCCAATCCTCGTCGGTGGCATGCCGGATCGGCAGGTCGCCGACCGTGTCGCGCGCGCGCCCGTCACCGTGCAGCGTGACGCCGGCGTCGTGCAGGGCGTGCAGCACGTGCGGCAGGAACTCGCCGGCGATATCGGCGTGGACGAGCAGCGTCTCGGCGGCGTTGCAGACGCCCGGGCGCTGCACCTTGGCGTTGACGACGATCGCCTGCGCGGTCCCAAGATCCGCACTGCGATCCACGTAAACGTGGCAGTTGCCCGACGCGGCGAAGATCACCGGCACGGTCGCGACGCCCTTGAGCGCCGCCTTCAGGCCTTCGCCACCGCGGGGGATGATCAGATCGACGCTGCCCGTCTGGGTCGCGAGCTCACGCAGTTCGCCGCGGCCGCCGCCGGCGATCATCGACAGCGCCCCGTGCGGCAGACCCGCATCCACAGCCGCCCGGGAGGCGACGGCGGCCAGCACGGCGTTCGAGTGTGCCGCGGCGCTCGAGCCGCGCAGCACGATCGCATTCCCGGACTTCAGGCACAGAGCGGCGGCGTCGATCGTCACGTTCGGGCGGGCCTCGTAGACGACGGCCACCACACCGAGCGGCACCCGCACCTTGCGCACATCGAGCCCGTTGGGAAGCCGGAACCCCTCCACGACCTCGCCGACCGGGTCAGGCAGCGCAGCGATCTTGCGCGCGCCCGCGGCAATCGCGGCGATCCGCTCGGGATCGAGCGCGAGGCGGTCGAGCAGCGCCGGGCTGAGGTCCGCTTCGCGGCCGGCCTCGAGATCACGCGCGTTCGCCTCGAGGATCTCAGGCGTGCGTTCGATCAGCGCGTCGGCGATCGCTTCGAGGGCACGGTTCTTGACATCCGAGCCGAGCATCGCGAGCGTGCGCGAGGCGCGTTTGGCGGCGGCGCAGATCTCTGCGACTGTCTCGGTGGCGGTGACCATGGCGGTTGTTAAAGACTACGGCAGCTGTGCAGACCCGGACCTTGTGGGCCAAAGTTACCCTCGGCGGTGCCTTTGCCCCACCGGCTCGTTGTTAGACGAGCACGAAGTAGTCACGGTGTACGGCCTCAACGCTTGAGAGCGGCAGCAGCTCCTGCACAGCCGCCGATTTCATACCGCGCACGCGCCGCAGCTCGTCCGCGGAGTAATTGCTGATCCCCTTGCCGACCTGCTGATCGCCACAGATGACCTCGATCGCGTCGCCCGCCTCGAAGCTGCCGCTGACCTCGACGACGCCAACCGGAAGCAGGCTGGTGCCGCCCTCGCGCAGCGCGCGTGCGGCGCCCGCGTCGACCTGCACCCGCCCGCGCGCCGGCTTCGCATACTTCAGCCACAGCTTGAAGCTCGACACGCGCTCCACACGCGCGAGGAAGGTCGTGCCGACATCCTCGCCGCTCGCCGCGCCGAGGATCGTGCCCGCCAGCTGGCCGTTGGCGATCACGGTCGGGATGCCTGCCGCGGTCGCCATCTCCGCGGCAACCACCTTCGAGCGCATTCCGCCGGAGCCGAGCAGCGACGCTGCCTGCGTGATCTCCAGTGCCTCGAGCTCCTCGATCCGCTCGATCCGGCTGACGAGCTCCGCCGCCGGATTCGTCCGCGGGTCGGCGGTGAAGACGCCGTCGGTGTTGGTCAGCAGCAGCAGCCGCTCGGCCCCGATCAGGATCGCGACCTGGGCGGCGAGGAAGTCGTTGTCGCCGAAAGAGATCTCATCGGTGGTGGTCGTGTCGTTCTCGTTGATGACCGGTACGACGCGCCACTCGAGCAGCTTGGCGAGCGTGTGGCGCACGTTCAGGTAATGCGTGCGCGCGCTCATGTCGAAGAACGTCAGCAGCACCTGGGCGCTTGGCACACCGCGCTCCTGCAGCAGCTCGTCGTAGACGCGGTAGAGCTTGCCCTGACCGATCGCGCTGGCCGCCTGCAGCTCGTCGATCGCCTTTGGCCGCTGCGACGGCGAGATCTGCATCACGCCCAGCCCGCGCGCGATCGCGCCGCTGGTGACGATGATCGGCTCGTGGCCGCGCGAGTGCAGCAACGCGACGTCATCGCAGATGCGCCCCAGCACGTCGATACGGACGGTGCCGTCGTCGCCCGCGACGACGCTCGATCCGAGCTTGATCACTATGGAGCTCATACGCGCCCCAGATTACGGATCGAGCTCGAAGACCACTCCGGCGATCTCGACATCGTCGCCCGGCTCGAAGCCCGCCGCCTCGAGCGCGCGCATCACCCCGAGCCCGCGCAGGCGCAGCTCCAGGTGCTGGAGCGCATCCTCGTTGTCCAGGTCGTAGCGGGCGACCAGCTTCTCGACGCCCTCACCCTCGACCACGTAGGTGCCCTCGTCGTTGTGCACGACCGTGAATCCACGGCTCGGCGCGGGCCGGAAGACGCGATGCTCGGGCAGGTCATCGAGAATGACTCTCGTACCTTCGTTGCCGGCCCGCTGGCCGGCAACGTCGTCGATAGCGTCGTCGCCGTCGAGCACGGGGACGCGCCACAGCAGCTCGGTCGCAAGCTCGTCGAGACCCTGGCGCGTTGCCGACGAGGTGAGGATCACCGGCACCTGCTCCCCCATCCTTTGCCGCCATTCGCGAAGCGCCTGCTCGCCCTCCTCGGGCGTGACCAGGTCGGCCTTGGAGAGCGCCACTATCCGCGGCAGCGTGGCGAGGCGCTCCTGGTAGAGCTCGATCTCGCGTTCGACCGTTTCGAAGTTGGCGGCCGGTTTCGAGCCGTCGAGCGGCGCGAGGTCGAGCACGTGCACCAGTAGCCGCGTGCGCTCGACGTGGGCGAGGAAGTCATGGCCAAGGCCGATGCCGTCGGCGGCACCCTCGATCAGTCCCGGGATGTCGGCGATGATCAGCTGGCGATCGTCGCGATGCATCGTCCCGAGCGCCGGCACCAGCGTCGTGAATGGGTAGTCGGCGATCTTCGGGGTCGCGCGCGTCAGCACCGAGATCAGCGACGACTTTCCCGCATTGGGTACGCCCACGAGCCCGACGTCCGCCAGCAGCTTGAGCTGCAGCGTCAGCCAGCTCTCGTTGCCGGCAAGCCCCCGCTCGGCAAAGCGTGGACTCTGTCTGGTCGAGCTCGAGAAGTGACGGTTACCACGTCCACCCGATCCACCCGCGGCCACGACCGCGCGCTGCCCGGGCCTGACCAGGTCGTGCTGGGTCCCGTCGGTCTCGATCAGGATCTCGGTGCCCGGGGGCACGGGAATTTCAAGCGCATGACCGTCGGCGCCGTGGCGCTGCGCGCCTTGGCCATGGACACCGCGCTTGGCCTTGAAATGCGCCTGGCGGCGGAAGTGCTCGAGGTCGCGGTAGTTGTCGTCGCAGACGAGCACGATGTCGCCGCCACGGCCGCCGTCTCCGCCGTCGGGACCGCCCTTGGGCACATGGGCCTCGCGCCGGAAGCTCGTGCATCCGTCGCCACCGCCGCCGGCCTCTACGTGGATTCGTGCTTTGTCTTTCATTGCCGAGGAATTTGAAGGGTAGATCCGCCGCCGCGCTACTAGGCTGTCGTCTGCTTCGCAAACGATTCGGAGGTGCTCGCCGTGCGATCGGTGCTTATAGACTTCAAGAACTTCCTGCTGAAGGGCAACCTCGTGACGGTCGCCGTCGCGTTCGTCTTCGGCACGTTGTTCGCGGCGCTCGTCAAGGCGTTCATCGCCGATCTGATCACCCCGATCATCGGCCTGATCTTCGGCCAGCCAAATTTCGAGTCGTTGCACTTCACGATCAACTCGAGCCAGTTCTACTACGGCGACTTCATCAATACGGTGATCGCATTCGTGACGGCCGGCTTCGCGATCTTCTTCTTCGTTGTGAAGCCTTATGAGTTCTTGGAGAGCCGCCGGGCTCATGACGATCCGTCGGTGAAGTCGTGCCCCGAGTGCACGATGGACATACCGGTGGCAGCAAAGCGCTGTCCGCAGTGCACGGCGGTATTGAGCGGGCAGCCGCCGGCGGCCGAGCCGATCGGCATCTGAGCCGACCGATCCGGATGCTGGGGGAGTTCGCAGGCTCTACGCCTGAAAAGTCCCCCAGCGTCGGGAACGAATGCTGCTTGGTCAGGCGGCGTCGGCCGGATCGACCGAGATGACGCGGCCGCGCCAGCCGTGCTTGAACTGCACGATACCGGCGGACTTCGCGAAGATCGTGTCGTCCTTGCCGATGCCGACGCCGGCGCCCGGCTTGAAGCGGGTGCCGCGCTGGCGCACGATGATCTCGCCGCCGGTCACGGTCTGGCCGGCGAACACCTTGACGCCGAGGCGCTGGGCGTTCGAGTCACGGCCGTTGCGCGATGAGCCGAGGCCCTTCTTATGAGCCATCTTCAGTCTCCTCGGCGGCAGGCTTGGCCTTGGTCGAGCGCGACGCTCCGGCCAGCTTGATGTTCTTGATCTCGATGCGCGTCAGTTCCTGACGGTGGCCGTTGCGGCGCTTGTAGCCGCGCTTCGGCTTGAACTTGACGATACGGAGCTTGGGGCCACGTTCGTGGCCGATGATGGTCGCCGCGACCTGCACCTTGGCGAGGTCCTCACCGTCGAGGACCTGGTCGCCGTTGACGTAGAGCAGCGGTACCAGCGACACGCTCGCGCCGTCCTCGTCGGGTAGCCGCTCAATGAGCAGCTTTTCACCCTCCTGGACGCGGTATTGCTTGCCGCCTGTCTTGACGATTGCGTACATGATCACTCTGAGGAAGTTTCGTCGGCCGGTAAAGCCGAGCCGGCTTTGGCCGTGGAACGCCGCCGCCCTCCGCGCCGGCCACGGCGCCGGATGGTTGATTCTACGCCATCCGCGCCGGTTCCAGCCGGTTGGTCGGCGGTCCCTTCGTCGCCCACGGTAGCAGCGCCCTCGGGATCGCCGTGGGCTGGGGCTTCCGCCGCCGCATCGTCGGCCGCATCCGTGGCCGGCTTTGCGACCCTGCGGCTGCGCGCGCGGCTCCGTGCCGTGCGTGGCTTGGGCGCCGCTTCGTGGCCGCTTTCGGCGTCCGGCCCGGACTTCGGCGCCTCATCCGCCTCTGGCTCAGCGGCCTGTGCCTCGGGCTCCGCTGCCACGGCGGTGGGTTTGGCCGGCGCACGCCGGCGACGCGGTGCGGGCTTCGCCCGTTCCGGCTCGGGCGCCTCGAGCTTGACCGGCGGCTGGTCGATCAGCACGGCGATCGCCTCGGTGCGGCCAACCTGCTCGATCCGCACGAGCCGCTTGTAGCCAACCGAGCCCTCGGCGCCCTTCACACTGATGATGTAGCCGTCGACCTTGGCAACGGCATCACCGGCGCTGTACATGTGCGGCTCGTTGATCTCGAGGTAGACCTCCTCACCCTCACGGAAGGGCAGCGCCCGCTCGAGCACCTGCTCGCGGTCGGCCTCCATCAGCACCGCGAAATGGTCCAGCGGCAGACCCTCGGAGCCCTCGAAGTGGAACCACTTGCCAGTGTCGGACTCGATCGCACGCAGGGCTCGCGCGTCGTGGCCGGTGAACTCCTGGCTGACCCGCGGGTTCATCTGGATCAGCACCGCCTCACTGTCGACGTGCGTCGCGAGCTCGCGCATCCGGCGCTCGAACTCGATCGCGATCGTCTCCTCGGACTTGATCACGCCCTCGCCGTGGCAGGTCGGGCATGGCCGCGTCATGATCTCGCGCACGCCCTCGGTCACGTTCTGGCGCGTCATCTCGACAAGACCGAGCGGCGAGATCTCGACGACAAAGGTCTTGGTGCGGTCCTCGTCGAGCGCCTTGCGCAGGGTCTTGAGCACCGCGTCGCGGTTGCGCGCACGGGCCATGTCGATGAAGTCGATGACGATGATTCCGCCGATGTCACGCAGCCGCAGCTGACGCACGACCTCATCGGCGGCCTCGAGGTTGGTCTTGGTGATCGTGTCCTCGAGCCGCGCGCTCTTGCCCTTTCCGGTGAAGCTCCCGGAGTTGACGTCGATCACCGTCAGCGCCTCGGCATAGTCGATCACCAGGTAGCCGCCGCTCGGCAGGTCGACCCGGCGTGAGAGCGTCGAGTCGAGCACCTCGTCCACGCCGAAGCTCTCGAACAGCGGACGCTCATCGGTCCACAGCTCGACCTGATCGACGAGTTCCGGCGCCGTGCGTGAGAAGAACGAGACGAGACGGTGGTGGGCCTTCTCGTCGTCGACGACAGCACGCTCGAACTCGCCGGAGTAAATGTCGCGCACGACGCGCACCGAGAGATCGGCCTCCTGGAAGACCAGCGCCGGGGCGTCCGTGTCCTCGACGCGCTTCTGCAGCACCTCGTTGAGCTTGAACAGGTACTGCAGTTCGCGCTCGAGGTCGGGACGCTTGGCGCCCTGCGCGGCGGTGCGGATGATCGCGCCGGCGCCCTCGAGGTCGAGCTTGGCCGCCTCCTTGCGCAGACGGTCGCGCTCGCGATCGTCGAGCCGCCGGGAGACGCCGACGCCCTCCCCGTAGGGGGCATAGACCATGTAGCGCCCGGCGATCGTCAGATCCATGGAGAGCCGCGCGCCCTTGGTCTTGAGCGGGTCCTTGACGACCTGCACGACAATCTCCTGGCCCGGCTTCAGCAGATCGCCGATCTGCGTGGCCTCGCGCCCTGAGCCGCGGCCGCGCCGCGGCGCCTCGACGCCCGGCAGCACGATCTCGTCGACGTGCAGGAAGCCGTTCTTGTCGAGGCCGATGTCGACGAACGAAGCCTCCAGGCCTGGCAACACGTTGTCAACGCGCCCCTTGTAGATGTTGCCGACGATCGAGCGTGCACCGCGTCGCTCCAGGTAGAGCTCGGCGACGCTGTAGCCCGCGGCGGGATTGGCGGGCCGTCGCCGGCGGCGGGAGCTGGTGGCGGTGGTTGTCTTCGGGGCCGACGTGTCGCCGGCTCCCTCGAGCAGCGCGACACGTGTTTCGCCACGGTCGACGCTTACCAACACTTGCTTCTTCACTTTTGTTGTTCCTTTGAGTTGTCCGCCCGAGGCTCGAAGCACTCAGGCTAAGTGGGGCGGCGGCGGCGTCGCGAGCTGCGCTCGGCCGCGGGCCGTCAAACGATTAGGACCCTCGCCTTGCCGGCCGATGACATCCGTGCTTGGACGTAGATCGACTGCAGCAGGCCGATGGCTATGAAGGTTGTGAGTACCGAGGATCCGCCGTACGCCATGAGCGGCAGCGGAATTCCGGTAACAGGCATGATGCCCAGGTTCATCCCGATTGTCAGAAAGATCTGGAACATGAACATCGCGAGGATCGACCCCGCTATCAGGGTTCCGTAGAGATTCTTGGCCATCGTCACGATCCGCAACGTGCGCCAGATCAGCAACGCATACAGCGACAGCACGATCGCCGCGCCGGCAAAGCCGTACATCTCACCGAGGGCGGCGAAGATGAAGTCGCTGTCCGCCTCCGGGATGAAGCCGCCGGTCGCCTGGCTCGCCTTGGTCGGGCCGGTCCCGGTTTTCTGGCCGGAGCCGAGCGCGATCAGGCCTTCGTCCAGCTGGTAGCAGTACGGGTCCTTGGCTGGGATGCAGTGCGCCGGCGGATTGATGAACGTTGTGAGTCGTTGCTTTTGATAGCTCTGCAGCACGTTGACGCCGATCGCCGGCCCGACCGTGAGCACGATCACCGAGGCCACGATCGCCAGGCCCGCCAGCGCCGCCAGGTGCCTCCAGCTGGTTCCCAGGAAGAACAGCACGGCGACGCCGATCAGCACGTAGATGAGTGCGTCACCGAGGTCTGACTGGCGCATGACGATCATTGCCGGGATAAGCGCCAGCAGCAGGATGCGGGCAGTGGTGCGGTGCTCGCTCATCCGCCGCGAGCGCTCGACCGCGAATGCCGACAGCCCCAGGATCAGCAACACCATGCCAAAGGCCGACGACTGGAAGCTGAAGCCGGGCAGCGGCACGCGCCGCTGAGCCTGAACCCCGCTGCCGGCTGGCGCTGCGAACGCGAAAACGGCGAGATTGACCACGATCACCAGGCCGTAGACGACGTATCTGAACTCGCGCAGCCGCGAGTAGTCGAAGCGGCTGATCAGCAGCGACAGCACGACCCCCGCCGCGGCGAAGATCGCCTGACGCTTGTACTCGCCCGCGTACGGATGCAGGTTCAGCGCGTGCAGCACCAGGACCGAGCAGCAGGAGAGACCGACGGCGGCGAGCAACAACAACGGGTCGATCCTCAGCAACTGGCCGCTCGCGCGCCCGCCCGCGGGCTGTTCAACGATCTGGATCGGGGTCACGCTCATAGCGTCGTGTTGGCTCCAACCTGGAACTTGCCCGGCTTGCCGTAGAACCACTGGCCCAGGATCATGCGCGCCACCGGGGCCGCGGCAACGTCACCGAAGCCGCCATTCTGCACCCATACCACGACGACGATGGGCTTGCTGGTGGCGCTCGCGGGCACATAGCAGGCATACCAGGCGCTGTCGGTCTCCTGTCCCTGAAGCGTGAAGTACTGCGCTGTGCCGGTCTTGCCGTAGACCTGTTGCTGGAAGCTGCCGAGCGTGTCTGCCGAGGTACCGGAGGTGACAGCGTCACGCAGTCCGTGCTGGATCGCGCTCAGATACGTGGGATCGATGTTGAGGTGGCGCTTGATCCCCGGGTTGAAGCTGTGGATGATCTGCCCGGTGGGCGACTGGACGTCATCGGCGATGTGCGGCGTGACTATGTTGCCGCCGTTGGCGATTGCCGAGTAGACGACGGCGAGCTGCAGCGGCGTGACGGTCACGTCGCCCTGGCCGACGGCGGCGTTGACGTTGTCACCGACGGTCCAGACGTCGGTGTCGGCGATGTGACAGCCGCCCGAGAGCACATACCCGCCCTTGACGACGGCGGGGACCCTTGCGCGCCCCTTGTAGGGGCCGGTCGCGTGCTCGCACTGCATCTCCCGCTTCCACAGCGCGTCGAATGAACCGGGAGATGCCATCGAGCCGACCGACTCGCCGGGCAGGTCGACGCCCGTCGAGCGGCCGACCCCGTAGTCAGCGGCCCACTTCTGCAGCTCACCGCCACTGAGATGGGCATAGGTGGCGATCGGGTGCGAGTTGAGCAGGTCACCCAGGTTGTAGAAGAACGTGTCGACGGAGTCCTGAATCGCGGTGACCAGGTTGACCGCTCCGTAGGCGCTGCCGCCCGCGTTCCGTCGGCATTGCGAGGAAGGGGCGTTGGGCGTGAAGCAGAACTGGCCGCTGTCGTCATAGATCTGATTGAGGCCCCACACACCACTCTGCAACGCGGCGGTCGCGGTGACCACCTTGAACGTCGATCCGTCGGGACCTTCGCCGTTGACCGCGCGATTCAGCAGGGGTGTGTTGTTGGCCGGGTCGTTCAGGAATTTGAGCTCCTTGGCGGAGATCGATGACGAGGTCGCGGCCGGGTTGTAGCTCGGGTTGGACCCCATCGCGTAGATCTGGCCCGTCTGGGGATTCATCGCTACGAACGCGCCCCCCTTGCCGCCGCGGGCGCTCACCGAATCTCCGAGTGCCTGTTGGCCGACTTTCTCGAGCGGCGCGTTCAGCGACAGCTTGAGCGTGTCCCCGATCTGCGTCGGAGTGCCCTTCGCGTAGCCCTGGAACTCGCCCTGCGCATTGACCTTGACGCCCTCGCTGCCGTCGACACCCTGCAGGTACTGGTTGTATTCGGCTTCGAGGCCGGACTGGCCGACGATGTCGCCCGCCTTGACGTTCTTGTAGACCTTCAGTTCCGTCGGGCTGATCTGATTGAGCGTTCCGAACGTCTGCGCGCCCGCTTCGCCGAGCGCGTACTGGCGCGTGTAGGTGTCCTGCCACAGCACCCCGCGGTAGTGGACGCTGCGTTCCGCGATGTAGTCCTGGACGTACGTCGGAACGTTGGTCTTGATCGTCACGTTGGCGTACGGCGCCTGGGCGACACTCTCGGCGATCCGGCACGGGATCGTTGCCAGCTGCGTCGTGTACTTGACCGGTCCCCTGGTCCAATACACCGTGTAGGTGCAGCGGTGCGGCGTGGCGGGAAAACCGATCAGCCTCGCGAGCCGGCCGAACAGCGCGTCGTCCTTGGCCGGGATCACAACCGGAAGCTTCACGCGCCCGTCGAGCACGACCGCCGCGGGCAGGCTCTTCGGCGCGATCTGGATCGACGGCACGCGCACCGATTGGACAAGCGTCGTGCCGGTCGAGTCGACGATCTCCCCGCGGGGAGCAGCGACGGTCACGTGCTGGGTCTGGGTGCTCTGCGCCTCGGCGACGTAATGGGTCCCGGAAAGGACCTGCAGGAACCAGAGGCGGAAGAAGATGATCGCGAACAGCAGCAGCGCGAGGCCGCCGATCATCGCCACGCGCAGCGCCAGCTGTGGGGTCATTGGCGGGGTCCGCTCGTCCATCGGCCCGAGCATCAGCGTGCCCTCATGCGGGCGCCGCCGAGCCGCTCGGACGGCCGCTGCAGGGGACTGAGGGAAGTCGTGTAGGCCCGGCGCCGGCGGGCCTGCGGGTCCCGCGGCAGTGCGCGGTACAGCAGCCGGCGCACGAGCTCGTACACCGGCAGCGCGATCAGGCAGTTGACCAGGACCTGAAGGATGATCTGCTGGATCAGCAACCAGCTGACGGGCGCATCGACGCCCAGCAGGAACTGGATCAGGGCCATGCCAAAGCCGGCGAACCCGGTGGCGATGGCCCCCATCGCGAGCGGGATCAACCCGTGCGAGGGGTCGCGCAGCTCGCGCAGGCGCCCCGACCAGTAGCCGATCGTGATGAACAGCAGCGAGGTGATACCGACCGTCTGGAACATCACGAGGTCGACGAACAGGCCGATGGTGAAACCGGTGACGGCCCCGGCCATCGAGCCGGCCAGGAGGCCGATCGACATCACGACCAACGACGTGATGTCGGCGGTGACGCCGAACAGCGTGATCTGAGAGACGACCGTCTCCTGGACGAGCACCGTGACGAACGCGACCAGTGCGATCCTCAACGCCAGCTGCACGGTGGTGGAATCCTTGTTGCTCATCCCTGCATCGTCAGCTGTTGTGAGGATGGGTCAGGATCTGCACGAGGCTGAGATGCTGCAGGTCCGCAAGCGGCGTGACCTGCTCCTGCTGGTTTTCCAGCAGGCTGTTCTGCGGATCGGTGCTGGATACCGTTCCGATCGGGATTCCCGCAGGCGCGTAGGACTCGACCGTCGGCGCACTGGGGTCCTTGAACCCGTCGGTGACCACCAGCTGACCGTTCGCGACGGTCGACGAAGTGGGCAGGTTGTTCAGCACCAGCACGCCGGGATCGCCGACCTTCGGCTGAATCAGGCCCGCGGCACCGGCTTCATTCTCGATCTCCGCGCCCACCGCGAAGTTCGGAGAGGTGATCAGCGAAACCACGGATGTGGTCGGACTGACTGTCGTGACATCACCGATCAGTCCGCTCGGCCCAACGACGGGATCGAGGTACTTGACGCCGGAATCCGACCCCCTGTCGACGGTGATCGTGCTGTACCAGAGGACCGGGTCCGCACCGATCAGGGCCGCGGCAACCGGCCCGAAGTTATTGATGCCGTATTTCTCGTCGAGGCGCAGCAGCGCCGCCGCCTTGCGGTACTGCTCTCCCTCGTACGTGATTTTGGCGTACTGCTTCACCAGCGCGTTGTACTTGTTCTCCGCGGTCGCCAGCTTCGACTTGGCGTCAAACGTGGAGGAGACGTAGTTGGCGGCGTCCCGGAACGGGGAGAGCACCGTGCTGGCGCCGGATTGCAGCGGTGAGAGCACCGTCGCGATGCCCCGCTGGACCGAGTGCAGCGGGCTGCTCGACGACTCGCCGAAGTAGTCGGTTAAGAGCGCAAGGGAGATGACGACGAGCAGCGCGAGCACCGCGCGTCGCCGACGAATTGTTTTGTCGTGCAACTGAAAATCTCCAAGGCCCCGGACCCCGTTCTAGTAGCGACGGCGCCGGTTGCGTGAATTCTTGCTGGAACGGTGGATCGCTTCAAACTCCTCGAGCGACCTACCGGAGCCGACCGCCACACAGGTGAGTGGCGACTCGGCGAGATGAGCGGGCATCTGGGTCTCGTGCCGCATGCGATCTTCCAAACCCTGCAGCAGCGAGCCACCCCCGGCCAGCATGATCCCGCGGTCCATGATGTCGGACGCGAGCTCTGGCGGAGTCCGATCGAGCGTCTCCTTGACGGCATCGATGATTTGGGACACCGGCTCCTCCAACGCACCCCGAATCTCCTCACTGGTGAGCACCACGGTCTTGGGCAGGCCCGAGACCATGTCGCGCCCGCGGATCTCAGCCTGAACCTCTTCGGGCATCGGGAACGCGGAACCGATCTCCAGCTTGACCTCCTCTGCGGTCTGCTGGCCGATGAGAAGCTTGTACTCGCGCTTGACGTAGTTGATGATCGCCTCGTCGAGCTCGTCGCCGCCAACGCGGATCGACTGGGACACGACGATCCCGCCGAGCGAGATCACCGCCACCTCGCTGGTGCCGCCGCCGATGTCGACGACCATCGAGCCGGTCGGCTCGCCGACCGGCAGGCCGGCGCCGATCGCGGCAGCCATCGGCTCCTCGATCAGGTAGGCCTGGCGCGCACCGGCCGAGAGGCAGGCCTCCTCGACCGCGCGCTTCTCGACGCCGGTGACGCCGGAGGGCACGCAGACGACGACGCGCGGGTGCGCCCAGCGGTTCTGGTGGACCTTCTGGATGAAGTGGCGGAGCATCTCCTCGGTGACCTCGAAGTCGGCGATCACGCCGTCCTTCAACGGCCGGATCGCCGAGATCGTGCCGGGCGTACGGCCGAGCATGCGCTTGGCCTCGATGCCGACGGCGTGCACCTCGCCGGTGCGTGAGTCGACGGCGACGACGCTGGGCTCTGAGAGCACGATGCCGCGCCCGCGTACGTATACGAGCGTGTTGGCGGTGCCTAGATCCACGGCCATGTCGCGGCCGCCGAAACCCGTTAGGTACGTGAAGAAACCCATTAAAAGGACAGAAGATTGGAAGGTTCAGACGGGCGGCGAGCGCAGGCTGACTGAACCCTGGAGCCAAGTCCCATCCGTCGCTGCCGAGTGTATCGGACTCGGCCGGTTTAGTTGCCTTTATTGCCGCTAAATCGCCGAAAAAAGCAGCGAAGGCAACAGATCGAGCAGCGTAGCAACCGGAAGCCCGACGACATTCAGGTAGTCGCCCTGGATGGACTCGACCAGCGCCGCGCCGCGACCCTGGATCGCGTAGCCACCGGCCCTGCCCCGCCACTCCCCGGTATCCAGATACCAATCGATCGACGCAGCGTCCAGCGGCCTGAAGCCGACGGTCGTCACGGCCACGGCGGTGCGCTCGCGTCCGTGCTCGATCAAACAGACGCCGCTGACCACATGGTGGCTGCGCCCGCCCAGGGCCCGCAGGGTCGCCGCCGCCTCGTCGCGATCCGTCGGTTTGCCGTAGAGGCGATCGTCGAGGGCGACCAGCGTGTCGACGCCGAGGACGCGGTCGCCGCCGCCGATCCGTTGGGCGGCGGCGGCCCGGGCCTTGCGGCAGGCGTTCTCGACGGCGACCTCCTCCGGTAGCCCCGCGGTCAGCTCGTCGACTCCCGTGGCGACGACACTGAACTCGACGCCCAGCTGTTCGAGGATCGCGTGGCGCTGAGGCGAGCCGGAGGCGAGGATCACGGCCGATGGCCTTCCGCTAGAGCTCAGGGAAGAAGATCCCGACCTCGCGCTGGCCCGACTCGGGCGAGTCCGAGCCGTGCACCATGTTGGTGCCGATCGCCACGGCGAAGTCGCCACGGATCGACCCGGGAGCCGACTGCAGCGGGTTGGTGGCGCCGATCACCTGGCGCGCGGCCTCGACGGCGGACTCGCCCTCGAGCACCATCGCGACCAGCGGACCCGAGGTGATGAACTCGACCAGCTCGCCGAAGAACGGCTTGCCGTTGTGCTCGGCGTAGTGGCGCTCGGCGGTCGCGCGGCTCAGCGTCTCGAGCTTGAGCGCGCCCAGCCTCAGGCCCTTGCGCTCGAAGCGGGAGATGATCTCACCGGTGAGGTTGCGGGCGAAGGCGTCGGGTTTGACGAGGATCAGCGTGCGCTCAGCCATGGGCACGACCTTTCAGTTCAAGAGGTTGGGTGGGCTGACTGCCCGCGGGCAGGTTAGCGGGCCGCTACAGCAGGTCCGACGGTGGCGGCGCCACCATCGTCTGCTGCGGGTCGCGGCGGGCTCGGCGGCTGCGTCGCTGTGTGATCGCCGGGTCGAGGCCGCGATCGGTCTCGCAATACGGGCAGATCTGCCAGTCGGCATCGAGCGGCTTGCCGCAGTTGGAGCAGGGGTCCTTGAGCTTGCGCAGGCAGTGCGGACAGCGCAGGAACTCCGTCTCGACGTCGTGGTCGCAGTACGGGCAGGTGTGTGCGCCGATCTGTGAGATCCGCGCCTGTGCAGCGCGGATCTCGAGCTCACGCTCGTGCACGTCCTCGAGGTACTCGGGTGGGCGCACGATCATGTAGACGATCGTGCCGATGAACGGGAAGAACGACGTGACCGTCGCGCAGGCGACGAGGATGTTGTCGGCGATACGCCGCCGGGCGTCGGCCCAGGTCCAGTAGATGAGCGACAGCCAGATGATGGCCAGCACCACGAGCGCCAGATCGACGATCAGGCTCGCCGTGTGGTTCTTGATCCCGAATATGCCCGCGACAGGGGTCATTGAATGGCCGAGTGTAAAGGTAGGCGGAAACAGATACGCAGGAATTCTGGCGCATTCCGGGCGCCGGATCTCACCCGCTCACCTCCGCCCGTGGGCATTTACCCGGTTCTCAGAGAAAGATGCGACCGAGGACGTAGCCGACACCGAAAAACAACAGGATCGTGAACGCCACGCTGACGGCAACGAGGCCCATCATCTTCAGGAAGCTGGGTCGATGTTCGTGTTCGTCGTTCACAGCATCGAGGCGCGACGCGTGCCGCTGGTGGTTTCGTCATGCATCAGGTCGGAGATCAGGTAGAGCGAGCCGGTGGCGACCACCAGGCCATGCGGCCCGGCCAGCTCGCGGGCACGCCGCAGCGCAGCGTGCGGGGAGCGCACCACCTCGTGGTCGATCGTGATCTCCGGCGCCAGCTGGTCGAGCAGCGAGCTCAGCGTCGGCGGTGGCAACACGCGCGGGTTATGGCTCGAGCAGAGCACCAGGGCGTCGCAAAGTGGCGCCAGCGAGCGCAGCATCGCGGAGGCGTCCTTGTCGTCGAGGATCGAGACGACGGCCACGACACGCCCGTCCGCCGTCCGCCCCGAGGCGATGAGCGCCGGAAGCGACTCGGTCAGGGCGCTGATCCCGTCGGGGTTGTGGGCGCCGTCGAGCAGCGTCATCGGCTCGGTGTCAACGACCTGCATGCGTCCCGGGACGCGCACGTCGGCCGCGGCGGCCTCGACGGCGGCCTCGTCGAGCTGACCGAGGAACGCCTCGGCGGCCGCGCGCGCGAGTGCGAAGTTGCGCCGCTGGAAGTTGCCCAGCGCACCGACGACGGCGTGCGGGTCGGCATCTGCCTGGACGATCGTCGTGCCGCGCTCCGCCGCGACCTGCTCGGCCACGGCCAACGCCTCGGGATGCATCCCGGACCCGAGCACGAGCGTTCCGCCGGGCCGCACGACATCGAGTTTCTCGCGGGCGATCGCGGTGATCGTCGGTCCCAGCCAGCGCGTGTGCTCGAGCCCGACGCTGGTCAGGACCTGGACCTTGGACGGGATCACATTGGTCGCGTCATAGCGGCCACCGAGCCCTGCCTCGATCACGGCCACCTCGACGCCGTCGGCCGCGAGCTCGGAGTAGGCCGCGGCGGTCAGCAGCTCGAACTGCGTGACCGAGTCATCCGCGCCGCCGGCGCGGTTGACCTGCTCGGCAGCGCGCAGCGTACGTTCGATCGCGTCGGCAAATTGCTGTGGAGTGATGTCCTGGTCGTCGACGCGGATGCGCTCGTTGAAGCCGACCAGGTGCGGTGAGAGGTACGAGCCGGAGCGACACCCATGATGGGTGAGGATCGCGGCGATCATGCGTGTCGTCGAGCTCTTGCCGTTGGTGCCGACGACATGGATCGACTCGAACTTGCGCTCCGGGTGACCGAGCGCCGTCATCAGCCGGCGCATGCGGTCCAGGCCGAAGCGCATCCCGAACAGCTCGAGCGACAGCAGCCGCGCCTCTGCCTCCTCCGGAGTCAAAGGGCCTCCAGCTCCGGGGTCACAGGGCCTCCAGCTCGGCACGCAGCGCCTCGAGCTTGGTGCGCTCGGCCTCGACGACGGCCGGCGGCGCCTTGGCGGTAAAGCCCTGATTCGCGAGCTTGCCCTCGGCGCGCTTGATCTCGGCCTCGAGCTCGCTGCGCTTGGCCTCGCGCTTGCGCGTGGCGGCCTCCACGTCGACGTCAGCCGACGCCAGGACATGGATCACGCCGCCGGGGATCGCGATCGCCGCCGCAGAGCCATCGAGGCCGTCGCCATCGACGCCGATCTCGAGCCGACCCAGCCGTGCCAGGTGGGCGACGGTCTCCTCGTAGCCCTCGGCCCGCAGCTGCGCCTCGAGGATCGCCGAGGCCTTGACGTCAGCGGCGTCGCGCCAGGCGCGGATCGCCTGGATCGCCTCGATCGCACGCTCCACCTCATGCTCCGCCAGCGCGTCGGGGTTGCCCGCGGAAGCACCGGACTGGGCCCGCCCACCCGCGAGCAGGCCTTCGGAGCCCGGGATGTGGGCGTAGATCTCCTCGGTCACGAACGGAATCAGCGGGTGCGCGAGCGTCACCGTCTCGGTGAGGATGTGCAGCAGCGTCGCGGCCGTATCGGGGTCGCCTTCGTACAGGCGCGGCTTGACCAGCTCGAGGTACCAGTCGCAGAGCTCGCCGTAGACGAAGTCATAGAGCGAGAGCGCGGCACGGCTGAACTCGAAGCTGTCGATCGCCTCCCCGACGGCCGCAACGGCGCGCTGCAGACGCGCGAGGATCCAGTGGTCCTCGGGAGCCTGCGGCCGGGCCTCAGCACGCGTCCCGGCGTCGACGCGCCCCAGCACCAGGCGCGACGCGTTCCAGAGCTTGTTGGTGAGCTGCTGGGCCTGGGAGACCTTCTCCTCGTTGAAGCGCACGTCCTGCCCCGAGGACATGGCGAGCAGGCCCCAGCGCACGGCGTCGGCGCCGTAGGCGGGAAACTCGCCAGCGTCCTCGCCCGCGGACTTGGCGAACACCGGCGGGCGCTCACCGCCATCGATCAGCGCGAGCGGGTCGATTCCGGTCCCGAGGGACTTCGACATGCGGCGGCCGTCGGGCGCCTGGATGATCGAGTGGATATAGACGTCGCTGAACGGGATCTCCCCGGTGAACTCGAGCCCGAGCATGATCATCCGGGCGACCCAAAGGAAGATGATGTCGCGGCCGGTGCTGAGCACATCGGTCGGGTAGAAGGCCTTGAGCTCCGGCGTCCGCTGGGGCCAGCCGAGTGTCGCGAACGGCCACAGGCCGCTCGAGAACCAGGTGTCGAGCACGTCGGGATCGCGCTCCCAGCCGGGGCCGTCGGGCGCCTTGGTGTCGACATGCACACGGCCGTCGTCGTGGTACCAGACCGGGATCTGGTGGCCCCACCACAGCTGACGCGAGACGCACCAGGGGCGGATGTTCCCCATCCAGTCGAGATAGACCTTGGTCCAGCGCTCGGGGTGGAACTTGATCTGGCCCGACTTGACCACGTCGACCGCCGGCTCGGCGAGCTCGTCCATGCGCATGAACCACTGCAGCGAGATCAGCGGCTCGATGCGCGCTCCGGAGCGGTTGCTGAAGGGGACCGTGTGCGTGTACTCCTCGCGCCGCCGGATCAGGCCGAGCTCGGCGAGCTCGGCGACGATCGCGATGCGCGCGTCGCCTGTCTTGAGACCGAGGTAGCGCTCGGGGACAGCCTCGCCCTCCATGCAGCCGTCCTCGCCGATCACGCTCGGATGCGGCAACCCATGGCGGTTGCCGATCTCAAAGTCGTTGGGATCGTGGCCCGGCGTGATCTTCAGGGCGCCGGTGCCGAAGTCGGTCTTGACGTAGCCGTCGGCGATGATCTTCAGCTTGCGCCCGACGATCGGCAGGATCGCGGTCTCCCCGATCAGGCGCTGGTAGCGCTCGTCATCGGGGTTCACGGCGATCGCGACATCGGCGAGCATCGTCTCCGGTCGCACTGTCGCGACCGTGATCGAGCCGCTGCCCGAGGCGAGCGGATAGTCGATGTAGAACAGCGTGTCGGTGACCTCGCGCTCGTCGACCTCGAGGTCGGAGATCGCCGAGCGGCTGCCCGGGTCCCAGTTCACGAGGTAGCGGTCGCGATAGATGTAGCCCTTCTCGTAGAGGTCGACGAAGACCTTCAGCACCGCCTCGCCGTAGCGATCGTCGAACGTGAAGCGCTCGTCACTGAAGTCCGGGGTCGAGCCCAGGCGCTTGATCTGCTCGATGATCTGACTGCCGTAGCGCTCACGCCAGGCCCAGACGCGGCTGATGAACTCTTCGCGACCGAGCTCCTCGCGGCTGGTGCCGAGGCGGCTGAGCAGCTCCTTCTCGACCTGCGTCTGTGTGGCGATGCCGGCGTGGTCGGTGCCGAGGATCCACTTGGTGCGCTTGCCCTGCTGGCGGGCTCGGCGGATCAGCGTGTCCTGCACGGCGTTGTTGAGCGCGTGGCCCATGTGCAGCACGCCCGTCACGTTCGGCGGCGGAATCGCGATCGAGTAGTTCTCGGCGGGGTCTCCCTCCGGCTCGGGGTGGGAGATGCCAGAGTCAAGCCAGGCCTGCGCGATCCGTGGCTCGACGTCAGCCGGCTCGTACCGCGTCTTCATCTCAATGGTGTCCATTCGACGCCGAGTTTAGGCCGACGACACGCTCCAGCGCCGTCCTGAACGCATGCCTGGACAGACAAATCGAACGAACCGATCGTGATTCGTCTAACGGGCGCCGATTTTCGGAACGGATCAGAAGAATCAGACGGGTCGGTGTCGATTCTCTTAACTGGTCACGCCTGGGCCCGCGGCAACAGGACGCGCTCGTGCGCTGTGGCAACGAGAGTGAAGCGGACCTGTGAAAGACGAGTGAAGCAGCGCTCTGGCGAGGCCGGCGAAGCAGCGGCGAGCCGGCCGAGGAAGGCTAAGCCGCCGCCTCGCCCTCGTCGTGCTCGTCGTCGACGGCCTGTGTGACGAGCGTGGGCGGGGTGCCCTTGTCGATCGTGTCGCGGGTGACCACGCACTTCTTTACGTCGCGCCGGGAGGGCAACTCGAACTGAACCTCGAGCAGGACCTCCTCGATGATCGAGCGCAGCCCGCGGGCGCCGGTCTCGCGCTCGAGCGCCCTGTCGGCGACCGAGTGCAGGGCCTCGTCGGCGAACACCAGCTCGATCCCGTCGAACTGGAAGAAGCGCTGGAACTGCTTGACCAGGGCGTTCTTCGGCTCGGTCAGGATCTCCATCAGCTCGTCGCGTGAGAGTTGATGGATCGCCGACATCACGGGCAGGCGACCGATGAACTCGGGGATCAGGCCGTACTGGATCAGGTCCTCGGGCAGGCAGTGCTCGAACATCTCGCC
>DASZLT010000040.1:0-80230 GCA_035552235.1 Solirubrobacteraceae bacterium
CGAGCGACAGCGCCAACGGCGCCTTTCAGAGCTACATTTTTGGCTGGAACCTGCCGTTCCCGCTGCCCTGGATCGGAGCCGCGCTCGTGGGTGGGCTACTGGCCATTCCGTTCGCCGCGATCGTCGGCAAGCGCCTGCGCGGTGATTTCGCCGCGGTCGGTCTGCTCGTCACCGCGGTCATGTTCAACCTGCTGGTGAACAACTACGTGCCATTGTTCAACGGTGCTGCCGGCCTGTCGCTGGTCCCGTCTCCGCTGCAGGGCTCGTTCAACCCGCAGTCGGCCGGCTACCAGTGGGCTTACGGCGCGGCCGCGCTGCTGGTGGCGTTCGGCGTCTATCTGTTCGTCAACCGCATCACCGAGTCTCCGTACGGGCGCACGCTGCGAGCGATGCGGGACAACGATTTGGTGGCCGACTCGCTGGGCAAGAACGTGCGCTCACTGCGGACCTCGTCGCTGATCATCGGCGGGGCGATCGCCGGCCTCTCCGGAGGCATTCTGGTCGGCTTCATCAATCTGTGGGATCCGCAGGCCTGGGGCTACGCGGAGACGGTGGTGTTGTTCGCCGCGGTGATCATTGGTGGGCTCGGGAACCACCGTGGCGCGATGCTGGGCGCGGTCATCGTGCCCGTCGCCTTTGAGGAGGCGACCCGTTACATCCCGCCCGTGGGCGGGAACCCGAACCTGATCCCGGCTCTCGAGTGGGTGGTGATCGGCCTACTGATCCTCACCTTCCTGTGGTTTCGGCCGCAGGGGATCCTGCCTGAGCGGCGGCGTAAGCTCGCCACCCGCTTTGCGCCGCCACCCGGGGTCGAGTCCGGCGCTCCTGCGGTGATCGGCGCCGGCGCCGAGCCGACGGCATCCCCTGGTGAGAGCTCGCCGGTGGGTGGCGAGCTCAGCGTCGCAATGCCGGCGGAACCCGCGAAGCTCGCCGGGCCCCCACTGCTCGCAGAACCTCTCCTGGCTCGTGCACACAGCCCAAACGGCGCAGCCGAAGCAGTCCTGGAGTCCGGCCGCGACGTGATCCTGGAGTGCCGCGATCTTGTGCGGGCCTTTGAGGGCGTGCGTGCCGTCGACGGGGCCACGCTTGCGTTTGAGCGCGGGCGCTTGACCGGCATCATCGGGCCCAACGGTGCCGGCAAGTCAACGGTGCTCGCGATGCTGGCCGGAACGCTTCCACCAACCAGCGGTCAGATTCTGTTCAAGGGCCAGGATGTCACCTCACTTCCTGCCTACCGGCGTGCACGTTTGGGACTGGTGCGGACCTTCCAGCTCGCAAGCGAGTTCAAGCGGCTCACCGTGCTGGAGAATCTCGTGTGCGCGATTCCCAACCAGCGAGGCGAGAGCTTCGTCGGCGCGATGGGAGGCCGCCGGCGCTGGGGAGCCCAGGAGGCGGAGTCGATCGACCGGGCGCAGTCGATGCTCGAGCGCTTTGGTCTGCTCGGACTCGCCGACCGCTACGCGGGCGATTTGAGCGGCGGCCAGCGCCGGCTCGTGGAGATCATGCGGGCGCTGATGGCCGAGCCAGATGTGCTGTTGCTCGATGAGCCGATGGCCGGCGTGCATCCGCGTCTGGCCCACGACATCGGAGGCCACCTGGTCCAGCTCTGCGTGGAAGGTACGACCGTCGTGATGGTGGAGCACGAGTTGTCGATCATGGACGAGTTCTGTGACCCGGTCTACGTGCTGGCAGACGGAAAGGTGTTGGCTGCGGGGACGATGGCCGCGCTGCGCGCCAAGGAAGAGGTCGTGGAGGCCTACCTTGTCGGCTGAGCCGCCTCGCGCAGCGGCCCTGGAGGCTGACTCGGTGCAGGGCGTTGCACTCGTGACCGAGGGGCTGAGCGCCGGATACGGAGGCAGCCCTGTGGTTCACGGCATCTCGATCCGCGTCGCCCCAGGTGAGGTGGTCTCGATCGTCGGCCCCAACGGCTCGGGGAAGAGCACGCTGCTGAAGGCGATCGTCGGCGTCGTCGAGACGCTCGACGGGAGCGTGCGTATCGGCGACAACGACGTCACCGGGTGGCGGTCCGAGAACATCGCCAGGATCGGAGTCGGCTACGTGCCGCAGGTCGATGACGTGTTCGCGCCGCTGACGGTGCGCGAGAACCTCGAGATGGGTGGCTACCTGCTCAAGGCGCGGGACGTCCCCGCCAGGATCGACCACGTGCTGACGGTCTTCCCGCAGCTCGCGGGGATGCAGGGCCGGCGCGCCGGCAAGCTCAGCGGCGGCGAGCGCAAGATGCTGGCGATGGGGCGCGCGCTGATGCTTGCGCCGGCACTCGTCGTGCTCGACGAGCCGACCGCCAACCTGGCCCCGATCATCGCCGCCACCGTGCTCCGGGAGCACGTCCACCGGCTAGCGGAGACGGGAGCGTCGGTGCTCGTGGTGGAGCAGCGCGCGAGGGCGGTCTTGGAGATCTCAGACCGGACCTACGTGCTCGGCGGTGGCCGGCTGCGGATGGAGGGAACGCCCGCAGAACTGTCGGCAAGCAATGACTTCGTCGACTCGTTCCTGGGCGGCGGCAGCCGGGTCTGAGACCCAGCACGGCGTACTCAGCTTGCCTCGTCAGGCGCCACAGGACGCCGCTTGTGGGAGGCGCGGTGCGGGAACAACCTGATACTGCGGTGTCAGTGAACGACGTTCAGCTCCGTGCGCCTGCGACCGGGCTCGCCAGGCTCACGATTGCTGCTGCACTTTCCTCCGGGGTGAGCTTGTCGGTGTTCACGACGATGTCGTAATGCGTCGGCAGCTCGTTGTCGATCCCGTAAAAGCGCTTCAGATAGTCAGCACGACCAGCGTCACCGTTCTTAACCAGGGCGTCTGCCTTCTTGGCGGGAATCTCGAGGGACTCGGCGAGCCTCGCGCTCCGCGTCGGCGGGGACGCGGTCACCAGCACGCGGAGTACGTGATCACGCCCGGCCAGCGACTGCGAGGCGGCGTGCGCCAGGAGCACGACCTCACCGGCGGCCATGAACTCGTCAATGGCCGAGCGGATGAGATCGCGAAGCGCTTCGCTCTGGCGAGTCGAGGCAGTGGTGTAAGGCGTCGCGACACCCGGGATCCCTTCGACGAGCTGAGGGTCCGCAGACAGGTAGAACTCCGGAGTCGAGGCTCCCCAGAGCGCCACGAGATCCAGGATCTTTGTCAGGGCCGTCTTGCGCTGCTCCACGTCTTCGATGGCCTGCTGATCGACGCCGGCCTCAGCAGCCGCCCGGGCAACGATCTCCTCATTTATCACGCGGAAGCCCAGGGCCTCTCCAACGGCAGTGGCGACTTCGTCAGCCTTTGCCCCGTCGCTTGCTGAAATGCAGATGACCGTTGAGCTCATCTGAGCGGGCAGCCTATACAGCGGGGCTCTGGTAGGTCAAGCACGCGCGGCCTGTCCGGCCGCGCGCGCTACGGCGATGATCCATGGACACTCAGAGCTCGTAGGTTCGATTAGCCTCCTGAGCCGTGGTTCCTGAGCTTGACACGGAGCGGCTTCGTCTGCGATCGCTGCGGCTTGACGATCTTGACGCGTATGCCCGGATGTATGCCGATCCTGAGGTCATGAGATTCCTCGAACAGGGCGCTCCGCTTGATCGAGGCGCGGCGTTTCGAGCAATGGCTCTCCACCTCGGACATTGGCAGTTGCGTGGTTACGGACAATGGGCGCTAGAAGATCGCGCGACCGGGCGGTTCATCGGTCGCGCCGGCCTTTGGCAGCCCGACGGATGGCCCGGCCTCGAAGTCGGTTGGGTGCTCGACCGAGACGCGTGGGGGAACGGGTACGCCACCGAGGCCGGAAACGCGGCGATCGACTACGCGTTCGGGGTGCTGAACGCTGAGGAGGTCATCAGTCTGATCCGACCGGAGAACATTGGCTCGATCAGGGTCGCAGAGCGGCTCGGTGAGACGTATCAGCGAGACGTTGAGCTACTGGGTGAAGTTGCGCGCGTCTACAGCAAACCGCGACCGGCCGGCCAAGCCTGACGACGATCGCTTCCGGCGCGACGCCGGTTCGTGGCCGCGATGCCAATGGCGACGACCAGGCGCCCGCCTGCCGGCTCAGGCTGAGGCCCGCCCAAAATGACCGGGGCCAGAAGTACCAGTCCGCAGTTTCGTGGACGATGTGCTCATGAGCGTTCAGCGATGTGAGCTGCCCGCGCGAGTCGGAGCGGGCGTTTGACGCGTCGTCGCAAGCGTCGTGGAGGTCGTCCGGTCCTTTCGATTGGATCGGCGCGTGGGCCGGTGCCGGCGCTGTCATCGGCCTGCTGATCGCCGTCTCGCACGCGGCACATCGTCATGCCACGGTGGCCGGGTGTCCTCACGGGGACAACGCAGGGGCATGCGTCGGTAGGGCGCTCAGCACAGCGTTGACCCCCTATGTCACGGATGGCGTCGGAGGACTGATCCTTGGCGCGATCGTCGGTGCCCTTCTGTTGCTAACCGTCGCCCTCTGGAAGCGCGAGAGGGGCGGCTTCGTGAGGAACCGGCGATACGGATCGCTCGTCTCGCGCGAGACATTTCCGACGGACCCAGTGCAGCCATCGGTGCAAGGCGCCCCTGAGTCGTCGCCGCGGCCAGGGATGCGAGACACCGCCGCAAGTGCTGAGTTGACCCGCGACGAGCTTCTCGCCCTGCGCGTACGCGTCAGAGAGGCGATCCTGGTTGCCCTTCGCGACCATGGGGGAACCGGTCAACGCCGGGTGATCTTCGACAGGGCCCGGGCGCTGGGCGGCTTCACAGCACGCGAGCTGTCGGCGCTACCGGTACGCCAGCGTGGCAGCTTGCGACCGCGGGTCGATTATGAAATGTCTTGGGCGCTGACGAATCTTAAACGAGACGGGCTGATCGAGAACCCGGCACGCAACGTCTGGCGGCTCAGCGCGATCGGCCGCACAGAGCCTGAGCCGGCGGTCGGCGGGCCAGTCGCGAACGAGCGGATGCACGAGCTTCGACTGATGCCCTATCGCGAGTATCTGCAGACGCTCGAGTGGAAGACAACAAGAGCCGCAGCGCTGATGCGAGCAGGGCATCGATGCTCGCTCGACAGCAGTCACCGAGACGGGCTTGAAGTCCACCACAACACCTACGAGCGGATCGGAGCCGAGCTCGCGAGCGACCTCGTCGTTCTCTGTCGCGGATGCCACCAACGACATCACCACGCACCGCCGCCCGGGTAGGCAGCACCCAATAACTACCTGGTATTGCGAGTGGAACTGAAGCATGGGGCACTTCCAGCATGAGGTTTGAGCGGGCAGGGCAACAGACGCTCTAGCCCGCGCCAGAGCTGGCGCGGGCGGGGCCGACCTAAGGAGCCCGATCGATGCGTACCCGCGCCTATCGACGTCATCAGCGAGCCCGAACAAAGGCCCGCCACCTGTGTGCTCTCCGCGTGTCCGGGATCTCGTCAGTCCCGCGACCTCGTGACATCGCGGTCAGGCATCCGTCCGACTGTGGCGGCCGTTGTCTGCTCTGTCATTGGAGCAAGTTCTTGGATCCACGGCGTGCCCGCGAGCGGCGCGAATGGCTGCGGGAGGTCGGGCAAGGCGACGGCTGTTCGCAGTGCTAATGCCAGCCGGAGCGGGAGGTCTCGTGCTGTCCTCTGGGGCGAGGGCGCGGTCGCCGGGGGCTCACCTCCCGCCGACGCCAGTCAGCGGTCCACATGATCAGAGGGACCCTCGACCACAAGGTTCTGCGTGACCAACCTGTCAGGCTCGACCAGTCGCAGCTGGCGGCTGGGTGTCGTCTTGCGCATGAGCGTGAGCGAGCCCTCGAAGATCTCGGGTTCGAGGAAGGCCTGCATGAGCTTGTGGTGGGCGCGGTGGCGCAGCGCCTGCGCCTCGAAGTGAACAGCTTGGGCGTACTCGGCGGGGTCAGTCGGTCGCTCCTCTGAGATACGCCTGGCGATGACTTCGCTGGCCGCCCATTGGTAGACGGCGTTGGCTGCTGCTTCGACTTCGAGCATCCTGAAGGGGACATATTCGGGGGCGCGCTTTCTCGTGTATCCGGCGCGGTGGGCGGCGCGTTCGAGCTCGCGGAACTCGCGGCGGCCTTCGTGAACGGTGACGATGCCGGTTTCTGGATCGAATTCGGCTTCGATGCTCTGGTCGGTGTTCTTGCGGGCGATCTCGCGTACCCAGCCGGCGGCGCGGTGACGGACGATGACCAGCTCGAGCTCGGCACTATGCTCGCCGGCGGCGGCGAGCACGGTGAGACGTGAACCTGGCTCCACGGTCACGCGCGCACGAACGTTGAGCTGCACCGTGCTGCTCCCGCGGCTGTGCGGCTCGGGGATCACTTCCCGGTGCAGAGCTACTGTCAGACCGGGGTCTGACTCGATCTCGATGGCCGTGCCGGGCGGCACGCTGACGGGGTTGGCGATGAGCGTGACGGTCCGCTTTTCGCCGGGGTGCACGCGGATCGGGGACTGCTTGAACCGCAGCGGCGCCAGCAGGGTCTCCGAAACATGCGCCATGTCGCTGCCCGGCGGCCTTTCTTCTTCGGCGCCCGGTGCGTCGTCGTCGCCTCGGGCCTGTTCCGTCACGCGCGCTGGGGGGTTAGCTGCGGGTTGGTTGCCGGGCTCTGCGCTGGCGTGGCCGGGTTGCTCGAACGCAGTCTTGAGCAGATCGTTGAGTGCCCGCAGTCCCACTTCGTCGCGGGCGGTCACCGCGCGGGGTGCAGCGATCAGGTGTGCTCCAGCGCGACGCTCCTCGGCTGCGACGATCGGCTTCAGCACATGATCGATGGCGGCGTACAGCTTTGCGACGATGGGGTGATGTTCGTTGAGTCCGGAGCGGTCGACCTTGACCACGAGTTCCGGGCGCGGCTTATGCAACGCGTCACGCTGCAGCGCCTCGATCGCTTCGCAGTAGACTTCGCCGTAAAGGTGGCGGGCACCGGGACGGCCCTCGAAGCCCGCCAGCGTCGTCTCGTGCGCTGCTCGGCCGGAACGGATTACGAGGCCGCCGCGGCGGGTTGCGCGCGAGAAGCCCTGCGAGATCGGCTCGACGGCGCGACGAACGACGATCCTGGCGGCTATCGCCGAGGTGACGGCTACCTCACCGTCAAACAGCACCGGCTGTTCCGGGTCGGGCTCGGGCGCGGGGTCGCGGACCAGCTGTGGTGTCTGCCCGGGCTGTACCAGGTACAGCGCGCGTGCGGGATCCTCGAGCACTGGTCGCAGCTGCACCAGTTGCGAGACCACGGTGCGGAGTCTGCCCGCCGGCGGCAGCCGAGCGGTCGATAGGGGCACCGTCACCCGTGTACCCGATATCTCAAGCCCAAGCGCCCTCAACATCTCGGGGGTCGCCGGAGCGTCGTGGAGGTGCATGAACGCGTACGGCTCATCGCCGGGGGCAGGGAAGAACCACGACTCCACGGAACGTCCTGCACGCACGCCCTCGATGCGGCCTGCGCCTTGCGCGAGCCACACATCCCGCAGTCCGCGGCCGAAGAGGCCGCGCTGCCCGGCCCTCGGTGGCTCAACACCAAGCGCCCCCAACCGCTGGTCGATGACGGCGGCGTCAACTCCCTCGCCGTTGTCGGTACAGCGCAGCTCGTGCCGCCAGGTGAGCAGCGCCGGGGACCGCAGCGCACGCATCTGTGCTTCCCACAGATCCAGAAACGCAGGGTCCGGAGAACCTAGCTCAAGCGTGATGCGACCAGTCGCATGACCCGCCGCGGCGATTGCCGCGTCGGCGTTGGTTACCAGCTCGGGGATGATCTGCACCAGATCGACTCCGCCCTGCGCGAAGTTCTCTCGGAAGTAGCGCCCCCGCGCCACACCCAGCCTGACTGCCGAATTCCCTGGGGCGACCGCGGCGTTCATGTGCTACTCAGTGCCTCCGATTCGACGGGCTAATCGTTGATGTCGAGCACCGGCGTGATGTCCGGCAGCTGGTGCGCGTCGGCTACGTGCTCGTTGGGCACCACGGCGGTGCCGACGGCGAAGAACTCGATCACGTGACTGCCCCAGCCGTGGTTGTTCTCGTGGAGCTTGACCTCGACGATGCCGAGCACGCCGTCACCGATCAGCTCGGCCTCCTTCTGCATCCGCTCCATGGCGAGCTCGCGGGCGTCGTAGAGCGCCTGGGTGTACTGCTCGAGCTCGACGTTCTTGCCGGTCTGCTTGAGCGACTGCATCATGCCGCGGTGGGCGACATGGTAGACGCAGCTGCCCATCACCATGCCGACCTGGCGCTTGCCGGTCTGCATCAGCGTCCAGAAGGCCTGGCCGGAGAGGTCGCTGGTGAAGGGGCGCCCGTTCGGCGCCCGGTGCACCCGGCCCTCCTTGTGACGGATCGCGGTGCCGATCGCGATGAACTCGGCCATGTCGGCGCCCCACTCGTAGCGGCCGATGTCGAGCCGGACGCCGACGACGCCATCGGCACCGAGCTGGTCTGCCTCCTCCTCCATGCGCGTCATCGCCAGCTCGCGGGCGTTGTACATCGCCTGGCTGAGGACGTCGAGCTCCTGGTTCTGGCGCAGGTTCGCGAACTGATAACCGATGTGGTAGATGCTCGAGCCCACGACCAGGCCGACGGGCTCGAAGCCGGCCTTCTCGACGCACAGGTACTCGTTGACGGAGAGGTCGGAGGTGAACAGCCCACGGGCGTTCATCTGCAGCCGCTCACTGGCGTGTGCGGCGAGGCCCTCGGTGCTGGTCGGATCGTAGTCAGCCATTTGGTGGGCTCCTTTTTCGGCTAGTCACCGAGGTTGATCGTCATCATCGGCTCGGGCAGTGGCGCTGGATGCGGCCGGCGCGCTCCGAGCCGGATGGCCGTACCGAGGACGTTCATCGTCACATGGAAGAAGTGCTGGCGGTAACCGGGCTGCTCGTATTCGTGGTGCTCGATCGTGTGGCGCAGCGTCGAGATCACGATGGTGTTGGCTCCGACGGCGTTCGCCTGCCGGCGAACCGCCGCCATCACGCGGTTACGCGCGTCGTAGACGCCCTGCGAGATCTCGATGATCTCGGTGTTCATCTGGGCGCCGCCGCCGCCGAACATGCCGGCGCCGCTGTTCATCACCCAGCTCGAGTTCATCCCGAGCTGCACCGACAGGACGGTCGTGTGGCCGACGACGCCGACCGGCACGGCACCCAGGCGCCGCAGCTTGTCGACCTCCTGGCCGGAGAGCGTGCACATCCCGAGCGGGTCACCGGGGCTGGATTGCAGCGTGCTGTCGCGGACGGCCGTGCCGAACACGACGAGCTCGACGTTTCCGCGGTCTCCCAGCGAGCCCGCGTTCATTTCGATCCCGATCACCCCGTCGGCGCCGGCCAGTTCCGCCTCCTGGCGCAGGCGGTCAAACGCCCGTTCGCGGGACAGGTTCCAAGGCTCCGACAGGAAGGGCAGCTCGCCCGAGCGGTAGAAGCCCTGTGCGTAGGCACCCTGGCCTCCGACCCAGCCGTGCTGGACCACGGAGGAGCCCATCACCTGCGCCACCGCGTGCAGCCCCGACGCCTCGGCGAGGGCGTACTCCTTGGCGCTCAGGTCGCTGGTGAAGAACGGCGTGCTGGAGCTCGCGACCCGCTTGAGGCGCTCCTCGGCACCCAGCGGGATCCCGCCCTGGCGGATCCGCTCGAGGTCGACCTCGGCCGCGCGCAGCTCTTCCTCGGTGGGCGGCGTCGGCCGCTGTCTTCCGAACAAAGGCACTGCAGTGATCCTCGCACAGTTTGGCCGGCGTACGCGGTCGCACTCGGGCTCAGTTCGGCGTCCGCGCTGCACAAATACTGTCTAAATCATGCGCATTTGTGATTAGATGCGCAGTTGTGACGCACTTTTCGACAGAGCTCGCCAGCCAGCCGGCAGTCTGGCGGCAGGCGCAAGCACTCGCCGACAGCCTCAAGGACAAGCTTCCCGCCGACGGCTCCCGCGTCGGGATCCTGGGGTGCGGGACCTCGCTCTACGTCGCCCAGACGGCGGCCATCTACCGCGAGCGCCAGGGCAGGGGGGAGACCGACGCCTTCCCCGGATCCGAAGTGCCGCCCAGGCGCTCCTGGGAGAAGGTGATCGCGATCTCACGCTCTGGCACGACCACCGAGATCATCGGCGCCGTCAGCGCGCTGCCGCACGGCACCGGCGTGCTCGGCATCACCGGCGCTGCCGGCTCACCGCTGAGCGGCGTCCTCACCGAGGAGCTCGATCTGCCGTTCGCCGACGAGCAGTCGGTCGTGCAGACGCGCTTTGCCACCACCGTTTTGACTCTGTTGCTCGGAGCCTACGGCTGGGACGTCGAGGCCTCGGCGCAGCGCGCCGAGCGCCACCTCACCGAGTCGCTGCCCGCGTGGGCGGGTGAGATCCAGCAGTTCGTTTTCCTCGGCCGCGGCGTCGGCATGGCGCTGGCGCACGAGGCCGCGCTCAAGTTCCGCGAGATCCTCGCGGCCTGGAGTGAGGCCTACGCGACGATGGAGTACCGCCACGGCCCGATCTCGGCGATCAACGAGCGCAGCCTCGTCTGGATCCTCGACGCCCAGGAGCCCTCGATCGACGATCAGATCCGCGCCACCGGTGCGCGCCTGATCCGCGGCGAGGGCGACCCGCTGGCCGAGCTGGTGCGTATCCACCGCTTCGCCGAGGGCCTCGTCAGCCTGCGCGGCATCAACCCAGACCAGCCGCCGCACATCTCGCGGTCGGTCGTACTGGCAGAGGACCGGTAGCGAATTGTCGCCGGGCGCTGCTCGCGTAATCGTCACTGTCACCGCCAACGTTGCGATCGATCGCACCTACTTGGTCGACCATCTTGAGGTCGGCGCGGTGCACAAGGTCACCAGGGTCTACACCCTGATCGGCGGCAAGGGCGTCAATGTCTCCCGCTGCGTCCGCAGCCTCGGCGGTGAGACGCTCGTCGTCGGGCTAATCGGGCGCGCAGGCCTCGACGACGCCACCAAGGAGCTCACCGGCGCCGGCCTGAATTCCAGCCTCGTCGCCGTTGATGGGCCGCCCCGCCAGACGGTCACGGTCACGGCTCACGACGGCACCTCGACCGCCTTCGACGAGGCCGGCCCGACGGTCACCTCTCGCGATTGGACCGATTTTGAGCGTCACATCGCCGGCCTGCTCGAGGAGGCCGGCCTGCTGGTGATCGCCGGCAGCCTGCCGCCTGGGACGCCCGAGCAGTCACTCGCGAACCTCTGCGAACAGGCCAACCGCCACCGCGTCCCCGTCATCCTCGACGCCCGCGGCGCGGCCATGCGCGCCGCACTGGACAGCAAGCCTCTGGTCGCCAAGCTCAATCGCAGCGAGCTTGCCCAGACGCTCGGCCGCGAGATCACGGGCGAAGACGAGGTGATCGAAGGCGCGATCGAGCTGCGCTCGCTCGGCGCCGCATCTGTGGTTGTCACCCTTGGCGAGCACGGCGCGATCGGCGTAGATGGTGACGTCTGGAGAGTTACGCATCCAGCCGCGGACGGCAATCCGATCGGTGCCGGAGATGCCTTCTCCGCGGCCCTGGCGCTTGGCATCGGTACGGGCAAGCGCCCTCACGAGCTGTTGAGGGATGGAGCGGCCGCAGCGCTCGCGAGCCTCAAGGCCCCGACCGCGGGTGCGCTCGACGCAAACGACGTCGAGGCAGCGCTCGCGACCGTCCAACTCACTCACATCGGAAGGGCACCAGGATGAACGTGTTCATCCTGGCCGTCGACCACCGCAACTCTCTGCGCGGCTGGCTCGCTTCACTCGGCGTGCCGACCAGCGAGACCGACGCGACCGTCCGCAAGCTCAAGAGTCTCTGTGCAGAGGCACTTGCACAGGCCCGCCCGCAGCTCCACGCGCGCGAGATGCCGATGATGTTGCTCGACGAGGAGTAAGGGTGGACGCGATCCCCGCCGCAAAGGCTCGGGGCCTGCAGGTCGTGATCCCGGCCGAGCGCAGTGGCCAGACCGAGTTCATCTTCGAGCACGGCGATGACTCCGGCGACGCGATCGAGCGTGCCGACCCGGACGCAGTCAAGGCACTCGTCGGCTACAACCCCGTCGCGGACGCCCAGCGCCCACAGCTTGCGGCCGAAGCGATCGACCAGCTGGCAGCCGACGGCCTGCGGCCCGACTGGTGGAAGCTCGAGGGCAACAACGACCCCCGACGGCGCCGCGGTGTCGCTACGGCGGCGGCACCAGCCGCGGAGATCGGCTGGCTGGTACTGGGCCGCGGACAGGACCGCGAGAGCGTGACCCCCTGGGTTAAGGCCGCAGCAACCGCCGGTGGTTTCATGGGCTTTGCCGAGGGCGGGACCCTGCGGACGGACTCCTTCACCGCGCTGCTCAGAGGAGAGATTGACGACCGCGAGGCCGTCAACCGGATCGCCAACGCGTACCTGGACATCGTGTCCGCCTACCGGAGGGCGGCACTCCCTCGACAGCTCCGTCGCAAGGAGTGTCGGGTGAGCACGGAGGGGCCCAGGTGAGCGAGGCCGAAGCCCACGGTCGCAACGAGCGCCTGCGCGCGGTCGTCGAGCTGGTCGAGGCGGCCGAGCACCCGGTCGCCGTCGAGTGGCTGGCCGAACGGCTCTCGGTCGCGCCGGCCACGATCCGCCGGGACGCCAAGGTGCTCGAGCAGCAGGGCGCGGTTGCGCGCTCGTGGGGCCGCGTCGGGCGTCCGGGCGGTTTCGTCGAGCAGCCGATCGGCGAGCGCGCCTCCCAGCACCCGGCCGAGAAGCGCCGCATCGCCAAAGCGGCGGCGCGGCTCGTGCACGACGATTCGCTGGTCGGGCTGACCGGCGGCAGCACCACGCTGGCGGTCGCCCGGGCGATCGCCGGGCGCCGGCGCCTGACGGTCGTCACCAACAGCCTCAGCATCGGCATGCAGCTCGCGCCGCGCAGCAACATCCGGCTGATCCTCTCCGGCGGCGAGGCCCGCAACGCCTCGTTCGAACTCTCGGGGCCGCTCTCGGTTTCAGCAATCGAGGCCTTCAACCTCGACCTCGCGATCCTCGGCGTCGACGGGATCGATGTGCGCACCGGCCTTACGACCTACGACCACGCCGAGGCGATCACCAACGCGACGCTGGTGCGGCGCGCCTCGCGGACGGTCGTCGTCGCCGACTCGAGCAAGCTCGGGCGCACCGGCTTCGCCCGCATCTGCGATCTGGTCGCCGTCGAGACGCTGATCACCGACGACGGTGCCAGCGACGACCAGATCGCCGGGCTCACGGCGCTGGGAGTGAACGTAGTCCGTGTCTGAGACCGCGAGCAGCAGCGGCATCCAACGGACCGAACGCGGTCAACACCGTCTATTGCAGGGACATCCGCTCGTAGGACAGGTAGAGGTGCGCGGCCCACGACTCCGGGTCGGCGGCGAAGTAACGCTGCAGCGCACCACCGTTCAGCGCGTCGTCGAGGGCGGCCATGATCATCGATTGATCGAGCACAAGGCGCCGGTGGCCGATCGACCCGGTGGTCGGGTTGACCGCGTCGTAGAAGCCGCCGTCGCTCGTATAGATGCCGGGGTAGTCGGCGCGCAGCGCGACCAGGTTGGCGTAGGCCTGCTCGGGCACGACCGGCAGCGCGATCGCTGAGGCATGCGGTGAGACCGTGTCCTCGGTGGCACAGGTCGTGCACCAGGCGAGCGGTTCGTTGGCTCCGAACACCAGGCCCTCGACGCCGAACCCGCCGTAGCCGCCGGTGTCGTCCGCCGTGCTCGAGGGCGACAACCCCCACACCGGGTATCCCAGCGCTTCAGTCGCGTACCTGATCTGCACCTGCGCCCAGCGGAGGTCATCGAGGCCGAAGCTGTGCGGCCCCCAGGTCGTTTCGGGCACCACGAGGTTGGCCATCAGCCCCTCGAACATGCCGCCGGCGAAAGTCGGCACGAACGTCAGCGAGGTCCCGGGATAGGTGTAGTGGCCCTCCCAGACGCGGAACTGCTTGCCCGATTGCGGGTCGGTGTAGGTCTGCCAGTAGCCCGTCCCCGTGTAGGGGAAGGCCGGGTCGCTCGCGCACTGCTGTGGCGGCCAGGTGCGCCAGGTGCGCCACCACACGTCGCCCGGCATCTGGCGGCGCCCCATGCCGATGTACATGGAGATCCGCGGGTCGCTGTAGAGCGCGCCGTTGTGATAGCCGGCCGGTCCCTGGTCGACGTAGTAGCCGCCATACTGCTGGCCGGTCGGGGGGTTCCCGGGCAGGGATGCGTTCACGTTGCAATCGGTCTGCGCCCGGTTGTCATAGAAGATACTGAAGTCCATCGGCGCCAGCAGCCGATCGGCGAGCCCGCGGACCCCCGGCAGCGCCTGCCGAACCTCGATCAGGCCCGACGCGTACCAGCCGTTGTCGACCGCCGAGACGAACCAGCAGTTGTCCTGCGAGGGCGTCGTCTCGGTGCAGTCGCCCTGGCCAGGGTTGAGCAGCACGTTGCCGTTGTCGGTGTCGTACCACTGGTAGAGCATCCCGCCGAAGCGCTTGAGCGTCGTCACCTCCTCAAGCGTCGCGCTGGCGAGCTGATCGGCCCTCGCCGTGTCGATCAGCCCGAGATCGTGGGCCGCAACCACCGCCCACAGGTAGACGCCGATGTTGGCGGCCGAGGTGTATGTGCCGCGGACCGAACCTGGTCCGAGGTTGTCAAGCGGCAGATGGGTGACGGGGTCGACGTCGGCGCCATAGAACCTCCACGTGTCGGCGGCGATCTGGTGCAGCACAGCCGCCTGGCCTGCCGTCCAGGTGGTCTGCTGGGCAGCCGCAGTTGCCGGTGCCCCCACGCTCACCGCGACCGCGATCCCGAGGATCGCGATCGCGGTCACGCACAGACGCGCGCGCAGGCGCATCGTCTAGCTCAGCGTGAAGGTGGTATGCAGCCCCGGCGAGTCGAGGCCAACCCCGACCGAGCTGTCACCCACCCACAGGTCGAATGGGCCCGGCTGTACGACGAACTGACCCGCGTCGTTGTAGTAGCCGAGGTTCTGCGGCCCGAGCGTGAACGTCACCGTCTTGGTCTGGCCGGGCGCGAGTGTGACGCGCTGGAAGCCCTCCAGCTTCTTGACCGGCTGGAGCAGGCTCGTGTCGCTCTCGTGCAGGTACAGCTGCACGACGTCGGTGCCGGCCACCGAGCCGCTGTTCGTGACATCGGCTGTGACGTGGAACGTGCCGGTGCTCGATACGGTGCTCGGCGCGCTCAGGTTCGCGAACGAGAACTTCGTGTACGAGAGCCCGTAGCCGAACGGGTACTGCGGGGCGTTCGGGGCGTCCAGATACCTCGAGGTGTACTTGTTGTTCGGGTCGTATGGCCGGCCGGTCGGCAGCTCGTCGTAGGAGATCGGGATCTGACCGACGTTGACCGGGAACGACATCGGCAGCTTGCCGCTCGGGTTGACCTTGCCGAACAGCAGGTCGGCGACGGCGTCGCCGCCCGCTGTGCCCGGATACCACGCCTCGAGCAGCGCCGGGGCGTTGTTGGCCAGCCACGGAATCGTCAGTGGCCGCCCGTTCATCAGCACCACCACGTAGGGCTTGCCGGTCGCGGCGATCTGCCGCACGAGCGCGAGCTGCTGCCCGGGAAGCCCGAGCGAGGTGCGTGACGAGGCCTCGCCGCTGTCGCCTGCCGGCTCACCGACCACCACGACCGTGACGTCGGCCGCCTGCGCCGCCGCCACCGCGGCGGAGAAGCCCGTCGTCTCGTTGCACGGATCACTGACAGTGAATGTCGTGCAGCCGGGCACGGTGGTTACGTTCGCGCTCGGGTCCGCGTTCTTGATGCCGTCCGCGACCGTCACGATCTTGTCGGTTGTTTTGAGGTCGGCGGTGGTGGTGTCGTAGCCGCCCGGCACATCCGGACCGAGCTGGTCGAGGGCATTGTCGGCCAGCGGGCCGACGACAGCGATGTTCGCCGTGCCGGTACTGAGCGGCAGTGCACCGCCCGAGTTGTTGAGCAGCACCATCGACTCGTCGGCCATCGAGCGAGCTGCATCGATGTGCGCCGGCGTCAGCTCCTCGCTGGCGACCCGGGCGGCGCTGCCCTGGTACGGGTGGCTGAACATGCCCGCCAGGTACTTCAGCGTCAGCACATGCCGCACGGCAGCGTTCAGCTCGGTCATCGTGATCTTGCCATCACTCAGCAGCTGTGGGCCGTAGGTCTCGTAGGTCGAGTAGATCGGGTTGCCGGGAGTCGGCCCCATAGTCACCGCCATCTCGATGTTCTCGCCCGCGGTCAGCGCCAGACGGGCAGCGTCGGCGCCGTTGGCGGCGTAACCGAAGTCCTCGAGCTCCTGTACCGCCTGGTAGTCGCTGATGGTGGCGCCGCCGAAGCCCCACTCGTTGCGCAGGATCTTCGTGAGCAGATATGGGTTGGCGGTGTTGGGCACGCCGTTCAAGGAGTTGAACGAGCTCATCACGGTCGCAGCGCCGGCATCGACGGCCGCCTTGTAGGGCGGCAGGTAGTCGTTGAACAGCTGCTGGGTCGACATATCGACCGTGTTGTATTCGCGGCCTGCCACCGGGGCGCCGTAGCCGCCAAAGTGCTTGATCGTCGCGGCCAGCTTGTCCGGGGCGGAGAAATCAGAGCCCTGATAGCCCTCCACCTTCGCGGCCGCGATCGCCGAGCCGAGGAACGGGTCCTCGCCCGCGCCCTCGACCACGCGACCCCAGCGCGGGTCGCGGCTGATGTCGACCATCGGGTTGAAGGTCCACTTGATGCCGTCAGCGCTTGCCTCGTCCGCGGACACCGACTCGTCCTGTGAGACGAGCGCGGGATCCCAGCTCGCGGCCTCGCCCAGCGGCACCGGGAACATCGTGCGGTAGCCGTGGATCACGTCGAGCCCGAAGATCAGTGGTATGTGCAGTCGCGAGTTGTTGACGGCGGCGGCCTGCACGGCGTTGATGTTGTTGACGCCGGTCAGATCGAGGACCGACCCGATCTTGCCCTGCTCGGCCAGCGGGATCAGGTCGCTGCCCGTGGCTGTGCCGGGCCCCGCCATCTCGAGCTGACCGAACTTCTCCGCCACCGTCATCTCACCCAGCAGGTGGTTGACGTTGGCGCTGATCTGGGCCTGACTCAGTGACGCTGTCCGGGCGTCGGCGCGATGGCTGCTGCGGCCCCTCGCCGCTGCACCCGGCGCCCCGGAAACCGCGATCACCAATACCACGCTGGCGGCGACCAGCGCCGCAACACCAATCAAGAAGCCGAAGCTGCGCCTGGGCTCCTCGCGCACTACACGAGCGATCCGCTCCGCCATTTCCTTCTCCTTCGTCTGGTGGCCGCCCGGCACCTACCCAGGTCGCGACGCGCAAAACCGGGCCGTCAACCGAACGAGTGAAGGGCTTGCGGGCCTGCAGTATGTCGGCGGGCGATCTAGGCCTGGATCCGGGCCAGCGCTGCACGCATTACGAAGTTTTCCGAAGTGTGCTGTGAGGTCTATCCTGTTCGCGCCAATGGTCCGACGGCTGAACCATCATCCGCACCGCGCCGCGAGGGGGGCTCGCAGGCTTGGTCCGCGAGTACTGGGAGCGACGCTGATCGTGGCGCTGCTCGGCGCCGTGGGCGCATCAGCGTTCTCGGGGCGCGCCGCGCCGGCCTCGTCGCGCCACGTGGCCACACCGTCGATCACGGTCTCGCTCGCCGGCGCCAGCGTCGGTCCGCCGCTGCCGGCCGGATTCGTCGGCCTGGCGACCGAGTACTGGAACGTCGAGATGGAGGTCGGCACCAATCCCAAGAAGCCGGACGCGGCGTTCGAGCAGGTGCTGCGGAACCTCGCGCCCGGCGGCGGCTTCAACCTGAGGATCGGCGGCGACAGCACCGACTGGACCTGGTGGCCGATCGCCGGCCTGAAGCAGCCGCCGTGGGTGCGGTGGACGATGACGCCGGCGTGGGCAGCGGTGACCGACCGGCTCGTGGACGACCTCCACGCGCACCTGATCGTGGGGATCAACATGGAGGCCGGCAGCCTCAAGGTCGCGAGCGCCGAGATTCATGAGATCCGTTCGGCCATGGGCGCGACGCCGACGACCTTCGAGCTCGGCAACGAGCCGGAGCTCTACTCGCACTTCCCCTTCTACCACGGCACCGCGGGCCAGGCGGTGCTCGGCCGGCCGAAGGCCTACTCACTGCTGAACATGGCCTCGCAGTGGAACGAGATGGCCAACGCGCTGCCCGACGTGCGCTTCGCCGGTCCCGGCTACTCGGGGCTGAACGCGCTGCCCGACGTCGGCCCGTTTCTGTCCCAGAGCCGACGGCTCTCACTGGTCACGGTGCACACCTACCCGCTCAAGTCGACGCGCTGCACTGCCGGCGTGCGGCCGCAGGAGAGTGAGCTCTTCAGCACGCACTCGCTGCAGGAGCTGGCCGCCGGAATCGGCAGCTGGACGAGCCTCGCCCACCAGAACGGCGTCGGGGTCCGGGTCGATGAGATGAACTCCGTCACCTGCGGCGGGCAGCCGGGCTTCACAAACACCTTCGGGCCGGCGCTATGGGCGCTGAACATCCTGCCGCTCTACGCCGAGGCCGGCGTCAACGGGGTCAACTTCCAGAGCCGCCCATACACGGCGCAGAACCTGATCCAGACCGTCCACACGCGCGCCGGCTGGCGCGTGCGGGTCCAGCCCGAGTACTACGGACTGATGGAGTTCGCGCAGCTGACGCCCCCCGGATCGAAGATGCTGACGGTCGGGGCGATGCCGAGCGGGCTCTACGCCTGGTCCGACAGAACCCCGCTGGGGCAGACGCACGTCGTCGTCACCAACGTCGGCACCACCTCAGTCACCGTCGCGATCCCCGCCAAGGGCGCGACCGGCCCGGCGAGCGTCGAGACCCTGAGCGACGGTGCGGGCGGGCTCTGGGCCACCGGCGGGATCAGGCTCGGCGGGCAGATGATCTCCCCAAGCACCGGCCAGCTGACAGGCACCCCGGTTACAAAGAGCTTGCCCGCCACGGCCGGCGCCTACGACGTCACCGTGGCCCCGGACAGCGCCGCGATCCTCACCCTCCGGGGCTAGCCGCGGCCGGGCGATCCGCGCGGTCAAGCGCGACCGCGCGGGAGGGCAATGCTTCATCCACGTGGGCAGTTTGACGAGTTCGTCATGCTGTGTGGACACGACTTCAGGAGGCCGATCATGGCTGTCTGCTCGCACCTGGACCAGGTGCAGATAACCGAACTGCCCGCGTCGGTCGATGGCTGCGAAGACTGCCTGCGCGACGGCGGGAAGTGGCTGCACCTGCGCATCTGCTTGACCTGCGGGCACGTCGGCTGCTGCGATGACTCGCCGGCGCGTCACGCCAGCCACCACGCGCGTGAGACCGAGCACCCCGTGATCCGCTCACTCGAGCCGGGCGAGGAGTGGAGCTACTGCTACGTCGACGACGTGGGAATGCTGATCCCCGAGGTCCGCGGGAGCACGCGGATCCCGCCGTCGCCAATGATGTACTCATGAGCGGCGCGACGACACGTCCGATCCTGTCGGACTCGCAGTTCGAGAAGCTCCGCGGCCGCGGCGAGGAGCGCACGGCCGCCGTCGGCGACGTGCTCTACCGCGTGGGCGACCAGCGCTACCCGCTGATCGCGATCCTCGAGGGGGAGGCTGCGATCCGCAATGGAGACGGGACGGAGATCATCCGCCATGGCACCGGCGGCTTCCTCGGGGAGATCAACCTGCTCTCGGGGCAGACCGTCTACCTGACAGCGGTCGTGACCGAGCCGATGCGCTACATCGCGGTCGAGCGCGAGGCCGTGCGCGAGCTGATGGCCGACGACGAGCCGCTCGCCGAGCTGATCATCAGCACCTTCATCGCCCGCCGTGAGGTGCTGCAGGAGGTCGACGGGGTGGGGCTCGAGATCCTCGGGCCGTGGTCGGTCGAGGAGACCCGCTCGCTGGTCGAATGGGTGCGCCGGGCACGCCTGCCGTACTCCTTCTCCGACACCGATCGCGATGAGACCGCGCGGGCGAGCGTCGCGGCACTCGGCGGTGAGCCGCTACCGCTCGTGCGCCTGCCCGGCGGGGAGGACCTGTGGGGACCGACGCCCGGGCGGCTGTTTCGCGCACTCGGGATCGGGCTCGAGCTCGCGCCGCGCGAGACCGTCGATCTGCTGATCGTCGGCGGCGGACCGGCCGGCCTCGGCGCTGCGGTGTACGGCGCCTCGGAGGGGCTCAACACGCTCGTGATCGAGACTGGGTCGCTCGGCGGCCAGGCGGGCACGTCACGGCGGATCGAGAACTACCTCGGCTTCCCCGCGGGCATCTCGGGCGCGGAGCTGACAATGCGCGCGATCGCGCAGGCGCGCAAGTTCTCGGCGCGCACGGCCACGCCCTACCGCGCGGTCGCGCTGGAGCCGGGGGAGGAGCGGCACGTGGTCCGCTTGGAGGATGACCACTGCATCGAGGCGCGCGCCGTGCTGCTGGCGACCGGCGCGCAGTACCGGCGCCTGCCGGTCGAGGATCTGGCGCTGTACGAGGGTCAGAGCGTGTTCTACGCCGCCGGCCCGCCCGAGGCGAAGCTCTGCGGAGGGACCGCGGTCGGTGTCGTTGGCGGCGGCAACTCCGCCGCGCAGGCGGCGGTCTGGCTGGCCCGCGGCGGCGCGAGCGTGACGCTGGTGCACCGTCGCGGCGACCTGCGCGAGACGATGTCTGATTATCTGATCCACGAGTTGGACCGCTACGGAGTGACCGTGCGCGACCGCAGCGAGGTCGATGCGCTGCACGGCGAGGACGGGCGACTGGAAGCGGTCACGCTGCGCGACGGCTCGCGCATGGAGCTGCGCTTCCTGTTCCTGTTCCTCGGCGCGAGCCCGTGCACCGAGTGGCTCGACGAGACGGTCGCGCGCGATGAGCACGGCTTCGTGCTGACCGGCTCTGCCGCCGGTGCGGATGGGCTGCTCGAGACGAGCGTGCCGGGCGTCTTCGCCGCCGGCGATGTGCGCTCGGGGTCGGTCAAGCGCTGCGCCACCGCCGTGGGCGAGGGCGCGATGGTGGTCGCCTACGTCCACGAGTGGATGTCGAGCATTCCCGCTTAGGAGTCGGGGACGTCGTCGGCCTGGTCGGCGGCGTCGGTCGCGGGCGCGTAGGGGATGAAGGCGCGCGGCCCGACCTTCGGCGACGACGGCGGCGCTCGGCAGGCCGAGGCCGTCGCGCATGCCGGCGATGCGCATCAGGAAGCAGACGACGGCTCCGACGATCGGGAAGACGATGCTGTGATCGCCCGCGCGGTAGGCGGTCACGACGATTCCTGAGCCGCAGAGCGCGGGGATCGCGTAGAAGCCGCCGCGCAGGATCATCGGAATCTCGCGGACGAGGATGTCCCGGATGGTGAAGCCCGCGATGCCCACGACGACCGCGAGCAGCATCGCGCCGAACAGGTCGAGCTGCCCGCGCACGCCGGCCATGCCGCCGCTCAGACCGAACACGAACACGCCGCTCAAGCTGAGCACCAGGATCAGCGTCGCATTGATGCCGGGAACCACGGAACCGGTCAGCTGATGGATCGGGCCGGTGGTCACGGTCGCGTGAGTCTATGCCGCACAATGGGGCGGTGATGGCTGACGGAGCGGTGCCTTGGAGCTGACCAACTGGGCTGGAAACCACCGCTACCTCGCCACCGTCCTGCACCGGCCCGAGACGCTCGATCAACTGCGGCGGCTCGCGTCGGAGGCTCGCTCGCTGCGGGCGCTGGGCACGCGGCACACGTTCAATGCGATCGGCGACAGCGACGAGCTGGTGGCGCTCGATAGGCTCGCCGGTGCCGAGGAGATCGTCCTCGACCGCTCGGCGCTGACGGTGACGGTTGGTCCGGCGGTCACCTACGCGCAGCTGGCGGACGCGCTCGAAGCCGGCGGCCTGGCGCTCGCGAACATGGCCTCGCTGCCGCACATCTCGGTGGCCGGCGCGGTCGCCACCGCCACCCACGGCTCCGGTGACGCGCTCGGGAACCTGTCGACGTCGGTGCGGGCGATGCGGCTGGTCACGAGCGCGGGAGAGCTGCTCGACTTCGCTGCCGGCGACCCGCGCCTTGCCGGTGCCGTCGTGCACCTCGGCGCGCTCGGGATCGTCACCCGGGTTACGCTCGCGGTGGAGCCGTCCTACACGTTGAGTCAGCGGGTCTATCTCGACATGGAGTGGGATCAGCTCGCTGGGCACCTCGACGCGATCACCAGCGCCGGGCGCAGCGTCAGCGTCTTTCACCGCTTCGGTGAGCGCGTGCGCGAGGTCTGGGTGAAGGGCGCCGCGGCGGGTTCCGGGCCGTCGAGCCTGTTCGGGGCTCTCGCCGCGGCCGAGCCGCGCAACCCGGTGCCCGGCGCGGACCCCGCCTTCAGCACCGCTCAGCTCGGTGAGCCGGGGCCCTGGTGCGATCGCCTACCGCACTTCCGCGCGGCCTTCACTCCGAGCGCCGGTGAGGAGATCCAGTCGGAGTGGTTCGTCGCGCGCGCGGACGGGATCGCGGCGATCACGGCGCTGCGCGACGAATTGGGGCCACGGATAGGGCCGCTTCTGTACGTCTCGGAGATGCGCACGATCGCGGCAGACGAGCTCTGGCTGAGCCCGCACTACCGGCGCGACTCGATCGGGCTGCACTTCACCTGGCAGCGTGAGCCCGAGGCGGTGCGGGCCATCTGTATGGAGGTTGAGCGCGTGCTCGAGCCGTTCGCGCCGCGGCCGCACTGGGGCAAGGCCTTTGCGTCCGGAGCCGCTGGTCTCGCTGGTCTGTATCCGCGGATGGCGGACTTCCTGGCGCTGCGCTCCGAACTCGATCCGCGCGGCGCCTTCATCAACACGTGGCTTACGGAGAAGCTGCTCGGCGATGCCGCGGATCCGTCCGTATAGGCCGGGCGATGAGCCCGAGCTAGCGTCGGTCTGCCTGCGGACGGCGGCATCGGGTGCTGATGCGACCGGGATGCTCGACGACGACGAGCTCTGGGCCAACCTGTTCGTGCTGCCGTACGTCACCCACGATCCGGAGCTCGCGTTCGTGGCCGAGGCCGACGACGGCCGCGTGGCCGGCTACATCGTGGCGACCGCGGACACGGGTGGCTTCGAGGAATGGTTCCGGAGCGGCTGGTGGCCGCGGTTTGCTGGGCGCTGGCCCGAGCCGGTTCACGGGCTCAGTGAGCAGGATCGACTGCTGCGCTACGCCTACGGTCGCGGGAGCGAATCGATCCCCTATGCGGCCGAGTATCCCGCGCACCTGCATATCGATCTGCTGCCGGAGCTCCAGCGCCAGGGCTGGGGGAGGCGTCTGACCGCGGCGCTCACGGAGGCGCTGCGCGAGGCCGGTGTCCCGGGATTGCATTTGATAGCGCGCGCCGAGAACGTCGGCGCGGTGGCGTTCTACGAGCGGCTCGGTTTCTTGGAACTTGGGCGTGACCCGTCGATGGTCGCGTTCGGGATGGAGCTCTGACCCAGCGGCAACGAGCGCCGGGCTCGATTAGCTCACGCCGTGGATGCAGCCGCTGCCAATGCCCGGGTCCGCGTTGCGCGGAGCCCCGTGGTGCCTGAAGGTGTGGCTTGAAAGGCTGACGAGCTTCGGGCCGTGCCACGCGTATACGGTCCTGGTCTCCGACCACCAGCCGTAGATCGTCGGACCGATGAGCTGATAGGCGCTTTGAATCAGCCGGGGCGGGTTGCCCGCCACACAGTTGAAGCCGGCTCTGGTTGCCGAGTCCCCACCGTAGGAGAGCATGCCGGCTGCAACCAGGCGGCCGCCCTGGAGGCCGTAGGCGACTCCGGTCGCGCCGCTCGAGATCCGGGCGACCTCGAGGAAGATCTCGTCGCCCGGGTCGTCGTTGACATGGGCGATCGCGTCGAGCGCCGCTGCGTGCGTCAGCCGGATGGACTGCGCGATCGGAGTCGAGACGGTCCTACCGCCGGCGAAGACGACCTCCAGATAGGCACGCTCGGCGAAGAACTCCTTGAGCAGCTGTCTGGGTTCGCCGTTGAAGTAGCTCGGGTGCTTGCGGCTCAGCGTCGAGTAGACGATCACCAGATCGGGCCGGCGATCGCCGTTGATGTCGGCTCGCCTGACGGTGACACACCCGGAACGCGCCGGCAGGTAGCGATCAGGTGCGGCCAGCGGGCACACGTCGGCTTCCACGCCGTAGCTGTCGGCCTGTGTGACAGGCGCGCCGGGGAACGCGGTGTTGGCGCTCGCGGGCGCGCCGCCGCCCGGGCCCGCTCCTGTCGGCGGTGCCCCGCGCCGCTGACCGCCCCCGGAGCCTCCGTGACCCGCGGCCATGCCGGCGAGCAGCACGCCGGCCGCAAGCGCCGCGATCAGCAAGGCGCCGAACTGGCGGTGGCGCTGCTGGCGCCGGCGCGCGTCCTCGATCACGCCGGCATCGACCTCGGAGTCAGGCGCGACGGTGGGCGGGGGAGGAGCCTGGGCGACCATCGCAATGTGCCAGTCTAGTTAGCACAATACCCTGTGTCAATCGGTTGGACGGGTTGGCATCGCGTGAGGGGTGTAGAACCACACGCATGGACGACAAGATCAATCTCGCCGAGAAGTTCGCGCTGCTGGCCGGCCCGTACCAGCCGGGAGTCATCGGTTACATCAACGACTACAAGCTGCAGATCGTCAAGGTCGACGGCCCGTTCGTGTGGCACAAGCACGACGACACCGACGACTTCTTCCTCGTGATCGAGGGCAGGCTGAGGATCCAGCTACGGGACCGCAACGTCGACCTCGGGCCGGGCGAGCTGTTCGTGGTGCCGGCCGGTGTCGAGCACTGCCCGACGGCCGATGCGGAGGCTCTGGTGCTGTTGATCGAGCCGCGCGACACGGTCAACACGGGTGACGCCGGTGGTGCGCTGACCGTCGAGCCGGTCGAGCTCTGAGCGCCGTTAGCGTCGCGCGCGGTGGAGCAGCGCCCAGTGGCCGCCAAGCAGCAGCGCCGCCGCCACCACCTCGAGCCAGATCAGTGGGTTGCCGAGCGACAGCGCCCGCGCTCGAACCCAGATATGCGACGAGTAACCGGCCACGGTGGTCCACGAGAAGCGTCAGAGGTTGACGCGTGTCGCGCCGGCGGCGTAACCGAGGAATGCAAAGGGAACGACCGGGATCAGCCGTCCGGCGAGCAGCAGCGAGACACCGCCGCGTGTGACCCTCTCTTCGAGCTGGGCACAACGCTCGCCCAGCAGCGCGCGCAGCAGTGGGCCGCCGTGATGCCGGCGCCGGCGCCGACTCGCTGCTCCGGCGGCTCGGGCCGTTCGGTCGTCTCGGCATCCATCGACGGAACAGCATGGCAAGGCGCGAGCTGCAAACTTGTGAAGGAGCCGCTACGGGCGTGCGTCACACCGACCGGCGTGAAGCCGGTCGTTCGGCCCTGTCGTTATCTACGGCTGCCTGGGCGGGCGCTTGAGCGCGCTGGCCAGCCGCCGCAGCAGGCGCCGCGGGTGCGTCTCGATCGGGTAGTCGGTCTCCGGGTGCAGGTGCGCGTACTCAGCGGCCTTGTGCTCCAGCTCGTGCTCACGCTCGCGCGCCACCTCGTTGGCCAGCGTCGGCTGCACGGGAGGGATGAACGACATGCCGACAAGCTACTCCCGCCGGCGGCAGCTGTACAGAGATCCGGGCTCAGGTCGGTTCAGAGATCCGAACTAGGGGTGACGTGCCGGGCAGTTCCGGCAAACAAAAGTAAGTCGATTGCTCCACTCCAGATGCCCTGCTCGGCTCTAGACTGCGGTGGCAGCACAACCGTACGCCAGAGTCGCGCGATCCGCGGATCCGGCGCCTGACCGCCTGCATCGGGAGCCAGACCGGCACCGATACCAGGTCACTGACCCGCAACAACACCGGGAGAAGAATCGTGCCCTTCGAGCAGCCTGAAGTGAAACCCAAGATCCATGACTCGATCCTCGAACTCGTGGGTGACACGCCGCTGGTTCGGCTCACCCGGCTGCGTCCGGGCCTGACCGCTCAGCTGCTGGCCAAGGTCGAGTACTTCAACGCCGGTGGGTCGATCAAGGACCGGGTGGCGATCGCGATGCTCGAGGCGGCCGAGCGCGACGGACTGCTGAAGCCGGGCGGCACGATTATCGAGCCGACCTCTGGCAACACCGGTACCGGCCTCGCGATCGCGGCACGCCTGAAGGGCTACAAGGTGATCGCGGTGATGCCGGACAAGATGTCGCGCGAGAAGATCGACCTGCTGCGCGCCTACGGCGCCGAGGTCGTGCTGGCCCCGACCAACGTCCCGCCCGATTCGCCGCGCTCCTACTACCGCGTCGCCGACCGGCTGGCCGAGGAGATCCCGGGCGGGTTCCAGCCCAACCAGTACCGCAACCAGGCAAACCCGCAGGCCCACTACGACTCGACCGCCCCGGAGATCTGGGAGCAGACCGGTGGCCGCATCACGCACCTGGTCGTCGGCGTCGGCACGGGCGGCACGATCACCGGCACCGCGCGCTACCTGCGCGAGCGCAACCCCGACCTGGTGGTCGTCGGCGTCGATCCCGAGGGCTCGATCTACTCCGGCGGCGAGGAGAACGTGCGCCCCTACCTGATCGAGGGCGTAGGCGAGGACTTCTGGCCGGAGACCTTCGACCCGACCGTGGTCGACCGCTGGATCATGGTCTCCGACAAGGACGCGTTCCTGACGACGCGGGCGCTGGCCGAGAGCGAGGCGATCCTCACCGGTGGCTCCGGCGGCATGGCCGCCCACGGCGCCGTCCAGGTGGCCGCCGAGCTCGACGACCCCAGCGCGATGGTCGTCGTGATCCTCCCGGACGGCGGGCGCTCCTACCTATCCAAGGTCTTCTCCGACGCCTGGATGCAGCAGCACGGATTCCTCGAGCGCACCCAGGACCTGCTCGTCGGCGACGTGCTCACGCAGAAGCTGCACGGCGGCCAGACGCCGACCTTCGTGAGTATCGAGGCCGACCACCTCGTGCGCGAGGCGGTGACGCTGCTCCATCAGCACGGGCTCTCGCAGCTGCCCGTGATCAGCGCCGGCAACGGCGGGCACGTGATCGGCGCCGTCGGCGAGCGCGGCCTGCTGCGCCACGCGGCCAGCAACCCCAACCTGCTCGACGACGCGATCGAGCACGTGATGGAGCCGCCATTCCCGTCGGTGTCAGTCGACGATCCGGTGCGGGCCGCGATCGAGTTGCTGGTCGGCGAGCAGCAGGCGCTGCTCGTGACCCGCGACGGAACCCCCGAGGGGATCGTCACCCGCACAGACCTGCTCGAAGCGCTGGCCTCCTGAGACGATGAGTAGCGAAGCCAACAACTACGGATTCGGCACGCGCGCGGTCCACGCCGGCCTGACCCCGGACCCGAGCTACGGCTCGGTGATCCCAGCGATCCACCAGACCTCGACCTACCGGCAGCCGCGACCTGGCACCTTCGTCGAGGACTACGACTACTCGCGTTCGGCCAACCCAACGCGCAAGGCGCTCGAGGACGCGCTCGGTGAGCTCGAGGGCGGCCGCGCGGTCGCCTTCTCCTCGGGCCTGGCCGCCGAGCACGCGGTGATCACCGCGACCTGCAGGGCGGGCGCGCACATCGTGCTGCCCAACGACCTCTACGGCGGCACCTATCGGCTGATCGACAAGGTGCTGACCAGATGGGGGCTCGGGTACACGCTGGTCGACCAGACCGATCCCGAGGCGCTCGCCGCCGCAATCACCGACGAGACCAGGCTGATCTGGGTCGAGACCCCCACGAATCCGCGGCTCGACGTCGTCGACATCAAGCAGGTCGTCGCCGCCAAGCGGCACGCGCTGGTGGCGGTCGACAACACCTTCGCGACCCCCGCCAACCAGAACCCGCTGGCCGACGGCGCGGACTTCGTCGTGCACTCGACGACCAAGTACCTCGGTGGGCATTCGGACGTCGTCGGCGGCGCCGCGATCACCAACAGCGACGAGGCCTACGAGCAGCTGCGCTTCGTGCAGAACTCGATCGGCGCCATGCCCGGCCCGTTCGATTGCTTCCTCGTGCACCGCGGTCTGCGCACCCTGCACCTGCGCATGCAGGCCCACGCGCGCAGCGCCGAGGCGGTCGTCGAGTTGCTGCGCGTGACACCGGAGGCGAGTGATGTCCGCTGGCCCGGGTTCAGCGGCATGGTCAGCTTCCGCCATCCGGCGGCGCTCGAGATCGTGACCCGCACCAAGCTCTTCACGCTGGCCGAGTCGCTCGGCGGCGTCGAGTCGCTGATCGAGGTTCCGCAGGCGATGACGCACCAGTCGGTCGAGGGCTCAACCGCCGCCGTGCCGCCGGACCTGGTTCGCCTCAGCTGCGGAATCGAGGATCCCGAGGACCTGGTTGCAGACCTGCGCCAGGCGCTCGCCGTTGCGCGCTCGGTCGACGCGCCGGCTGTCGGCCTGCCGAACTAGACAGGCCTCAGCTTCTGGGCGCCCCGCCGCTGCTGGGGCGCCCGAATCGCAGCTGGTTGCTATCCGGGTCGCGGATGCTGAACTCGCGGACGCCCCAGCGCTTGTCCAGTACCCGCTCGCTGATCATGCCCATGGCGTCCCCAGCCGCCCGGCGGCGGCGCGGTTCGGCGTTCATGTCGGCGGTGATCATCGTCCGGACCGGAATCGGTCGAGCGGACGCCATTGCGCGTGCAGTTCGTCGACCTCTGTCGTTTCCACATACACCTCGGAGTACGAGGAGAACAGGTCGAGCTCGGGGCTCGCCCGCAGGTGGATGCGCAGGCCCTCGCCTTCGGCGTATCCGTAACCGACGTCATGGCGCCGAACGCCGAAGCCGAGCAGCTCATAGAAGCGCATCGCCGTCTCCAGGCTGTGCGCCGGGAACACGGGGTCGGCGGATCCGATCCCGCTCTCGTGCTCCGCTCCTAACATGGGCAGCCAGCCTAACCAGTCTGGCGCGGGGCGCGGGACTATGGTGCAACGGGCGGCAAGATTAGGCTGCAGTCTTAATCATGAGAAGAATTAAGCTGCGAGCTTATGACGAGCTAAATGAAGGAAAATCCTTAATTTTGTGCTAGATTAAGCTGAGAGCATAATGACTGAGGGCGCACATCAATTGCCCGTCACCCTCTTGGGAGACGTCGTCGAGTCCAAATCGCATCCCGACAGGGCACGCCTGCAAGCCGATCTGCGGGCGGCGCGCGTCGTCGTCGAGCGCTGCGTTGCTGCGATCCAGCCCCCCTATGTCACGGCGGGGGATGAGTTTCAGGGCGTCTACGCGAGCGTCGCCGATGCGGCCTTCGCGAGCATGCTCATGCGGCTTCAGTTGCTCGGAAGCGAGCTGCCTGCAGACACCAGGTACGGCCTCGGCATCGGCGAATTCACGGTCTTCGAGGGAGACTCGCCAACGATTGAGCAGGACGGTCCCGGCTGGTGGGCAGCCCGTGCGGCGATCGACCAAGTCAAGCGGCTCGAGAGCCGTTCGCGCAGCGCGTCGCCGCATACCTGGGTCCGCCGCTGGGACGGTGATGATCCTCAGGTGAACATGGCCAACGCGTTCTTGCTCACCAGGGATGCACTGATCGACGGGCTAAGCCCGCGGCAATGCCGGCTGATCGTCGACCTGATTCGCGGCAGCACCGCCGCACAGGCGGCCGCAAACGAGGGGATCACCGCGCCGGCGGCCTCGCAGACACTCAACACGAGTGGCGCCTACGCGCTGCTCGATGCCCATCGCGCGTTCGCCGAGGCCTACGCATGAGCGTCGTCTCGATCGTGCTGCTCGGCTTCGGCCTCGCCGATCTCGTTAGCGCTTCGCTCCCAGCGCGGGCGCGCCCGATGACCGTCGCGGCGGTCATCGCGCTATGGCTGGTGGCGTGGGCCTACGTGCTTGGCCTCGTCAGCTGGCAGCCATGGGCCTTGGGCGCGGCGATGCTGCTGCCGCTCGGCGCCTGGCTGGTCGCTGAGGCAGATTCGGCAGCCAACGCGGGCGGGGGCGTCGTTGCTCCCCGCCGCCAGCTCGCGCTCGTGTCGGGTGTGATCGCGCTGTCACTGATCCTGGCGGGCCGCTTCCCCGACGTCGACGGACCCTTCGCCCGTTGGTTCGCCCGCCTGCCTCTCAACGTGATCCACCAGGTGAGCCCCGCTCAGGCGGCGCTGGCCCTCGCAGCAGCCGTCTTCATGCTGCATGCCACCAACCGCATCATCCGACTGGTCCTGGCTGTGGTCGGAGCCGAGATCGAAGCCGGTCAGAACAAACTCAAGGGCGGGCGCTACATCGGACCGATCGAGCGCCTGATCGTCGCGGCGCTGATACTGGCGGGCAGCCTCGAGGGCGCCGGCCTGATCATCGCCGCGAAGGGCTTTATCCGCCTCCCCGAGATCCGTTCTGAGACCGAGAAGAAGGACGGGGCCGGCGACTCGGTCGCCGAGTACTTCCTGATCGGAACGCTCACGAGCATCGCGATCGCGGCGGCGCTGGCCGCGCTGATCCTGGCAGCCTATTAGCGGTGGCCGCCGGTCTCGAGATCATCCTTGACCGCCTACGGCGCGTGCCCGAGGGCTTCGTGACCACCTACGGCGACCTCTCGCCGGGGGCGCCGCGCCAGGCCGGCCGTGCCCTGGCCGTCTCCACCGACGAGAGCCTGCCGTGGTGGCGTGTGGTCCACAGCGACGGCAGCTGGGCCAAGGGCGAGCGCCAGCGTCAACTGCTCGAGGCCGACGGCATCCCCATCAGCGGCGAGCGCGTCGTGATGAAGGCGGCCCGGATCGACCCCGAGGCCATCCTCTGAGCGAGGCAGCGGCCTGACAGCACCTGGATCGAGCGGCTGAGCCCGCTAGCGGGTGTCCCATCCGAACGGGCGCCGCGACCGGGACAGCGTGTTTACGACCAGGTCGTATGAGTCCTCGATCATGTCCACGAGCATCCGCTCGGGCAGCGAGCCGCCGACGATGACGGTGTTCCAGTGCCGCTTGTTCAGGTGATAGCCGGGGATCACCTCTGGGTGTGACTCGCGCAGCTGCTCGGCGAGCGTGGGCTCACACTTGAGACTGACACGAAGTTCGTCGGTGCCGAGCCGCGAAAGGGCGAACACCTTGCCCGCGACCTTGAACACGGAGGTGTCGGGGCCGAACGGAAACGTCTCCTCGGCGCCGGGGAACGACAGCAGCTGCTCACGAAGCTCGGCTGCCTTCACAGCACCTCAGCGCGGCGGCAGCGTCCGCGGCAGCCCGAAGGCGCCGAGCACGCTGTTGTCGAAGCGTGTGATCGCCGAGATCGCGTCGCCGGACAGCGTGAACACGAGCACCCCGTAGGCGCGGAACAGGCCGGTGGCCTCGTCTCGCGGATACAGGCCGAAGGCTGGCTGCCCGTTGGCGCGCGTGGGCAGCAGGCGGAACTCGCGGCCCGGGCGGAAGGCGACGGCGGTCATGAAGTCGCGGGTCAGCTCGCGGCCCTGGTACTCGAGCGGCACCGGCGGCATCCGCATCCAGACATCCTCGGTCAGCAACTCGACAAGCGCGTCGATGTCCGCGGCCTCATAGGCGATCGTCAGCTTGCGCAGCAGTTCGCGCTCCGCGGGCGAGCCCGGTAGCGGTGGTGGCGCGTTGCGCAGCTCGTCGTCGTCGGCCAGCGTTGCGCGGGCCCGCTTGAGCGCGCTCGTCACCGACTCCTCGGTGGTCTCGAGCATCTCGGCGACCTCGCTGGCACGGAAGCCCATCACGTCGCGCAGGACCAGAACCGCGCGCTGGCGCGGCGGCAGCGTCTGCAGGATCGTGATGAAGGCGAGTGAGATCGACTCGCTTGCCGCGTACACCGCGTCGGGTCCCGGCCCCGAGTCGGGCAGCCCCTCGAGCAACACGTCGGGGTAAGGCTCGAGCCAGATGATCTCGGTCTCCCGGGTCGCCGGCGGAACCGGCAGCCCATTGAACTCAGGCTCCATCGGGATGCGCCGGTCGGCGGCGCGCAGGCTGTTCAGGCAGCGATTGGTCGCGATCCGGTAGAGCCAGGTGCGCAATGAGGCGCGCTGTTCGTAGCCGTCCAGCCCGCGCCAGGCTGCGAGCAGCGTCTCCTGCAGCGCGTCCTCGGCGTCCTGCAGTGAGCCCAGGATCCGGTAGCAGTGGACGTGCAGCTCGCGCCGGAACGGGTCGGTCAGGTCGGCAAAGGCCTGCTCGTCGCCGGCTCGGGCGCGATCCAGGAGCAGCTCGGTCACGGTCACATCCTCTCATCTCGGTCTCTCTGGATGTACTGACACCGCACGCGCCCAAAACTGGGCGCTCCGGAACCGCCCAGTTTTCGACCGGCCCCGTGTCTGCATTGACGTAACCCACAAACCGGCGCCGTGTGGCGCCAGCACCAGGAGGCACACATGCCCAATTACGTCTTCACCTACCGGCAGGCCAAGGGCGCGTCCCTGAATATGGACGAGACCGACTCGTGGTTCAAGTGGTTCGATGAGATCGGCGAGCACATCACCGAGCGCGGCTCCGCGGTCGCCAGCTCGCGGCAGGTCGGCAACGTCGGCGGCGACCAGAGCGTCAGCGGTTTCACGGTGATCAGCGCCCGTGACATGGATCACGCAGTCGAGCTCGCCCATGGCTGCCCCGCGATCGCCCTGGGCCACGGGCTCGAGGTCGGCGAGCTGCTCGTGATTCCGGCGGCGGCGTAGCCGGCGCGGACAAGGGAGCAGCACGATGACAACTGAAACCCGCACCCGGCCGGCGACGGGGAGCTCGCGCCTGACGCTCACCGTGCTGCTCACCTGCGTCGCCAACTTCATGGTCACGCTCGACGCGCTCGTGGTCGTGACCGCGTTGCCGTCGATCCACCGCTCGCTGGGCGGTGGGATCACCACCCTGCAGTGGACGATCACGGCGTACACGATGTCCTTCGGCGCGGGCATCGTGACGGCCGCGGAGCTCGGCGACCGCTTCGGCCGCCGACGCGTCTATCTGTTCGGATTGACAGCGTTCACGCTCGCCTCGGCGATCTGCGCGCTGGCGCCCAACACCGGCGTGCTGATCGGCTTCCGTGTGCTGCAGGGTGTCGGCGCTGCCTGCGTGATGCCGCTCGGCATGACGCTCCTGACCTCGGCCTTCCCGGTCGAGCGCCGTGGCGCGATCCTCGGGATCTGGCAGGGGATCGCCGGGCTGGCGGTGGCCTCGGGCCCGCTCGTCGGGGGCGCGCTGACTCAGGGCGCCAGCTGGCACTGGATCTTCTGGATCAACGTGCCCGTCGGCGTGGTCGCGGCGATCGGCGCGCGCCTGCATCTGAAGGAGAGCTACGGCGCCCGCCAGCCGCTCGATCTGCCCGCGCTGGCGCTCGTCACAAGCGGCGTCGGCCTGCTGATCTGGGGCGTCGTCTCCGGCGGCCAGGACGGCTGGGGAGCGACGGCAAACGTCGCCGGCATGGTTGCCGGTCTGGCGGCGCTGGGGGGCTTCGTCTATCGCGAGGCCAGGACGCGCTACCCGATGATCCCGCTGAGTCTGTTCAGCAACCGGACGTTCTCCTCGGCCGTCGGCGCCCAATTCATGTTGAGCGCGGCGATCTACGCGGCGGCCTTCATCACCAGTGAGTTCTTCCAGCTGGGCCTCGGCAACTCACCGCTGACCGCCGGCCTGAAGTTCCTGCCGTGGACGGCGACGCCGCTGCTCGTCTCGCCGTTCGCCGGGCTGCTGTTCGACAAGGTGGGAGCGCGCGTGCTGGTCGTGCCCGGGCTCGCGATGCAGGCCGGCGGCTTTGCCTGGATCGTCTCGCTGGCGGCCGATCACGCCTCGTACGGCAGCTACATCCCGCCGTTCGTGATCGCCGGCGTCGGGATCTCGATGGCGCTGCCCTGCGTCGCGGCCGCCGGTCTGAGCGCGGCTCCGCAGCGTCTGCTCGGCAAGGCGGCAGGCACGGTCAACACGCTGCAGCAGTTCGGCTCCGTGTTCGGCGTCGCGATCGCGACGGCCGTGTTCAACGCGCATGGCAGTCTCACAAGCCCGGAGCACGTGACCAGCGGCTTCAAGCCGGCACTCGGCGTGGCGGCCGGCCTCTCGTTGCTGGGCGCGATCGTCGCGATCGCGATGCGCAGCAACCGTGGCGTGGTCAGTTCGCTTGACGGCTCGAGCGTGCCCAATCGCGATGTTGAAGCGCTATCCGCGGTCGTGGGTGTTGCGAGTGGGAGCTGACAGCTGTTGGGTGCACATTCAGACAAATTGCCCACCCTGTCTGGTGATTTGTCTGTAGGCGTCCGCTGAGCAGCACTATTTGGAATAAGTACCAGCCACGGGCCTGACTTGTCTGATTACGAGCCCTGAAAACCGGTGTGTCGCGGGTGGGTGGGCGGCGAGGCGTCTGCCCGCCCGCGGCGGCACAGGGTGGGGCGGCGAGGCGTCAGCCCGCCCGCCTCAGCTCGCCGCGGCGTCCGCGAGTCCGTCTCCCGCGGCATCCGCTGCCTGGCCTGACAGCGACCCCTGCGACACAAAGCGCAGGACCCCCACAGCGATAGCCGCCATCAGCAGGAACGCGACAGTCGGCTGGTGAACGACGATCTGCACCAGGATCGCGATCACGATCCCGCCGGCGTTCCCAGACAGCCAGATCAGAGCGGTCGCGCTGGTTCCCGCGGAGCCGGCGCGCCGCTCTGAGATCTCGAGGATCACCGGCAGCGAGGCGAGCATCAGAAAGCCGATCACGGCCGCGCCGGCCGCGATCGCCGGCACCCACCTCCAGACGGCGAACAGCACGCACGCGCCGCAGGTTCCGACGCTGGCGGCACGGAACAGCAGGTGATCCTGGCGCGCACGGATGATCGCGGTTGGCAGGATCACCGAGCCGATCACGCCGGCGATGACGGCGCCGACCAGCACCCAGCCGGCCGTCGAGGCCGAGACCCCGGCGGGCTTCAGCAGCGTCTGCAACCAGGTCGTCAGCGCCACGAACAGCCCGAAGCCGATGAACGAAACCATCGCCAGCCGGCGGATCCCGGGCTCGCGCCAGACGGTGCCGAGGCCGAACACCCCGGTCACGTCGCCGCTGACCTGCATCCCCGGGCTCAGCGCGAACATGGTCAGCATCGCGATCGTCGCCACCACGCCGAACACCGCGTCGATCACGAGCAACGTGTGCAGGTGCGCGGCGCCGATCGCCGAGCCGAGCGCCAGCGACAGCAGCATCCCGAGGAAGATCCCGGCCGAGCCGATCGCGATCCCCACCGGGCGCGAGCGCGCGCTCAAGTAGCCGCTCGCGAGGCCCGTGACGACGTTCAGGATCAGCGGCTGCGCGACAGCGATCAGCGGCTGCGCGACCGCGATCAGCACCTGCCCGGCCAGCGCCCAGGCGAACGTGTCGCCACCGAGCCGCAGCACGCCGATCGCGGTCAGCATCGCTCCCGCCGCCAGCACCGGCCGGAACCAGCGGTCGAGCAGCGAGGCCGCCGGCACCGCCAGCAGCACATAGAGCAGCGGGAAGATCTCGGCCAGCCAGCCGATATCGTCGGAGCTCACGCGGTAGTGATGTGCCGATGGCGTGGTGATCGGCGTGAACGTCAACCACAGCATCTGGTTGGCGGCACCGACCAGCGCGTAGGTGGCGATCACCGGCCAACGGTCCCGTCCCGACTCACTTATACGGTTCCGTCCCGACCGAATTCACAGGAAGCACTGCCGCTCGCCGCGGTAGGTCGGCACCTCGTCGACGATCGCGTCGCCCGAGACGAGCTAGAGCGTGTTGAAGCGCTCCTGAGGGCCTGTTCGCCAACGCCGAGCTCGGTCGCGTACTCGGACCGGTTGGTTGAGCATCGGTCCCGGTCGAGCGTCGGGTGCGGTCGAGCATCGGCCGAGCGCCGGCGCCCAGCATGCTCATCCAAGCACACTGGCGCGGGCGCTGCTGAAGTGCTCGGATCTGCACGAATAGCGACCGCGTTTAAGCAAAGTTCCGGGCGAGCCCGCGATTTGCTCGTTGAAGCATGCTCTCAGCCCGCAATACGCTGTCAGTCAGCGATGGCAGTCACGCCCTCATCACCGCCGCGCCGCGAGGAGTTGCGCGCGTTTCTGCGCTCGCGCCGCGCGCGCCTGAGCCCGGTCGACGTCGGCCTGCCAGATGACGGGGCCCGGTGCCGCACGCCCGGGCTGAGGCGCGAGGAGCTCGCGTCACTCGCCGGCGTGGGCGTGTCCTGGTACACGTGGCTCGAGCAGGGGCGCGACATCCATCCCTCGCCCGACGTGCTCGAGGCACTGGCTCGCGCGCTGCGGCTCGACGGCGCCGAGCGCGCGACGCTGTTCGCCCTGGCCCGCACCGAGCTGCCGCTGCCGTCCGCCGATGCGGACGCCCCCGAGAGCGACCACGCGCTGCTGATCGCGCTGGTGCAGAGCCTGCACCCGACGCCCGCCTACCTGCTCGGCCCGATGACCCGGATCCTCGCCTGGAACGACGCGGCCGGCGCGCTGTTCGGCTCGCCCCATCACATCCCAGAGGAACGGCGGTCGCTGCTGTGGATGCTGCTCGTCGATCCCGGCGACGATCGCGACAACCCCGGCCGTCGCGGCACCGCCCGCAACCAGGTCGCCCGCTTCCGCGCCGAGTACGCCGAGCATGCCGGCGAGCCCGAGTACGAGCGGTTCGTCGAGGGGCTGAAGGCAAACGGCGCCTGGTTTCGCCAGTGGTGGGGTGAGCACCAGATCTCAGGCACCCAGCGCGGTACCAAGACGATCGATCACCCGAGCCTCGGGCACCTGCGCCTGCATCACGCGCAGACCATCCCCACTGGGTCACCCGACCTGCGGCTGACGATCTACGCCCCCGCCGACGAGGCCACACGTACGGCGCTCGCCACCCTCGGGTGAGCGCCGCCGCGATCGGAGACCAGCCGGCGGGCCGCCGGGTAAGCTGCGCGTCCGTGAGCCTCTGGAACTCGACTGCGGACGAGCTGTTGCAGCGCGCTTCATCCGCCGACCCGACGCCGGGCGGCGGTTCGATCGCCGCGGTAGCGGCCGCGTTTGCGCTGAGCCTGGTGCGAATGACGGTCGAGATAACCCTCTCCGCTCCCGTCAGTGACGCCGCTGGGGAGGCGCAGCTCGCCGATGCGCAGGGCCGGGCACGCGAGCTACAGGCGCAGATGGTCGCGGCGGCGGATCGCGATATCGCCGAATTCGAGGCGCTGATGGTCGGCTACCGGATGCCCCGTGAGAGCGACGAGCAGCGGGCGGCGCGCCGCCGCGTCATCGACGACGCCACGGTGACCGCCACCCGCGGCCCACTCGGCATCGCCGAGGCGTCCGTCTTCGGGATGGCGCTGTGCGACGAGATCGAGCCGCTCGTCAAGGCGACCGTCGTCAGCGACGTGCAGGCCGGCCGCGACCTGCTGCGAGGTGCCGCGCTCGCAGCCCTGCGCACCGCCGACATCAACCTTGTCGCCCTCGAGCGGTCCGGACACCCGGAGGCGCCAATCCTGCGCGAGCGCCGAGATAGCGCCCAGCGTGCCGCCACCAGCGGTGGGGGGCACGGTTGACGGCGCGGGTGATCGACGCCGCGCAGGTCGCGGCGCCCTACCGCGCGCAGACGCGTGAGTGGGTGGCGCGACTCGGGCGCGAGTTCCGGGTCGTCGGGCTGCTCAGTCAGTCGGAGGGCCCGGCCTACACGTATGCGCAGTACGCGCGGCGTGGGGCCGAGGATGCAGGCATCACGATGGACCTCCGGCGGCCGGATCCCGAGCGCGCGGAGGAGGCGATCCGTGAGGCGAACGCCGACCCGGCCGTGGACGGAATCTTCCTGTACTACCCGCTAGTCGACCCGACCGAGGACCGCTGGCTGCGCGAGCTCGTCGACCCACGCAAGGACATCGAGGGGATGCACAGCTTCTGGAGCCGGCTGCTCTACGAGAACCGCCGCTACCTGGACGAAGGGGGCTCGCTGCGGGCGATCCTGCCCTGCACACCGCTGGGAATCCTGAAGCTGCTCGAGGAGGCAGGGCTGCGGACTCGCGGCCGCGGTAACCAGGCGCCCCTGGAAGGGGTCCGAGCCTGTGTCATCAACCGCAGCGACATCGTCGGCCGGCCGCTCTCGGCGATGCTGGCCAACGACGGCGCCACGGTGATCTCGCTCGACCTCACCGGCGCCGTCGTGTTCGAACCGGCGATCGGGCGCCATGCCCACGTTGTGCGTGACACCGAGCTCGACCGTGGCGCTGCCCTGCGCGAGGCCGACGCGGTGATCACGGGCGTGCCGTCGCGGGAGTTCCAGCTGGTCACCGGAGCGGAGATCAAGCCCGGTGCGATCTGCGTGAACTTCTCCCAGTTCCGCAACTTCGACGACTCGGTGCTCGACGTGGCCTCGGCATTCGTCCCCCGTGTGGGGCCGATGACCGTGGCGATGGCGACCCGCAACCTAGTCCGGCTGAACGCGGTGCGCAAAGCGGCCGGGTAGGGGCCGGCCAGCGGGCCGGCCCCATCACGTCAATGCGTGGCGAGCGGGTCGCCCAGCTGCCTGGCCTCGTCGAGGCGCGCCATCTCCTGGGCGTCGAGCTCGATCTCGCCGGCGGCCATGTTCTGCTCGAGGTGGCCGACCGAGCTCGTGCCCGGAATCAGCAGGATCCGCTCGGAGCGGTGCAGCAGCCAGGCGAGCGCGACCTGCGAGGGGGTGACGCCGTGCCTGTCTGCCACCTCGGCGACGGCCGGGTCGGCGGCCAGCTGCTTGGGGCCGCCGCTGAAGGCCGAGCCGAGTGGGAAGAACGGCACGAAGGCGACGTCGCGCTGCTCGCAGAGCTCGAGTTCGTCCTCGCTGGCGCGGTTGACGACGCTGTAGGCGTTCTGCACGCAGGCGATCTCGACCAGGTCGAGCGCGCGGCGCACGGTCTCGGTGCTGGCGTTGGAGATCCCGATCAGCTCGAGCTTGCCCTCCCTGCGCAGGTCCTCGAGTGCGCCCAGCTGCTCCTCCATCTTGCGCTCGGAGTCGTGCTCGTCCATGAGGCGCAGATTGACGGCGCCGACGCGCTCGATCTGCAGCGTCCGCAGGTTGTCCTCGACTCCCTGGCGCAGGGCGGCGGGGTCGTCCCACTGCAGCCAGGCGCCGGCGCCGTCGCGGCGGGCGCCGACCTTGGTGACGAGGATGAGGTTGTCCCGGTATGGATACAACGTCTCGTGGATCAGCTCGTTGACCACGTCGGGACCGTAGTACTGGGAGGTGTCGATGTGGTTGACGCCGAGCTCGATCGCGCGGCGCAGGACCGCGCGGGCGGCGTCGGGGTCGCGCGGCGGGCCGAAGACGCCGGAGCCGGCGAGCTGCATCGCGCCGAAGCCGATGCGGTTGACGGGCCTATCGCCCAGAAGTGATGTCTTGCTCATGTCAGACAGCTTGCTCCTGTGCGGCCGATCGGACAAGAAGTCGGCCGGTCCTGTGACCGCCACCACCAGGCTGGTTTGCCGGACGCGGGGAGAGTGCGACTCCGGCGTCCCGCAGGTGATCTGTCGTCAGCCGCCCGACGAGCGGCGCTTCTGGCCGACGGAGCGGATCAGTTGCGCCTTGCCCATCTTCGAGCGGCCACCGATGTCGAGGCGGGCGGCTCGCGACGTAGCTCCGTGACCGTCAATGCCCCGGCGCCGGTACCGGTCCCGCTCGAGTCGCCCCGTTTACGTGCCGCCGCCTTCGCGCCCTCACGCCCGAGCGCCGAACGGGTCTCGGCCGTCAGATGGCTGATCGTCTGTTTGTCGCGGGCGCCCGCCTGGGCCTTCTTGACATTGCGCCGCGCCGCCTCGCGTTGTCTCTCAGTAGCCATTCCCTGGCCCTACCCCGAAACGTTCGCTGGTAGCTGCGCCGTCACCGCCGTGAAGCGCGGCTCCATGCCGGGCGTGAGCATCCGCGGCTCGGGTAGAGAGGCGGCATGTACCCAGGCCTCGTTCTAACCGCCCTCGCAGTCGTATTCCTGATTCCCGGGATCGCCGCGGGCGGCGCCTTCACGTTCGTACTCGTTCTCATGGCGGCGATCGCAGTCGTGGGCGCTGCGGCCACCTTGCCGAGCGCACGTGCGGCCGGGATCACGCCGGCGCCGGCCCAGCAGCCCGAAGCGCCCGCCGGTGGGCCGTTAGGGCGCGGCGCCGAGCCACCGCCGCGCGAGGTTCCGGTCACGCCCGAGGAGTACCTCGAGGCTCGCCAGCAAAGCCAGTGAACGGGGTGGCCCTGCACTCCAACTACGAAAGGACTTGGAATCAGATGTCGAGTACAGACAGTGCTGTCAGCATCCTCGACGACTCGCGCGATGACGAGCGAGAGCACATCGTCGAGCTGCTGACCAAGGCCTACTGGATGGAGATCGAGACGGTGATGAACTACGTCGCCGGCTCGATCAACCCCGATGGCGTGCGCGCCCGCCGGATCGCGGCGTCATTGGAGGAGGACATCCAGGAGGAGCTCGGTCACGCAAAACTGTTCGGGCAGCGCATCAAGGAGCTCTACGGCGTCGTCCCGAGCTCGACCGAGTTCAACGCCGAGCAGGAGTTCATGCGGCCCCCGGTCCATCAGACCGACGTCGTCGGGCTGATAAGGGGTGTGATCGCGGCCGAGAGCGGCGCGATCGAGCACTACACCCAAATCATCGCCGAGACCGAGCGGATCGACCCGGTGACGCAGGACATGGTGATCGACATCCTCCATGACGAGGAGGGCCACCGCCGCCTGTTCGAGGGGTTTCTCCGCGAATACGCGCGGGAGGGGAGCGCCTCATGAGTGGCGAGTTGAACGGCAAGAAGGTTGCGTTCCTGGCGACCGACGGCGTCGAGCAGATAGAGCTCGACGAGCCCCGCAAGGCCGTTGAGGAAGCGGGCGCCGAGACGGTGATCGTCTCGCTCAGCGCGGGAGAGATACAGGCGTTCAACCACCTCGATCATGGCGACAAGATCAAGGTGGATGTGACCGCCGACAGCACCGACCCCGCAGAGTTCGATGCCCTGGTGTTGCCGGGTGGCGTGGCGAACCCCGACGTGCTGCGGGGTGATGAGGACGCCGTGTCCTTCGTCAAGGGGTTCTTCGAGCAGAACAAGCCCGTGGGCGTGATTTGCCATGGACCCTGGACGCTGGTTGAAGCCGATGTCGTTCGTGGGCGCACGCTCACCTCGTGGCCGACGCTCCAGACCGACCTACGCAACGCCGGCGCCGAATGGGTCGACGAGGAGGTGCACGTCGACGGCCGGCTGGTCTCGAGCCGCAAGCCCGATGACCTGCCGAGCTTCAATCGGAAGCTCGTGGAGGTCTTCGCCGGCGGAGGCGGGTCATGAAGCTCGGCTACTTCCTCTCCTCCGAGGAGTTCGGCCCCCTTGAGCTCGTGGCGCAGGCGGTGCAGGCCCAGGAGGCGGGCTTCGAGGACCTCTGGATCTCGGATCACTTCCACCCTTGGAACGACGAGCAGGGACACAGCGGTTTCGTCTGGGCGACGATCGGAGCGATCGCGCAGGCCGCCCCGGGCATGGGTGTGACAACGGCCGTCACGTGCCCCACGGTCCGCACCCACCCGGCCGTGATCGCACAGGCGGCGGCGACCGCGGCGGTACTGCTCGGCGGCAGGTTCGTGCTTGGGGTCGGCACCGGCGAGGCGCTCAACGAACACATCCTCGGCGACCGCTGGCCCTCGGCGCCGGAGCGGCGCGAGATGCTAGAAGAAGCCGTCTCGATCATCCGCCAGCTCTGGCTCGGCGGCGTGCAGAGCCACCGCGGCAAGCACTACCAGGTGGACCGCGCACAGGTCTACGACCTGCCCGAGCAGCTGCCCAAGATCCTCGTCTCCGGATTCGGGCCGCGCTCGGTCGAGCTGGCGGCAAAGATCGGCGACGGCTTCGTCACCGTCGAGCCCGACACTGAATCGGTGGCGCAGTTCCGCGCGCAGGCCAAGCGCGGGCAGCTCGTGGGTGGCGGACTCAAGGTCTGCTACGACGCCGATGAACAGCGTGCACGCGAGACGGCCTACCGGCTCTGGCCCAACGAGGCGCTCCCCGGCGAACTGGCGCAGATACTGCCGACGCCGGCGCACTTCGAGCAGGCCTGTGAGCTGGTCAGCCAGGAGGTGGCGACCGAGAACGTGCCCTGCGGCCCCGACCCCGAGCATCACATCGCCGCGATCCGCGCATACGAGGAGGCAGGGTTCGACGAGCTCTACGTCCAGCAGATCGGCCCCAACCAGGACGCCTTCTTCGAGGCATATCGCGAGCACGTCCTGCCGCATTTCGACGCGGACCGGCAGCTGACGCACAGCGGCGGCAGGTGAGCCGGAGATGCGACGCCGACGATGACCAGAGGCCGGAGCGCGCTAGTCGGACTACTGATCGCGGCGCCGTTCTACTGGCTGCTGGTCGACACGGGGTATGAGCCCGACCTGATCGCCGGCGCTGTCGCCGTGCTGATCGCGGCGGGCGCCTACAGCGCCGCGCATCTGGAGCCGACCGCAAGTGCCCGGATCAGGCTGCGGTGGATGGGCTTTGCGCTGCGAGAGATCGCCAAGGTCCCGTCGGGCGTGCTGATCGTCTGCCGTGAGATCCTCGCCCAGACACTCGCGCCCCGGCGCGCCCGCGGCGTGCTCGAGGCCGAGCCGTTCCCGGCCGCTGACGGCGATGCCTTCGATCTCGGACGGCGCGCGCTGGGTGAGTGCTTCAGGTCGTTCGCGCCCAATACGGTCGTGATCGGCGTGGATCCCGACTCGGGCAGGCTGATCCAGCACCGCATCGGTCCGCAGCGATGAACGTCTGGCTGCTCGCCGCGGTCGTGCTGGTGCTCGCATGGCTCCCATGTCTGGGCGTCTGCCTCTTGGCCTCGGAGTTCGACGCGCTGGTCGCCGTGGAGCTCGGCTCGACGCTGCTCACCAGCGTGCTGATGCTGCTGTCGATCGCGTTCGGGCGCCAGCCGCTAGTCGACCTGGCGCTTGCCTTCGTGCTCGTCTCGATCGTCGGCTCGCTCGCCTTCGCACGGATGATGGAGGAGCAGATATGAGGGACGCGATCGCGTATCTGCTGCTGGCGCTCGGCGTGCTGATCGAACTGTTCGGCGTGCTCGGCATCTGCGTGATGCGCAACACGCTCGATCGGCTGCACTGCGCCTCGCTCGCAAGCTGGGGCGCATTGCTGATCGGGCTCGCGATTCTCGTTCGCGAGTCGTTCTCGCTGCTCGGTGACAAGGCGCTGTTGACGGGTGCGCTGGCGGTGCTGCTGAGCCCCGTGCTGATGCATACAACGGCTCGCAGTTTCAGGGTCCGCACACGTGGGGATTGGCGGGCGATGGATGACGCACAGATCGTCGGAGCCGGCGGGGAGATCGTCGGAGCCGGCCAGACCGAGGAAGCGCAGCGGTGACGGCGCTCCAGGTCTCGGCGCTGGTGATCGTCACGCTGTGCGGGACCGCGATCGTGCTGACGCCCTCGCCGCTGCGTCAGACGCTGCTGATGGCGATCTTCGGTTTCGCGCTGACAGCGCTCTTCTTCGCGTTCCAGGCCCCGGATGTCGCGCTCTCCGAATTGGTCGTCTCCGGGATCGCGCTGCCGCTGATCGTGCTCTCGGCCCTGCGGCGGCTGGCCGATCAGAAGCGGCACGCATCAGGGCAGGATACGACCGATCCGGCTGGTTCGGATGAGCCCGGTGCGAGCTCTCCGGGTGGCGAGCGGAGTGAGCGTTGAGCACCCGCGCCCGCACAGCGCTGTTTCTGGTCGCAGGTGCGGGGCTGCTGGCGGTGCTGCTGATCGGCCTGCACGGGTTGCCCGCCTTTGGCGACTTCCGCGGAAGCCTCAGTCACGCGATCACCACGCGCGAACTGAAGGCACGGCACGCGACCGACTACGTCACAGCGCTGAACTTCGACCTGCGCGCCTTTGACACTGTGGGGGAGGAGGCGATCCTGTTCGCCGCGGTCGCCGGCGTCGTGCTGCTGATGCGCAACATCCGCGAGGAGGACCAGTCGCAGCGCCGCCGCCGCCGCGACCAGCATCGCTTCCAGGGCGCCAGCCAGGCGCTGCGCGCGCAGGCGCTGCTGATGGTCGCGCTGACCGTCGCCTTCGGGATCTACCTGGACCTGCACGGCGCGCTGACACCAGGCGGTGGTTTCCAGGCCGGCATCGTGCTGTCCGCCGGCCCGGCGGTGTTGATGCTCGCGGGTCGCTACCTAACGCTGAAGCGGATCGCGCCGGACTGGGTCGTCGAGCTGCTTGAGTCAGGCGGCGCCGCCGGACTGACGCTGATCGGCATCGGCGGGCTCGTCTTCGGCGGGGTCTTCCTACAGAACTTCCTGCCCTACGGCACACCAAACGAGCTGCTGTCGGCCGGGATCATGCCGGTCGTCAGCATCGCAGTCGGGCTCGAGGTGACCGGCGGGCTGCTGCTGATCTTCAGCGAGTTCCTCGACCAGTCGCTGCTCAACACAACGCGTGAGAGCGAGCAGCAATGAGCTTCCTGCCGTTCGCCGTCGGCGCCTGGCTGTTCATCGTCGGGCTCTGGGGCGTGGTCACCAGCGCACACCTGGTGAGGACGGTGATCTGCCTGGGTGTGGTGCAGTCATCGACCTATCTGATCCTGCTGGCCATCGGCTACCGCACCGGTGGCAGGGCACCGGTCGTCGCCGACATCTCGCCGCATTCGCGCCTGGTCGACCCGGTCGTGCAGGTGCTGGTGCTCACCGACATCGTGATCGAGGCGACCGTCGCGGCGCTGCTGCTGGCACTGGTCGTGCAGGCCCACCGGCGCTTCGGCAGCGTCAATCCCGCGAAGCTGCGGGCACTGCGGCACTAGTGGTCTTGGAGACCACCAGTCGGCGGCGAGTGCGGAGAGCCTGAATGACAAGCCTTGCCGCGCTGCCGATGGCCGCTCCCTTCCTCGGCGCGGCCGTGCTCGTGACCGCCGGAGCGGTGCTTCCGCGCTGGCTCGAGGACGGCCTGGCGGCCGGTCTCGCGCTGGCCGTGCTGGTCTTCTGCGTGCTGCTGGCGCACGCCGCCGGCGCTCACGCGATCGTGTACTGGCTGGGTGGCTGGAGGCCCCGCGCTGGGGTCCCGCTCGGGATTGCGCTTGACATCGATCCGCTCGGCGCCGGCCTGGCCGCCTTCGCCGCGCTGATGGTGCTGGCGGCGTTCGTGTACTCGCTGCACTACTTCGATTCGGTGCAGGGGCTGTTCCACGCGCTGATGCTGATGTTCCTGATGGGCATGGCCGGCTTCGCGCTGACCGGCGACCTGTTCGATCTGGTCGTGTTCTTCGAGCTCATGAGCGTTGTCGCCTACGCGCTCACCGCCTACCGGATCGAGGAGCGCGCCCCGATCCAGGGAGCGATCAACTTCGCGATCACCAACAGCATCGGTGGCTACGCGATGTTCATCGGCACCGCGCTGCTTTACGCGCGCACCGGGGCACTCAACCTCGCACAGATCGGCGCGGCGCTCGACGGTCGCCACGCCGATGGGCTCGTGATCGTCGCGATGGTGCTGCTGTTCCTCGGCTTCTTGACCAAGGCGGCGATTGTGCCGCTGCACTTCTGGCTGGCCGACGCGCACGCGGTCGCGCCGGTGCCCGTGTGCGTGCTGTTCAGCGGGGTGATGGTCGAGCTCGGCCTCTACGCCGTCGCCCGGCTCTACTGGGTGGTGTTCGCGGGTGTGCTCGGCCCGCATGCGGTCGCGCTGCGGGTGATCCTGGTGTCCACGGGCGCGATCACGGCGCTCGTCGCCAGTTGGATGTGCTTTTTGCAGCGTCATATCAAGCGGCTGCTAGCGTTCTCCACGATCAGTCACGTCGGCCTGGCGCTCTGCGGCGTCGGCCTGCTCGATCCGCGGGCATTGGCCGGGGTGATCGTCTACGTGGCCGCGCACGGACTCACCAAGGCGGCGCTGTTCATGCTCTGCGGGACGCTGCTTCATCGCTTCCGCACGGTCGACGAGTTCGACCTGCACGGTCGCGGTCGCGCCGACCGGACGATGCGGATCGTCGGCATGCTGTTCCTGATCGGAGGCCTGCTGCTCGCGGCGCTGCCGCCGTTCACCCTGTTCCATGGCAAGTCGGAGATCGAGGGCGCAGCCTCGGCCGCCGGCTACGGCTGGCTGGCTCTGCTGTTCATGCTGGTATCCGGCGCAACCGGCGGCGCGGTGCTGCGCGTGGCCGGGCGGGTTTTCATGGGCTGGGGGCCGAGGCAGGGCGCCGATCCCGCCCAGGCGCGCGCCGCTGAGGAACGCGTCGACGAGGAGCGCGACGAGCGCGCACACACGCCGCCGCTGATGGTGATCGTGCCGGCGGTTCTGCTGCTGCTCGCCGCGGGGCTGAACTTCGTGCCGGGTGCTTTGGATTGGGCGCAGCGCGCCGCCGGGCTGATGGCCGATCACCGCGCCTACGCAGCCTGGGTGCTGCACGGCGCACACGTTCCGCTGCCGCCCGCGCCGCAGGACCACGCCTCGCTGACCGAGGCGCTAATCGGTTGTGCCGGCATCGTGCTGGCGCTTGGCCTGGCGGCGCTCGGCCTGTTCGGGCGGCCGCTGCGTGAGCGGCTGCCCGCGAGCGTCAGCAATTTCGCACGGCGGGTGGTGGTTGCCGTCCGCGGTGCTCACTCCGGCCACATCGGCGACTACATCGCCTGGTGGACGGCTGGAGCAGCGAGTCTTGGGGCAGTCTGTCTGCTGGCGCTGCGATGAGCGCTCAGCGCAAAGGGGAACTGCCGTTCACTGGATCTTCACAAGTGCGGTAAAGGACTGTACGTTAGACCAATGCATTTCTCCGAATGGGGCCTGCTCTGGCGACTCGGGCTGGCGCTGTTGCTGTCCACGGTGATCGGGGTCGAGCGCGAGGTCCGCCAGAAGAACGCGGGCATGCGCACCTATGCGCTGGTGGGAACGGGCGCCGCGCTGTTCATGCTGGTCAGCACCTACGGGTTCGCCGACGTCCTCCAGAACAGACTGATCGTGCTCGACCCGTCGCGAGTCGCCGCGCAGGTCGTCTCCGGCATCGGCTTCATCGGCGGCGGTCTGATCTTCGTGCAGCGCAGCAACGTACGCGGCCTGACCACCGCAGCGGGCGTTTGGGCAACGGCCGGAGTCGGGCTCGCGGCGGGCGGTGACCTACCCGTCCTCGCCACCGGCGCGACGGCCGCCTACCTGCTGGTCTCGGTCGGCTATCCGTACATCACCCGGTACATCCCCGGCACCGAGGCGCTGATCTCGCCGCTGCTGGTGACCTACGTCGACGGCGCCGGCGTACTGCGCAAGCTGGTCGCCGCATGCTCCGCCCACGGCCTCGCCATCTCCGACCTGTCGGTCGAGCGCGAGAGTACGCACGCCGAGGGCGGGGACCAACGCACGGTCACGGTGAAGCTGGCGCTGCGCGGTCGCGGCTCGGTCGCGCAGTTGACAGCAGAGCTGGAAGGACTCGACGGCGTCCACAGCGTGCGCGCGGCAGACGCGAACGTGAGCTCGGCCGCCGAGGGCTGACCGCGGCGATGTGGCTGCGTCGTGCCGACTGCTCGGGCCCCGGGCTCCAGCGCATCCGCCGCGGGCGTGGCTTCTCGTACTTGGACGCTGCCGGCCGGCCACTCGCCGACGAGCAGACACTCGCGCGCATCAATGCGCTGACGATCCCGCCCGCCTGGCGCGAGCCGAGCTCGCGCTGCTGCGGATGCTGGAATGACGCACCCCCCCAGTCATGACGCGCCGGTGTGGTCCGTGGCCGCGCGCGGGCGCTTCAGGTGTGCGCGGGATGCGCCAGGCCGCCCATCGGCGTCAGCTCGTGCAGCTCACGCTCGAGCAGGTCCACGCGCCGGGCGGCCGTGTGCTCATGCAGCACGCGCTGACGCGCCCGGGCGGCGAGTGCCAGGCGCGCCTCGATCCCGGTCTCGATTAGCGCCCGCAGGACGTCGTCGGCTGAACGCGCGACCAGGATCTCCTTCTCCGGCGTGAAGAAGTCGTCAAGCCCGGGCCAGGAGTCGGAGATGATCGCGGTACCGCAGGCCGCGGCCTCGAACAGGCGCACACTCGGCGCCCAGCCCGCCTCGCGCATTGCCGCGCGTGTGAGGTTGAGTGTGAAGCGCTGTGCTCCGTAGAAGACCGGATGACGGCCAGGGTTCACGTGCTGGATGCGGGCGACGTTCGCCGGCCAGGACATGTTCTCGGGGTATTGCGGCCCCGACACGACGAAACGGCGTGCCCGCAGGGCCCGCGCGGGCGCCAGCATCAGCGACTCGAGGCTGGACTGACGGTCCGGGCTGTAGCGGCCGAGGTACCCGAGGTCCCAGCAGGGACGGCTCGCGACCGCGACGTAGCCGCGCGGGTCGACCATCGCGTAGAACGGGATCACGCGGCGGGCGCCGAATCCCTCCAGCGCGCCCAGGTTCGGCCCACCGCTGGATGAGAGGTAGAGATCGAAGCGGGGGACAAGCGCCGGGGTCAGATACTCGAGATCCCCGGCCGTCAGCTTGGCGATCGTCTCCGGTGTCTCGATGTCGTAGAAGGCTGTGTGGCCCTCGGTGGTGGCGAGCACATATTCGGCCACCGCCACGCCCTCGGGTATGTGCGAGCCTACGATCACCAGATCCGCTTCGGCGATCTGTCCGCCCGCGTTGTGCACGAGCTCATCGAGTGAGCCGTAGAGCAGCAGCCGAGCACCACGAAGCTCGCACAGATCACGCGTGTTCTCATACCATGGCGCATCGCGCTCGCAGAACAGCACCTCGTTTCCACGCGAGGCCAGCTCCCGCACGAGCCCGCGATAGTTGGTGGCATGGCCGTTGCCCCACGAAGACGTGATTGACAACCCCAGAACTACGACCTTCAAGTCATGGCCTCCACTGCGCATCCATCCTGTCTACCTGGCTCCGACTTCTCGGGCGGAACCATAGTGAGAATCATGTCGATTCTCCCCTGATTTGCGGGGAAACGCACGGATTCGTGCAGGCCGCCGGTGATCGGCCCGCGCGGATGTCCGGCGTGGCGGGTCGCAGTGACCTCACGATCGCCAAGGGCTCGTAGACCCAGTCGTAGGTCTTCCGGGTGTCGACGATTGAGGTATCCGCAACTGCGTGTCTCCAATATCGAGGGAAGGCTGCCTCTGAGTTATCCGCCTGGGACGTCGGCGACACGGCGACGGTGTGTCCTCCATGGGCTCGCGCCGCGCCGCGGTGCGGGACGGATCAGTCGCGTGGCGGCGGGCCAGCGGGATCGCGAACCAGGTGCCGCCGAGCACGAGGAACGCGCAGATCCCGACGGCGATCGCGCATCTTCTGGCCGGCCTCACGCGGTTGCAGGGATCTGGGTCTCTCGGTGGCGCTGACGCGCTTGTCGCCGAGCCGCTCGGCCAGTCGGCTGGCCAGGGCCATGATCGTCAGCGCCGGGTTGGCGGATCCCTGGGTTGGCATCACGCTGCCGTCGCAGACGAATAGGTTGGGGATCCCCCAGACTCGGTGGTCGCTGTCGATCACGCCTGAGTCCGGATCGCCGGACATGGCGCAACCCCCGACGAGGTGGGCGTAGCGGTCGATCGTCAGGAGGTCCTGCGCGTCCACGGCCTGCAGGATCGAACGGACCTTGTTCTTCGCGTAGGCGATGTTCGCGCGGTCGTTCTCGCACTGCGTGTAGTCCAAGCGTGCCACGGGGATGCCGTTGCGATCGCGCTGATCGCTCAACGTCACGCGGTTCTCCGGACGCGGCAGCAGCTCGCAGAGGACGCCGATCGTGGCCCAATGGTTGTAGTCGCGCATGTACTCGCGTAGCGCCTGTCCCCAGTGCCCGTCGGCCTGCACGTGCTCTGCCCATCCGATCGGCAGCGGCCCGACCGTCTGGATGGAGAAGCCGCGCGCGAAGCCGCGCTCCGGGTCGGTTTCATAGAACTGTTCGGAGCTGATCTCGGGTGGAGGCGCCTTGTACATACGCATCTCCTCGGGGAAGCGGCCGGCGACCTGGGGCGCGCCCTGGACCATGATCCCGCGCCCGACGAGGTCGTTGTCGTTACCCAGCCCATGCGGATATCTCGTACTCGTCGAGTTCAGCAACAGCCGGGGCGTCTCGATCGAATAGCCGGAGACGGTGACCGCCTCGGCCGCCTGGGAGCATTCGCGGCCGTCGTGGACATAGGTGACGCCGGTGCAGCCGCCGGACGCATCGGTCTCGATCCGGGTCACCATGCAGTCCGCTCGTACCTCCACACCATGGGCCAGGGCGTCCGGGATGTGGGTGACCAGTGGCGAGGCCTTGGCGCCGACCTTGCAGCCCTGCAGACAGAAGCCCCGGTAGATGCAGTGCGGCCTGTGTCCGAACGAACCGTTGGCGATCCCGACCGGCCCCACGCGCATCTGGATCCCCAACTGCTTGGCGCCCTCCCAGGCTCGCCGTGCACCGGCACCGATCGGATGGGGCCCGTGTGGATAGCCGTGCGGGTCTCCCCACGGCCAGAACTCACCGGCCACCGGCAGTTCCTGCTCGAGCCGCTCGTAGTGCCGCTTGAGATCCTGGTAGCCGATTGGCCAGTCGGCGGCGGCGCCGTCGCGCGTGCGGACCTCGAAGTCCGAGGGATGGAAGCGCGGGGTGTACCCGGCGTAGTGGATCATCGACCCGCCGACGCCGCGGCCGGAGTTGTTCTTGCCGAGCTCGACGGGGTCCTCACCGCCAATGACCCTCTCCTCGGTCCAGTAGAGCGAGTGCGCGCCGGCCTCGTCTGAGACCCAGTCCTCGTCCGGGTCCCAGAAGGGGCCCGCCTCGAGCACCAGCACCGTCCACCCGCGCCGTGCGAGCCGCTGGGCGAGCGTCGCGCCACCCGCCCCGGCCCCGATGATGAGCATGTCGACCGCGTCGTTCGGCTCGTATCGCCGCATCTGCTCGCGGCCGGGCGCCCCGGGGTGGTGCGGGTCCAGCAGGAAGGCCGAGTCGTTCTCCGGCGGATGGAGCGCACCCTTTAGCGCGAGCTGCAGCCGACGCTTCATTCCAGGCCTCGCTCGGACACGTCACTGACCGGGTCAACCGAGAATTCAGGCGGCGCCTCCCAGTGCTCACGCTGGCCGGGGCCCAGGCGGGCGTAGCCGCGCGGGTAGGCGGGACCACCGAACCCGATCTCGTTCCAGGCCCACGGGTGTGAGTAGAAGGCGCCGAGCACACCGCGCATGACGACGCCCCATGCCAGCTTGGCGGGGATATCCATGGCCAGCTCGCCGCGTGAGAACGCATCGACGATCTGGTGCTGGGCCTCGCTGTCAAGATCGGCAAAGTCCGCACCTTGTTCGCACGCGCGGGCGGCACTGTCGAGCGCGGCGGCAACCTGCTGCCAGGTCTCCGGATCCGACGGCATGTCCGCGTAGCGGTACCCGTCGAGCTTGCCCGTGTAGAGCTTTGCGTCGACCATCTCGAGCGCTGGGATCCGTGGGTCGGAGTCCTGACCCATGACCACGTCGCAGAATGCGCGTAGGGTGCGCTCCTGCTCGGCCGCGAAGAAGCGGATCTCCGGGGGCTGCGCCACGCGGTCGAAGACGACACGGCGGGTCAGAGGATCCCAATGATCGGCGGCGGCAAGCACGTCATAGTCCGGGTATCGGCCCTGCATCTGCGGGGTTGTCCCGCGACGCTGGGTCGGCAGGCCCGGCGGTGGGCCGGGACCGGTGTCCCCACCCTGCTTGGGCAGATGGCTGGCATCCGCCGAGCGGTTCGATGTGCCCATCGGGCTACTGTTCCCGATCCGCCAGCGCCGCGGCGAGCCCGATGCCGCCCACCAGCGCGAGCGATCCCGGCGCGAGCAGCGGCGGGCCCATCACCAGGTTGTAGAGCGGCTCCGAAAACCCGCCGGGCCGCTTGCGCACCCCCTGGAGGTGTGTGTACACGCCGATCAGGCCGTCCAGGCAGTACAGCCCTGAGAACAGCGGAAGCGCCGTCCTCGCCGCCCGAGTCGAGCCAACCGCCGCGAGGCCCGATGCGGTGAGCAGCGGAGAGAGCACCACCGGCGTCCACATCCACTTGTCACCGAACGAACCTCGGAAATGTTCAAGGTAGATCTCGAATCCGAGCGGAAGTGCGCTGAACGCGGTCACGGCGGCGAGCGTTCGCTGCGCACGGCCATGCCGCAGGTTCGGCCAGAGCCCGCTCATCGGCCGTGGATGAAGTCGGGCAGCTTCTGGCGCAGCGACTGCGAGATGATTCGTCCGCTCGCCGGGTCACCGTGGCGGATCGCGGAAGCAAGCGATCTTGCCTGCTCGATCGTGATGTGGGGAGGAAGCGGTGGCACCTCGGGATCGCAGACGACGTCGAGCACGGTCGGTCGATCGCTGCTCAGCGCTTCGTCCCACGCCTTGCCGATCTGGCTCGGATCATCGACGCGAATGCCCTTCAGGCCGAGTAGCTCCGCCCAGCGCGAGTACGGCACATCCGGCAGCTCCTGGGACTCCACGAACTTGGGATCGCCCGACATCGCCCGCTGTTCCCAGGTCACCTGGTTGAGGTCGCGGTTGTTGAGCACCACCACGATCAGGCGCTGGTCGCTCCAGCGCGCCCGGTATTTGGCGACGGTGATCAGCTCGGCAAGTCCGTTCATCTGCATCGCGCCGTCACCGACCATCGCGATCACCGGCCGGTCGGGGTGCGCGAACTTCGCCGCGATCGCATAGGGGACGCCCGGCCCCATTGTCGCCAGCGTGCCGGAGAGCGAAGCCATCATGCCCTTGCGCAGGCGGACGTCGCGTGCGTACCAGTTGGCCGACGACCCGGAATCGGAGGACAGAATCGCGCCTTCCGGCAGACGCTTGGAGAGCTCATGAAAGATGAGCTGGGGGTTGATCGGCTCGGCGGGCTCGTGGGCTCGCTCTTCGATCACCTTCCACCACTCGGAGACGCCCTTCTCGATCTGCTCGCGCCACGAGCGGTCCTGTTTGTGCTCGAGCAGCGGCAGCAGTGCCCGCAGCGTCAGGGCGCTGTCGCCGATGAGGTTGGCCTCCATCGGGTAGCGGATCCCGATCATCTTGCCGTCAAGGTCGATCTGTACGCCGCGTGCCTTGCCCTCCTCGGGGAGGAACTCGGAGTAGGGGAAGCTCGAGCCAACCATCAGCAGCGTGTCGCAGTCGTTCATCATGTCCCAGCTCGGCCGCGTGCCGAGCAGGCCGATCGATCCGGTGACGAACGGCAGGTCATCCGGGACCGCGGCCTTGCCGAGCAGAGCCTTTGCCACGCCGGCGCCGAGGGTGTCGGCGACCTCGATCACCTCGTCGGTGGCGCGCAGGGCGCCGGCCCCCACGAGCATCGCGACGCGTTCACCGGAGTTGAGGATCTCGGCCGCCTGCCGCAGTTGATCCTCGGACGGCGTGATGCGCGGGGGTTCATAGCCGGGTCCCGAATGGACGGTCCCGTGGGCCCGTGGCGGCGTCGGCACGGCCGGCTCCATCTGCAGGTCGTTGGGCACGATCAGGCAGGTAACGGTGCGCTCCGAGAGCGCGATCCGCAGGGCGCGGTCGATCAGGTGCCGCATCTGACCCGGTTGGGTCGCCATCTGTACGTACTCGTGGGCCACGTCCTTGAACAGCGTGGTCAGGTCGACCTCCTGCTGGTAATTGCCACCGAGTCCCAGCATCGCCTGCTGTCCGACTATCGCGACCACCGGTTGGTGGTCGAGCTTGGCGTCGTAGAGCCCGTTGAGCAGATGGATCGCGCCGGGTCCGGAGGTCGCCAGGCAGACACCCACCTCTCCGGTGAACTTTGCGTGCGCGCAGGCCATGAAGGCCGCCATCTCCTCGTGCCGGACCTGGATGAACTCCGGACGATTGTCGGCCCGCCCAAACGCGCCGATGATCCCGTTGACCCCGTCACCGGGAAATCCGTAGATGCGTTTCACCCCCCATTCATTGGACAGGCGGTGAAGTAGGAAGTCGGCAACGGACTGGCTCATGAAGGACCTCTGCGATCGGGCACGCGGTGGTGTTGGTTGGTCCTACCCGACGACTTCGGGGCGCGAAACGACGCGTCGCCAGCAGTCAACCGGCGGGCGTCGCGGGGGTCGCCGACCCTGAGGCCGGGTAGGGAGCGTTTCGTGCCCCGACGCTCGCTCATCCTGCAGATGACTCCACGCACGGGCGGGGGGTAGGGCCGATGGGTCCGCTTGTCGTTGCCGTCACCGGCGCCAGCTCAGGTGTGGGGCGTGCCACCGCGCACGCCTTCGCCCGCGGAGGAGCCACCGTCGGCCTGATCGCCCGTGGCGAGGAGGCGCTGGAGGCGACCGCCGCCGAAGTGAAGGCTCTCGGCGGCACACCGGTCCGGCTGGTGTGCGACGTCGCCGATGCGGGCGCGGTCGAGGCTGCAGCTGAAGAGCTCGAACGGCATGCTGCGATCGATGTCTGGGTCAACAACGCGATGGCGAGCGTCTTCGCGCCGACCTGGGAGATCAGCGCAGCTGAGTTCAAGCGCGTGACCGAGGTCACCTACCTCGGTGTGGTCAACGGCACGCTCAGCGCTCTGGCCCGGATGCGAGCCCGGGACCGCGGCGTGATCGTGCAGGTCGGGTCGGCGCTCGCCTACCGGGGCATCCCGCTGCAGAGTCCCTATTGCGCGAGCAAGCACGCGATCCAGGGGTTCAACGAGTCGCTGCGCTGCGAGCTGATGAGCGAGCACAGCGGCGTGAGGGTGACGATGGTACAGCTACCGGCACTCAACACTCCGCAGTTCGACACCGTACGGACGCGGCTGCCGCGCCACCCGCAACCGGTGCCGCCGATCTACCAGCCGGAGGTCGCCGCGCGGGCGATTGTCACCGCAGCAAGGCACCCGGCCCGGCGCGAATGGTGGGTCGGCGGCTCGACCATGGTGACGTTGCTGGGCAACGCGATCGCACCAGGTCTCGGGGATCGATACCTGGCGCGAACCGGAGTAGATGCACAGCAGACCGACCAGACGGTCCAGAAGGACCGACCGGACAATCTGGTCGAGCCCGTCCCCGGACCCGGCGCTACGCATGGGGACTTCGATCAACGCGCCACCGACCGCAGCCTGCAGTGGCTTGCGACTCGACACCGTCGAGTCCTGGCCGCCGTCGTCGGCACCGTAACGACCATGGGGACCGCGGGCGCGCTCACGCGGAGGCGATGACCGAGCTGCCACCAATCGTCGGCTACGGGATGATCGGCGACTGTCACACCGCTGCGCTGGTCTCATCGGACTGCTCGATCGACTGGTGCTGTCTGCCGCGGTTCGACAGCGGAAGCCATTTCGGTCGCCTGCTCGACGCGGATCGCGGAGGCTTCTGCGCGGTCACGCTCGACGGCGGGACGATCTCGCGAAGCTGCCGTTATGTCGAGGACACGATGGTGCTCGAAACCCTGCTGGAAGGGCGTGGGGGGACGGCCAAGGTGACCGACTTCTTGGCGGTGCGCGAAGGTGGGCGAAATGATCCACGCCGCGAGTTGATTCGGATCGTCGAGTGCGTTCGCGGTAGCGCGGAAGTGGCGATCGAGGTCGCGCCGCGCTTCGACTACGGGGCGGTGCGCCCCTGGTTACGGCGCTTGACGGCGGAAGCGTTCGCCGCGATCGGGGGCGATGACGGCCTTCTGGTGTGGAGCGATGCGCCGATCGCGGCCGAGCAGGACAGCCTCGTTGCCCGCAAGCGACTCAGCACCGGCGCGCAGATGCGGCTACTGATCCGATTCGTTCGCCCGCACGTGCTGGCGCACGAGCCGAGCAGCATTGACGGGGCCGACGTGGACGCTCGCCTGCAGGAGACAATCGCCTGGTGGCAGGACTGGCGCGCTCGCATGAAGAGCGACGGACCCGACCAGAAGGCCGCCGTGCGCTCGGCGATGGTGCTGAAGGCCTTGAGCTATGCCCCGACGGGCGCCTTCGTGGCGGCGGCGACCACATCGCTGCCCGAGACGCTCGGAGGGGAACGGAACTGGGATTACCGCTATAGCTGGGTGCGGGATTCGAGCCTGAGCGCGCGGGCGCTCGCCGAGATCGGTTGCGAGCGCGAGGCCGACGGCTTTCGCCGCTTCATCGTCCGCAGCGCCGCCGGGCACGCGGAGGACCTTCAGATCATGTTCGGGATCGGCGGTGAGCGGCGCATCGGCGAACAGCAACTGGACCTGGCCGGCCACCGCGGCTCGCAGCCGGTGCGAGTCGGCAACGACGCGGTCGGCCAGCTTCAACTGGACGCCTACGGCGAGATCCTCAACCTGGCCTGGCGCTGGCACCAGCGCGGCCATTCGCCTGACGACGACGAGTGGCGATTCTTCGCCGACCTGGTCGAGGCGGCGGTGGAGCGCTGGCGTGAGCCCGACCGTGGGATCTGGGAGTGGCGCGGCGACCCGCGGCACTTCGTCCACTCCAAGGCGTGCTGCTGGGCCGCCGTCGATCGCGGCCTGCGGCTCGCCGATGAGTGCGCTCGGCAAGCGCCCACGCGGCGCTGGCAGCGGGCACGCACCGAAATGCGCGAGGTGATCGAGGCCCATGGCTATGACCAGGATCGCGGCGTGTTCGTGCAGTGTCTCGACGAAACCCGGCTCGACGCCGCGCTGCTGCTGCTGCCCGTCGTCGGGTTTGTCGACTTCGACGACGAGCGGATGCTGCGCACCGCCGATGCGATCCGCGACGAGCTCGGTGCAAACGGATTCCTCTACAGATACCGGGAGAAGGACGGGCTCGGCGGCCCCGAGGGCGCGTTCCTGTCGTGCTCGTTCTGGCTCGCGGAGTGCTACGCCCGGCAGGGCCGGCTCCAGGAAGCACGGGCGGTGTTTGATCGAGCGCTCGGCGCAGCCACGCCCCTGGGACTGTTCTCGGAGGAGCTCGATCCCGCCAGCGGCGAGCTGCTCGGCAACTATCCACAGACCCTGACCCACCTTTCGCACATCACCGCGATGTTCGCGTTGACCGAGGCCGAGGCGCAGGTGATGTCCTGACGCCGCCGGTCGTCCAACGTCTGGTCGCGCGAGCGTTCAAAATCCCGACCGACAGCCCCGAGGGGGATGGCACCTTCAACTGGGATTCGACCACGGTGGTGGTGGCCGAAGCCACGGCTGACGGGCACACCGGGCTCGGGTACAGCTACGCGTCGGCTGCCTCGGCGCGGCTGATATCGGAGATGCTCGCCGATCTCGTCGTGGGACATGACGCACTGTCACCTCCCGCCGCATGGGAGCGCATGCGCCACCAGGTTCGCAACATCGGTTATGCCGGAGTCGCCTCGAGCGCGATCTCGGCGGTCGATATCGCGCTCTGGGATCTCAAGGCACGGCTGCTCGGGGTCGACCTGTCATCGCTGCTTGGCCGGGTCCGCGATCGGGTGCCCATATACGGCAGCGGTGGTTTCACCACCTACACGCCGGAGCAGATGCGCACGCAGCTGAACGGTTGGGTGTCAGACGGGATCCAGGCCTTCAAGATCAAGGTCGGGGCGGAGCCGGAGCGCGACCTGGCGCGGGCGCTGCATGCACGCGATGTCATCGGGCCAGACCGCGCGCTGTTCGTCGACGCCAACGGCGCCTACTCGCGCAAGCAGGCGCTCGAGTTCGCAGAGCTGTTCAGCGAGCAGGCGTACGTCACGTGGTTTGAGGAACCGGTCCCATCCGACGACCTCGAGGGGTTGCGGTTGCTGCGGGACCGCGCGCCCTCTGGGATGGAGATCGCCGCCGGCGAATACGGCTACGACCTCTTCTACTTCCGCAGGATGCTTGAGGCCGGCGCCGTCGACGTGCTTCAGGCGGACGTGACGCGGTGCGGAGGGATCACCCAGATGCTGCAGGTGAGCGCCCTTTGCGCCGCCCGAGGTATGCAGCTCTCGGCGCACACCAGCCCGGCGATCCACGCCTATGTCGGCGCGGCGCTACAGCCGCTCGTTCACGTCGAGTACTTTCATGACCACACCCGGATCGAACGGCAGCTGTTCACCGGCGCCGAGCTGCTGCAGGATGGAATGCTGGTGCCGGCGCGCGCTGCTCTGGGGATGGGACTGGCGCTGCGCGAGGAAGTGGCCGAGCACCACGAGATCGGCGCATAGCGCGCGAGGTCGTTCGGCGACGCCGGTTGGCTTCGATCTCACGGCATCCTGCTGCGCCGCTCCGTTTCGGCATCCTCGTGCGCCGCTCCGTTTCACCAGGCAGGCGCTCGGGAAGGGTCACGTCCGTATGCCCACACAGCTGCAGGCCCTCAGAGAGCAAGGCCAGAGCCCCTGGATCGACTTCATCACCCGCAGGTTCCTCGAGGACGGCGAGCTGGCCGGCCTGATCCGAGAGGGGGTGGTCGGCGTGACCTCGAACCCCACGATCTTCCAAAAGGCGATCGCCGATGACGACCTTTACGACGAGCAGTTAGAGACCCTCGCCGGCCGCCACACGGACCCCTACGACTCGTTCATCGAGATCGCCCGCGACGACATCCGCAGTGCTTGCGATCAGCTCGCGGACACATATGCCGAACCAGGCCTCGACGGCATCCGCGACGGCTGGGTGTCGCTGGAGGTCGATCCGCGGCTCGCGCACGACACCGAACGCACGGTCGCCGAGGCGCGAAGGCTGCACGAGCTCGTCGACCGGCCCAACCTGATGGTCAAGATCCCGGGAACCGAGGAGGGGCTCAGCGCCATCGAGTCCGCCGTCGCGCTGGGAATTCCGGTCAACGTCACGTTGCTGTTTTCCCTAGATCGCCATCGCCAGGCGGCGGAGGCGTACCTGCGTGGCCTGCAGCGCCTACATGCCGCAGGCGGCGACCTCAGCACTGTCGCGTCAGTAGCGTCGTTCTTCATCTCCCGTGTCGACACCGAGGTCGATCGCCGGCTCGATGAGATCGGAGGCCACGCCGATCTCAAGGGGAAGCTTGCGATCGCCAACGCGCGTCTCGCCTATCAGACCTACGGCCAGGAGTTTTCGGGACTCTGGTGGGAGGAGCTGGCCTCCTTCGGGGCCACGCCACAGCGCTGCCTCTGGGCGTCGACCTCAACCAAGAATCCGGAATACCGCGACGTCGTGTACGTCGAGCAGCTGATCGGCCCGGGCACGGTCAACACGATGCCGCCCGAGACGATCGAGGCCTTCAACGATCACGGGGACATCGCGCGCACGATCGACAGCGACGTGGACCGCGCCCGGCGGACCCTGCAGGCCGTGGCGGACGCCGGTGTCGACTACGACGACGTGGTCGCCACGCTCGAACGCGAGGGTGTGCAGAAGTTCGCCGACTCCTTTCAGGAACTGACCGAGGCGGTTGCAGCAAGCCTCCGTGGCGCGGCATCGCGTTGACGGTTTCGCCGGCTTCAGGCGGAAGTTCGGGGTCCACCCGCGACGCGGCCTGCGCAGCGGTCGCCGGCGGGCGGAGAGCTCGTGATCGGCCGGCTACGAACAGCGGCTCGCGCGGGGCGGGGTCAGGCAGGCGCTCGACTCGGGCGTTGCCGGTACGGTCGAACCGCAGCTCACGGGGCTGCGCGAAAGGGGAAGGCGATGAGCGAGGTCCCGACAGAGCCGGCTGAGCCCGCTACACCGATAGTTCCCGATGCTCCGGTCACGCCGGTGGTGCCCGATCCCGGCACGCCCGGCGATCCGGCGATCCCGTCATCGGTCCCGACGCCTGACGAGCCGGCGGAACCGATCGTGCCCGAGCCGGCACAGCCTGACAACCCCGATATGCCGCCCGCGCCGGAGCGGCCCGATGATCCTGTTACCCCCGAGCCCGGCAGCAAACTGAGGTGCTCAGATGACTGAACACGACAACGCGCACGATCCGCAGAGCGATCCGCCGGCCGCCGTCTCCAATCAGAACGGTGAGGAGGCGCAGAGTGGGCATCGCGAGGACGGCACCCATCCCGAACCGCGAACCGCAGGGGAAAGGTCGGGCGAGCACGAGTCTCCGGAGCCCGACACTCGGAGGAGCTGAGCAGCGTTTTCAGGATCTTGACGGCCGCTCGAGCGTCATCGCAGTTGCGCTGAACGTTCGCCACCAACCTCACGAGATGCGGAGCCAGGGGTATGGCCTTACGCCAGGTCAACTGCCGGCGACCTGGGTGCCGGGGGCTCTTACGTGCCTCTCATGATCGGCGCTTAGGCTCGGCGCCCAAGACGCTATGACAGGACCCACGCATCTTTGGTCTGGAGACTGGGAGACGCAGTCGCGGCAGCCGGCCGCGGTGCAACCGCCCGCGCCGCCCCAGGAGCCCGAAGCCCAGCCCGTGCCCGTCCCCACGCCGGGGCGTTTCACGAGGCGCCAGCTCGCGATCGCGCTCAGCACCGGTGTCGCCGCGGCGGCAGTCGCCGTCACGCTGGTGGCGACGCTCGGCGGCGGCTCCCACAAACCCGCCTCCCACCGGGGCACGAGCTCGGCCTCGGCGTCTCACCCCCGCGGGCGGCCGCACGGCTCCGGTGGCGGCGGCCTCATCACCCCCAGCCAGAGCTGCCAGCAGAACCCGAGCGGGTGCTCGCCGACCACGACGATCCCGACGGCGACCGGCCCGAGCGCAGATTGGCTGGGTATGCAGATCGTCACGAGCCCCTCCGGCGTGGTGGTCAACACCGTCAGGCTCGGCAGCCCCGCCGACCAGGCCGGCTTTGAACCCGGGGACCAAATCATGTCGGTTGACACGCACGTAATCGGCGCCGTCTCAGAGCTGCGCTCCGACACGAGCGGTCTCAAGATCGGCTCGCCGGTCACGATCGCCGTCCTGCGCTCCTCGGTGCGGCTGACGTTCGCGTCGATGCGGATGACGCAGCACCCCATAATCCATCCGTGAGCTTCGCCACACCCATCGTCCTGCTCGGCCTGGTCGCGCTGCCGGCAGCGCTGTGGCTCTACCTGGCCGAGCACCGGCGCCGCACGCACACGCTGATCGCCCTGGTCGACGCGAAGATGCACCCCTCGCTGGCGCCCCGCGTGCCCGGCTGGCGTCGTCATGCGCCCTACGTGCTGTTCGGGCTCGGGCTGGTGGCGCTGATCCTGGCCGCCGCAGGGCCGCGGCATGCGGTCCTGAAACCGGTCAAGGGCGCGACGGTGATGCTGGTCAACGACACCAGCGCGTCGATGACCTCCAACGACGTGAGCCCGTCGCGACTGGAAGCGGCCAAGGAGGCCGCTTACAGCTTCCTCTCGCACGTGAGCCCGTCGACACAGGTGGGCTCGATCGCGTTCGCGCGGCGCGTGCTGCTGCTGCAGTCACCGACCACCGACCACTCCCTCACCCGCGCCGCTGTGGCCAGCATCAAACCGGGCGGGGGCGGGACCGCGATGGGCGACGCCCTGGCGGAGGCGCTGCGCGCGGTCCGGGCGGCGCCCAAGCTCGGCGGCAAGCGCCCGCCCGGCTCGGTGATCCTGATCTCCGATGGTGCCGGCAACATCGGCGTCAATCCGGTCAGTGTCGCCGCCCAGGCCAAGCGCGAGAAGATCAAGATCTTCACGATCTCAATCGGGACCCCCAATGGGAGCGCCGAGATCCCGCACCCGAGCGGCGCGGTGCTGACGGCCGTACCGGTCGACCCGACCGAGCTCTGGCAGATCGCGGAGACCTCAGGCGGTGCTCGTTACGATGCCGCCGACTCGGCGACGGTGACCTCGATCTACAACGACCTGGCCCAGGTGGTTGCTCACGAGCGCCTCGAGAAGCTGCTCACCGGGTTCTTTGCCGGAGCGGGGCTGCTGCTCATCGCGCTCGGCGTGGCCCTGTCGCTGTGGTGGTTCGCGCGGCTGGCATGAAGCTCGGACACGTGAAGCGGAAACAGAACTGGAGGGACCCATGACTGAGATGGATGCGATCCACCGCTCGCGTGACGAGGCGCGCAGCGCTCTGCAGGAGGCACTCGGGGAGATCAAGCGCGTGATCGTGGGTCAGGACGCGATGCTCGAGCGCGTGCTCGTGAGCCTGCTGGCCGGCGGACACGTGCTGCTCGAGGGCGTGCCCGGCCTCGCCAAGACGCTCACCCTGAAGACGCTTTCGTCGGTGCTCGGGGGCAGCTTCGGGCGGATCCAGTTCACCCCCGACCTGGTGCCCGCCGACCTCGTCGGCACGCGCATCTGGCGGCCTGACACGAGCCGCTTCGACACCGAGCTCGGCCCCGTGTTCCACAACTTCATCCTCGCCGACGAGATCAACCGCGCGCCCGCGAAGGTGCAGTCGGCGCTGCTGGAGGTGATGCAGGAGCGCCAGGTCACGATCGGCGGCACGAGCTTCCCGGTGCCGCATCCGTTCATCGTGATGGCGACCCAGAACCCGATCGAGTCTGAGGGCACCTACCCGTTGCCCGAGGCTCAGGTCGACCGCTTTCTGATGAAGATCGTGGTCGACTACCCCACGCCCGGAGAGGAGGCGGCGGTCGTCGGCCGCAGCCTGCAGCCGCCGGTCGAGGTGCGCGAGTGCGTCAGCCTCGCCGACCTCGAGGCCCACAGCGCCGCCGCGGCCACGGTCTCCGCCGACCGCGAGGTGATCGCCTATGCGGTCTCGCTGGCCGATGCGACGCGCCACCCTGAGACCCACGGCCTGAGCGAGCTCGCGCCGCTGATCGAGTTCGGTTCGAGCCCGCGCGGCCCGATCGGCATGGTGCAGGCGGCCCGCGCGCTGGCGCTGCTGCGCGGCCGCTCACACATCGCCCCCGAGGACATCACCGACCTCGCGGCCGACGTCCTGCGCCATCGCATCGTGCTCTCCTACGACGCGCTGAGCGAGGGCGTGACCGTCGACTCGCTGCTCGAGCGCATCATCGCCGCGGTGCCCGGGCCCGACGCGCGCCTGATCCGGCACGCCGCCGGTGATGCCCGGCGTTGAGCGTTCGGCGGGCTCGGCCGGAGGGGGTGGGCGCATGGTAACCGGCCGCCCGCCGACCACAGGCCTGCGGCCGCCGGATGCCCGCCAGGGACCGGGACCGATTCCCGCTGGGCTGCTCGACGCGCTCGATGTCGCGATCCAGCGGCTGATCGCCCGCACGCTTGCCGGCAGTCGCCGAGCGGCCGGGGTCGGGCTCGGCACCGAGCTGGCGCAGCTGCGGGCGTATGAGCCCGGCGACGATGTCCGCCACATCGATCCGGCCGCCAGCGCCCGCACCGCCACGCTGCACGTGCGCGTGCACGTCCCCGAGCGCGCGCTGACCACCTGGATCGTGCTGGACCTCTCGGCGTCGATGGCGTTCGGCACCGCGGAGCGGTTGAAGGCGGATCTCGCCGAGGGCGCGACCCTGGTGTTCGCGCGCATGGGTGTGCGCCGAGCGGGCAGCGTGGGCGTGGTGGCGTTCGGTATCCCGGGAGAGCCCGGGGGTATCCACGTGCTGCCGCCACGCGGTTCGAAGCCGGGACTGGTGGCGGTGCGCAAGCTGCTCGAGCAGGGCGTCGCGCCCGACGGCGAGCGGGGCGAGGGTGGCGAGCCGGGCTCGCTGGCCGACGCGCTCGCGCGCACCTTCAAACTCTCAAAGCTGCCGGGCCTCGTGGTCGTCATCTCGGATTTCCGCGACCAGCGCGACTGGGAGCGGCCGCTCGGGGCGCTGCGGCTGCGCCACTCCGTGGTCGCGGTCGAGGTCGGCGACCCCGCCGAGGCCGAGCTGCCCGCCGTCGGGCGGCTCGCGGTGGTGGATCCAGAGACCGGGGACCTCGTTCGCGTCGACAGCTCGAGCAGCCGCCTGCGTGAGCGCTTCGCCGCGCTCGAGCGCGAGCGCCGTGAGGTCGTCGCCACCGAGCTCCGCCGCCTCGGGATCAAGCACATCCCACTGTTCACAGACCAGGACTGGCTGGTCGAACTGGGGCGCCGGATCCGATGAGCGTTGCCGACCCGCTCTGGCTGCTCGCACTTGCGCTGCTGCCGCTGGCTCTGATCGCGCAGCGGCTCTCGCACCGGCGCACGCGCACCTACGCGGTGCGTTTCCCGGCCGCCGCAACGCTACGACAGGCACTGGCCGAGGGTGCCGACCGGCGCCTGCGGCGGCACCTCGCCGTCGGAGCGCTGCTCGCTGCCCTGGCCTGCCTGGCGGTGGCGCTCGCAGCACCGCGCGTCACGCACCGCGTGCCGATCCGCGCCGCGTCTTTGATGCTGGTGCTCGACCACTCGGGCTCGATGGATTCAAACGACGTGAGCCCGACGCGGCTGCAGGCAGCGATGCGCGCGGCCAACACCTTCATCGACCAGCTGCCCGCGAGCGCAAGGGTGGGCGTCGTCGCGTTCTCCACCGCTCCTGACACGGTGCAGCAGCCGACGACCGACCACAGGGCCGCGCGCACCGCGATCGACAGCCAGCAGGCGAACGGAGGCACCGCCACCGGTCCGGCGCTGCTGCTCTCGCTGCAGCTGCTGCACGGCGCCGAGAAACACCACCCGCCGGCGGCGATCGTGCTGCTCTCGGACGGTGCCGCCAACCTCGGAATCAGCCCCGTGACGGTCGCCCAGGAGGCCCGCCGCGAGCACATCCCGATCTACACGGTCGCGCTCGGCACCCCCGGCGGCGTGCTCAACGAGGGTATCTTCGGTCCCACCGTTCCGGTCCCCCCCGACCCGGGCCTGATGCAGCAGATCGCGCAGTCATCGGGCGGGCGCGCCTACGACGCCAGGACCGAGCAGTACCTGCGCTCGGTCTACCAGACGCTCGGGCGCAGCCTGAGCACCGTCGCCCGTAAGCGCGACATCAGCATCTACTTCCTGATCGCCGCCGGGGTGTTGCTGATTGCCGCGACGCTCGGCTCGGTTCGCACGGCGGCACGACTGCCCTGACGCGCCCGCGGCTTCCTGTCCAACTCATAAGTTCCTCTCACATTTTTCACACATCCGGTCGGGATTCTTTGCCCTCAATGTCGGGACCTGGGTTCCTCTCTCCCAAACCAGAGCGTGTCGTCGGGTCGGCCACCGGCGACGCGTCTCTGGCGCTTGCGACCCCCCGCCTGCGCTGGTCCGGCGGGCGTCCGCTGACCCAGGCCCGCGCCTGGTTGACGCGCAGCCTGCGGCCCGAGCTGGTCGTGCTGCTGGCAGTCGCCGCTTTCCTGAACCTCTGGGACCTCTCGCGCAACGGCTGGGCCAACGGCTACTACGCAGCCGCCGTGCGCTCGATGATCTCGAGCTGGCACAACTTCCTCTACGGCTCGTTCGACCCGAGTGGCGTCATGACGGTCGACAAGCCGCCGCTGGCCTTCTGGGTGCAGGCGCTCTCCGCCAAGCTGTTCGGCTTCAACTCGTGGAGCGTGCTCGTACCGGAGGCGCTGATGGGGGTTGTCACGGTCGCGCTGACCTATGACCTCGTGAGCCGCCGCTTCGGCCGGGTGGGCGGTTTCGTCGCCGGTCTGACGCTTGCGATCACGCCCATCACGGTCGCGATGTCACGTCACAACAACCCCGATGCTGCCGTGATCCTGTGCTGCGTCGCCGCGCTCTGGTTCGCGGTGCGCGCCTTCGAGGACGGTCGCACGAAATGGATTCTGTGGTGCGGGGTGATGCTCGGGCTCGGCTTCGAGGCGAAGATGAGCACCGCGCTGCTCGTCGTTCCCGGCATCACCGTTGCGTGGCTGTGGGCCTCGCCGAATTCGGTGTGCAAGAGCGTTCGCCAGCTGCTGGCGGGAGGCGCTGCGATGGTCGCCGTCGGCGGAGCGTGGCCGCTGCTGGTTGCGCTGACCCCGGCGGCCGACCGCCCGTGGATCGCCGGCACCGCCGATAACAGCATCTGGTCGCTGATCACCAACTACAACGGCGTGGGCCGCATCGCCGGCCAGTCCGGTGGCCCGGCCGGCACCGGCGGCTTCGGTGGCGGCGGCTCGACCTTCGGCGGCAGCTCGGTCGTCCTGCGTCTGCTGAACTCGGCGCTCGGCGGCCAGGCCGGCTGGCTGCTCGGATTTGCGCTCGTGAGCGGCATCGGGGTGCTGGCCGCGACGCGTCTGCGGCGCCGCGACCCCGACACCGGCTGGATCCTGGCCGTCGGTGGCGCGGCACTGACCTCGGCTGCCGTCTTCAGCATTGCCCAGGGGATCTTCCATCCCTACTACGTCTCGTTGCTGGCCCCCTTCAGCGCAGCGCTGATCGGTGCCGGTGCCGCCCGGATCGTGCGCGGCGGGCTGCTGGCGCGGGCTATGGCGCCGCTCGCGATCGGCGCCGGCGTGGCGACCGAGCTCGCGGTCATGCACTCCGAGGATTCCTACAGGTGGCTCGAGCCGATCGTGATCACCGTCGCGATCGCGGCCGCGGTGGCGCTCGTCCTGCTGCGCCGCCGGCGGCTGCGGCTGATCGCGGTCTCCGCGGCGCTGGCCACGCTCTCGATCGCGCCCGCCGCCTGGGCGGTCGACACGCTCGGCCACGCGACCTCGAGCACCTTCCCGTCCGGTGGTCCCGCGAACGCCGGCGGCGGCTTCGGCGGGCCCGGCGGCCGCGGCGGCTTCGGCGGGCCTGGCGGCCGCGGCGGCTTCGGCGGGCCTGGCGGCCGTGGCGGCTTTCCCGGCGGCCGCGCCTTCCGTGGCGGCGCGTCCAACGCGACGGCGAGCTCAGGTGGCATCGCCGGCCTATTCGGTGGCTCGAACTCCGCCGGCGCCGCCACGACGCGCGGTGCCTCTGGCCGCCGTGGCGGTCTCCCTGATGGCGGCTTGTTCGGCCGCGGAGCCGGCGTCGCAGGTGGTGGTGGCGGATTCGCGGGCGGCGGTAGCGGCTTCGGCGGCGGTCAGTCGCTGACCTCGACGCTCAGCTACATCAGGGCTCACGGCGGCGGCACGCTCGCCATCTCAAGCCAGACATCGGCCGAGACGGCGGTGATCAATCATGGCGCGCACGTCGCCGGCATCGGCGGGTTCAGCGGGAACGAGTCCGAGGTCAGCGCCGGCTGGCTGGCGCAGGAGGTCCGCTCGGGGAAGGTCCGCTGGGTGCTCGATGACTCCGCGGGCGGCTTCGGCGGCGGGTTCGGCGGGATCTCGGGCGGCCGCGTCGGGAGCCGCGACGCGATGCAGTGGGTCAGCGAGGCCTGCCGTCGCGCGACCACGTCCGGCGGCTCGGTGCTCTACGACTGCTCCGGTCGTGCGGCCCGGATCCTCGCCGTCGCCGGCAAGAGTGGCTGACGCGCCAAGCGCTCCCCGCGGACGCTCGGGCGCATCCGGCAGCCCAGCGGGGCTGCCGGTGTCAGGACCTCGAGACGCTGGCGGCATCAGGCTGTAGCCGAGCCTGCCATCGAGCAATCGTTCGACGGTAGAGTCGGCGCTGGGCGAGGTGGGAACGGGCAATCGCCCTTTTCACCGGCGAGGCCTAGAAGTCAGCCGAAAAAGTACGCTTGCGACCGTAAGCTCCGGCCGCCGGGCAGCGGACCAACTACGAAAGGGATCGTGATGGGATTCGGGGACAAGCTGAAGGGACTGCGCGACCAGGCACAGCAGGCCGTGGCGGAGAACAAGGACAGGATTCAGGGCGCCGTGCAGGTCGTCGGCGAGGCGGCCAACACCAAGACCGGCGGTAAGTACGCGACCAAGATCGCGAAGGTCGGCGACAGGGTCGAGCAGGGCGTCGACAAGTTCGCCCAGAGCGACAGCGCCGGCGACACCGATGCCGCAGCGGCGCCGATCGTCAACGAGCCGGCCAGTCCGGTGTCGCCGTCGATGGCGGACGAGGCAGCGGGAGGGTTCCCGACCGCCTCGGATGAGGCCACCGAGCCCGCTGCGCGCCCGGCGCCCTCCGCACCGCCGGAATTCGAGTAGTGGCAACCCCGCTGGAGCCTTGTTGAAGCAGGAGACCCCGGCGGGGCGCGCCCCGGCCATCACCGCGCTGCGCGACCTCGAGGCCGACCTCGAGCTGCTCGGCGCGACGCTCGATGAGGTCTGCCACGCCGCCGGCGCCGCAGACACGCTGACGCTGCGGCAGCGAGCCGTCGAGCTCGCCCAGCACGCGCGGGCCGGCGACGGCGAGGCGGGCGACGCGCTCGCGCGCATGGTCGCCGAGCTGGACCTCGAGCAGATCGAGCTGCTGATCCGTTCGTTGACGCGCTGGTTCCAGCTGATCAACCTGGCCGAGGACAACGAGCGCGTACGCCGCATCCGTGCGCGCGAGGCGCGCGAGTCGCCCGCACCACGGCGCGGTTCGATCGACGACGCGCTCAGCCAGATCGTGGGACGCGGGGTCAGCCCCGAGGCCGTCGGCGAGCTGCTGGCCGAGGCTGAGATCCGGCTGGTGATGACCGCCCACCCGACCGAGGCGCGCCGCCGCACGACGATCGACAAGCAGGCGCGCATCTTCCGCGAACTGCGTGCGCTCGATGAACAGCTGGGCCGCGATCCCGGCCTGACGCGGGAACGCATCCGCGCCACCGTGCAGGAATTGTGGGGCTCGGATGAGCTGCGCGCGATCTCGCCGACGGTGCTCGAGGAGGTCCGCGGCGGGCTCGTGCACTTCACGAGCACGCTCGTCGACGTCGTCCCCGATGTCTACCGTGAGCTCGAGCGCGGGTTGCGCCGCGCCTATCCGGACGACGAAATCGCGGTGCCGCCGGTGCTGCGGTTCGGCTCCTGGATCGGCGGTGACCGCGACGGCAATCCCTTCGTGACGCCCGCGACGACGGTGCAGACGCTCGGCCTGATGCGCGAGCAGTGCCTGCGCTTCCTCGAGGGGCGGATCGAGCGGATCGCCGGAAGGCTCTCCTTCGCCGAGCAGATCGCACCACCGGGACCGGGGCTCGACGCGATCCTCCGGTTCGGCGGAGAGCTGTTCCCGGAGCTCGCGCGGCGGCTCGCCTTGCTGAATGCGGACGAGCCCTACCGTCGTGCGCTCACCTTCGTGCGCGAACGTGTCCGGGAGACGGCGGGCGAAGGCGACGGGGCCTATGAGTCGCCGGCGGCGCTGCTGGCGGATCTGCGTGACATCGGCGCCTCGCTGCGCGGCGACGGCGGCGAGTTCAGCGCTGCGGGCGACCTCCAGGATGTGGTCCGCCAGGTCGAAGTCTTCGGCTTCCACTTCGCCAAGCTCGATATCCGCCAGCACGTCAAGGTGCACCGCGCAGCGCTGCACGAGGTCTTCGGCGCGCTCGGCATCGCCGAGGGCTACACCGCGTTGCCCGAGCCCGAGCGCGCGGCCCTGCTGGGCGCCCACATCGCCGAGCGGCGCCCGCTGATCCCGGGCGACACCACCAGGTTCTCCGACGAGACGCGCGAGGCGATCGAGACCTTCCGCATGATCAGGCGTGCGCTCGACGGCCCGCACGGTGGTGCGATCGACGCCTACATCATCTCCGGCACCGAGGCCCCGTCCGACCTGCTCGAGGTGCTGTTGATGATGAAGGAGGCGAGCCTTGCGCAGGCCGGCGGCAGCGACGCCGTGCTGCGGATCGTGCCGCTGTTCGAGGCGGGCGTCACACTGGCGGCCGCCGACCAGACGCTGGAGACGCTGCTCGCGACGCCCGTCTACCGCGAGGCGCTGCGCGCCGTCGGTGACCACCAGGAGATCATGATCGGCTACTCCGACTCCAACAAGGACGTCGGCTACGTCGGCTCGGGCTGGGGGACCTACCGTGCTCAGCGCCGGATCGCCGAGGTGTTGCGCCGCCACGACATCAGCTGGATCTTCTTCCACGGTCGCGGTGGCTCCATCGGCCGCGGCGGCGGCCGCACCAACGACGCAATCCTGGCGCTGCCGCCCGGCACGGTCGACGGGCGCCTGAAGATGACCGAGCAGGGCGAGGTGCTGACCGCCAAGTACAACGTCGGCGAGATCGCTCATCGCGAGCTCGAGCTCACGACCAGCGCGACGCTGCTCGCATCAGCGGCGGCGCTGATCGACGAGCATCTGCGCCCCTCCAAGCCGCACCCCGAGCTGTATGAGCAGGTCGTCGAGGAGATGGCGCGCACCTCTGAGGGCGTGTACAGGTGGCTCGTGCACGAGGACCCGGACTTCGTCGAGTTCTTCCTGACCGTCACCCCGGTCGAAGAGGTCTCGCGGTTGCGGCTGGGCTCACGCCCGGCACGCCGTCAGCAGGCCGGCGGGATCGACGACCTGCGTGCGATCCCGTGGGTGTTCGCGTGGACCCAGTCGCGGATCGTGCTGCCGGCCTGGCTTGGCCTTGGCACGGCACTGCGCGAGGCGCGCGAGCGCCACGGGCTCGAGACGCTGCAGGCGATGGCGGCCGATTGGCCCTTCTTCTCGGCGCTGATCGCCAACGCCGAGATGGGCGCCAGCAAGGCTGACCCCGGGATCGCGCGGCGCTACATCGCGCTGTGGGACAACGTCGAGGCGCGCGACCGCATCTGGGGCGGCCTCGACGCCGAGCTCGAGCTCACCCGCGCCGAGCTTGTCACGATCCGCGGCGGTAGCCGGCTGCTCGACTCAGAACCCGTGCTGCAGTCCTCGATCGATCGCCGCAACCCCTACGTCGATCCGCTCTCCTTCATCCAGATCGAGCTGTTACGTCGCCGCCGGTGCGGCGAGGGCAATGAGGATCTCAACCGTCTCAGCCTGCTGGTGATCAACGGCATCGCGAGCGGTCTGCGCAATACCGGCTAGCGTTCCGATTCCACGCTGAGTTCCGATTCCCCCGCCCGCCACAGGAGCGCCCATGCCATACGAAATCAGCATCGCCGACCCCGACACCGGCTTCGAGGCGACCTTCGTGCCGGAGGCGGGGATGATCGGCAATTCGCTGCGTCACGAGGGCGAGGAGCTGCTGTTCCAGGGGTCCGGGCTCGAGGCCTACAGGAGCCACGGCTCGACCTTCGCACTGCCGCTTCTGCACCCGTGGGCCAACCGCCTGAGCTCCTGGGATTTCGAGCTCGGCGCACAGCCGATCGCGCTCGATCCCGATTCGCCGATCACCCACCGCGACGCGGCGACGGGCACCGCGATCCACGGGCTGCTGACCGCGAGCCCCTACTGGACGGTGACGGACGCCGATCGCAACTCGCTCACGGCCGAGCTCGACTTCGGGCGCGTGCCCGAATACATGGCCGCCTTCCCGCTGCCGCACATCGTCCGCTACACGGCCAGCATCGAGGGCAACACGATGACGGTCGCCTTCGGTGTGCGAGCCACCGGTGAGGTCGACGCGCCGATCGCGTTCGGATTTCACCCATACCTGACGCTGCCCGGCTCGGACCGCCGCGGCTGGCAGCTCGCGGTCCCTGTCGCGCGCCGGGCGCTGGTCGACGAGCGCATGCTGCCCACCGGCGATAGCGTCGCGATCGACCCGGGCGAGCTCGACGGCGCGCTCGGCGACCGTACCTTCGACACGAGCTATCCGGTACTGCACGGCGACCAGCCGGAGTTCGTGATCGCCGACGATCGCCGCCGGCTGACGCTCAAGCACGTCGCCGGGTACCCCGTGAGCCAGGTCTATGCACCCGCGGCCTCGCAGTTCGTCTGTTACGAGCCGATGACGGCCCCGGTTGACGCGCTGATCTCGGGGGATGGGTTGAGGTGGGTCAGGCCCGGCGAGGAGTTTGAGGCAGTGTTCAGCATCTCGGTAGAGCAATCCTGAGACCGGGACAGCCCTGAAAGAGGAGGTTTACGATGGAGACCTGGGACGCAATCCGCTCACGCCGCAATGTGCGGCAGTACACGGAAGAGCCGCTGCCGGCTGACGCCCTGGAGCACATCCTCGAGGCCGGCTGGCGGGCGCCGTCTTCGCGTAACTGGCAGCCTTGGGACTTCGTGGTCGTCACCGATCGCGCTCAGCTCGAGCGGCTCTCGACGGTGTGGCAGGGTGGCGGCCACATCGCTCGCGCCGCCGCCGCGGTCGGACTCGTGATCGATGACTTCGAGCTCGGCTCGCGCGACCGTGAGATCGCGCTCTACGACCTCGGCCAGGCCTCACTGCAGATGATGGTCGCGGCCGCCGATCTCGGCATCGGCTCCGGCCACTCGGCCGTCGGTGACCAGGACCTCGCCCGCGAGATCCTGGGACTGCCGCCGACCAAGATCCTCAAGTACGTGATCGATTTCGGCCATCCGGCCGACCGGCCGCTGAAGCCGATCAGGAAGCCCGACCGGCGGCCGTTCGACGAGGTGGTGCACCGCGGAGTCTGGTGAGAGATGCGAAGCGTCGGCGGAAGCCCGGCATTTTCGCCGGGTTTTGCCGGGGGCTTCCGTCCGACTGGATCCCCGAGCGCTCAGCCGCCCCGTGCCTGGCAGGCCTTGGCGGCCTTCACGAAGGCGGGCGACTGCGTGTTGATCGACTTCGGGATCGCGATGATGATCCCGCCCCCGGCCGAGATCGAGCTGTAGTTCGCCTGGTTCAGGTTCGTTGGCAGCTTCGTCGAGATGATCGGGTCTGGGTAGCCGGTGACGCCGTGGGCGCGCATGCACTGCGCGGTCTCGGTTGCCGCCCGGATCTGCTGCTCGCTCGCCTTGTGGCTGTTGGGGCCGCCGCCTGGCAGCAGCTTGAAGCACGTGCCCTGAGCCGCCTGGAACGCCGGCGACTGCGGGTTGATACCGGTGCCGGCGATGTTGAGCCCCCCGCCGCCGCTCGGGTCAGGGAAGTTGGTGATCCCGTGGGTGCGCATGCACTTGCTGAACGCGATGAATGCGCTCTGATGGCTCGAGTGCTTGGGCTTCGAGGAACCGCCGCAGGCGGCAAGCGCGAGAATGCATGCCAGCGCGGCGAAGCCAGATAGCACACCCAGTTGCAGCCGCGCTGGCATGGATTGTCTTGTACGCGGCGCGCGGTAACAGGGGAGTTACGGCTGAAACCGCGGTGCTGCCTTGCGCGAACCGGTCAGGCCTTGCGCCAGCGCTTTTGCGCGCCGCCGGCCAGCGACGCGTCGGCGCCGGTGTCCATCGCGACCGCGTGCAGGTGCCGGAACGGCCTGCCCTCGCGCAGCTCACGCACGACGCCCTCGATCAGGCCGCCATCTGCCAGCTCGCGACCGTCGGTGACCGCGTCGATCACCTCGCGCTTGCGCTTGATCAGCCGCGCCATGGTCTCGTCGATCGTGTCCGCGGCCAGCAGATACCAGGCGGTGACGGCGTCGTGCTGGCCGATGCGGTGACAGCGGTCCTCGGCCTGATCGTGGATCGCGGGGGTCCACTCGAGCTCCAGAAAGCAGACGTTCGAGGCCCGCGTCAGCGTGATCCCCTGCGCGGCCGCGCGCGTCGCGCAGACGATCAGTTGCGGTCCATCCGGCTCCTGGAAGGCGCTGATCGCCGTCTGCCGCGCGGTCATGCTGTCGTCGCCGAAGAGATGCAGCGCGTCCGGGAAGCGCTCGAGCACGCCCTGCTGGACCTCGCGGTGGCGCGCGAACACGACCAGTGCCTCACCCGAGGCCAGGAAGGCGTGGATCCAGTTGAGCGCCGCCGCGAGCTTGCCGCGGGCGGCCAGCCGCTGCAGCGTCGTCAGCTGCGCGAGCCGCTCCGCCCGCAGGGTCGCCGCGATCTTGGCGTCGAGCACCTTGAGATCGATCGGCTGGGTCTTCAGCCATTCGATCACGTCGTCCTCGGCGAGCCGGTACTCCTCCTCGTTGTTCAGCGACACCGGCACCACCACCTGGCGCTTGGCCGGCAGCTGCGGCAGCACCTCGGATTTCAGCCGCCGCACGAAGCAGCGACGGCGCAGATGCCAGTGCAGCCGCTCCTCCGAGAGCTCGCCCTCGAACTGCCGGCTGAAGCTCGCGCCCGACCCGAACTCACCCAGCCGGCCAATCACCCGCAGCTGGGCGATCAGCTCGTCCGCGTGGTTCATCACGGGCGTGCCGGTGAGCGCCAGCCGCAGCCCGTCGCGCGGGACCGCGTCGGCCAGCCGCCGCACGGCCTTGGTGCGCTTGGCCTGGGGGTTCTTGCAGTAGTGGGACTCATCGGCCACCAGCGCTCGTGGCCCGCTGGCCACGAGCGCTGCCAGACGCGCCTGGACGATCTCGTAGTTGAGGATCGTGATGTCCGCCGGCTCGATCGAGCCCTCACTGCGACCGCTGAGCACCTGTCGGGAGCGATGCGGCAGCCAATGCTCCGCCTCACGCAACCAGGTCAGCTTCATCGATGCCGGGCAGATCACGATCGCCGGGAACGCCTCGTCGGCCTCCAGCGTGGCGAGAGCCTCGACCGTCTTGCCGAGGCCCTGCTCGTCGGCGAGGAAGGTGCGTCGCGCGTCGAGCGCGTAGTGCACCGCGACCCACTGAAATGGCGCGAGCTCGCCGCCGAGCCGGGCCGCGACCTCGGGCAGCGCCTCAGCCGTGGTCGCTCGTGAGGCGGCGACCGCGCGCTGCGCGGCACGGTACTGAGCGGCCATCAGCTCGAGTGCGTCGGCGGCGTTCGGAGTGACCTCGACGCCGTGCATGGCGATGAAGGCGTCGAGCTGGTCGACGATCCAGGCGTCGAGCTTCAGCTCATTGGCGGCGGCGCCCGGCAGCTGCTCGAAGGCGTATTGGATCTCGGGATCCCAGTAGGTCTCGAGCGTCAGGCGCTCGCCGGCGACGCCGCGGGTCAGGATCATCCGCGCCGGGGGCGGCTGTTCGCCGCACTCGAGCGCCTCGATGCAGCGGCGCGCACCGAGGCTGAGGCGGGGGTCGCGCAGCTCGACGATCGCGGCGGCGGCCGCGGGTGTGAGCGGTACGAGCCAGCGGCGCTCGAGCTCGAGCGCCCCCTCGCGCAGCTGCTCGGGCGGCGTGCCAGCCAGCGTGTCGAGCGCGAACCAGCCCTGCCCGTCGTAACGCGTGGTGCGCACGTGCCCCACCCAGCGGTGCTCGGCGGCGGCCAGCCACTCGTCGAACTCCTCGGTGCGCCGCAGCTCCGGGCGGTACTTGAGGATCTCGGCGAGCTTGGCCGCGACCCAGCCGTCGGCCGGCGCCGACCACTCCCGGCGGTCCCAGTCAAAGCGGCGGCCCGGGAGGGTGCGGACCGCGGCGACGAGGTGGGCGTCGTAGGGGAAGGCGAGCACGACCTCCCGGCCCTCACCATCGCCGGTGGGGCGCAGAACGACGTTGGGGTCGTCAGGTACCGCGCGCACGGGCGATCCTGTCGACCAGGTTCGCTCGGACGGTCGGCCACTCATCGTCTGTCACAGAGTAGAAAGCCGAGGAGACCCTGCTGCCGTCTTGCTTGCGGATCGAGTAGTTGCGCCGGACACCCTCGAAGGTCGCGCCGAGCTTGGTGAGCGCCGCCCGTGAGCGCGCGTTCTGCTCGTAGGTGTCCCAGTCGACGCGGATCGCGCCGAGCGTCTCGAATGCGTATTGCATCTGCAGGAACTTGGCCTCGGTGTTGGCGCCGGTGCCCCAGACCCCCGGCGTGAGCCAGGTCCAGCCGATCTCAACGCCGCGATCCTCTTCGCGGATCGTGCAGTAGCTGGTGCTGCCGACGGCCTCGCCGCTGGCCTGGAGGATCGTCGCGAAGTGGGCGTCGCCGCCGCCGGCCGCCTCGGCCACGGCGCCATCGAACCACTCGTCGAAGGCGGAGTCGCTCGCGCCCGCGTTGAACGACCAGTAGTCCCAGATCTGCGGGGGCACGGCCGCGACCCGCAGGCCGTCACGATGGCCGGCGGCGAGCGGCTCGAGCCGCACGATCTGTCCCTCGAGCGTTGGTTGCAGATCCCACATGGCCATAGCCAGCGTACGCGCTGCCGTGGCGGCAGCGGCGGGCATAGAATCCCGGGCCTGTGAGCGGCGCTGATCTCGATCAGAACCGCTGGTCATCGCCGCAGGGCAACGTGACCGGCCTCGGCATCGTCGCTTCCTACTCGGTCCGATTCTGGACGTTGGTGATCGGACTTGGGGTGATCACGGGCCTGGCCGCGACGATGCAGGCGCCGCTGGGGGCCACGGTGCTGGTGCTCGAGATGACCAACCACTTCGAGGCCCTGATGGTCCCGACGCTGGTCACCGTGGTCGCCGCCACGGTGGTCTCGAGGCGACTCGGCGGCGGTTCCATCTACTCCGCGCGGCTGCGCACCGGCGGCGTACTGGAGCCGAGCCCGAGCGCGGATGCCGCCTCCGAGGCTGCGATCCACTCGCTCGACGAGGACCCGCGGGGCGACTGCCGGCCGCCGTCTGCAGACGGCACCTGAGTGGCCATCTGCGGAATGCCCCTAGGTCGAGCGGCGAGTGGCGATCCGCAGGCGGTTGCCGTCGAGGTCCTCGATGTCGCACTCGCGACCGGCGAGGCCCTCCTCATCGACTGGTACCCCGAGCTCCCGGGAGATCGCGTCGATGTCGGTGACGTAGAGGTGGATCAGCGCGTTCGGCGCGGCATCGCCGAGGTGCTCAGAGAGGTAGATGCGAACGTTGCCGCGAGCGATCGAGACGAAGTAGGGGAAGTTCGGCTCGAACTGGTGCTCCCACTCCTTCACGAAGCCCAGACGTGCGTACCAGTCGACCGCCTTGGCCGCATCCTCAACGCGGAGGACCGGAACGACTTCCTCGTCCATGCGCCGAGACTAACGCCGGCGCGGGGCCTGCGAGAGGTCGAGTTCGTCGAGTCTGACCTCGTGCCCCTCTTCGCACTGCAGCACAGCGTCGACGCGGCTACCGCAGCCAGTATGCGTGAGATCGACGCGCGCGCCGTCCGGGAACAGCCAGCGGTCGCCCCAGCGCATCATCGCCACGAGCACGGGCAACAGTTCGCCGCCCTTCTCGGTCAGGCGATAGCCACTGCGGACACGCTGTCCCGGCTCCCGGTAGGGGACCTTCTCGAGCAGCCCCTCGTCGCTCAGCTCGCGCAGCCGTGTGGCCACCGCCGGCTCGCTCAGGCCAGTGCGCTCGACGAACTCCTCGTAGCGGGTCGCACCGTAGAAGGCCTCGCGCAGGATCACGAGCGCCGACCTGGTGCCGACGGTCTCGAAGGTGCGCGCTATCGGGCAGTTCTCGCCTGGAGCCGGCCAGGCCGAGCGCGGCTCGAGCTTGCCGGTCATGTGAATGGCGGTTGTCATCGGACGCAGTGTAGCTGACCTAACTGCACGCAAGCCAGGTGTGCTAGGTTGCTGGCTATGTTCAACCTAAGTCAGCTGCGCCGCCAGGATGCTTCGCCCGCGCTCGTGCTCGCGATCGTGTGTGCGGGCGTAGTGCTCGCAAGCCTGGACCTGTTCATCGTCAACCTCGCGATGCCGAGCATGGCCCGCGACCTGCACCAGCACAGTCTGAGCACGCTCTCGTGGGTGCTGAACGGCTACGCGATCGTCTACGCGTCGCTGCTGGTGCTGCTGGGGCGCCTATCCGAGGCGCGGGCTCGTCAGAACGCGTTTCTGGTGGGAGCGCTGTTGTTCACCTTGGCCTCGGCGGCGTGCGGCGCCGCGACGAACCTCGGAATGCTGATCGCGTTCCGCGTGATCCAGGCGGCGGGCGCGGCCCTGCTGACACCCGCCTCGCTCGGCATGGTGCTTGCCACCACCGCGCCCGAGAAGCGGGCGGGGGCGGTCCGCGCCTGGACCGCAGTCGGCGGTGCTGCGGCCGCGCTTGGCCCGGTCGTGGGTGGCCCGCTGGTCGCGATCGACTGGCGCTGGATCTTCTTCGTCAACGTGCCGATCGGTCTCGCGGCGGTGATCATCGGCTGGATGAGGTTGCCGAACGTGCCCGGCCATCCGGTGAAGCGTCCCGACGCGCTTGGCGCTGCGCTGGTGACTGCGGGCGTCGGGTTGCTCAGCCTCGGCCTGGTGGAGGGCGACTCGTGGGGTTGGGGCTCGGCACGGGTCATCGGCGCGCTCGCGGTGGCGCTGGTGATGCTGGGCGGCTTCATCGTGCATCTGCTGCGCCATCACAACCCGCTGTTTGATCCATCGCTGTTCAGGGCGCACGCGTTCAGGGGTGCATCGATCGTCGCGGTCATGTACTCGATCGCATTCGGGGCAATGCTGCTCTCGATCGTGCTCTGGATGCAGGACGTGTGGCACTGGTCTGCGCTGCAGACGGGTCTCGCCTTTGCGCCCGGGCCGCTGATGGTGCCGCTCTTCGGGCTGCTGCTCACCGGCCGTCTGATCGCGCGCTTCGGCCCGGGCCGCGTGATCCTGGTGGGCGCGAGCATCTATGCGGCGGGTGTGGCGTGGTGGGCGCTGCGCGCCGGCGTGCACCCGAACTACCTCGGGCAGGTGCTGCCGGGCACGCTGCTCACCGGTGCCGGCGTCGGACTGACGATGCCGACGTTCATGTCGACGGGTGCCGGCGCGCTGCCACCACAGGCGTTTGCGACCGGATCGGCTGTGCTGAACATGCTCAGGCAGGTTGGCCTCGCGGTTGGCGTCGCGGTGTTCGTGGCCGTCGTTGGCGTTCCCAAGACGGCGCAGGCGTCGCTGACCGCATGGCAGCACGGCTGGATCGTGATCGCCGCGACCGCTCTGCTGTCGGCGATCGTGGGCGCGGTCAGCCTACGCCGGCCGCGTGCCGTCGGCGCCGATGACGCCGATGGCGAGAGGCTCCCCGCTCCCGGTCTGCCGCCGGCGACCGCCGGCACGCTCGTTGCTGATTGAGGACCGCTTCTGACCGCGGTTGCCCGATGATCTTTCCAAGCCGAGCAACCGCATCGGGCACAATGCTTGACGTCGTCAGCTTCTGGGCAGCGCTCCCGCAACCCGGGGCAGGAGGTGCAGTGAAGTGACAAGACTCGAGAGACTGATCGAACGGTGGCCCGCGGCCAAGGTCGCGCAGTACGCGCTGGCCGGGTCGATAGGCGTTGGGCAGGCTCGCCGTTGGAGCACTCTCAGCGAGCTATCTCGACTAAAGCAATCGAGATTCACGATTTGATGCCGTTTCCTGCGGACCAAGACGCGAGCCCGGCTGTGGGCAACCCCACAGCCGGGGAGCCGTCGAGCGCACTCGAGCTCGAGCTGCGCAACGTTCAGAAGCGCTATCCGGGGCGGCGTGAGGCCGCGATCCCGGATCTCAGCCTCACGGTCCCTGCAGGCGAGGTGTGCGTGCTCGTCGGACCCTCGGGCTCCGGCAAGACCACCGCGATGCGGTTGATCAACCGCATGATCCCACTCACCGGCGGTGACATCCTGCTCGGCGGACGCAGCGTCCTCGAGCGTGACCCGACCGAGCTGCGCCGAGAGATCGGCTACGTGATCCAGCAGGTCGGGCTGTTCCCACACCAGACGGTGCACGAGAACATCGCCACCGTGCCGAAGCTGCTCGGCTGGTCGAGGGACCGCATCGAGCCGCGCGTGCGGGAGCTGCTGGAGCTGATATCGCTCGACCCGGCGGAGGTCTGTCAGCGCTATCCGCACCAGCTCTCTGGCGGCCAGCGCCAGCGCGTCGGCGTCGCGCGCGCGCTCGCCGCCGATCCCCCGCTGCTGCTGATGGATGAGCCCTTCGGCGCGATCGACCCGATCAACCGCGCGAGCCTGCAGGAGGGCTTCCTGGCTCTGCAGGCGCAGGTCCGCAAGACGGTCGTGTTCGTGACCCACGACATCGACGAGGCGATCAAGCTCGGCGACCGCATCGCGATCCTGCGTGAGGGCGGGAGGCTCGCGCAGTACGCGACACCCGCCGAGATCCTTGAGCACCCCGCCGATGAGTTTGTGGCCTCGTTCGTCGGCGCCGACCGCGCGCTCAAGCGTCTTGGGCTCGCGACACTCGCCGACGTCAAGCTGCCGCCGATGAACGGCGACAAGCCGGCCGGCGACGTGCCCGTGACGATGAGTGTGCGCGACGCCCTGGCCGCGGTGCTCGCCGCCGGCGGACGGCCGCTGCGGGTGCTCGGCGAGGGCGGTGATGTGCGCGGTCTGGCGACGCTCGAGGCGATCGGTCACGTCTTCGACGGGAGCTCCAACGGGCTCACGGCTCGATCCGGCGGTGCTGACACGGAGGAGCAGCGATGAAGGGCGGCGGGCCTGTAATTCCAACCTTCGGCAGCCCGCACCAGTTCGCATGCGAGAAGGCCAACCGTCTGTTCTGCTGGGACTGGTTCAGCCGCAACTGGTCCGGCACGCTGTGGCCTGCGCTGCGCCAGCACGTGGTGCTCGTGCTGGTCGCGGTTGCGATCGGCTTCGCGATCTCGATGGCGCTGGCACTGCTCGCGCACCGCAACCGGCACTTCGAGCAGCCGGTGATCGTGTTCACGTCCTTCCTCTACACCATCCCGTCGCTCGCTTTCTTCGAGCTGCTCATCGGCGTCCCGGCGCTGGGGCTCAGCTTTTGGACTGCCGAGATCCCGCTGATCGCGTACACGTTGCTGATCCTGTTTCGCAACATCCTCACGGGGCTGCGCAACGTTCCGACCGAGGTGCTCGACGCGGCGCGCGGAATGGGCATGAGCCGGCGGCAGATGCTGTGGCGGGTCGAGCTGCCGCTCGCGCTTCCGGCCCTCATCGCGGGCCTGCGAATCGCGACCGTGAGCACCGTGGCCCTCGGAACGATCGCGGCGCTTGTCGACAACCAGGGCCTGGGCGTGCCGATCATCAGCGGCATCAACAACTTCTACTTCAAGACAGAGCTGATCGCCGCCGGGTTGCTTGCGGTGCTGCTGGCGGTCGGCGCCGACAGCCTGCTGGTCGGTGCCAAGCGGATGCTGACGCCGTGGACACGGCTGCGTTCGGGGTAGGAGGCGCACGTGATCACCAACTTCATCGATGCCTTCAAGTTCATCCTTCGCAATGGCCAGATCCCGGGCCAGCCGCACTTCACAACGCTGACGTATTACGCGCTCGGAACGCTGAAGGTCACGGTGATCGCGATGGCGATCTCACTCGTGATCGCGCTGCCGATCGGCGTCTGGCTCGGCCATCTGCATCGCGGCTCGTTCGTGGCGATC
>DASZLT010000041.1:0-52129 GCA_035552235.1 Solirubrobacteraceae bacterium
GCAACGGCATCCGCTACGCCCGTGGGTTCGCGCTCGACGACACCGACTACGACCCGACGGCGACCGAAGACGAGTTCGGGGCGAAGGTCGTCGCAGCGCTGGCGAAGCTCGGCGTGAGGGGCAAGCACTTCATCGTCAACACCGACGAGAACGGACAGCCATACAAACCCGACGAAGTCAAGAGAAAAGGGATCAACGACGCGCCGATGTGCCACGGCCGAATCCAGACCGCCTGCCAGCGGACCGGGATCCCGCCGACCATCAACGTCGCGTCGCCACGGTGGCACCTCGGCACCAAGGCCGCCAGCGATGCCAAACGGTACTGCGACGGCTACGTCTGGTCGGGGCAGCCCTGGGACATCGATGCCGGACCGTTCGAACCAAAATATGCACTGTGGCTCGCTGAGAACGGGGAATATTCTCCTTTGTCTGGTGGGGAATACTCTCCTTTGTCTGGTCTCTAATGCACGGGCAGATCGTCGGGCCATGGTTCTCGGAACACTTTCGAGACTTATCGCGATGGTCCGGCTGCTTGGCTTGACGTGCTAGTCACGCGGCTCCTAACCCTTATTTCATAGGGGTTTTGCTCTTGGGTCCCTCCCAGGCCTCCGGCTGGGGGGCGGGCGGCCGCAGGTTCGAATCCTGTCTCCCCGATTATCTGAAGGCAGTTCTCATCCAGTCTTGACCGATGAACTGCCGCTCGTCGAAGTACCCGAGCCGACCGCGATCGCGAAGATGTGCATCGCGTTGACCCCGTTCCCGACACCGCCGCTGATCGTCGGCAGCGTCACCGAGCTCACCGTCTTGCTCGGTTCGAGCGGCACGGACGCGTAGTAGATGCTCACCGGATGCTGGCTCTGCGTGCTGCTCGATGAGTTCCAGCTCGAGGTGGTGGTAGCGATCAGGCCGCCCGCCACGGGCGCGTTGTTGTACCAATCCGCCATGCTGATGCTGTACGGCTGGGTACTTCCGTCGGTATAGGTGATCGTGCCCGTGCCGCTCGCCGCGCCGAATCCGGCGGCGCCGAGGAAGCCGAGCTCGGTCCCCGAGCCGGACACGTCGATGATCTGCCCGTCGGCGATGACGTTGTCAGGCGCGCCGACCGGGGTCGGCCAAATGAAGGTCGTCCCGTTGATAGTCGCCTGCCCGCCCGGGTTCAGCGGCGTCGGCGTGCCGACGGCCAGGGCCTGCTTCGAGTAGCTCTCCCCGGTGCCGTCGAAGTTGGCAGCCGACGGATCCGAGTTGTCGCTGATCCCGGCATTGTCGTAGGCGGCGGCGAGCGATGAATACGGCGCGCCCATTGTCGGGGTGCCGTTGCCAACCGCCATCGCGAAGATGTGCATGGCCGTGGTGCCACCGGCGGCGTTCAACACGGGCAGCGTCACCGACGCGACCGTCTTGCCCGTTTCGAGCGGCACTGACGCGAAGTACACGCTGACCGGGTGCGCACCGATCGAGTTGCTGCTCGGGAAGTTCCAGCTCGACGTGGTCGTCACGAGCTCGTTACCGACGGCCGGCGCGTTCGCGTACCAGTCGGCCATGTTGAGGTTGAACGACTGGCTGCTGCCATCGGTGTAGTGGATCGTGACGGTTCCGCTCGCGGTGCCATTCTGGCTTGCGCCGAGGAACCCAAGGTCCGTTCCGCTGCCGCTCAGATCGACGGTCTGCCCCCCCGTGACGACGTTGTCTGGGGTGCCGGCCGGCACGTTGGGCCAGGTGAAGGTGGTGCCCCCGATCGTCACGGTGGCGCCCGGCGTCAGCGCGTTGGGCGTTCCGACCGCCAGCGCCTGTGCGGAGAAGCTGTCGCCGCCCCCGTCGTAATTACCTGCGCTCTCGTTGGAGTCGTCGCTGATCCCGACGTTGTTGTAGGCCGCGCTCATCGACGAGTACGGAACCACCACGGTCGTCGACCCCTCGGCCACCCGCGCGCCGCTGCCGGAGGTCACCGTGACCTTCAACGTGTGGGTGCCGGGCGATGCGTTGGCGGGAGCGGTGACGCTGAAGCTCTGGGTTACCGTCTGACCCGCCGCGACATTGACCGGACCCGGGTTGCTAACCGTCCAACCGGATGGCGCCGTGAGCGTGAACTGCGCTTGCGGGATCGCGTAATCGCCGTCATTGACCAGCTTCGCTGTGACGGTCGCGCTGCTGCCCGCGTCGACGGTGTCCGGCGCGCTGACGGTCAGGTAGCGCGCACCGACGCTGCTCGTGACGCTGAAGCTGCCCTGCAGCGGCAGGTTGTCGAGCGCCGATGAGTCGCCCACGTAGACGTGGAACTGGCCGTCGGGCACCACCCAGCCGTTGGCGGCGTCATCCCAGTAGGAGAGGTCGTGGCCGTTGAGCTTGAAGCTCACGGTCTTGGACTGGCCCGGCTGCAGGTCGACCTTGTCAAAGCCCTTCAGCTGTCGCGGCGGCTCTCCGGCCGCTGCGGGGTCGCCGAGATACAGCTGCGCGACCTCTGAGCCGGCGACCTTGCCCGTGTTGGTCACGGTCGCTGAGACGGTCGCCTGCGAGCTCGACTGCCCATTGCAGCGGCAACTGGTGGCACCGGGGCCCGAGCTGGAGTTCTGGACAGACGCAGGTGTGACCGTCAGGTTGCTGAACTTGAACGTCGTGTAGGACAACCCGTAGCCGAACGGGAACATCGGCGTCTCATGGTTGGCGTCGTAATAGCGGTAGCCGACGTCGATCCCCTCGCTGTAGTTGACCTGGCCGTTGACGCCGGGGAACTGGCTTGGACTCGAGGCGGGCACCTGGGAGAGGCTCTGCGGGAAGGTGACCGGCAGGTGGCCCCCTGGGTTGACCTTGCCGAACAGCACGGCCCCCAGCGCGGTTCCGTTGCTCTCGCCCGGGTACCAGGCGTCCACCACGGCTCCCGCCTGGCTGAGCCACGGCATCGCGACGGGCGCACCGGCGTCGACGACGACAACCGTGTGGGGGTTGACCGCCGCGACCGCCGAGATCAGCTCGTCCTGGGCGGAGGGGAGGTTGAGGCTCACGCGGTCGGCGGCCTCGGATTCGGTGTCGTCAGAGACGACGACCACCGCGGTCGCGGCCGACTTGGCTGCGTTGACCGCCTGCTGGATTCCTGGTGCCAGCTCCGAGGGCGTCGCCCAGCTCAGGTTCGCGGACGGGCCGCCGCCGTTCAGCGTCAGCGTGTACTGCTGTCCAGCCTGGAGGTTGACCCCGACCGAATAGGTCGAGGTGGGCGGCGTGCCCGGGTTGGCCAGGATCTCCTTACCGTCCAGCGACAGATACGTGGCCGTGTAGCTGCCCGGATTCTGGAACGCCAGCACATAGGTTCCGGTCTCCGGCGCCGTCAGCCTGCCCGTATAGCTGCCGCCGTAGCCCGTCGTGGAGTAAGCCGGGCTGATGTCGGCGCTCGGGATCGGCGACAACGATGTGTCGGTCGGAAGCCCCTGTGCGTAGTTGACCGGCGTGCCGGCCGGGGCGGCCGCCTGGATGCCCTGCAACGGCGTGACGTTGAAGGTCGAGGTCACGCGCGCGCTGCCGCCTCCGGTATCGGTCGGTGAGGCCGAGGCCGCCGGGCCGATCACCGCGATCGGGCTCTTGCCAGTCGAGCGCAGCGGTAGCGTGTCGCGATCGTTCTTGAGCAGCACCGTGCCCGCCTCGGCAACAGCGGTCGAAACCGCCTGATTCGCGGGGGTCGTCACGACTGTGCTGGTCGAGCCGGTCGGTGGATTGTTGAACTCGTTGAAGCGGAACATCTCGCGCAGGATCCGACGCACCATCTGATCCAGCGTCCCCATGCTGACCTGGCCATCCTGAACGGCGGTCTGCAGCGCGGAGCCGTAGTACTGAGGAGCCGGCATCTCCTGGTCCATACCCGCATCCGCCGACTGGACGGTCGAGTGCGTGGCCTGGTAGTCGGAGGTCACAAACCCGGGGAATCGCCAAGCCTGATCGAGCGTGGTCCGCATCAGATACTGGTTCTGGCAGGCGTACTGGCCGTTGATCGTGCTGTAGGCGCACATCACCGACGACGCCTTCGCCTGCACCGTCGCGGCCCAGAAGGCCGGCAGGTAGATCTCGTGCAGCGCGCGCTGACTGACGATCGCATCGTCGGCCGCGTTGTTGCGATTGGTCTCCTGGTTGTAGACGGCGAGGTGCTTGACCTGGGCCATCTCATCCTGGCTCTGCACTCCGCGGATGTCCGCGACCGCCATCTTGCCGTTGAGGAGTGGGTCCTCGGTGAACGCCTCGAACGAGCGGCCCCAGCGCGGGTCACGGTCGATGTTGACGGTCGGCCCGAGGTCGACCATCGCGCCCTTGCCGCGCTCCTCCGACCCCACCACCTGCCCGTACTGGTGGGCCATAGATGGGTCGAAGGTGGCCGCCAGCGAGACGGCGGCCGGCATCTGAGTTACACCGGCGAGGCCGTCGCCGACGCCGAGCGGGCCGTCCTCCTGCCCCATGGGCGGGACGCACAGGCTCGGGATCCCGGCGATGTAGAACACGTAGGGCTCGCTGAACCCGGCCCCTGTCACCATGTTGACCTTGTCCGCGAGAGTCATCTGCGACATCAGCAAGTGGACGCGCTGACCCACGGGTAGCGACCGATTGAGCCAGGGACAGGTCGGGCTGGCGGAGGCGCTCGGCGCGAGCGCGGCAGCCAAAGCGACGGTCGCGAGCAACACCACCGAGACGGCGGCCAGTCTGCCGAACGTTCGTGAACGGAACTCCGCGATCCGCTTGCTGCGCGAAATCCGACCAAGAGCGTTCACGGTGTTCCTCCTGCTCAAACCCCCGAGCCGGTCGTTGTATTCCCTCAACGCCGGTCTCGTAAACGGCCTCCCGATGTTTGCCTGGCTCGCGGCTCCGGTGGATCGGGAGTCAGCCGCGGACGAGGACGATCGCCGCGCCGAGCTGAGCCCTGCCCTGGATCGCCCCCATCTTGCTGCAGCCGACGCCTGCGGCGGCGCGGTCGACATTGAGCTTGGTTCCGAGGCGCACACGGTCGCCAACCAGCCGGCTTGCCCGCACGGGCGAGTCGAGGGCGAGCTCGTCGCCGCGGATCCGCAGGATGCCGCTCAGCTCCAGGGTGCCGTCGACGGTCCCGAGGCCATTCACGAGGAACGTGACAGTTGCGTACTCGGTCACGTTGGTCCGTTTGGTTACGGTACACGTAACCGGACCACTGGTCCGTATAGTCCGCCATTCGCTCACTACCGAAAGGACCGCTCATGTCTGATCTCACGATCGCCGTGATCCTCGGAAGCACCCGCCCAGGCCGCAACGGCAAGGCCGTCGCCGACTGGGTGATCGACAAGACAGCGGCGCGCACCGCCGCGCGGTACGAGCTCATCGACCTCCTCGATCACCCGCTGCCGCACCTCGATGAGGCGCTCCCGCCCGGCATGGGTCAGTACGCCGGTGAGCACACAAAGGCATGGGCCGCCACGATCAGGCCGTACGACGGCTTCATCTTCGTCACCCCCGAGTACAACCACTCGACCTCCGGCGTGCTGAAGAACGCGATCGACTACCTGTCCGCCGAGTGGAACAACAAGGCCGCGGCGTTCGTGAGCTACGGCGCGGTGGGCGGTGCGCGTGCGATCGAGCACCTGCGGGCGATCTGCTCGGAACTCCAGATCGCGCACGTCCGCCAGCAGCTCAGCTTCTCGATGTTCACCGACTTCGAGAACTTCTCGGTGTTCGCACCGGGCCCCCAGCACGCTGGCTCAGCGGATGTTCTGTTCGATCAGCTCGAGTCGTGGGCGGCCGCGATGAAGTCGCTTCGGGGCTGATCGACCCTTGCGATCAACGCTGGATGGATGCACGCGGATGGACCAGACGACGGACCTAACGGGCGCGAGGCCGCTGCCGATCGCCGGGTTGCGTCATGAGCGCGCCGATGCAGCGGCCAACCGCCTGCGGATCCTCGAGGCGACCAGCCGTGTCCTTGCCGAGCACGGAGCGGATGCGACGACGATCGACGCCGTCGCCGCGGCGGCGGGGGTCGGGAAGGGAACGGTGTTCCGGCGCTTCGGCGACCGGTCCGGACTGTTTCAGGCGCTTTTGGACGAGCACCTGCGGACTTTCCAAGATGCGTTCCTGTTCGGACCCCCACCGCTCGGCCCGGGGGCGACGGCCGAGGAGCGTCTCGCTGCGTTCCTGGACGGACTCGTAGACCTGTTCGACAACAGACTCGAGGTCGCGCTGGCGCTCGAGAAGGACCGTGCCGGCCCGCCGATCGGTGGGTATCTGGCGCTCTCCGTGCACGCGGAGACACTAGTGCGGGAGATCGCTCCGGTTCTCGACGCACCGGTCATCGCACAGCTCCTGATGAACGCGCTCAATCCCCACCTCGTCCGCTACCTGCGGCGAGATGCCGCAGTGAGCCTGGAGACAATCAAGGCATCGATGCGTCCGCTGATCGCCGGACTGGCGCGACCAAGCTCCTGACGGGGCAGGAGTACATCCGCAGCGTGCCCGAGCACCCAGACGCTCCCGCGTCCGAGGCGCTCACAGCCGCATCTCGAACACCTGCCCGTGCCACGGCCCCGCGGACGTCCACGGTGAAGGTTCCGGAGCGGACGAAGCCCTGACGCTCGTACCAGGCGACGAGGCCCGGCGCGCCGTCGCCGACACGTGCGCCGGCGGCACCGGACCGATGACGCGGGCGCCCACTGGCTCGCCGCCGAGCTCGGCGATGGGCAGACCCTGCCCCCTGACCCACTGCTCGACCAGCTCACGCGTACGAGGGCGCGACGATGTCGGCTATGTGCCCCACTGCCCGGGCTGACCGCGCTGCACCATCCAGGCGGTTGCCGTGTCCCAGAGCCCGAGCAGCACATCGCCGCCGGGTGTGCGCACGGAAGCCTCGCCCGTCACGACCGGCATCCACTCCTCCACGTACTCGTAGTGGTAGGGACACATTGCCTCACCGGTTGCCATCTCGTACAGGTACGCAGCCGTCTTCTCGGACTCGCCAAGTGCGCCGAGATCTACGCGGCCCTCGATCGGACCGGCATCGAAGATGTTCATCGTCTCCTGCATCAGCACCTCCTCCATGAGCTATTCCCAGTCGATCCCGGTAGGACGCCTACCACACGCTGAGTGGTTTAGCGCAGGGGCCACACGCTGAGTGGTTTAGCGCAGGGGCGCAGGAAGTGATGTCCGCAACATCCGCTCTCTGACACATTCCGGCGCGCTCCCGATCAGCTGGTTGAATGAGCGTGTGCCGGATGGTGGGGAAAACTCCAGAGGACGGGGCCGGATCACGATTCGCCAGGTCGCCGAACTGGCGGGCGTGTCGGTGGCGACCGCATCGCGGGCGCTGAACGGTCGCGCCGATGTCTCCGACGAGACGCGGCTGGCGGTGCAGCGGGTCGCGAAGAGCCACGGCTACGGCGCGAGCTCACGCTCACGCGGGCGCCGGCCGGTGGCCGATGGGGCTCACTGGACCGGCATCGTCGGCGTGACGATGCCCTATTCGGCCCCCACCTACTTCTCCAGCATCCTCGCCGGCGTGGTCGAGGCGCTCTCGGAGCGGGACATGCGCGCGCTCGTCTGCCCCACTGGGCATCAGCACAAGTACGAGGCAACACTGATCGAGGAGCTGGTGCGCGGCGAGACCAATGGCGCCATCCTGGTCCTGCCCGAGGAGTCGCCCGAGGAGCTTCGCGCGCTCAAGCAGCAGGGCTTTCACTTCGTCGTCGTCGATCCGCTACACGAGCTCGACGAGGACATTCCCGTCGTTTCGGCCGCCAACGCCTCTGGCGCCCATCAGGCGACCGCTCACCTGCTCGAGCTCGGGCACCGCCGCATCGGCGCGATCACCGGACCGTCCGCGGGCCTCGCGACCAGGCGACGGCTGATGGGCTACCACTCAGCGCTGGTCGGCGCCGGAATCATGCCCGACCCTGTGCTGGAGGTCGAGGGCGACTACCTGATCGCGGGCGGTGTCGCCGGTGGCGAGCGCCTGCTGGAGCTCCCAGATCCGCCCACCGCGATCCTCGCCTTCAACGACAGCATGGCGATCGGCGCGCTAAGCGCCGCACGCGCGCGCGACTTGCAGATCCCCGACGACCTCTCGATCGTCGGCTTCGACGATACGGTGGAGGCGGAGATCGCCTACCCGCCGCTCACGACCGTCCGCCAGCCGCTGAAGGAGCTCGGGCGCATGGCCGTGGATCTGCTCTTCCGGCTGACGGCCGAGCACTGGTCCGAACCACTGCATGTCGAGCTGGCCACTCGCCTGATCACGCGCTCCTCCGCAGCAGCACCGGCCGCCAAATCAGCGCGGCGCTGACGAGCGTCCCCCCAGTAGCCACTGCCTCGTGTGTGCAGCTTCGGCGAGCGTTGACACGGAGATGTGCCCGCGCATAGGATTCGGCCGGAAATTTCCGGAACATTCCGGAAACACGTTTGAGGGAGACACAGCATGCATTCACGCAGGGCAGCACTACTTGCAGCGCTCGCCGCGGCCGCGGCGACCGGGCTCGCGCCGGCCGCCGCGTCGGCGGGCATCGGTCACCCCACGCCCGCTGGCGGGCACGGCCTCGCAGCCAACAGCCGGTTCTATGTACCCCCACCCGCCGCCGGCGCCGGTCAGCAGATCGGCGAGCTGCTCGAGAGTGGCGATGTCACGGATGCGTCGCTGATCGCCAAGATGGAGCTGGTGCCCTCGGCGGTCTGGCTCGACGGCGAGACACAGACGCAGGCAGCGGACGGGTCAGCCGGCGAACACCAGGCCAACCTCGACGTGGCCAGGCAGGTTCACAGGGCCCTGATCCGGGCGAGCCTCCAGCATGCGGTTCCCATGTTCGTCGCCTACAACATCCCGGGCCGCGACTGCTCGCAGTACTCGGCCGGCGGCGCACCGACGGACGCCGCCTACGACGCCTGGATCGACTCGATCCGCAACGCGCTCGGTGACGCGCAGGCAGTGCTGATCCTCGAGCCGGATGCGCTGGCGAACCTCCCCGGATACTGCGGCAGCGCGTACAACGCCAACTTTCCGAACATCACCAACACGACCCGCATCGAGGATGTCGCCTACGGCGTCCAGACACTCGAGAACGACCCGAACATAAGCCTCTACCTCGACGGCGGGCACAGCGCGTGGCAGGCTGTCGGCAACATCGCCGAGGTGCTGGTCGCCGCCGATGCAAGGCAGGCTCAGGGCGTCTTCTTCGACGTATCCAACTACCAGTATGCGACCAACAACGCCTTCTACGGCACATGGGTCTCGTCCTGCATCGCGTACGCGACCGAGGTCAGCGGCGAGACGCAGAACTCGGCGCTCGGCTATGCCGCGACCCTCACCTCGGCCGCCAACAACCCGAGTGGAGCTTTCGGCTCCTGCCCGAACCAATACTGGAACGGCGGGCCCGCGAACAACTGGAGTGGAACGGCGATGAGCCCGTTCGGCGTCTGGAGCGAGACCGACAGCAACCCGGCGCTGAACACCATCGGAATCGACTCCCGCTACGCCTCGATGCTCGGGAGCACGGTGCCGACGACTCACTTTGTCATCGACACGAGCCGCGATGGCCAGGGCCCTAACGACATGCAGGCCTACGCCGTGGCCCCGTACAACCAGCCGGCCAACGTCATCTCGACCCTGCAGAGCGGCAACTGGTGCAACCCGCCCGGGTCCGGCCTCGGCACGCGCCCGACCGCTGACACGAGCGCGGTCGCAAACTCGCTGGACAGCTACCTGCAGGCCGGCACGCCGCTGCTCGATGCCTACCTGTGGGTCAAGACCCCCGGGCAGTCGGACGGCCAGTGCGACAGTGCCGCTGGCGTGCGCGATTGGCAGGACTACACGAGTGCGGGCGCCGGTGGCGGGGACACCCCGTCGATCGCCGGCTGGCCGAGCAGTTCGAGCTCCGACTGGACCACGTTCGATCCGCTGTGGAGCGTGCAGACCGGCACGCTGCTCACCGATCCGGCAGCGGGGGCCTGGTTCCCGCAGCAGGCTCTGGAACTGGCGCAGGACGCGAGCCCCCAGCTCTAACACCCGATGGAATGGGGCCTCGCGACCCGGGGCCCATTCCACGAGCAACTCAAGGACCTGTCACCGAACACGTCGCAGCACAGCGGATAAGCTGCCGTCATGGATCTAGGCGAGCCCTCCTCATACGAAGTCCTCAGCGCCGGAACCCCGGTGTACAGCTCAGACGGTCAGCAGATCGGGAAGGTCCACCACGTGTTGGCGGCCGAGAGCGAGGACGTCTTCGACGGCATCGTCATCGGCGAGCACCTCTTCGGCAGCGAGCACCGCTTCGCAGACGCCGACGACGTCCAGGCGATCTTCGATCGCGGCGTGGTGCTGAAGCTGAACAGCACAGCCTGTGCCGAGCTGCCGAAGCCCTCGGCCAACCCGGCCGTCATGCATGACGACCCGGCCGAGTCACGGGCGGATTTCCGCCGGCAGAAGCTGATGCGCGCCTGGGATCTCATCTCCGGCAACCGCTGAGCGCTCGCCGGCCGGCGACGGGCCAGGCGGCTGAATTAAGACTCCGCTTCAAGCCGCCGCTACGGTGAAGGGCGTGCTGGCGCTCGACGCGCAGGGCCTGGTCAAGACGGTGGGGAACGGACGCGCGGCGCGGCGCGTGCTCGACGGCGCGGATCTGCGCGTGCACAGTGATGAGGTTGTTGCCGTGCTCGGCCGCTCCGGCTCTGGCAAATCGACCCTGCTGCACCTCCTGGGCGGGCTGGACGCTCCCGACGACGGCCAGATCACGGTCGCCGGCGAGCGGCTGACCGGGCGCAGCTCGCGGGCGCTCTCACGGATTCGCCTGCGCCACATCGGCTTCGTCTTCCAGCAGTTTCAGCTGATCGACGAGCTCAGTGGACTCGAGAACGTGCTCGTTCCGACGCGGCTGCCGGGGGCTCCGTCCGGGGGCGCCCGGCGAGCGGCGAAGCTGATCGACGAGTTGGGGCTGACACGCGTGGCCGGCCACCGCCCCCATGAGCTCAGCGGCGGCGAGCAGCAGCGCTTCGCGATCGCGCGGGCGCTCGTCAACGGCCCCGAGCTGATCCTCGCCGACGAGCCGACCGGCAGTCTCGACCAGGGCAACGGAGCGATCGTGCTCGAACTGCTGGCCAACCTGCGGGGGCGGGCCGTCGTGCTGGTCACCCACGAGCCCGGTGCGGCGGCGATCGCCGACCGCGTGTTGTCGCTGGACTCCGGCCTGCTTGGCGAGCGGTTCGACGAGCAGCGGAGGCGGGCATGGGGCGACAGCTGATTAGCGCCTGCCGGGAGGCGTGGCTCGCGCTGCGGATGCGCCGGCGCCGGGTGCTGCTCAGCGCCGTTGGTATCGCCCTGGCCGCGGCGATGCTGTCGGCGGCGATCGTGATCGCGGAGGGACTCGGCCGCGGCTTCACGCGCGCCGCCCGGACCGCGCAGATGGGCGACCTGATCGTGCGCTTCGATCCCGTGCCTGCCCGCGAGGCGTCACAGCGGATCCGGGCACTTCCCGATGTTGCCGGCTTTGCGCTGCGCATGGAGATCAGGAATGTTCCGATCAGCTACGCCGGTCACGAGACTACCGGCGGCGTCGGTGAGATCCTCAGCCCACGCGCGCGCCAGGGATACGCCGTGGTCGCCGGCCACAACCTTGGACGCAGCCAACGCGGCGTTCTGATCGAGCCTGGCCTGGCCTCCGCCTGGCACATCCACCTCGGCGCCCGGATCAGCCTCGGCGTCGCCGGCACCCAGCGCGTCGTCGGCCTCGTAGAGGGACCAGATGACGTCGGATTCCCACTGGGCGCCGCGCGCTTTTACATCCGCCGATCGACACTGGAGGTGCCGGGACGCCGCTACCCCAGCCCACCGGTGGACTTCGCTGAGGTCTGGCTGCGCAACCCCCGGTACGTCAATGAGGTCCTGGTCCAGGCCCGGTCCGAGAGCTTTGGACTGCGCCACCTCCAATTCGCCACCCGCGGCGGGGTGCAGGTCCTGGTCAACCAGGCAGCCGGAATCGTCATCGACCTGCTAGTCGCGCTGTCCGTGATCGCCCTGGCGACCGCCGCTGTGCTGCTTGCCGCCTCGGCGCGGGCAGAGGTCCAGCGACGCATGCGCGCGATCGGGATCAGCCGGGCCGTCGGCGCCACCCGCGGACACGTAGCGGCTGTGCAGGCGCTCGAGACGACGATCGTCACGGTCCCGGCTGCGACGATCGGTGTGCTCGCCGGACTGCTTGCAACCTACTCACCGGACGACCGCCTGCTCGCATTGCTCAACGAGCCGGGGCCGGGCGCCGGACTGGCGCAGCCGCTGCTGCTCGGATGGCTGGCGAGCATCGCGCTGCCGGTTGCTGGAGCGGCGTGGCCGGCCTGGAGTGCGGCCGGGCGCGCCGTGATCGCACTGCTGCGCGGCGCCGACGTGGGATCCGGTGGCCGGCGGCGCCGTCGTTCGCGCCGTCGTTCGCGCCGTAGCCGGGGCGGTGGCCTGGCTGGGCTCGGCGCACGGCTGGTTGCCGCCCGCCGCGCACGGCTGCTGGCGACGGTCACGATGCTCGCCAGCTCCACCGCCTTCGTGCTGCTGATGCTCGCGCTGGCCGGAGCGCTCAGCTCGCTCGAAACCGACCCGCAGGAGCTCGGTAAGCACTACCAGATCACTGCCTCGGCGCCGCCCACGGCGGCAGCGCGGATCGCCCGGGCCCCAGGCGTGCTGGCGGCCGAGCCGCGCTACGAAGTGCATGCGGTCGACGAATACGCGCTGGGCGAGCTCGTCGACGTGATCGCCTACCCACTCGATCACACGCTGTTCGAAGCTCCGCCGCTCGCATCGGGCGGGCGCCTGCACGGCAACCACGAGGCCGAGGTCGGCGTCGGCCTGGCCAACGCACTGGGGCTCGCGCCCCGCTCCGAGCTGCTGCTCGAGCTGCCGTCCGGAAAGCAGCTGCGGCTGCGTGTCTCGGGCACCGTCAGCTCGCTCGAGGACGAGGGGCTCGTCGCCTATGTGCCGGCGTCGGCGCTGCTGACGGCGGATCCGTCCGTCCCATCGCAGGTCGCGGTGCTGCTGCGGCCCGGAGCAAACCAATCGACGGTCTTCGGCGAGCTCGCGCGGATGGGTGCCGACCCGCAGACGACGGAGGGGGCGACGGCACGCGGCGCGCCGCTGGTCGCGGTGCTGAAGACGATCCTGCGGGCGATCGCGATCGTCGATGGACTGGTGTGCATCTACGCGCTCGTGCAGGCCTGCGCGCTGACGATGCAGGAGCGGCGGCGCACGGTCGCCGTGTTGCGCGCATGTGGCGGCGGTGGCAGCGCGATCCGGCGGCTGCTGCTGGGGACCGTGCTCGCGCTCGTACTGCCCGCGGCGATTGCTGGGATCGCGCTCGAGCGCTTTCTGTTCGGTCCAGCGCTGGCGCACCTGGCCGCCGGCTACGCGTCGCTCGACCTCACCCCCACGCTGACCGAGGTCGTGGCGATCCTCGCCGGCCTGGCCGTCGCCGGCGGCGCCTCGATCCTCTGGGTCTCGCGCGCCGCGACGCGTGAGTCGGTGGTCGCGGGGCTGGCGGGATGACGAAGCTGACCCGCAGACAGCTGATCGGCGGGACGATCACGGGAGCGGCCGCGGTCACGCTTGCGGGCTGCGGGGGCGGCGCGAGCACCGCAGCTGCCGACGGCTCCACGCTGATCTCGACCTGGATCGACCGTACCGGCGATGGCCAGCTGCAGGTGGGTCCGGGCGAGCCGCTCGTCGATCGCACCCGGCTGGGTCGGCCCGCGCGCTTGACCGGAGAGCTTGCCCGGCTCGTGCAGCTCACCGATGCGCACGTGATGGACGCCTCCTCCCCCGCGCGCGTGCCGTTCCTGGCGCGGCTGGGGCCGCCGGTGCAGTCGACCTTCAGGCCGCAGGAGGCGCTCACCGCACAGGTCCTGCACGGAGCCGTCAACGCCACGCGCGCGCAGCGCGCGCAGCTGGTGATCCAGGGCGGGGACCTGATCGACAACGACCAGAACAACGAGCTCGAGCACGCGCTCGCACTGCTGAACGGGGGTCGTGTGCACCCCGGCAGCGGCCCCGACGGCTACCACGGGGTGCAGCTGCCCTCCGACCCGGACCCGTTCTACTACAGGCCCGAGATCGATGCGCCGCGTCACCCGGGCCTGCTGACACGCGCGGTCAGGCCATTCACTAGCCGCGGGCTCGGCGGTGATTGGCTGCCCGTGCTCGGCGATCACGATGCGCTCGTGCAGGGGGAGCTGGTGCCGAGCGCGGTCACCCAGAACCTCGCTACCGGCGACCGTGCGCTGTGGGACATGCCGACGAACCTGCGGCTGCCGGCGGGACTCAAGCTGAGCTCGGGCGGCTCGCCCGACGGACCGCCGGACTCGAGCTTCGTCGAGTCGTTCCTGCAACAGGCGCTTGCGGGGCCGACGGTGCGCGTGCCGGCCGACCACGGCCGCTACGAGCTGGCCTTCGTCGAGGTCATACGACGCCTGTGGAACGGAGCGGGCGGCACTGCTCAGCCGCTGCTGAGCAGCGCCACGGCAGCGTCTGCGGCTCAGCGGCTCGACTACGTACGGGATGTGGGCAGTGCGCTGCGCGTGATCGTGCTCGACGTCGTGCGCCGTGGCGGCGGCTCCGGGGGTCTGGTCGGAGGCGATCAGCCGGCCTGGCTGGAGCAGCAGCTGGCGAGTGCCGGCGACCGCTGGGTGATCGTCGTGACGCACCAGCCGATCGAGGACTCAAGCGGTGGCGAGGCAGTGTTCGCCGTGCTCGACCGCTCACCGCATGTCGTCGCGGCATTGGCGGGACACACGCACCGCAACCGCATCATCCCTCGCGTTACGGCAACGGGAGGCTACTGGCTGATCACCACCTGCTCGCTGATCGACTTCCCGCAGCAGTGCCGGGCGCTGCGCCTCTACGCCACCGAGAGCGGCGGCGTGGCGATCAGAACCTGGATGCTCGACCACGTCGGCAACGGGCCGCTCGGACCGATCTCACGCGAGCTCTCCTACCTCGATGCCCAGGGCGGCCGGGCGCGCCACTTCCGGGGCACCAGATTGGATCGCAACGCGACCCTGTTCAGGCGAGCCGCTGGATAGAGAGTCACTCGTCCACACCGCCTCACTCGTCCACACCGCCTCACTCGTCCTCGCCGCGTGACTTCCGGCTCGGGCCCATCCGCGCCTGCCGCCGGCGTGCCGCCAACCCGCTCAGCATCGGTTCGAGCTGGCGATGCGCGATCACCGCGGGGACGGCGATCAACAGGAAGTTGAACAGTCGGTAGAGCATCACCGCCGCGAGCGCCGGCGCCAGGGGCTCGCGCACCCAGTAGAGCGCGTAGGTCATCAGCGCCTCCGTGGCACCGGCCCCACCCAGCGGCAACGAGCGCCGGGTGGCCGCGTATCCGGTCGAGTAGGCGATGATCAGCTTGCCGGCCCCGAGGTCGATACCGAAGGTGCGCAGGCTCGCCCACAGGGCGAAGATGTCGGCAGCCCAATAGACGCAGATGCCGAGCCACGCGCCCAGCTCGCGCCGCGGGTGCTCGGTGATCATGCAGCGCACGCCGTCAATCCCCTCGAGCATCTGCACGAGCAGCTCCAGGCGGCCGCCGGCCACGTGAGACAGCCGCTCGGTTCGGCTCGGCCTGCTCGCCCATAGCGCAAGCGCCGAGCACGGGGGCACCGCGAGCGCCCACGGCCAGAGCAACGAGGGCATCACGTTCGCGTCCTGGGCCAGCAGCACGATCGCGGTGACGCAGGCCGTCGGCGCGAGGATCGCCCACTCGAAGATGCCGAGCGCCATCACCCGCACACGCGCGCTGCGCTCGTCCTCGTGGATCGCCTCGAGCGCGCGCATGTCCACGCCGAAGCCGCCCCCCAACGCGAACGGCCCGAACCCCGCCACGACAATCCGGCTGACCAAGGGCAACGACAGCGGCGCGTGCCCGTGAATCGCCGCGACGGTCCGGTAGGCGGTGATATAGGCCGGGTAGGTGAGCAGCTCAGCCCCCGCGACCACCGCGATCCAACCGGGATCGACATCGTCAAACGCCCTGCCGATGGCGTCAGCCCCGGTTACGTGGGCGATCAGGATGACGGCGATGGCGGCGATCGCCGCAGCCAGCGTGGTCGTCACCACCGGGTGGGCTCGGGGCTGTCTGCGCACCTGCCCCGACCCTACCGGCGCGACCGTATCGCCACTACTGCACGAGCGCTCGCAGCGACTGCTTGACGGAGCGAGTCGAGGCAACCACGGCGGTCGGCTCGTAGCCGCAGTGCGCCATGCAGTTCTCGCAGCGCGGGTCGTTGCCGCGCCCGTACTTGTCCCAGTCGGTGGTCTCGAGCAGCTCCTTGTAGGTCTCCGTGTAACCGTCAGCCATCAGGTAGCACGGCTTCTGCCAGCCGAACAGCGAGTAGCTCGGGATCCCCCAGGGCGTGCACTGGAAGTCCTCCTTGCCCTCGAGGAAGTCCAGGAACAGCGGCGAGTGGTTTAGGCGCCACTTCTTGCGCCGGCCGTCGGCGAAGGCTGCCCTGAACAGCTCGCGCGTCTGCCGCACCCCGAGGAAATGCTCCTGATCCGGGGCCTTCTCGTATGCGTACGCGGGCGAGATCATCATCTGGTCGACCTCGAGCTCGTCGTTGAGGAAGTCCAGCACCGAGCGCACCGTCTCGGGCGAGTCCTGCGTGAAGAAGGTCGTATTCGTCGTTACGCGGAAGCCCTTTGCCTTGGCCACCTTGATCGCCGCGACCGCCGTGTCGAACACACCCGCACGGGCGACGGACGCATCATGACGGTCGCGTAGCCCATCGATGTGGATCGCCCACGAGAAGTACGGCGAGGGCTTGAACTTGTCGAGCTTCTTCTCGAGCAGCAGCGCATTGGTGCAGAGGTAGACGAACTTCTTGCGCTTGACCAGCTGACGCACGATCTCGTCGATCTCCGGGTGGATCAGCGGCTCGCCGCCGGCGATCGACACCATCGGAGCACCGCACTCCTCGATCGCGGCGATCGCCTGATCGACCGGCATGCGCCGGCGCAGCTCGTGTTCGGGATGCTGGATCTTGCCGCACCCCTCACAAGCGAGGTTGCACTGGAAGAGCGGCTCGAGCTCGACGATCAGCGGGTACTTGTCATTGCCTTGCAGGCGCTGCTTCATCAGGTAGGCGCCCATTCGCGCGGCCTGTCTCATTGGCACGGCCATGTCAGCGGCCTCCTTAGTCCTCGATCTCGGAACCGGCGGCGGCGATCTCTGACGGACCCCGGACCTCCGGCGGTAGCTTGAACTGCATTGTCTCGGTTGCCACGCTGCGCTCACTGACCGTGACCTCCCCCAGCCCGCCCAGCGCGCCGAGCACCTGCTCGACCAGCGCCTCCGGCGCCGACGCGCCGGCGGTAACGCCGATCCGGCGCGCGCCATGCAGAAGCGCGGGCGGAATGTGGGTGGCGTCATCGATCAGCCTTGCCCGGCAGCCTGCGCGCTCGGCGACCTCCACCAGCCGCTTGGAGTTCGACGAGTTCGCTGACCCGACGACCAGGATCAGGTCGCAATCGCGTGCCAGCGCGCGCACCGCGTCCTGGCGGTTCTGGGTCGCGTAACAGATGTCGCTGGACGCTGGGCCGATGGCATCGGGGAAGCGAGCGCGTAGCGCGCTCACGACCTCCTCGGTCTCATCGACGGCCAGCGTCGTCTGGCTCAGGTAGGCGACGCGATGGGGGTCGGCTACCTGCACGCCGGCGACCTCCTCGGGACTGGCGACGATCTGGATGCGCTCGGGCGCCTCTCCGAAGGTCCCGTCCACCTCCTCGTGGCCCTCGTGCCCGACGAGCACGATGTCAAAGCCCGAGGCGGCGAAACGACGCGCTTCGGCGTGGACCTTGGACACCAGCGGGCAGGTCGCATCGATCACGTCGAGCCCGCGCTCGCGCGCGGCCTGACGCACCGCGGGCGAGACCCCATGGGCGGAGAAGATCACGGTCTGACCCGGCGGGACCTCATCGAGTTCCTCGACGAAGACCGCGCCGCGCGCCTCGAGCGAGCGCACCACATGCACGTTGTGGACGATCTGCTTGCGCACGTAGATCGGGGCGCCGCGGTCGGCGAGCGCACGTTCTACGATCTCGATCGCGCGTTCCACGCCCGCACATGAGGCCCGCGGCGAAGCCAGTACTACTTCACGCGAGCCGAGCGAGTTGGCCCACTCCTCGACCAGCGAGCACGCGCGGCGCAGCGTGCGGTAGGCGGTGGCCGCGCCGCTCAGCGTCTGCAGTGGGCGGTGCAGCTCGTGGCGGCTGGTGTCGAGCACCACACGCAGTGTCACCAGCGGACGCCGGCGCGCCGCCGGCACCAGCCAGGCCGACTCCATGTCGACCGCCAGCGCGCCGCTGCGGAAGAGCGTCTGGCGCCGCTCGCCGACAACCAGACGCTGGCTCGAGGCGATCGGGCCGACGTGCACCTGCAGGCCGCCCCGGCGCAGCACCCCCGCGAGGATCGTCGGGTCGTCACAGGAGCTGGTGCCGGTGGGTCCGCGGAGCTCGCTGGCCAACACGATGTCCCCCGGCTCGAGCGATGGATCGAGCGCGCCGCAGAAGCCGGCGATCAGGATCGGCCGGTTGCCGCTCGCCGCCGACAGCCGCGCTGAACGGGCCGCGCGGCGCGGGCCCATGCCGATGCGGCGCACGTCGGCCCAGGGAGCCCCTGTGCGGACCGCACGGGCCTCCAGCGCGAGCGGTGCGAGCACGACGATCTCATCGGACAGGGCCTCCGCCTCTCCCCGCGACCCATCGGAACGCTCAACCGTTGCCACCGCTGTGCTCATCTGACCCTTTGTACTCCGTTTACCTTGCCCTCAGACCCTAACGGTTGCGGGCGCCGACTCCTGCTGGACACTCGCTGGAGCTGCCATCACCTCGCGTGCGGCTGCACGGCCGCTGCGCACGGCACCCTCCATCGTCGCCGGCCAGCCGGTATCGGTCCAGGCGCCCGCGAGCACCAGGCCGGGCAATGCCGTGCGCGGGCCCGGCCGCCAGGACCGCGCACCCGGCGCGGCGCGGAACGTGGCGGCGTGCTCGCGCGTCACGAAGAATTCGCGGACCTCGGCACCGGCCGCCTCCGGCAGCAACTCGGCAAGCGCAGGCAGATAGCGAGCCTGCAGCTCGTCGGCGGTCGTGTGCAGCTCGCCGTCGGCGGCCGACAACGAGACCGCAAGGTATTGCCCGTCGGTGAGCCCTGAACCTGCTGTGCGATCGAAGACCCACTGCACCGGCGAGTCGACGCCGGTCGCGAACGGGTGCTCGAGCACACGGCGGTCATAGACGATGTGCAGATTGACGATCGGCGAGCTGCCGAGCCGCTCGACGGCATCGTCCCCGAGCCCGGCGGCCGACGGCAGGAGCTCCGCCGCGCATCCGGGCGGGACCGCCATCACGACCGCACCGGCGTGCCCGTCGAAGCCATCGCTGGCATGTACGCGAAAGCCGGCATCCTCGGCGACCACGGAGTGCACCGTGCTGCGCAGGTGCACGCTCACGCCCGCGCGCTCGAGCGCGGCGCGGCCGCGCGTGTCATGGATCTCCCCGAGCGGGACCGCGGCCCAGCCGATGTCGCCCGCGGCTGCATCGCTCAGCAGCCCGACCTGGAAGACCTGCGCCGCCTGCGCCAGCGAGGCGTCATCGACGGTCAGGTTGATCGTCGGGCGCACGATCAACTCCCAGATCGCCTCAACAGCGCGACGGCTCTGGCGGTGGCGGCGCAGCCAGTCGCCGAACGAAGCCGCGTCGCTGGCGGGATCGTCGATGTCGACCGCACGCAGGCGCTGCATCGCCCAGGCCAGCGCCAGACGCTCGCGCATTCCCAGATACGGGTAGCGCAGCAGCGAAGCGGCGAGGTGCAGCGGCGGCGGCAGCGCCGAGCGCCGCAGCCAGCCGAGCCGGCCGCCCGGTCCGAGGACCGGCACCTCGAGCCGATCCTGCAGGGCGACCAGGTCGCTCGCACCGAGCTCCACGAGCAGCTCGCGATAGGCGGTGCAGCAGCGCAGGAAGACGTGCTGGCCGTTGTCGACCACGAGCTCGCCACGCGTGAACGAGTAGGCGGCGCCGCCGAGCCGTCCGCGCGCCTCGAGCAGCGTCACCTCTGCGCCGCCGCGCGCACAGTCGAGCGCGGCGGCGATGCCCGCCAGGCCACCGCCGATCACGACGACGCGCCCGCGGCTCATCGCAGGTGCTCCCCGCCCGCGGCGACCAGGCTGCGCGCGGCGACCCAGGTCTTCTCGAGCGGTGAGAGCGAGATCCGGCCCCGCATCACCTGCCCCGGGTCCTCGAGGATGCGGTCGAGGATGCGGCGGTAGATGCCCGTCATCGCCTGCACGCATGAGGCGCTGCGCACATCGAGCAGTTCGACCAGGTGCATGCCGCGATCGAACCACCCGGCCGCGCGCTCGGCCTCGAAGCGCACCAGCGCCTCGGCCTCGCGCTGCCCGGCGTTACCCAGATCAGGGCAGCCGAAGCGGCGACGGTCCTCGGCCGGGATGTAGGTGCGCCCGCGCTCGCGATCCTCGACGATGTCACGGAGGATGTTCGTGAGCTGCATCGCGACCCCGAGGTCGTCGGCGAGCCGGTGGGCCTCGTCGCTGGCGTTGCCGTCGCTGAAGATCGCCAGACAGAGGCGCCCGACCGAGCCGGCGACGCAACGGCAGTACCGCACGAGCTCATCGAAGGTCTCGTATTCGGCGCCGAGCACGTCGAGCTCCACCCCCTCGACCAGCAGCTCGAGCGCGTCGAGCGGCATCCGGTAGCGCTCGCATGCGTGTGCGAGCGCGGTGATCACGGGGTCGCCGGCACCGACGGAGCCGCCGACCAGCCCGGCAAGACGGCTGCGTTCCTGCGCGAGGTGCTCGATCTGCGCGCCACGATCGAGCCCGCCGTCATCGCCGATGTCATCGACGCGGCGGGCGAAGGCATAGGCCGCGCACATCGCCTGGCGCTTTGAGCGCGGCAACAGGCGGATGCCGTAGTAGAAGTTCGCGGCCTCGCGGCGGGTGATCTGCTCGCACTCCCGGTAGGCGTACTCAAGCTCCAGCGCCGCCACCGTCATCGTCCGGCCGCCGTTCTGAGCATCTTCCACATGTAAGCGGGTCGGGTGCTCCGCCCCTGCTCGAGCTGCTCGAGTGCGCGCAGCCCCCCGGCGGTGAAGCCGGCGATCGCCAGCCGCGGCATCGGCTGCAGCGTGCGCGCGAGCGGCCCGCCGCTGCCGAGCAGCGCTCTCGCCCTGGTGGCCTCGAACGAGATCAGCGCCCTCAGATTCGCCGAGGGCTGGCCGGCGGCCGCCAGATCGCGCTCGTCGCAGCCGAAGCGCTCGAGGTCCTCGCGCGGCATGTAGACGCGGCCGCGGCTGTGATCCTCGGCGATGTCCTGCAGGTGCTCGACGACCTGCAGCCCGGCGCAGACGCGGTCCGACAGCGCCACCCGGTTGGCGGTGGCGGCGCCGAAAACGCCGAGCACGAGCTCACCCACCGGCGCCGCCGAGAGCTGGCAGTACTCGAGCAACTGCGGGAAGCTCTCGTAGCGGCTGAGCACCTGGTCCATGCGGTTTGCATCGATCAGCCGCTCGAAGGGACCGATCGGCAGGCGGCACTCGCGGACCGTCTCGGCGAGCCCCTGCATCAGCGGATGCTGCGGCCCATCCAGCCCCGGCTCGGCAAACGCCCGGTGCAGCTCCACCGCGACGACGTCGAGCAGCGCCGCGCGGTCGCCGATGGCCTCATCTCCGACGTCGTCGACCAACCGCGCAAAGCCGTAGATCGCCATCAGATGCCGGGCCCGCCGACGGCCGAGGATGCCGCTCGCGACGGTGAAGTTCTCGCGCCCGGCCTGGGGCAGCACCTGCTCGCGGGTGGGCAGCGCTGCGACCCCTGCGACCGCCGCGCCGCCCGCCGCCGTGGCGCTCATCGCACCAGCCGTCCGAGCGCCATCACCGGGAAAATCAGGCGATACAGGTGGTATTTGATGTAGAAGTCCGAGGGGAATCCGGTACCCGTGTGGTGGTCCTCATCCCAGCCGCCGTCCTCGCGCTGATTGGTGACGAGCCACTGAACACCGCGCTGGGTCGCGATCGCGTTGCGCACTCCGCCGGCCTCCATCGCCAGCAGTGCCCAGGCCGTCTGCGAAGGGGTGCTCTCGCCGCGCCCGATCCACGCAGGGTCGTCATAGGAGCGGCAGTCCTCGCCCCAGCCGCCGTCGGCGTTCTGGTGCTGCTCGAGCCATTTCACCGCGCGCCTGATCGCGGTGTGCGTGTGCGGAACTCCGGCGGCGACGAGCGCCGGCAGGACGGCACCTGTGCCGTACACGTGGTTGACACCCCAGCGCCCGAACCACGAGCCGTCGGCCTCCTGATTGTCGAGCAGCCAGCGCACTCCCTCGCGCGTCAGCGGATCGGTTTTGCGGCCGAGCAGTCCGAGCATCTCGACGATGTGAGCGGTGACGTCCGCGCTCGGCGGGTCGATCACCTCGCCGAAGTCACAGAACGGCAGGTCACGGATGAGCGTGCGGCAGTTGTCGACGTCGAACGCGCCCCAGCCGCCGTCGGAGCTGCGCATGCCCGCGAGCCATTGCACACCGGACTCGATCGCCATGCGGATACGTGCCGGTTCGGGATGGTTGACGGTATTCAGCGCGATCACGACCTCGGCCGTGTCGTCGATGTCGGGGTAGTTGGCATTGGCGAACTCGAACGCCCAGCCCCCCGGGTCCAGCTCTGGCCGGCGCACGGCCCAGTCGCCGCGCTCGAGGATCTGCTGATCGAGGATCCAGTCGGCGGCGCGCAGCACCGCCTGGTCGTTGCCGGGCACACCGGCGTCGTGCAGCGCGATCAGCGACAGGCACGTGTCCCAGACGGGCGACTGGCAGGCCTCGACGCGACGCTGGCCCTCCTCGATCGTGAAACTCTGCATGCCCGCCAGGCCGCGGACCATAACCGGATGGTCGAGCGGATAGCCCAGCAGGTTGAGCGCGATCAGCGAGTACACCCACGGTGGCTGGATCCCACCCCAGCCGCCGTCCGCCTCCTGACGATCGACGATCCAGCGCTCCACCCGGTTCAACGCGATCCGGCGCAGCGGTGCCAGCGGGCGCCGCTGATAGACCTGCACCACGCGGTCGAGCGCGACCAGCCCGCGCCCGTACAGCGAGGTCGCCCGCGGGGGAGTCCACGGCTGGGCCCCGTCGAGCTCCTCCAGGGTGAACGGCAGCGGCCGCGCCGGGCGTTTCGCCAGCACCACGGAGAGTGCGACCACCGTCTGCCGGGCCCAGCAGGCGAAGTCGTAGACGTTGAGCGGGATCCACTTCGGCAGAAAGCTCATCTCCGGCGGTACCGCCGGCACGTGCTCCCACGACCAGGCTCCGAACAGCGCCATCCAGATATGCGTGAACACCCGTGCCTGCTGAAGCCCTCCGGCGTCGCGGACGTACGCCGCCGCACGCTGCATGTGCGGCTCCTCCCGGCGGTCGCCCGCCAGCCGCAGCGCGACATAGGACTCGATCGTTGTCGAGAGGTTCGCGGGGCCACCGTAGAAGTTGCTCCAGGTGCCGTCCTCGCGCTGGTTTGAGCGGATCCACTCGGCGCAGCGCGCCGTCGTCTCCGGCTCGCGGATCCCGAGGAACTCGCGTAGGAGCATGTCCTCCGCGTCCATCGTGACGTTGGTCTCGAGCTCGCCCTTCCACCAGCCCTCGGGCTCCTGCAGGGAGAGCAGCTTCTCGACCGCGCGCTCCAGTGCGGTGGCAGGGTCGTGCGAGGCGTCGCTCGCAAGCGCGCCGTCAGTCAGGTTCAAATCGTCGCGCAGGCGGCTAATGGCATCCATAATCTTGGCTTCCGAATCGGTGTACCCAAAAGTGGCATATCCAGCCCCGAACTCCAACCACTCCCATAACCGGGAGATTAACGATCTGGCAACACTGCGCGCCGCACACGTCGGCGAGGGCCTCGCGCTGAACCAGCGCCATCTGAATCGTCAGCTCGGCCGCGTGCTGCAGACACTCGGATTCGACCGCGAATGGGTGCGCGGCGAGGGCCCCTATCTGATCGACAGCGAGGGCCGGCAGTACCTCGATCTCTACGCCGGCTTTGGCGTCTTCGGGCTCGGCCGCGGTCACCCGTTCGTCAAGGCCCAGCTGCACGCGCTGATCGACAGCGACCCGCCGAGCCTGCCGCAGCTCGGCGTATCGACGCTCGCGGGCCTGCTGGCACAGCGACTGGTGGAGAAGGCCCCGGCCTCGATCGACGCGGCCGTGCTCACGAGCTCGGGCACCGAATCGGTGGAGGGAGCGCTCAAGCTGGCCCGCGCGGCCACCGGCCGTACGCGCATCATCTATTGCAGGCGCGGCTTCCACGGCCTCTCCTACGGTTCGCTGTCGGTCAACGGCAATGACGAGTTCCGCGAGCGCTTCGGACCGTTCCTGCCCGGCTGCGACCCGGTCCCGTTCGGCGATCTCGACGCGCTCGCGGCGGAGCTCGATCGCGGCGACGTGGCCGGCTTCATCGTCGAACCGGTGCAGGGCAAGGGCGTCTACGCCGCCCCCGACGGCTACCTGCAGGGCGCCCAGGAGCTGTGTCACAGGGCGGGCGCGCTGCTGATCCTCGACGAGGTCCAGACCGGCCTCGGTCGCACCGGCAGGTTCCTGGCGGCCGAGCACTGGGGCGTCGAGCCCGACATGGTCACGCTCTCGAAGTCGCTCTCGGGCGGCTACGTGCCGGTCGGCGCGCTGCTCACCAGCCGCGCTGTCTTCAACGCGACCTTCGACTCGATGGAGCGCAGCGTCGTGCACGGCTCCACCTTCGGCGGTGGCGACTTCGCCGCGGGAGCCGGACTCGCGAGCCTGATGGTGATCGAGCAGGAGCAGCTGGTCGAGCGCTCCAGGGAACTCGGCGAGTTGCTGATGGAGCTCACGCGCCCAATGCAGGAGCGCTTCGAGATCGTCCACGAGGTACGCGGGCTCGGGTTGATGTGGGGCCTCGAGCTCGGTCCGCCGTCCGGCCGCACCACCCGCCGCGTGTGGGAGGCGATCGAGCGCCGCCAGCCCGGTCTGTTCGCGCAGATGGTCACGGTGCCGCTGTTCCGTGACCACCACATCCTCACGCAGGTCGCGGGCCACCACATGAACGTGATCAAGGCGCTGCCGCCGTTGACGATCCCGGAGGCCGAACTGCGCCGCTTCGCCTCGGCACTCGAGGCGGTGCTCGCCGATGTCGAATCGGGCCTGCTGCGCGGCTACGCCAGCCTCGGGCTCAACCTCGGCCGGCGCATGCTGTTCGCCCGCTGAGCGGGCTCCGCCGCTCCGCCAACGAGCCGGCACGGCACAGGGGTCCTCAAATGCGCCTTTCGCAAGTGTTACGAGAACGTCACGAGTGTGACGACTTTGCAACGCCAGGATTCCCGCAATTTGCGATCTTTTGGCCGTTGGGCGCTGCCACGCGACGACACACTTTCGACACACATGCGAAGTGCGTCCTGAGGTAGGCGTGGGGTCGGACCCGCTCGCCGGTCGGTCTCACTCATGGGTGAGCTCGCTCGCCGGTGAGTCTCGCTCGTCGGCAGGTCTCGCTCGCCGGCAGGTCTCGCTCGCCGGTCGGCCCGCTGGCCGCCGGCTCGTCAGAGCCTCTGGAGTAGCGCTGTGCCGTTGGGGACGCCCCAGCCGCTGGCCGCGTCGAAGCCCGGCCGCGCGCTGTAACCCTTGCCGAGCGTCGAGGAGGTGTTGTTGCCGCTGGTGACGTCGGTGCAACCGCTCGCGCCCACGGGCATTCCGTCCGCGCCGTTTGCGTAGAAGAGCGGTGCCAGGAACTGCGGCTTCCAGGGGTGCTGCGCGGAGCCGGCCAGCAGCGCGATCAGCGCGGCCCACAGCGGCGTCGCGGCGCTGGTGCCGCCGTTTGGCTGATCCTGGCCGGTGAAGGTCAGGTCGTAGAAGGGTGGGCCGGCGAGCGCCGCGACATCGGGGATCACGCGCCCGTCGATGCTGTCCGGATTCAGCGATGCGACGTGAACGTCCTGCCAGCTCGGGCGCGGGAAGACGACGCTGACGCCCCCGCCGGTGGCGCCACCGCCGCCGCTGCGCTCGCCCGGTGACTGCCACCAGACCACATCGGTCTCGCCGGAGAGCATGGTCCCGCCGACCGCCAGCACGTGCGGGCTCGAGGCCGGGAAGTCCACATGCGCACGGCCGTCTGACTCCTGGTCGGCGGAGCCGTCGTCGCCGGCGGCGACGCAGACCGTGATGCCGATCGCGGCCGCGGCCTGCAGCCGCTCGTCGATCGCCGTGCGGGCGGCGGCCGACCAGTCGGGGTCGTCCTCGGCGAGGCCCCAGCTGACCGACAGCGTCACGGCGGGCGCCGGCTTGCCGGCGATCACCTCACCCAACAGATCGATCCAGCCCTGCTCGTCGAAGCTCGAGAAGTACACGATCTGCTCGGCGCCGGGCGCAAGGCCCGCGACGATCTGCACGTCCATGTTGACCTCCACGCTGTCATCGAGCTGCTGCTGTTGCTGCTGCTGGGGCAGCTGCCGGATCTGCGCGAGCGTCAGCACCGGGGTGCCGTTGACGCCGACGGCCGTCACCTTCGGGACGCGCGTGCCCTGCTTGGCGCAGAACGCCTGCAGGTCGGAGGCGAAGTAGCCGCCACCGAACTCGGCGATCGCGACCGTCTGGCCGGCGCCGTCGCCGGCGGGGTAGTTGTAGTGGGCGGCGAGCTGGCCTGGTGAGAGTGCCTGCGCCGAGCCGGTCTGTGCCTGCGGCAAGGCGCTGCGGCGCCGGGCCACACGCCGCTGATCGAGCCCGAACACGCCGGCGACGAGGCCCTCTAGCTCAGCGGGGATCTGTAGCTGCCCCTCGCGACCGCGGAACTCCCCCTGCCCGGGGTGGCTGTAGACGCCCAGCGCCGGCTTGAAGGCTTGCTCGAATTGGGCGACGGTTCCGCTCACGCGCAGGCTGCGGGTGAGCGGCGAGCTCTCCTCGACCACCAGGCCGAACCGCTGCAGCACGTTGGTGACGGTTGCGCTCGTGCCGGGGTCCGCGCCGTGGGCCGTCTCGAACTGCTCACGCGTGAGCGGCGTGGGCGACGGGCCGGCACCGGCCCCAGCACCGGCCTCGGGCAACGGCGCTCCGGCGAGCGTGATCGTGACCTCGAGGCGCTGGGCTGGATCGGCATCGCGAAGCCGCTGTGCGCCCGCCGCTTGAGGGCGCTCGCTGCCTGGGAGTGGAACATGATCTGCCATATAGGCTCAGCTCAATTCGATCGTGACGCTATCAGCCGCGCTCGCCACATCGGGCGCGATGAAGGCGAGGGTGAGCGTCGGCGCTCCGGATTTGCTCATGTCGACCGTAGCCGTGAGATACCCGTATGCGGGCGTCGGCCCAACAAGCAGCGTGTAGTCGTTCCAGCTGCGCGGCGCCTCCCCCAGCTTCTCGCCTGGCGGAACCGTCGCGTTGTGACCACCGCTCCCGGCGACGATGTAGGGGATCTCGCGCCCGCCCACGCTGCGCTGGAAGCGCTGATAGATGTGCGCGTGGCCGGAGAGGATCGCATCGGGCCACAGGCCCGCCGCCGCGAACGCCCTGTCCAGGTCGTTGGCGAGCCCGGTGGTACCGCCGTGGACGATGTCGGCGGAGGCGGGCGGGTGATGGCAGGCGAGGATCACGGCACGGTCGAGCGACCTGCGCAGCGGCGCGAGTCGCTGCAGCTCGCTGACGAGCCAGGCGTACTGCTGATCGTTCTTCAGCGCCGGGTACTGGCCGGCCTGGTCGGTGAGCACGCCGGGCCCCTCGAGCACGTTGGTGTAGATCCCGATGATCGAGACCATCGGCGCGTCGAGCGTGAAGTACACGCCCGGCTGCGTCATCGTCGTGCGCGCCAGGCCGCCCGCGTCCTGGGGCTTCTGCGGTACCGGCATGCAGAAGTTGGCGACGAACGCCTGCAGGCTCGGGACGTCGGGCTGCGGGCCGCCGTTTATGTAGGTGACCTCGCCATCGTGGTTGCCAGGGATCGCGAAGATCGGCCGGTCATAGCCGCGGAACGGCTCGTAGAACTGGTCGTAGTAGTACTCGGCCTCGCCGAAGTTGTAGATCACGTCGCCGAGGTGGAAGCAGAACGCCGGTCCACCGGCACCCTTGGTCTGCGCCGCCATCGCATCGGCGACGGTGGCCTCTTTGGAGATCGAGGCGGTCGAGGAGGCGCCGGTATCGCCGACGACGTGGAAGCTGATCTGCTTGGCGGAGACGATCGGCGCGACGTAATCCGCGCCGACGACATCGCTCAACTCGAGCGGCTTGGAGGGCGGCCCGCCCGGAATCGCGAGGACGTCGTTGGCGTGCTGCTTGTAGTACGGCGAGTTGTAGTACGCGTCGCTGGTGTTGTCGACCTGGAAGGCCGTCTCGTCGGGACCCGGCGCCGGGTCGCCGAACAGCTGACCGGAGGGTCCCTGCAGGTTGCTGGTCCACGGTCGCGTGGTGCCGGCGTCTGAGGAGTGAGCCATCCCTCGGTTGTCCCACCCGCGTCCGCAGCTGTCAACCGCGGTCGGCGCAAGTTCACACGGCCGTCACTCGAAGCTCGCCACTGCGTGGCGATCGCCCCCAACACGTCGAGCTTGGCTGCCCGCAGGTCGGGCGTCCGCCACGCCGCTCATGCCGCGGCCCCCGCCGGCAGCCAGCTGAAGCGCCAGCCCGCGAGCGCGGCCGCCCCCGCCGCCCAGATCGCGAGCACGAGCACATCGGTGGCAGAGATCGACGCGCCGAAGCTCGACTGCACCGACGCGAGGTGCAGGCTGTTGGCGAGGTGCTGGACCGGGAACACGTCGGCCAGGTCCTTGAGCCCACGGCTCAGGTTCGAGATCGGGATGAACACCCCGGAGATGAACCACAGCGGCAGCATCGTCATCTGCACGACCGGCTGAGCGGCCTCCTGGGAGCCGATCATGCCGGACACGGCGTAGCCGATGCAGGCGAAGGCGACAGTACCGACGAGCGCCGTGCAGGCGACCGCGACGATTGCCGGGCCGGCCATGCCCACACCGTAGGCCAGCTTGGCGATCAGCAGCAGGATCGCGCCCGCCAGCGCCGTGGTCACGACTGTCGCCAGCGCCTGGCCGCCGATCAGCACGACCGCCGGTACGGGTGTGGCACGGCGGCGCTTGAGGACCCCCTGCTCGCGCAGCCCCGACACCAGGATCACGAGGCTCGCGTAGGCGTTGGTGACGATCGACATCGTCAGGATGCCCGGCACGTAGAAGACCTTGAGGCTGACGCGCGCCCCATCGAAGGTCGTGTGGCTGTTGCCGAAGACGCCGATGAACACGACCAGCAGCACGATCGGGAAGAAGAACCCGAAGAAGCGGGCTCGTGGATTGCGGGCGCTGATCTTGATGTCGTAGAGCGCCTCGTGCAGCAGCAGGGCAAGTGGCCCGCGCGACGAGGCCGACGGCCCGTCCACCCGCGGCGCGGCGGGCGGGGAGCTGTTCGACGGCGCGGCCGCTGCCGGCGGCGCCGTCGGCGGCGCGGCCGCGTCCTTCTGTGACTGCCGCTCACGCCACATGCGGAGCAGTCGCTTGATCAGGAAATACATGTGCTCATTCCTCGCTGGTCAGTTGCAGGTACACGTCCTCCAGCGTCGGGCGGGTCACCTCGAGGTCATCGAGCTCGAGGCCGCGCTCGAGCGCCCAGCCCGATAGCAGGTGCAGATCGGCGGTGACTGAGGCACTGGGCAGCCGCAGGCCGCCGTCGGGATCGCTCTGCAGGCGCTCGGCAAGCGTCGGGGGTAGATCGCCGGCGGCTTTCGCGGCGGGCAGCCTGAAACTGATCTGGGCGGCCTCGAGCTGGCGCCCACCGAGGTTCTGCGGCGTGCCCTCGGCAACGATGCGCCCGTCGGCGATCACGGCGATCCGGTCCGCCAGGCGCTCGGCCTCCTCCATATAGTGGGTGGTGAGGAAGATCGTCTTGCCGAGACGCCGAAGGCCATCGATGACCTCCCATGCCGCGCGGCGGGCCGAGGGGTCGAAGCCCGTGGTCGGCTCGTCGAGGAAGATCAGCTCGGGATCGCCGATCAGCGCCAGCGCGACATCCAGCCGGCGGCGCTGGCCACCGGAGAGCGAGGTCGCGCGCTCGCCCGACTGGGCCGCCAGCCCGACCAGCGCGATCGTTTCGTCGATGTTGCGCGGCGCCGGGTAGTAGCCGGCGTACAGCGCGACGCACTCGCGCACCGTCAGTCCCGGCTCGGCGCCTGATTCCTGAAGCACGATCCCGAGCCGGGCGCGCCAGCTGCCGGGCGCCTTCCAGGGATCCTGGCCGAGCACCTCGACACTGCCGACGGTCGCCTGGCGGAAGCCCTCGAGGATCTCGACCGTGGTGGTCTTGCCCGCGCCGTTGGGTCCGAGGAAGGCGAAGATCTCGCCGCGGTGGATGTCGAGATCGATCCTCCGCACGGCCTCGTGTGACCCGTAGCGCTTCTGCAGGCCGCGCACGCGGATGACCGCCTCGGCGGTCGGCGGAGCGCCTGCTCCGGCGGATGCAACCGCCGCGTCGAGTGAGTTCGTGAACATGGCACCAAGGTACGGCGGGCGGGTGCCGCTGTCATCGGCGCGGGGGTCGACTTCGAACGTCCACCCGTGGGTGCAGAGGGCCGATCGAGCCATCCACCCTCGAGCCGATGACGTCGGCCTGCGCGCGCCTTATCTTTGGGCAGCGATGCTTACCGTGATCGCACGCATACGTGACCATCTACTGCGGCGCGAGCTGGACGGGCGCGAGCGCGCGCTGCCGCCCGAGGTGATCCCGCTGCGCGCGATCGGGATCGCCTTCCTGGTCGCGTTCGCGATCACCAGCTGGGAGGTCCATCCCCGGCCCGCGCTGCACGGTCGCGGCCTCCTGGTGCTCGGCGGTTTCCTGCTGCTGGTGGCGAGCATCGTCGTCACCCGACCCACCCGCGTCAGGCTCGCGGGGGTGCCGACCGACGCGGTCGAGGTCCGGCGCACGGTTCTGGGGCTCACGGGGGTGATCGCCGGCACGATCCTGCTCGCGCTCGAGCAGCCCAACGGCATGTGGGAGGCGGGCCCGTACTTGGTCGCGATCATCGCCGCGACGCGACTCGATCGCCGGGAAGGCGCGCTGCTCATGCTGGCAGCGATCGGCCCGCTGACTGTGGGCGCGCTGATCGATGGCTCATACGGCACCGCGCTCTCGACCTCGATCGGCGTGCTCCCCTGGTATCTGGTGATGCGCTTGATGCGCAGCCTGCGTGAGCGTCACGAGGAACTGCTCGCCTCGCGCGCGGCGGAGGCGCGCGCCGCGGTCTCGGCCGAGCGCGGCCGCATCGCGCGCGAGATTCACGATGTGCTCGCGCACTCGCTCTCGGCGCTGGCGCTGCAGCTCGAATCCACGCGGCTGCTCGCTCGCGACCGCAACGTCGACCCCGAGGTCGCGCGTGCGCTCGACCAGGCCCACAGCCTCGCCGCCAGCGGACTCGACGACGCGCGCAGGGCGATCGCCGCCGCGCGCGGTGACGAGCTGCCGGGGCCCGAGCGGCTCGAGGCGCTGGCCGGCGCCTTCGGCGACCAGAGCGGCCTGCCCGTCGCAGTCGTGGTCCACGGCAGCCCCCGCCAGCTTGCACCCGACGCACGCCTCGCGGTCTACCGCACCGCGCAGGAGGCGCTCACCAACGTGCGCCGCCATGCCGCCGCCGAGCGCGTGCGCCTGAGCCTCGATTACCTGCCCGACAGCACCGTGCTGGTGGTCGAGGATCACGGCGCCGAGGGCACCCCGCCACCGGTGGCGCCGCTGGCCGGCGGCTACGGGCTCACCGGGATGCGCGAACGCGCCAAGCTGCTCGGCGGCGAGCTGATCGCCTCCCCCACCAGCAACGGTTTCCGAGTCGAGCTGCGGCTGCCGGCGTGAGCGTCCGCGTCCTGCTCGCCGACGACCAGCGGCTGGTCCGCGAGAGCCTGAGCACGATGCTCGGCCTGCTCGACGGGATCGAGCTGCTCGGCACCGCGGCCGACGGCGAGGAGGCCGTGCGGCTCGCCACGGAACTGCGCCCCGAGGTGGTGCTGATGGACCTGCGTATGCCGGGAATCGACGGGATCGAGGCGACGCGCCTACTGCACCAACAGCAACCTCAGATCGGCGTGATCGCACTGACGACCTACGCCGACGATGAGAGCGTGCTTGGCGCGCTGCGCGCCGGGGCCCGCGGGTACCTGACCAAGGACGCCTCGAGCGAGGACATCCGCGCCGCGCTCCTGTGTGTCGCGTCGGGCTCCGCGACGCTCGACCCGGCCGTCCAACACCATGTGGTGGCTGCGCTGGCCAGCGGACCAGTGCAGACGGGATCCCCTGCCGACACGCTCCCCGACGACCTCACGCCACGCGAGGCCGAGGTGCTGGTGCTGATCGCCGAGGGGCTCAGCAACGGCGAGATCGCCGAGCGACTGTTCATCAGCCAGACGACCGTCAAGTCGCACATCAACCACCTGTTCGCCAAGGCCGGGATCCGTGACCGCGCGCAGGCGGTGAACTACGCCTACCGCACCGGGCTGGCGCGGCCGCCAGGCTAGGCGTCAGTGCGCGGCGGCGCCGAGCCGCCGGTGCCGACGTGCTGTGCCGCCGTCGCCCAGTAGGCATTCAGGCGACCGGCCGCGTGCAGGAGCGTGAGCGTCACCCCCACGCTCAGCGCCGCGGCGATGCAGATCAGCGCCCTGCCACGGCTCACGGCGCGATAGACCAGCCCGGGCTCGAGCGTCGTCGAGCACCCGGCCAGCACCGCGAACAGCAGCCTGGGGCTGGCAGGTTCACCGGCAATCAGGATCGGGCCGAGCAGCACGACTCCGGACAGTTCGGAGATCGCGACGATCGTGAAGACCGGCGCCTCGCGCTGCGATACATCGCCGCCCAGGCAGTCCGAGATCCTACAGCCGGTGGCCGCGGTGACCGCCCTGAATGCGCATGCTCGGCGCGCCGAAGGCGCGTGCGCCGTTACCGCTGCAGCCAGCGCCTGCGGCGGTCGACAGCCGCCGCGCGCTCGGCAAGCAGCAGCCGACGCTGATGTCCGTGCACGAGCTCGCGCACGGCACGGGTCTGATCCATCTCCAGGCGCAGGAACCGCAACCCGGTGAACCCGTCGTCGACCCGCACGACCTGCGCGTACAACTCGAGCTCCTCGGGCTTCCGCGTGGCGCCGTAGGTTGGGATCACGAGCCGGAAGTCGATCGCGACGCCCGGCGAGCAGGGCAGCTCGCGGTCGAAGCACAGGCCGAGCACGGAGATGTCGACGAGCTCGCAGTAGAGCTCCATCGGGGCATCGACGTACACCGGCAGGTTCATGCTGATCCGGAACGCGTCGCGGCGCTGGTTGCCGGATCGCCGGTCAGACCGCCCGCGTTCGGGCCCCTCGACCTCGGCTTCGTACCCCCTCACTCACGTGCGGGCAAGGATCGCGCATTTGTGCCGGCGTTTGCACCCCCCATGCGTCGGGGCGCCAGCCCGTGCGCTTGAGAAGTTCGTTAGCTTCGGCGCAGATGACGAATTGGGGGGTACTGCTGCCGACGTTCGACCCGCTGCGGTTGGGCGAGCCGTTTGCGGTGGCGGAGGCCGCGCGGCTGGCCGAACAGGCCGGGTTTGCCTCGATCTGGGCCGGTGATCACCTGAAGTGTCCGGCGCCGGTGCTCGACGCCCCCACCTGTCTGGCCGTCGCCGCGACCGTGACCACGCGCGCGCAGCTCGGCTTCAGCGTGATGCTGCTCGGGCTGCGGCCGCTGGCGTGGGCCGCCAAGCAGCTCGCGACGCTGCAGCACCTGTCCGGCAACCGCCTGCGGCTCGGCGTCGGTGTCGGCGGCGAGTTCCCGCAGGAGTACGAGGCGGCCGAGGTTCCGCTGGCGCGCCGCGGCGCGCGCCTTGACCAGGCGCTGACGCTGCTGCCTCAGTTCCTCTCCCCAGGCAACGAGCATTCGCTGGAGCCCTCCGCGCCGATGCCGCCCGTGCTCATCGGCGGTCGTAGCGACCGCGCCGTCGAGCGCGCGGCGCAGTTCGGCGACGCGTGGCTGCCGATGTGGGTCTCGCCCGAGACGCTGGCGCAGCGGGCCGAGCGCCTGGCGGAGCTCAGTGCGGCCCACGGCCGCCCCCGTCCCGGACTGTCGCTGCTCGTGCTCGCGCACGTCGACGAGGACGCCTCGCGTGCCCGCGAGCAGGCCGACGCACACCTGCGCGGCCAGTACGGGATGGCGCTCGACCGGGTCGAGCGCTGGACAGCCTGCGGCTCCGCCGGCACGGTGGCCGAGTTCCTCGAGCCGTACACGCGAATCGGCGTCAGCGAGATCCTGCTGCTGCCGCTCGGCTCGCGCCCGCTGGAGCAGATCGAGCGCCTGGCCGAGGTAACCGGCGCAATAGCATCGCTGAGCGACGCGGCCTAACCGGACTGGCCAGGAGAGACTTTGAGCAGCACCCCGCAGTACCGCTACAACCCAGAGCCGTTCCGTCAGGTCTTCGAGCACAGCTTCGGCTACCTCGCCGGCGTGCGCCGCAACAGCCGGCGTTTCGCCGCGCGGCCGGCCCTGCACGATCCTGCCGGCGGCCGACGCTGGACATACGCCGAGCTCTGGGCAGACAGTGAGCGGCTCGCCGCAGGCCTGCACGCGCGCGGCGTGCGGGCCGAGGACGTGGTCGTCTTCGACCTGCTCAACGGACCCGAGTTCGCGCTCGTCTGGATCGCTGCCCAGCGCCTGGGAGCGATCGCCGCCCCGATCAACTTCCGCCTGGCAGCGGGCGAGATCGCGCATGTGCTCGACGACAGTCGCCCGAAGGTGTTCATGCTCGACTCGAGCCTCGCTGACGCGGGCGCCGAGGCCTTGTGGATCGCCGACCACCATCCGTCGCTGGTCGTCGGCGTCGATCACGAGGACTGGAGCCTGCCGGTTGCGGCGGCGGTGCCGTTCGCCGAGCTGTTCAACGACGACATCTCCGAGTTGCCGGCCGAGCCGGAGCGCTCGATCTACGCCGAGACGACCCGCCTCTACACGTCCGGCACGACCGGGCTGCCCAAGGGCGTCTCGCTCCCGGACATCGTCGAGGTCTTCTCCGCCCACGACGTGATCATGCATTTCCCGCTCACGCCCGAGGACCGCACCCTGAACATGACGCCGTGGTTCCACCGTGGTGGCCTCTACTCCGGGGGGCCGAACCCGGTCTTCTACGTCGGCGCCGAGGCCGTCGCGCTGCGCACCTTCGACGCTGCGACGGTGCTCGACTGGGTGCAGGAGCACCGGCTGACGTTCCTGATCGGCGCACCGACCAACCTGGCGATGCTCAGCGCCGAGCAGCAGGCCCGCCCGCGCGATCTCTCGAGCCTGCACGGGATCGTGACGATGGGCGCGCCGCTCGATCGTGACGCCTGCCTGCGCTACCAGGAGCTGCTCACGCCCCGGATCTTCAATGGCTACGGCACCACCGAGGCGTTCTGGAACACCTTCCTGCGGCCCACCGACCTGCCCGAGCACGCCGGCTCGGCAGGGCGTGCCTGCACCGATGACGATGTGGCCGTCGTGCGCGTCTATGAGGACCGCATGGCCACTCCTGAGGACCTCGCCGCCCAGGACGGCCAGGACGTTGGTGAGGTGATCGTGCGCTCGGTCAAATCCGGCTACGCGTACGTCAATAACAACGAGGAGCAGGGGGCCCGCTTCCGCGACGGTTGGCTCTACATCGGCGACCTGGCAACCTGGGATGCGGACGGCTACATCACGATCGTTGGCCGCAAGGACGACATGATCATCTCCGGCGGCGAAAACGTACATCCAACTCAGGTCGAGGCGATCCTCAACGAGCACCCCGGTGTGGCGGACTCTGCCGTCGTCGGGGTACCCGATGAGCGCTGGGGCGAGCTGGTCGTCGCATACGTCGTGCCCACTGCCGGCATCCAGCGGGACGCCGGCAACAGCGGCGCGTTGGACGCCGCCGCGCTCGAGCGCCACACCCAAGGGCACCCGATGCTCGCCGACTTCAAGCGGCCGCGCGCCTACCGCTTCGTCGACCAGATCCCGCTGACGGCGACCGGCAAGAAGCTCCACTACAAGGTCCGTGAGCAGGCGCGCACAGACGCTGCAGCCGGATTGCTGGAACGCCCGTGACCGCGACTTCAAGGCAGGCCGCCGATCCGGTGATCACCGGCATCGGCGCCGTAACCCCGCTCGGCCACGACTTCGAGACAACGTGGCGCGGACTGGTCGCCGGCGAGTCCGGAGTCGGCCCGATCACGCTGTTCGACGCCTCCGAACTGCCGACGCGAATCGCAGCCGAGGTCAAGGGCTTCGATGCCGAGGCGCTGCTCGGGACAAAGCGTGCGCGACGCTCCGCGCGCTTCTCGCAGCTGGCGATCATGGCCGCGCGCGAGGCCTTCGCCGATGCCGGCCTGCACCCGGGCCCGGGAGTCGAGTCGATCGCCGACCATGAGCGCGTCGGCGTTGTCGTCAACACCGCCGTGACCGGCATCCCCGAGACCGAGGTCAACGTCAACGGCCTCGCGCACGAGGGGCTGCGGGGCGTGAGCGCCTACTACGTGCCGTCGATGATCCCGAACATGCCGGCCTGCGAGGTCGCGATCGACCTTGGGCTGCACGGCCCGGTGACCGCCAGCGCCCTGGCCTGTGCGAGCGGCAACGCGGCGCTCTTGGAAGCCCGGCGCCTGATCCTCGCCGGTGAGGCCGACATCGTCGTCGCCGGCGGCACCGACGCCGGTATCTCACCGGTGATGTTCGCCGGCCTCTCCAACATGGGTGCGCTCTCGGCCAACAACGACGATCCCCAGGGCGCGAGCCGGCCGTTCTCGGCCGACCGCGACGGCTTCGTCTACGGCGAGGGCGCAGTGGTGTTCGTGGTCGAGTCCGCCGCGCATGCATGTGCCCGCGACGCGCGCTCGTACGCCACGCTGGCGGGCGGTGCGCTGACAACCGACGCGTTTCACATCAGCCACCCCGACCCCACCGGGCGGCAGCCGCGGCGCGCGATGCGGCTGGCACTCGAGCGCACCGGCACCGACCCGTCCGAGGTCGACTACATCTGCGCGCATGGCACCGCCACGCGCATCAACGACGCTGTCGAGACCAGCGCGATCCGCGACGTCTTCGGCCCCGCGGCGGACGAGCTGCTGGTGAGCTCGCCGAAGTCGATGGTCGGGCACATGATCGGCGCCGCCGGGGCACTCTCGGTGATGGTCAGCGTGCTGGCGATGCGCGACGGCATCGTGCCGCCGACCATCAACCTCGAGAACCCTGACCCCGCCTGCGACCTCGACTACGTGCCACTGACGGCGCGCGAGGCGACGGTGCGAACCGCGACCGTCAACGCGTTCGGCTTCGGCGGCCAGAACTGCGTCGTGGTGGTGCGCGCGCCGGAGTAGGCGTTTCTGCTCCGGGAGCCGTCGTGCGATCGTAAGGCGACGGCTATGGCTATAGGATGCCGCCGAACTGTTCCACGGACTTTTCGGAGCGCCTACATGAATGATCTCGTGGGGGTCGAGGCGACGGTGACCAATCCCACGCGTGGACGCGATGGGGCCGGCGAGGTCGACGTCCCCTTCAAGGGCGTCTACATCGCCTACTCGCAGGAGCCGTTGTCGCGCGGGACTGCCGTTGTCATCTACGAGGAACTGGGCGCGCGCAAGGTGCGCGTCGCACCGATTCGAGAGGGGTTCTGATGCTGGGGATTCGTATTCCACGCGCCGATGAGGCGACGATCATCAGCGGTGGCCGCGGGGGGACCGACGGCACGCCGTTCAGGGTGGTCATCGGCAACCGCGCATTCGTGACGCCGTTCCTGCGCAGCGCCGCATTCCTGACGCTGCGCATGCAGGAGGCCACGGTCGCCGAGACCTGCCAGACGATTCAGGGCATCACAGTGAACCTGTCGGCGGTTGGCGCGTTCAAGATCGGCGATGACACGCAGAGCATCGTTGCCGCCGCCCAGCGCTTCCTCAGCGATCAACGGCAGATGCCGGCGCTGGTCGGCCAGATCTTCGCCGGGCACCTGCGCGGGATCGTCGGCGCGATGACGGTCGAGGACATCATCCGCGAGCGCCAGAAGCTTGCCAATGAGGTGCTCGACGCCTCCAAGGAGGAGCTCGCGCACATCGGCCTGGTGGTCGACAGCTTCCAGATCCAGTCGATCGATGACGCCGGCAGCGGCTACATCACCGCGATGGCCGCGCCGCACAACGCCGAGATCCAGAAGGCGGCAGCGGTCGCGCAGGCGCAGGCCGATCAGGCGGCAGCCGAGGCACAGCAGAAGTCGATTCAAGCGCAGGCGCAGTACAAGCAGCAGACCGCCGAGGTCGAGGCCGCCGCCGACGCGAAGATCAACGTCGCCAAGGCCAACGCCCAGTCCGAGACGGTCGCCGCGCAGCAGGACTCAGAGCGCCAGCAGGCCGACTCGCGCAAGGCGGCGATCGCGGCTCAGGCGCAACTGGCCGAGCAGCAGGCGGCGCTGACGGCCAAGCAGCTCGAGAGCACGCAGGTCAAGCCGGCCGAGGCTCAGGCGAAGATCGTCAAGCTGCAGGCCGAAGCCGAGGCCGAGGCGATGCGAATCAAGGCCGCCGCCGCGGCAGCCAACGACCGTGTCGCGCTCGACCTCAAGTGGATCGAGATGATGCCCGACCTGATGGACAAGGTGGCCGACGCCTTCGCCGACGCCAACCTCACAGTGCTGAACGGCGCTGAGGGCCTCGGCGAGATGATGTCCGGCATGGTCGCGCAGGCGATGGCCGTCTACAACGCCGCCAAGGGCACCACTGCCGAGGCCAGGCTGCTCGAGTCGCAGTCAGAGCCAGAGCCGGACGCCGCACCGGTTGGCGCCGACGCGCAGTCGCGTGAGGCTGACAACCAGCGGCCTTAACGCGCGGTGCCCGCGCTGGTTACCCAGCACGGGCACCCGATCGGGGTTATGACGGAGACGGTCCCGATCGTGCCGAAGGCGTAGGCCTCAAGCAGCATCCCGCGTAGCGTGGTGCCGATGAACGACGTCTGCTTCAACGCGCTCGGGGACGTCGCCTGCGTGCTGCCCGGCGTACGGCGCGAGCGCCGCGATCATCAGCTTCGCGTTCGGGAACTCAGGATCGGTGACGGCCTTGAGCTAATGGCCCCACACCAGCAGACCACCAGCGACCAGCAGAACGACGACCAGCGCTGCACCAACACCTGATGCGAGCCTGTCAAATACGTGGCGTTGCATTCCGGGTTCCTCCTCTTTTGTTCGGGGCCTTTAGTCCTCCGGTTGCACCACCAATACTGGTCTCACAGCAGCCCTCCGGGATCAGGGTTCGACACGGTTCCGGGCGTGGCGTCCCCCGCTGCCCGAACGCGTAGTTGCGGGCGGTGAGCTGAGTAGGCTGCGCGGCAGCTTCTGGCCCTGGATACGATTTGCCCGTGGTTGACCAGCTTGTTCTTCACTGATGACGAGGCGTCCAACAAGCTGCTCGTGGACGAGCCGATGGCGCTGCTCGTCGGCTTCCTGCTCGATCAGCAGGTCACCGTGCAGAAGGCCTTCTCGGGGCCGCTCGTGATCCGCGAGCGCCTCGGGACGCTCGCCGCGGAGGCGCTGGCCGACGCCGACCTCGACGTGGTCTTCCGCGAGCGCCCGGCGGTGCACCGCTTCCCCGGCGCGATGGCCTCAAGGGTCCAGGAGCTGGCGGCGATCGTGCGCGATGAGTACGGCGGCGACGCCTCCCGCCTGTGGACCGGGGCCGACGACGCCGAGGACCTTCGCGAGCGCATCGGCGCCCTGCCCGGCTTCGGCGAGATGAAGATCAAATCGCTCGGCTCGGTGCTCTACCACCGCTTCGGCGTCGAGGCGGCCAAGGGCCTCGTTCCCTCCCATCCCACGCTCGGCGACGTCGACTCACCGCAGGCACTGGCCGAGTACCAGGCCGGCAAGCGCGCGCAGAAGGCCGCGATGCGCGCGGCTGCCGCCGGGAAGTAGCGCCCAGCGCCGCACGATAGGCACGCGCGTGGAGCGCCGTCCCCAAAACGTGTTTTGGCTTTATAACGCCGCCGTTATAACGCCAAATTGCGAATCGGAAGGCCGACCCACTGCGGCGGCTAGACGTCGTTAGACGTCGCTGGGCGTGTCGAGCGTGGCGCGTCGCGCGTGGCGCCCGCGTCGCGGGCGTCGCGCGCGACCAGCAGGTGCGTCGTATACGGCAGCTCGATCGTGCCGCCGTGCTGGTCGATCACATCGCCGATCTCCGCAAACAGCCGCTCGCGGATCTGATCGTCGAGCGTCAGGTGGTCACCGTAGGTGCCGAGCAACGCGACGTAGTCGTCGGCGCTGTAGGTCTCTGACCAGGCGAACTGGGCGCCGCGGTAGTCGGTGAAGGCGTCGCGGTCGGGCGCGTCATTGGCCCACTCGGCCATCAGCGCGGCGTGCTCGACGTCGGCCGCGGCCATCGGGCCGAGCTGACTGAGGTCGGCGCCGCTGCGCCGGTACACAACGTCTAGCTGCGGGCACAGCGCGGTGCGGCGCCAGTGCGGGATGTTCCAGAAGGCCGCGAGCGTGCCGCCGGGCTTGAGCGCGTCGGCGACGATCGTCCAGCGGACTCCGGGGGTCAGCCAGTGCCAGGAGGTGGAGGCGAAGACGAGGTCAAACGCCCCCGGCTCGAGCACGGCGGTCTCGAGGTCGGCGGTCTCGACGGTCACCTCGAGCTCGGCCCCGCCAAACTTGTCACGTATGAAGTCGGCCATCGCGGCGCCGGGTTCGACCGCGTGCACGGAGATCCCGCGCCACGCGAACTGCGCCGTCGCCTGACCGGTGCCGGCGCCGATCTCCAGCGCGCGCGCGCCGGGCTGCACCTGCGAGTAGGCGACTACGACGTCGACCATCCGCTCGGGATAGCCGGGACGAGCGTCGTCGTAGAGCTGGGCGGCGGCGTCGAAGCTCGTGCGCCGCTGGTCGGTGAAGTCGGTCATGCCAGCGAGGGTTCCTGACCCTGTTGTCGGCAGCGCAGCCGAAATCCGTAGCCCGGCGTCATGCGTGCGCTAACGGGCCCAGCGATCGAGCACCATCAGCGTCTTGGTCCCCGTGACCCGACCGGTGCGGCGCAGCAGGTTCACGACCGCCTTGAGGTGCTCGACGTCGTTCACGCGGATCCGCAGCAGCGCGTCGGGATCGCCGGCCATCGTGAAGACCTCGCGGATCTCCGGGATCTGCTCGACCGAACCAAGGATCTCGTCGATGTCGGCGTCGCCGGCGAAGCGCAGCTCGGTGAAGGCCTCGATCGAGGGGCCTATCAGCGCGTGATCCACGGAGACGGTGTAGCCGGTGATCACGCCGAGCTGTTCGAGCCGGTCGATGCGGCGCTTGACCGGCGCCGGGGAGAGGTTCACGCGCGCGGCGATGTCGGTGATCGTGCGGCGTCCGTTCTCGCGCAGCAGATCGATGATCTGCTCGTCGAGGTCGTCGAGCTTCACGTGGCCTGGCATCGCTTACAGGATAGGCGAGTTTTCTTGCGCATCGCGCAAGAAAACTCGCATCAGACTCGCTCTCACGCTCAATTCCTGCGCGTCAGCCGCGATGGACTGCGTGCTGGTTGCTTTCGTGCGAGCCGGGCATTTTGCTTTCAGTCTGCGACACACTGAGGGAGGTCAGGAGACATGGAAGAGGGATCCTTCGACCACTGGCACAGCGAGCAGCTGGTGCTCTGTCATGACGAGGCACTCGGGCTGCGCGCCGTGATAGCGATCAACGACACGACCCTCGGTCCAGGGCTAGGCGGTGTGCGCTGCGTGCGCTACCCGACCGACGTCGCGGCGATCACCGAGGCACAGCGCCTCGCGGCCGCGATGACGCTCAAGAATGCGTTTGCCGGGCTGCCGTTCGGTGGCGGCAAATCGGTGATTCTCGCGCCCGATCCCAAAGTCAACCGCCGGGCGATGATGCAGCGCTTCGGCGAGTTCGTGATCCGCACAGGCGGCGCCTACCTACCAGGTGTGGACATGGGCACGAGCGTCGCTGACCTCCAGGCGATGGCCGAGATCGGCGCCGACGTGTCCTGCAACGACGAGGATCCGTCGCCGTGGACCGCGCTCGGCGTGGCCGCCGCGGTCCGCGCCGCGATCGAGCACGTCGATCAGCGGCGGGGCATCGCGGGTGCACGGGTGCTGATCCAGGGCGCCGGGCATGTGGGTGCATCGCTGGCGCGCGATCTCGCCTCCGACGGTGCCGAGATCATCCTCGCCGACATCGACGCCGAGCGCGCCAGGGCGCTGGCCGACGAGCTGGGCGGCACCGCCGTCGCCGCCGACGCGGTGATCGAGACCCCGTGCGACGTCCTCGCCCCGAGCTCGGTGGCGAAGGTGATCACCCCGCAGACGGTGGCCAGGTTGCAATGCCGCATCATCGCGGGCGCCGCCAACGACACGCTCTCGCTCGACAGCTGCGCCGAGCTGCTGGCGCAGCGCAAGATCACCTACGTGCCGGACTTCATCTCCAACGCGGGCGGCGTGATCCACATCCACAGCCTGCGCGTCCACCACACCGATGAGCGCCTGCGCCGCGACGTCATGCAGATCGGTTCGCGCACGCGCGAGGTGCTCGAGGCGGCCGAGAATTCCGGTCAGACGCCGTTGTACGTGGCGACCGAGCGGGTCCGCCAGATCCTGGCCGACGCCCGCGCCGCTGCAGACGGCGCGCGTAGCAGCGGCGCAGCGCGCCGAGACAACACGCGCGACCGGGCGCTGCTGCACGCATGAGCACGGCCACCCCCCTGCGCGAGCTGACGCTCGAGGACCGCTACACCGCCGAGTCCGGTTCGATCATGCTCGACGGCATGCAGGCGCTGGTCCGGCTGATGCTGGATCTGCGTCGGCTCGACACGCGTCGCGGCTACAACACCGGAGTCTTCGTGAGCGGCTACCCGGGCTCGCCGATCGGCGGGCTAGACATCGAGCTGCAGCGCGCCTCGCGTCACCTGGAGCCTGCCGGGATCGTCTTCCGGCCGGGGCTCAACGAGGAGTTGGCCGCCACCGCGGTCGGCGGCACGCAGCTGCTCGGCGAGCTGCCCGGCGCGACCAAGCAGGGCGTAACGGGCTTCTGGTACGGCAAAGCGCCCGGTCTCGACCGTGCCTCGGATGCGATCCGCCACGGCAACCTCTCCGGCACCGCCCCGCTGGGCGGTGTGGTCGCGTTCGTCGGCGACGACCCGATGGCCAAGTCCTCGACGGTCCCCGGCAGCAGCGAGCAGACCTGCCGCGCCCTGTGGATGCCGATCCTCGCCCCGTCGACGATCTCGGAGTTGCTCGAGCTTGGGCAACATGCCGTCGAGATCTCACGTCAGGCCGGCGTCTGGTCGGCCCTGAAGATCGTCACCGACCTGGCCGACTCCGCGGGAGTCGCCGAGGCCGGAGCAGCACTTGACGTAGTGCCCGCGTTGACCCCGCGGGAGCCGCACTCCCCGCCGGTGCTCCTCTCACCGACGAATCTCGATGCGGAACGGGACCTCTTCACCGCGCGGCTCGAGCGAGTGCGGGAGTACGCCCTGACTGTCGGGCTCAACCGCGTGTGGTTCGAGCCCCGACAGCCTAGGGTGGGCGTGATCGCGGCCGGCATGAGCCATCAGTCGGTGCTGCGTGCGCTGAGCGACCTCGGACTCGAGCGTGAGGATTGGGAGGCGCTCGGTCTGAGGCTCGTGCAGATCTCGATGCCCTGGCCGCTCGATTTCTCTCAGTTGCGTGCCTTCGCCGACGGCCTCGAGACGGTGCTCGTCGTCGAGGACAAGCTGCCGTTCGTCGAGGCGCAGCTCAAGGAGGCGCTCTACCGCGTGCCCCGCGGGCCGTGGGTGCTGGGTAAGCAGGACGCCGAGGGTCGCGAGCTGCTGCAGGTCAGCAGCGCCGTGGGCGCCGACGACGTCGCGCGGGCACTGGCACGGATCCTGCCGTCCGCGGGCGCTCCTGACGGGCTCGTGGCACACATGCGGGCGGCCGTCGCAGACCGCTCGGACCCGCTCGACCGGATCGCGCTGGAGACCAAGCGCACCCCCTACTTCTGCTCCGGCTGCCCGCACAACACCTCGACCCGCATGGGTGGCGAGCAGCTGATCGGCGTCGGCATCGGTTGCCACACGATGGTCGCGCTCGAGCCACATGATCGCCGCGGTCACGTGCTCGGGATGCCACAGATGGGCGGCGAAGGCGCACAGTGGCTCGGCCTCGAGCCCTTCGCCACGGAGAGCCATTTCACCCAGAACCTCGGCGACGGGACCTTCCACCACTCGGGATCGCTGGCAATCCGTGCGGCGATCGCCGGGGGCGTCAACATCACCTACCGCCTGCTCTACAACGATGCGGTCGCGATGACCGGCGGGCAGCAACCCCAGGGCAAGATGACTGTGCCCAACATCGTCTCCGAACTCTCCGCCGAGGGCGTCAGCCGGATCGTTATCACCACCCCCGAGCCGGAGCGCTACGCGGGCGTCTCGTTGCCGGCGATCGCCGCAGTGCGCCATCGCGACGACATCGGCGAGGTACAGGCTGAGCTCGCCGCCGTGGCGGGAGTGACCGTGCTGATCCACGACGATCGCTGCGCCACCGAGAAGCGCCGGATGCGCAAGCGCGGGGTGTTGGAGACGCCGCCCGAGCGGGTCTTCATCAACGAGCGGGTGTGCGAGGGCTGCGGCGACTGTGGTGAGAAGTCCTCGTGTCTGTCGGTGCAGCCGGTGCAGACCGAGTTCGGGCGCAAGACCCGCATCCACCAGAGCTCCTGCAACCTCGATATGAGTTGCGTGAAGGGCGACTGCCCCTCGTTCCTGGTCGTCGAGCGGGTCACCCCGCGCGCCAAGGCGCAGGCGCCGATGCCGCCCGCCGACCTGCCCGAGCCGACGCTGCGTGTACCCGTTGACGCCCTGATTCGGATGCCTGGTGTTGGGGGTACGGGGGTTGTCACGGCAGCCGCGATCCTGCGCACCGCCGCACATCTTGAAGGCCGCTACGCCGCCGCGCTGGACCAGACCGGGCTAGCTCAGAAGGGTGGGCCCGTGATCTCGGATCTGCGCCTGGCCTCGACGCCCATCACGGGCCAGCTCCGAGCCAGCCGCGGCGGCGTCGACGTCCTGCTGGGCTTCGACCTGCTCGGCGCGGTCGCGCCGCAGACGGTCGCGGTGCTCAACACCGAGCGCACCGTCGCGGTGCTCAACACCGATGTCTCTCCGACCGCATCGATGGTGATGGACACGAGCGTGGCCGCACCCGAGCCGGAGCGGCTGGTGACGCGCGTGCGGCGCATGACGCGCGATGCCGACGCGCTCGCGATCCCGGCGGAGACGCTTGCCGAGCAGCTGTTCGGGAGCCACCTGCAGGCCAACATGCTGCTGATCGGCGCCGCCTACCAGCAGGGCTGCCTGCCGTTGCGCGCCGATGCGATCGAGCGCGCGATCGAGCTCAACGGGGCCTCCGCCGAGGCCAACATCGCCGCCTTCCGCTGGGGCCGCGCGGTGGTGGCGCGACCGGAGCTGGTGGCGAAGCATGCCGGCGCGAGTGTCGGTGAGCCGCACGCCGGAGCGCTGCGCGAGCTCTCGCTGGCCGACCGGCTAGAGCGCAACGAGCGCGAGTTGACCGCCTACCAGGATGCCTCCTATGCGTCCGGCTACGGTGCGGACGTGCAGTCGGTCGCGGCGATCGTGCAGGAGCGGCTCGGCGCCGGCGGCATGGAGCTCGCCAACGCCTACGCCGACGGGCTCTTCAAGCTGATGGCCTACAAGGACGAGTACGAGGTCGCGCGCCTGCACCTCGACGCCGTCGAGCGGGCGCGGCTTGAGGCCGAGTTCGGCAAGGACGCACGAGTCAAGGTGCTGCTGCACCCGCCGCTGCTGCGCGCGATGGGCATGAAGCGCAAGTTGCGCCTGGGTCGCTCGGTGGTGCCGCTGTTCCGCAGCCTGCGCGCGGCCCGGCGCCTGCGTGGCACCGCGCTCGATCCCTTCGGGCGCACCGCGATCCGCCGGCTCGAGCGCGCGCTCATCGAGGAGTACCGGCTGCTCGTGGCGAGGGCGCTCGACAGCCTCGCGCCGGCGACCGCCTCGGTCGTGCTGCAGATCGTGCTGCTGCCCGACATGGTGCGCGGCTACGAGGAGATCAAGGTCGGCAACGTCGAGCGCATGCGTGAACGTGCGCAGGAGCTGCTGCGGCAACTCGACGCGCCCGCCGCCGGCGATGCCGAGCTCGAGTTGATCCCGGCGCACCACTGAAGCTGCTGGGCGAGCAGGGCGGTACGACGTCACGGTGAGAACGAGCGGACCAACCGCTCGATGTCGCCCTCGTTGGTCTGCCAGTTGCTGACCGACAGGCGGATCGCCGAATGACCGTCGAGCTTGGTGCCGCTGAGCCACACGCCTCCGGCTCGTTGCGCCTCTCCCAGCGCCGCGTCCGTGAGTGCGTCGTCGGCGAAGCGGAACAGCACCTGGTTGAGCACCACCTCGTTGAGGAGCTCGACGCCGGTGATGGCGCTGAGTCCTTGCGCCGCGAGCCGTGCCAGTGCGCAGCTGCGCTCGATCAACTCCGCGACGCCCGAGCGTCCCAGCCCGCGCAGCGCGGCGTAGATCGGGAAGCCACGCGCACGTCGCGAGAACTCGGGAGTCCAGTCGAACCCGTCGCGTACACGCTGCACGTCCTCGGTCTGCTCCAAGTATGCAGCCTGCACCGTCATCGCGCGACGGTGAGTGTCGGGGTGCGCACAGACGATGATCCCGGAGTCATAGGGCACGTTCAGCCACTTGTGAGCGTCGGTCGTCCACGAGTCCGCCCGCTCCAACCCGACCGTGAGATGCAGCAGCGCCGGCGACGCGGCTGCCCAGAGACCGAACGCGCCGTCCACATGAAGCCACGCACCCCTTGGCCGGCAGAGGTCCGCGATCGCCGCAATCGGATCGATCGCCCCCGTGTTGACCTCGCCAACCTGGGCACACACGATCGTCGGCCCGCTGGTTTCCGCAAGCGCCTGTGCAAGTGCCTCCACGACCATCCGGCCTTGGCTGTCTGACTCGACCGTCCGCGGCGTCCCCAGTCCCAGCAGACGAAGGGCGCGGTTGATCGTGATGTGCCCGCGTTCACCCATGATCACCGTCACGCGGGGCGCGCCCGAGAGTCCGTCGCGCCCGACATCCCAGCCGACCGCCTCGAGCACCTGCAGCCGGGCTGCCGCGAGCCCGGTGACATGGGCCATCTGGGTTCCGGTGACAAAGCCCACGGAAGCTCGCGTCGGCAGCCCGAGCAGCTCGAGCAGCCACTGCCGCGCGACCTCCTCGACGACCGAGGCTGCCGGACTGCACGCATACAGCCCGGCGTTCTGATCCCAGGTCGAGGTGAGCCAGTCAGCGGCCATCGCGGTCGGGAGCGTTCCACCGATTACGAAGCCGAAGTACCCGCCGCTGCCGGACGCGACGATCCCCCGATCGGCGGCACTGGCCAGCTCGGAGATGACCTGCGCGCCGTCAAGCGGCCCGTCCGGGAGCGGGCCACCCAGCGCGGCCCGCAGCTCGTCAGCTTCGACGGCCGGAAACACAGATCGAGTCGGCACCGACTCGAGATACTCCGCCGCAAGCGACGCGGTGAGCTTCAACAGGTCGCGCGCCTCAGTCATTTCGCGACCCTATCCCAGCTCGTGTTTGCTGTCGAGCGAGGTCGAGCTTTGCTTCGACGGTCTGAGAGCGGGCGACGGGAATCGAACCCGCCCTAGAAGCTTGGAAGGCTTCGGTGCAACCACAACACTTCGCCCGCGGCGCGCCCCAAAGCTTAGAGCCCTCAGCCGTGCAATGGCAGGCACCGTCGCGGCGCTGGCAGCACCCTCGGCACGGCCGGGCTCCTACAATGGGCCGACCGAAGGGGAGTAGCACAATTGGTAGTGCACCGGTCTCCAAAACCGGGGGTTGCAGGTTCGAGTCCTGTCTCCCCTGCTTCGGAAGTTCCTGCAAATTACGTTGTTTTGGGCCCTCGTCTAGCGGAGCTAGAAGCGGTCGAAATGCATCGGGTACCACCATTGGGTACCAAATCAGGTCGAGTTGCAGGCGCGAGTTCTTGCACAGCTCGGATTCGAGCTGCTCAGTGTCTCGCCGTAGGTGTGGATGTCGGCGTTGCCAGTCCGTCGCAGCGCTTCGCGCTGCATAGGCAACCGCGCCGAGCGACGCCCTGGGCTCGTGCCCTTAGATCCGCGCATTGCGCGTCTCTCGTCTGGGGGGCGAGATGCATGTTGTAGGCGGAAAGCAGGTGCCCGCTCGTCTGATCCGGTTCGTGATGGCAAACCACTCGTGGCGTTTCGTCCTGACCGCCCGTGTGCTTTTCAATCAGACCGGAAGCGAACGAGTCGAACGATTCGTTGGTTAGGCTCCTGTCATGTCGCAACGAGTGCAGTTCGCGATCGAGGAAAGACGCCGTTTGTCCGACGCCGGGCTCCTTGCGTCCCTTCGCGAACATGACGCTCAGCTCTACGAGAAGACGCTGGCAGCGACTTCTCTCGGCTTGACCCATTGGGTCTGGTACGCCCGCGGCCATTTCAGCGATACCGACACGCGCGAGCTCGCCGCATGGCTGGCGAAGTACGAGCCAACCTGCCCGGCAGCCTGTCGTAACTGAAAAGGCGACACCGGCAACTCTTGCTCGTTGGTCAAACACGACGGGACTCAGGCTCCGATAGCGCTCAGATACACCTCTGGGGGTTTGCCCTCGCAGTCGGTCGGGTGAATCGCGATCCGGGTGGCCAGCCACTTTGATTGCCCGGGCAATTTCGCTGCGACCGCGGCGAACCGCCGACAGTCTGATGCCGGTTCGGGGCTGGGATGATCGATGAAGCTCAGGTCGAAAACAGCGCCACTCTGATGCGGGGCGAGCGTCTGCGTTGAAACGCGACGCGGCTCTTTCGGACCCCACACGCCGTGTATCACCCTTATTGAGATACGCGCTCCCGTGGGACTACGGACCGCGATCCGCGCGTAGCCCCGCAACGTGCAACTCAGCTTGGAGACGTCGTGGATCTTGACCGGAACGATCGTGGTCCCGGTGATTGCTCCTACCTGCGCGGGGCTCTCAAGCGCGATCTGCCCGTCGCGACACGGATGGACAGCTCTCGCCTGTCCGGCCGCCAGGGCGTCGGTACCGGCATCAACACCCCCGACCACGAACGCACAAACCAAAGTCACCAGACCGCAGACCAACCTAGAACGCAGACCGACGAATCCGGACGCGTCAACGCTCCGTCGTACTGCTGTAGGCAGACGCACCACTGCGTTGACCATAGCCCCCGGCTTGCGCTACGCGCCAAAGGAACAGGCTCAACACCGACAGCGCAGCCTCCCAGCAGGGGTTAGATCGGAGAGTGACCTGGCCGCTTCTACTCGTTCTAAGCGATACGGGTGTCGCCGCTGCAAGCTCATGCCGTGGCGCGCCTAACTGGACGCTAGGCGCCCCGCCGCTCAGTTCGGATTGCTCAGAAGACGCTCGCACGTTTGCCACGGCGGACCGGCTCGTCCTCGGCCTCGACGACGAGAGCGACGCCGGCCGGGGTCCATTCTCCGTGATGATGTGATGAGTGTCAGCCTCGCGCGTAGAACTGATGATGGTCAAGAACCGAAGACGGGGACAGCTGACCGGCGTAGTGCTGGGCGTCGTCATCGCATGCTGCTTATCGACCGCGGCCACTGGCGACGCGTCGGACGCCCACCGCCCCGGGCTGAGCGAGCAGCGGATCTTGCAGATCGCGCTGGGGGTCGCCCGGAACGACGGTGACCAGCGCCCGACCTTGGTTCAACACAGTGCCGGTATGCGGGAGAACGCGAATGTCGTCGCTTCCGGCGAGATGGTTTCGGGCTCTGGCTGGTCGTATCTGATCGCCGAGCGCGGCCACTTCGTAGCCACTGGTGCATCATTCCCACCGGGAGCTGGAGCGCGGCTGCCGTCCGGATCGGTGCTGACGCTCGTGGTTAGCGCCGCTACAGGCAGGGTTACTGACCTGGGGATCGGGAAGCGCTACCCCGATCTGAGAAAGCTCGGCCCGGTCTCGACCGACCTGCGCCAGACAGTGGTTCCAGACGTGACCGGCCTTGGCCTGACCGCCGCCTATGCGCGTCTTCATCGCGCCTGGCTGCGCGTCAGTTTCCCAGCGCTCTACGAGGGTACCGGCGGTTTGCTCGGTTGTGACCCGACGATCGCAGCGCAGGATCCTGCTGCCGGCACCGTCACTGCCGGTGATCGAACGGTCGCGTTGACCGCGGGTCCGCGGCGGTGCGGGTTGGGGAGCCCGGGCGTGCCTACCGGCAGGCTTCCCTCTGCGGTAGTGCCTGATTTCGTCGGCAAACCGCTCACCACCGCCGTCAGCTGGGCGGAGACGCATGAGCTGTATTGGGACGCGGCCAAGCTGCCGCCGCTGGTCGCAGCGCGCGCTCCGACTCTGTTAGCGAACTATCGCGTGACCGAGCAGACGCCCCGGGCCGGCGCGACGCTCAGACTCGGAATCGACACCCACAACGGCAACGAGGACACATTCCGCCCAACACCCCTCAAGCTCAAAACATCGACGGTCCGGTCCAGTACCGCGAGGGCGAGCCGGTCCACGACGCTTGCGGGGAACGAGGCTGCGGCGAAGGCCGACGCCGCGAAGCTGCTGAGCGAGGTGGCGCTTCCCTCCGGCGCGCGGCGCCTGGGAGCCGAGCCCAGCGGCGACCACGGGTACCTCAAGCCGCTTGCCCATCTCGTCACCACGACCATCGGCTTCGTTCACACCCGCTGGTGGCGGGTGACCGGCGCGACGCCCGGGCAGGTCATCGCGGCGGTCCGCGCGTCACCGCCGCGCGACCGGGCCTCCACCAGTCCGTCAGGCGTCTCCGGGACCGGAAGCTGCGCGACCGGCGTCATCTTCTACCTCAAGGACGTGCCCGGCGTCCTTGACTCCCGCATGATCGAGGTGACCGCAACGGCCCTCCCGGATGGCGCTACGGGCGTGCTCGCGCAGAGCCAGAGCATCTGGGTCGTGCCGCGCACCGCTGCCTCGATGATTCCTGCCACCACGCGCGTGGTCAGCGTCAGCGAGACGACCACCGGCGGCAGGGTCCTGCACTCGGGCACCGTCACCGGAGCCTCGCGAGTGCGCGCAGCGCTCCACTACTTCAACGGACTCAGGCCCACGCAGCCGTTCGTCTACAACTGTCCGGCGGCGATTCATGAGCCTGACGTCGTGACGGTCAAATTCCTGTCCAGCAAGCGCGGCGCACCGCTCGCGACAGCGAGCTTCACCGGGAACGTCAGTCAGCGCGGCAGCGGCGGCACCACCCCGTGCAATCCGGTAGAGCTGCGCATCGGCGCCAAAGCCCCGGTGGGGCTGCTCAGCGACGACTACATCTCCTCGCTCAATCACCTGCTGGGAACCCACATCGCGTAATTACCACAGCCTCGCCCGCAGCACGGCCAGGGTAGGGTGCCATCGGATTCGGCGACCGCTTTCACCGCTCGTCGAGCATCTCACGATCGTGTCGGCGACGGCTTCATCACGCCGACCGTCCGCGCCGGACGATCCCTCCGCGATCCCGATCATCAGGCGAGCGGGCATGCGAAGGATTGGAGGCATGACCAAACCGCTGATCGGCCTCCGGTCCCCGTCGAAGGGGACGGCGATAGTCCGCGCTTTGTGGAAGCCGTGCTGCAACGATGCTGAGCAGAGGCGACCGTAGGGTCACAAAGCGTCGTGCTCTGCAATACCTGTCATACATGGGGGATGACCTTCTCAAGGGACACGACTGGTTGCCCAGACTCGCTGGAACCTGTGATCAGAAGATGACCGAAACGATCCTGCAGATCGTCGGACTTCCTGCGGAGCGGAAGCGGTGATACTCCGCGGATCGCGACTGGCTTGGCGGCTGGGCTCCGTTGTGGTCGTCGTGTGTGCGTTCTTAGCTGCAGTGCAGACGGCGGGAGCACAGCGGCCACCATCTGCCAGCCATCGGGATCGGGACGTTCTTCGCCGAGCGCTCACGCAGACACCGGGCGCGTGTCCCGATCGGGATTACACGTTGTCTGACTACGCCCAGCTCGAGCACGGTCAAGTGGAGGGAGTGGCGTGGTTCGCGCTGCGCGGGCCATATGCGTGCCGGTTGGCGACGCGACTGAAGTTCGTGGTCCAGCCAGGAGGAACCCCTACCAAGCCGACCCTGAGCCTGAC
>DASZLT010000042.1:0-16133 GCA_035552235.1 Solirubrobacteraceae bacterium
CTGTACCTGGCCGTGCTCCGTGGCGTTGACCCAGGTCCAGTTGCTCTGATCGATCGACTCAAGAGCGCGCTGGCAGGCGGCTAGCTGCGCCGGCCGTGCGCAGCTCGATGCCGCGCTGCTCATACAGACGCCGGTCGGCAACGGCTAGCAGGCCGTCGAGCGTCTCCGCGTCGTCGGGGAACGTGGCGGTACCGATCGTCACGTCCCACAGCGTGTCCAGGCCGACAGCGGCGCGGTGGGTCGGAACCTGCGCCCGTACGCGCTCGCTCATCGCCGCGGCGCCCCGAGTCGATTGCTCGGCGAGCAGCACGGCCAGCTCGTCGCCGCCGATCCGGCCCACGACGTCGTGGACGCGGGCGGACTCCCGCAGCAGGATCGCCACCTCCTTGATCAGCTCGTCGCCGGCCAGATGACCCTCGCTGTCGTTGACGGCCTTCAGCCCCCGGACGTCGACGAACGCGAGTGCCAGCGGGTGCTCGTATCGGCGCGCGCGGTTGAGCTCGCGCTCCGCCGCGTCGGTGAAGCCGCGGCGGTTCAGGACCCCGGTGAGCGGATCGGTCAGCGCGGCGGCCGTCACGGCCGCGACCCGTCCTTCCTGGTGGCGCGCGCGGCGGGTCGAGCGCAGCGCGGAGCCTCCGCCGATCGCGGCCAGCCCCAGTGCTGCGGCGAGCGCGATCCAGACCCCGGTCGGAATCACGCTGATGAAGTGCTCAATCACCCTCGCGGCCGGCGTTCCGAGGGTCGGCAGGGCCCTTGCGGGCAGGCGCCTCTTGCGCGTGTGGACCGTCTTACCGGCTCCTAGGGCGCTCCGCGCGCCGATCGCGGCCGTGCCGGGCGCCAGCGCGCCGGTCACCGCCAGCGGCGTAAGGCCGCCGCTGGAGAAGCCCAGTCCGCGCGCCGCACTGCCCACCCCGCGCGCCCGACGGCGACTCCCGGCCGCCGCGTGCGACTGCTTCGCCGGGGAGAGCGTCAGGCCCGTGGAGACCGACGGGGTGGCCGTAGCGGGTGCCGGGGCAGGAGTCGCGGCGGGCGCCGGAGTGCTCGGAGTGGCGGTCGTGAAAGTGGACTCCGTCACCGGACGGGCGGGAGCAGCGGTCGGCCCCGCAGCGGCGCCGTGAGCGTGACCGTTGCTCTTGGCGTTGCCCTTGGCGGTGCTCTTGGCGTTGTCGTTGCCCCGGCCATGGCCGTTGCCCTGGGCCGGCGGCTGAGGAGCGGCCGCCTGCGGGGCGCCGTTGCCCTTGCCCTTGCCGTTGCCCTTGCCGTTGCCGTGACCAGGATCATGGCCCTTGCCCGGACCCGGGCCGGTCCGCTGGACCGGGCCGTTCTGCTGCTGGAACCGTCCGCCGCCGTCGCCGTGGCCAAGCGCGGTGGGCACACCGAAGCCGGCTCCGCCGAGTGCCATCAGCACCGCGGCTCCGCAAATCATCTTGCTGCGTTTCGTGGACGTGGGCCGTTCCCTGGATCGTGGAGCGGCCTCCAGGTCGCAGGCCGGCCTGAAGGCTCCTTCGGTTTGAGATATCGGCACTGCGAGGACTGCGCTTTAGCCACAAAGATCTGAAGCGGTGTCGTAGCGATCCCGCGTGGCCTCGCGTTCGGCGAAGCCAAACCTTGACACGCTCGTGGTAACGTTCGTCGCCATGGAGGGCCTGACGATCAACGAGGCAGCGCGAACGACCGGCTGGTCGCCGCGGATGCTTCGCTACGTCGAGCGAACCGGGCTGGTGACGCCCGAGCGCTCCGCGTCGGGCTACCGCCTGTACGGACCGCCCGAGCTCCAGCGGCTGCGCACGCTGAAGGAGCTGCTCGCGAGCTTCGAGATCGGGCTCACCGACGTGGCGTTCGCGGCGCGCGTGGCAGCGAACGCGGAGCTGCGCGACTCGGTCCAGGCGTGGCTCGACGCCGAGCCCCGCCGTCCCGAGCACGTCCCCGCCGAAGGCTGGCTCGAGTTTGAGCAGGAGAAGCACCAGCGGCTGCTTGCCGCTGCGTGGCGGCCCGGCCCCAGAGCAGCTTTGATCACAACAGTGGAGGGAACATGAGCACGACCGCCGCCAATGCCACGAGGACCGCCGAGGCCGATTTCAAGGTCGCGGACCTCGGCCTGCACGAGTTCGGCCGCAACGAGATCCGGCTCGCCGAGCACGAGATGCCGGGCCTGATGGCGACGCGCGCCGAATACGCCGATGCCCAGCCGTTGAGCGGCGCTCGGATCACCGGCTCCCTGCACATGACCGTGCAGACGGCGGTGCTGATCGAGACGCTGGTGGCGCTCGGCGCCGAGGTGCGGTGGGCGTCATGCAACATCTTCTCGACGCAGGACCACGCGGCCGCGGCGGTGGTCGTCGGTGCCGACGGCACGCCCGAGGAGCCGCGCGGCGTACCCGTGTACGCGTGGAAGGGCGAGACGCTCGAGGAGTATTGGTGGTGCACCGAGCGGGCCCTGAGCTGGCCGGACGCGGAGGGGCCGAACATGATCCTCGACGACGGCGGCGACGCGACGTTGCTGGTTCACAAGGGGGTCGAGTTCGAGCGCGCCGGCACCGTGCCGGATCCGTCGACCGCGGAATCCGAGGAGCTCAGGATCGTGCTCGAGCTGCTCCGCCGCTCGCTAGAGGACGATCCGCAGCGCTGGACGAAGATCGCCGCGCAGATCAAGGGCGTCACCGAGGAGACGACCACGGGCGTGCACCGCCTGTACCAGTTCGCGGAGCAGGGGACACTGCTGTTCCCCGCGATCAACGTCAACGACTCGGTCACGAAGTCGAAGTTCGACAACAAGTACGGCTGTCGCCACTCGCTGATCGACGGGATCAACCGCGCCACCGACGTGATGATCGGCGGCAAGACCGCTGTGATCTGCGGCTACGGTGATGTCGGCAAGGGCTGCTGCGAGTCGCTTCGCGGGCAGCGCGCGCGAGTCGTGGTGACCGAGGTCGATCCGATCTGCGCGCTGCAGGCCGCGATGGACGGCTACCAGGTCGTGCGCTTGGACGAGGTGATCGCCACGGCGGACATCTTCATCACCGCCACCGGCAACAAGGATGTGATCACGGCCGAGCACATGTCCAGGATGAAGCACCAGGCGATCGTCGGGAACATCGGGCACTTCGACAACGAGATCGAGATGGCCGCGCTCGAGCGCCTCCCCGGGATCCGCAGGATCCAGATCAAGCCGCAGGTCGACGAATGGGTGTTCCCCGACGGCCACTCGGTGATCGTGCTCTCGGAGGGGCGACTGCTGAACCTCGGGAATGCCACCGGGCATCCGAGCTTCGTGATGTCGAACTCGTTCACCAACCAGGTGATCGCGCAGCTCGAGCTCTACGGACACACCGAGATCTACGAGAAGCGCGTGTACACGCTGCCCAAGCACCTCGACGAGAAGGTCGCCAGGTTGCACCTCGATGCCTTGGGGGTGCGTCTTACAACGCTGACGCCGGACCAGGCCGTCTACCTAGGGGTCCCGCCCGAGGGTCCGTACAAGCCCGACCACTACCGCTACTGAGGGCCAGCAGGATGCGCGCGGGCCCGGAGCCGGACGCGTCTACGCGATTCGGGGCGTCCTAGCCAGATGGCGCCGGCAGCGCTCCCGCCGCACGAGGTCGCGGACCTGTCGCTCGCCGGCGAGGGCGGCGCCCGGATCGCTTGGGCGGGCGGGCAGATGCCGGTGCTCGAGCAGATCCGGGAGCGGTTCGCCCAGCAGCGACCGCTGGAGGGACTCCGGATCGTCGCCTGCCTGCATGTGACCGCCGAGACGGCGAATCTGCTGCTGACGCTGGCGGCCGGTGGGGCCAGCGCCGCGCTGTGCTCGGCCAATCCGCTGTCGGTCCAGGACGACGTTGCCGCCTCGCTCGTCGCCGATCACGGGCTCGAGGTGAGGGCGGTCCATGGCGAGGACCTCGGCGCCTACGCCGAGCACCTGCGCTCGGTGCTCGCGAGCTCGCCGCGGGTGACGATCGATGACGGCGCGGATCTGCTGATCACGGCTCACGAGCTTGGCGCTGAGGTCCTGGAGCCGCTGATCGGCGGGACCGAGGAGACCACCACCGGGCTCGTGCGCCTGCGCCGGCTCGAGCAGCAGGGAACGCTCGCGTGTCCGGTGCTGGCCGTCAACGAAGCCCGGACCGAGCGTGCGCTCAACGATCGTTACGGCACCGGTCAATCCGCGCTCGACGGGATCATTCGCGCCAGCCACGTGCTGCTCGCGGGGCACACCGTTGTCGTAATCGGGTACGGCTGGGCCGGCCAGGGGGTGGCCGAGCGGGCGCGAGGGGCGGGCGCGGCGGTGATCGTTGTGGAGGTCGATCCGCTGCGGGCGCTGGAGGCGAAGATGGCCGGCTACGAGGTGATGCCCTCACTCGAGGCGGCGGAGCGCGGCGACGTGTTCGTGACCGTCACCGGCTCGCGGCGGGTGCTTCGCGGCGAGCACTTCACGCGGATGAAGGACGGCGCGCTGCTCGCCAACGCCGGCCACTTCGACGTCGAGCTCGACCTGGAGGCGCTGCGAGCGCTGGCGCTCGGCGGTGTGCGTGAGGTCCGTCCGCTGGTAGAGCAGTACCAGCTCGAGGACGGTCGCCGGCTGAACCTGCTGGCCCACGGCCGGGTCGTCAACCTGGCGGCGGCCGAGGGACACCCGGCCGCCGTGATGGACGTCTCGTTTGCGCTCCAGGCCCTGTGCGTGGAGGAGCTCGTGCACCACGGTGCGGAGATGAAGCCCGGCGTCTGTCAGGTACCGGAGGCGATCGATCGCGAGGTCGGGCGCCTGAAGCTCGCGGCGCTCGGCGTGCGGATCGACGAGCCGACCGCCGAGCAGGAGCACTACCGGGAATCCTGGGCCTGAGCTGCCGCTGAGAAGCCACGTCCTCGGGCTCTGAGAGGATCTGGCGATGGCGACCTCCAGCCCCAGGCCGGCTGCCCGTGGCGGGATCGACCTCGGCGGCACCAAGATCGAGGCGGTCGTCGTCGATCCGCGCAACAAGCTGCTCGGTTCGGCGCGGCGCCCGACGCCGACCGAGGGCGGGCCGGCGGACGTCGCCGCCGCGATGGCGGACGCGATCACCGAGGCGGCGCATGGCGCCGGGCTCGAACCCTCAGCGCTGAAAGGCGTAGGCGTCGGCTCGCCCGGCGTCGTCGACGAAGCCACGGGCGCTGTAACGAGCGCGCGCAACCTGCCGGGCTGGGATGGGACGTTCGAGCTCGGCTCGACGCTCTCGGACAAGCTCGGCACGCAGGTGTTCGCCGGCAACGACGTCCAGGTCGCGACCGAGGGAGAGTTCCATCTCGGCGCCGGCCGCGAGTACAAGTCGCTGCTCGGCGTGTTCTGGGGCACCGGCGTGGGCGGGGGCCTGATCCTCGGCGGCAAGCCGTGGGTCGGACGTGGCGGCGCCGGAGAGATCGGCCACGTGGTGGTGGAGATCGACGGCGCTCGCTGCCCCTGCGGGCGCCGCGGGTGCATGGAGGCCTACGCCGGGCGCGCCGCGATGGAGGCCCGCGCCCGAAGGCGCGTCGAGAAGGGCCGCAAGACCGACCTCTTCCACTTGATGGAGGAGCGCGGGCGCACGCGTCTGACGAGCTCGATCTGGGCACACGCGCTCGAGCGCCACGACAAGCTCGCCACCGAGATCATCGATGAGGCTCTGAGGGCGCTCGGCGCCGGGATCGCCTCCGCCATGAATCTGCTCGATGTCGAGGCGGTGATCATCGGCGGGGGGCTCGGGGTTCGCTTCGGCGAGCCGTTCGCCAAGCGGATCGCCAAGGCGATGCAGCCGCACCTGTTCAACGACTCGCATCCCCCGGACGTAAGAGTCGCCGCGCTCGGCGATCTCGGCGGCGCGATCGGCGCGGCGCTGCTCGCCCGCAGGGCGCGCTGAGCGCTGCGGGCGACGCGCCGCCGCCCACCCAGGAGAACCGTTCACATTATCGAAACGTTTTGCGCTGGCGGCAGGCGCGCGACTCTGACAATATGGCTCTGTCGCGGGAGGCGACGCGAGCGTAGAGAGGGGGCTTTCTGAGAAGGTCCAGCAGTTCTGGCATGGTCGCGCGGGTCGCTGCGCTCGGTGCGTTGGCGCTCGCCATCGCGCTCGTCGCGCTGGTGCTGCTCGGCGGCGGCTCGACGTACACGCTGCGCGCCGACTTTCGGGACGCCGGCCAGCTGGTGACCGGCAATCAGGTCCTGATCGGACCGGCGGCGGTCGGCACGATCCAGTCGGTCACGCTGACGCCGAACGGCGCGGCCGAGGTCACGATGAGCCTCGATTCAAGCGCCGCCCCAGTGCCGCAGGGGACGATCGCGCGGGTCTACGAGAACTCACTGTCGGGCATCGCGAACAAGTACGTGGTGCTCGAGCCCGGCCCGCGCAACGGTCCCCCGATCCCGAACGGAGGCTTGATCGGAGAGGACCACACGCAGTCGTTCGTCGCGCTCGATCAGCTGTTCGACACGTTCAACCCGCTGACCCGGGCGGGGCTGAGCAACTTCATCAAGGGCGAGGCGGCGAGCATCCAGGGCCGCGCCCGCGCCGCCAACCAGACGCTCCGCTACTTCGCCCCGGCGCTGCAGAGCACGAGCGACGTGACCGCCCAGCTGAGCCAGGACGAGCCGACGTTCGATGCGTTGCTCGTGCAGGGAGCCCAGGCGATGCAGCTGCTTGCCTCACGCAGCCAGCAGCTGACGCAGCTGGTCGCGAACACGAACGCCACCACCGGCGCGATCGCGAGCCAGAGCCAGGCGCTCGAGCAGACGCTGTCGCTGTTCCCCGGCGCGCTGACGCAATCGACGACGGCGTTCCAGGGGCTGAACGCGACGCTCGACAAGCTCGACCCGCTGGTCGTCGTTTCGAAGGTCGGGATCAGGCGGCTCGAGCCCTTCAGCGCCGGGCTGCGCCGGCTCGTCAACGCCTCGATCCCGACGGTCGGCCAGCTCGACGCGCTGATCCACAACCCCTCGGGGACCGGCGACCTGACCACGCTGGCGCGCTCGACGCCGTCGCTCGCCCGCACCGCCGAGACGGCCTTCCGGCACCTGATCCAGTCGATGAACAACACCCAGAACCAGCTCGACACGCTGCGCGAGTACGCGCCTGACGTGGTGGCGGCGCTCACGAACCTCGGTCAGGCGGGCGCCTACTACGACGCCAACGGCCACTACGTGCGCACCCAGCCGGTGTTCAACGCGTTCTCCGTCGACGGCTTCAACCAGCTCGAGCCTCAGCCCCCTTCAAACCGCTACAACGGCCTCTCGGTGGTCCACGGCCGTTGCCCGGGAGCCGCGGTCCAGCCCACGCCCGATGGCTCGGCTCCCTGGACGGTGCCCGGCTGCAGCCCATCTGCCGTCCCACCCGGCCCATGAAACGCGTGGCGCTCATCGTGGTCGTGCTCGTCGCCGTCATCGGCGGGTCCTTCGTCGTCAGCGGCGCCTCGAGTGGCGGCGGTGGCGCGTACCGGATCACGGCGTTCTTCGACGACGCCTCATTCGCGGTGCCTGGGGAGGACATCCGGATCGCGGGCGCGCCGGTCGGCACGATCAGCTCGATGAACGTCTGCACGCAGAGCACGGGCCCGTGCGCGCCCGGAACGCTCAACAAGGCGGCGGTCACCTTCCAGATCACGAACCCGTCGTTCATCCCGTTCCGCGCCAACGCGACCTGCGCGATCCGCCCGCAGTCGCTGATCGGCGAGAAGTACGTCGACTGCAGTCCCGGTTCCTCGGCCACGCCCCCGCTTGCCGAGATCAGCCACGGCCTCGGGTCCGGGAGCCACATGCTGCCGGTGACGCGGACGAGCTCGCCGGTCGACACCGACCTCGTCCAGAACATCTACCGCGAGCCGGTCCGCCAGCAGTTCTCGATCATCCTCAACGAACTGGGCACGGCTCTCGCCGCTCGCGGCTCCGACCTCAATGCGGTGATCCACCGTGCCGATCCGGCGCTCGGCTACACCGATCAGGTGCTGCAGATCCTGGCGCGGCAGAACAAGCAGCTGGCGCAGCTCTCGCGTGACTCGGACACTGTGCTCACGCCGCTGGCCAAGGACCGCGAGGCGATCAAGCAGTGGGTCATCCAGGCCAACACGACGTCGGTCGCAAGCGCTGCGCGAGCGACCGACATCGCGCGCTCATTCCACCTGCTGCCGAGCTTCCTGGCGCAGCTCAAGCCGCTGATGGTCGACCTGGCAGGGCTGGCCGACCAGGCCACCCCTGTCCTCAACTCGCTGAGCGTCGCGGCCCCCGCGCTGACCCGGCAGTACGTGGCGCTGGCGCCATTTGCCGGCGTGGCGCGCAAGTCCCTGATCGCGCTCGGAAAGGCCGCACAGCAACAGCAACCGGCGCTGCTCGCCACGATCCCGCTCGACAAGCGCCTGCTCAAGTTCGGCAACGCTGGCGTGCCGAGCTTCACCGCGCTCGACAAGCTCACCTCCAGCCTCGACAAGAGCGGGGGGATCGAGCAGCTGATGGGGCTTCTCTTCTACGGCACCGCCGCCACCAACGGGTTCGACAGCGTTGGCCACTACATCCGCACCGAGGCGCTGGTCGGGAGCTGTACCGCGTTCGCGAAGGTCACGGTAGGCGTGTGCTCAGCGAACTTCACCCAGCAGGCAGCTGCCGGCGACATCGCCTCCGCCAAGAAGCCGAACGCGGCCGCGAGCTCGGCAACCGCCGGTATCGCGGACACCAAGGTGCGCCAGATAGTCCGCAAGGCGCAGAGCTCCGGCATCAAGCCCTCGACCTCGGGCGCCCTTACCGGATTGCTCGGCTACCTGATCGGGAGCGGACGATGAGCAACCGCCGTCGCGAAGGTGGAATCGTCACGAGCCCGGTCCTGATTGGCGCTGTGACCGTGCTGGTCGCGATCGTCGCGGTGTTCCTCGCCTACAACGCCAACAACGGCCTCCCGTTCGTACCGCGGTACAACCTCCGCGTCGATGTGCGCGATGCGAGCGAGCTGACCAGCGGAGCCGAGGTCCACATGGTCGGTGGCTCGCTGGTCGGCCACGTGAACGGCATCGACCCGGCGCGCGACGCCTCGGGGCGGCCGATCGCGGTGCTCAAGCTCGTGCTCAACAAGAGCATCGAGCCGCTTCCGGCGAACTCCACCTTCAGGATCCGGCTGAAGGCCGCGATCGGGCTCAAGTACTTGGAGGTGACGCCGGGCACCTCCACCCGCGCGCTCGCCAACGGCGCGAGGGTCCCGATCGGGCAGACCAGCGCCGCTGTCGACCTCGACCAGCTGCTCTCGATGTACAACCAGCCGACGCGTGCGGGAGTTGTCGCCGCCACCGCCGGCTACGGCGAGGGCCTCGCGGGCCGAGGCTCCGACCTCAACAGCGCGATCCACGCGTTCCTGCCGCTCGTCACCGATCTAGGCCCCGTGGCGCAGAACCTGGCCTCGTCGAAGACCGACTTCGGGGGGTTCTTCCGGGGCCTCGAGCGGTTCTCTGCGGCCGTCGCCCCGGTCTCCCAGCAGCAGGCCAGCCTGTACGTCAACCTCGCGACGACCTTCCGCGCGCTGGCCGGTGTTGCATATCCGTTCCTGCAGAACTGGATCTCGCAGACACCGCCGACGTTCCAGACGGTGATCAGCCAAGCGCCGACGATCGACCCGTTCGTACAGGACACCGCGGCCCTGTTCAAGGACCTCGCACCGGGGTTCGAGACGCTGCCGCAGAGCGCCCCCGTCCTCGCGCAGACGTTCGAGGTCGGGCTCCGGAATCTTCCCGGGACGTACTCCGGATCCAATTCGCTGAACGCGGAGCTGACGAGCCTTGCGCAGCACCTCGCCTCCTACGCCAACAACACGACCGTCCAAGCCGGTCTCGACCGCCTGACACTGACAGCTTCGAGCCTGCGCTCACCCCTCCAGTTCCTGACGCCCGCGCAGACGACGTGTAACTACATCACGCTGTTCCTGCGCAACACCGCGAGCCTCCTGTCGGACCCGGTTGCCACCGGCACCCGGCTGCGCTTCAACACCGTTGCGATCGACGACGTGCCTGGCGGGGAGGCGGTGCCTTCGCAGAAGGTGTCCACGACCCCTGACGCCAGTACCTCGGACCTGCACGGACCGCTGCACGTCGATCCGTATCCGAACACCGCGGCGCCCGGCGAACCGTTCGAGTGCTCGGCCGGAAACGAACCGTACTCAGGCCTCGCGGCGTCGATCGGCAACCCGCCCCGAAACGTCGGTACCAAGACCGAAATCACTAAGAGGAGCGGCGGATGAGGCGCCGCTCACGCGTTTCGAAGTTCGCCGCGGGTGTGATCGGCGCCGTCGTGATCCTACTCATCTGCTACCTGGTGTTCGGCGGATCGCTTCCCTTCTCCGGATCTCCATACGTCCTGAAGGCGGTGTTCACGAGCGAGACGCAGCTGCACATCCCATCGGAGGTGCGGACGGCCGGGGTCAAGATCGGTCAGGTCGTCTCGGTGCAGAAGATCGGCGGTCCCGGCTCCCAGGACGGCGTCGTGACGATGGACATCGACCAGAACGGGCTGCCGATCCACGCCGACGCGACGGTCAACATCCAGCCACGGATATTCCTCGAGGGCAACTTCTACGTGGATCTGTCTCCTGGAAGCCCGAGCGCTCCGGTGCTCTCGTCCGGCTCAACTCTGCCGGCTCCTCAGGCCTCGGGGCCCGTTCAGCTCGACCGCGTGCTGGCCGCGCTCAAGTCGGACTCCCGGGCCAACCTGCAGACGCTGCTCCAGGGGATCGGTTCGTCGTTGAACGCACCGCCGGCGGCGGGGGAGGACGCGAGCCAGAACCAGGACCCGAGCGTGCGTGGCCTCAGCGGCGCTCAGGGGCTGAACCTGTCGCTGAAGTACTCAGTCGACGCATTCCGCGCTTCGGCGATGGTCAACCAGGCGCTACTTGGGATCCAGCCCAATGATCTCGCGAACGTGGTCAAGGGCAACAAGGAGGTCTTTCAGGCGCTCGCCGACAGCGGCCAGCAGCTCCCTAGCTTCATTACCAGCTTCAACGCGACGATGGCGGCGCTCGCCTCCCGCCAGCAGCAGCTGAGCCAGACGATCGCGGCGCTGCCACCGTGGCTTCAGGCGACCGACAACGCGCTCGGACCGATCGAGGCGTCGTACGTGCCGACTCAGAAGCTCGCCGCCGCGCTGATCCCCGGGATCAAGCAGCTCGATCCGACGATCGGAGTCGCGCTCCCGTGGCTCCAGGAGTCGACCGCGCTGATGTCCCACCAGGACCTCGGCGGCCTGCTGCAGTACCTGACACCCGCGGTCCAGAACACGGCGAGCTCGCTCAGTGCGACCAAGACGCTCCTGACCGGGAGTGACCGGCTAGCCCAATGCTTCAGCCACAACATCGTCCCCGCCGGCAACCAGGTGATCCTCGACCCGCCGGGTGACAGCACCGGCATCCAGGTCTACCGTGAGTTCCTCCAGAGCGCCGTCGGGCTGGCGGGGGCATCCGGCAACTTCGACGGCAACGGGCGCTACACACGCGCCTCGGCCGGCGGCGGGTCGGACCGTGTCCAGACCAGCGTGGTGGGAAGCGCCGGTCCGCTCTTTGGGAACGCTGTGCTTGCGCCGCTCGGAGCGCGTCCGGCGTGGCCCGGGCATGCGCCACCGCTCAACCGGAACGTCGCCTGCGACAAGAACCCGGTGCCCAACCTGAACCGCGTGAGCACCGGAGGGACCCCGTGAAGCGCGCGATCTCGATCCATCGCCGCGACTTCATCTCGATCATCGCGCTTCTCGTCGGCGCGATCGTCGTGACCGCGTACATCTTCGCCCACCAGCCGGCGTTCACGGGCGTCTTCGGGCTGTTCGGAAAGAACTACTACACCGTCAAGGCCAACTTCTCCTCGGCATCGGCCGTCACCTCAGGTCAGGGACAGACCGTCGACATCGCCGGGGTCGAGGTCGGTCAGATCGGCGGCGTCAGCGTCCAGAACGGCCACGCCGTCGTGACGATGAACATCTACAGGAAGTACGCGCCGATCTACCGGAACGCGACCGTCCTGCTGCGCCCGCGCACGCCGCTGAAGGACATGTACCTGGAGCTCGATCCGGGGACGAGGGGCGCCGGGCGCGTACCGAACGGCAGCGCGCTCCCGGTCGGCGCAACCAACCCTGACATCGACTTCTCGGCGATCCTCAAGTCGCTCGACAGCGACACCCGCGATTACCTGCTGCTCCTGCTTGCAAGCGGCGCTCAGGCGTTTCGCGACAACGGGAGCCAGGGGCCGCAGCCGAGCGCCGCCGTCGTCGCGGATCTGCGCGGGGTGTTCAAGCGCTTCGCGCCGCTGAACCGTGACACCGCGACGTTCACCCGGCTGCTGGCGCATCGCACGGCGAACATCCGCAGGGCGATCAACGGGCTGGCGCAGGTGACCAATTCGCTCGGCAGCGTCCAGGGGCAGCTCACGTCGCTGATCAACTCCTCGAACACGAACTTCCAGGCGATCTCGTCGCAGACGGCCCAGCTCCAGCAGGCCCTTACGCTGTTCCCCTCGACGCTGCAGCAGTCGGCCGTAACCTTCCAGAAGCTTCGCGGCTTCGGCCTGGCGTCGACCTCGTCGGCGCAGCGGCTGCTGCCCTGGGCGCAGGCGCTGGCGCCGGCCCTGGAAGCGACGCGGCCGTTGTTCCACGACACCACTCCGGTGATCCAGAACCAGCTGCGACCGTTCAGCGTCGCCGTGCAACCCGTCGCGAAGATCCTCGCGCCGGCAGCCGCGCAGCTGGCCAAGGCGACACCGCCGCTTTCACGCTCGATCGGGGTGCTGAACTCGCTCTTCAACGAGCTCGCCTACCAGCCTGCCGGCGGCTTGCAGGGTTACCTCTACTGGGGCTCCTGGCTGAGCCACATCGCGGCGAGCCTCACCAGCCAGCAGGACGCGCATGGACCGATCCTGCGGGGGACGTTCATGGCTTCGTGCTCGGAGTTGCAGTTGTTCGAGGTATCACTGGAGAAGTCGGTGCCGTCGATTGCCAACCTGCTCGCGCTGCTGAACGCGCCCGACTGGAGCCAGACGCCGGGTGTAACGAACGGGAACTGCCCGATCGGATGAACAAACAGGCCCCCAGCCCCGCTCGAATCTTCACGATGCTCGCGTTCGCGGGGTCGTGCATCGGCCTGCTGATCTTCCTGTGGATTTCCTTCGGTGGCGCGACTCCGTTCGCCCCCGCGGGTTATAGATTGGATGCTGAGTTCAATCAGGCGATCGACCTTGCGCAGCAGTCGGACGTCAGGATCTCCGGTGTGAGCGTTGGCAAGGTGGTCAACGTGGGACTCGATTCCCGCACCGGGCTCACCCGAGCCCTCATCCAGATCGACTCGCGGTACGCACCGCGCCCCGCGGACACCCGGGCGATCCTGCGCGCCAAGACGCTGCTCGGGGAGACCTACATCGAGCTCACGCCCGGGTCCAGGTACGCCCCGAAGCTCAAGGACGGCGCCACGATCGCGCAAACGCAGATCGCTCCGACCGTGCAGCTCGACCAGATCCTTTCCACGTTTGATCCCCAGACCAGACATGCGTTCTCGATCTGGCAGCAGCAGGAGGGGATCGCGCTGACGGGGCGCGGCGAGGCTCTGAACGCGGCGCTGGCCGAGCTGTTTCCGTTCGCGACGAACGTCGACCGGGTACTCGCGGTGCTGCACAACCAAAGCGCGGCCACGACCACCCTGCTACGTGATACCGGGATCGTGTTCTCGTCGCTCAGCGCCTCGCCTTCACAGCTTCAGGGGCTGATTCGCAACTCGAACGCTACGTTCGCCGCCACGGCCGCCGAGGACGTGGGCCTGGCGAACACGATCAGAGCGTTTCCTGCCTTCTTGATCCAGACGCGCTCGACGGTCAACCGCCTGACCCGTTTCGCGCGGACCACGAAGCCGCTGATCGACGAGTTCCGTCCCGCAGCGGTGCAGCTCAGCCCGGCGCTACAACAGACCGTGACGCTCGCGCCGGAGCTTCGGAACCTGATGGTGGACCTCGGGCCGCTGACGAGCGCCGCCCGCTCCGGCGTCCCCGCACTCGAGAACTTCCTGAACACGAGCGTGCCCTGGCTGGCGAGGCTGAAGCCATACCTCGGCGGCCTCGTCCCGGTGATCAACTACGTCAACACCTACCGGCGTGAGATTGCGGGCTTCTTCGCCAACAGCACCGCGACGACCCAAGGGACGGGGGCCAACCTCGCCCAGACCACAACGCTTCATTACCTGCGGATCTCGAACCCGATCAATCCTGAGCTGCTGACGCCGTATCAGAAGCGGCTGTCCAGCAACCGCGGCAACCCTTACATGGCGCCCGGCGGCTACGGCCAGCTTGTCGGCGGCCTTTCTGTCTTCGGCAACTACCTATGCACCAGCAATCCGCAGCCGACGATCGGGCCCAACGTCGACCCGACGACCGCCGCGATTTTGAAGAGCGCGTACTACACCCCCAACCCCGGCGGACCGCCGTGCAAGGCTCAGCCCGCGCTTGGACCGCTGACGACCGGGCAGCTACAAAGCTTCCCTCACCTCACCCCACTTCCATGAGCAGAGCCAGCTCTGCTCATGTATAAACCCGTTCACAAATCAAGGAGGAGTCAATTGAGACGTATCATCATCATCGGTGCGGCGCTCGCCGCGCTCGTCGGAGCAGCCGCGGCGTACGCGGCGACGCATTACAACAACTACACGGGCAGCAAGCTGGTCATCACCAAGGGCGCCACGGGCAAGGCCCTCGGGATGGTCGAGACACTCAAGGCGAGGGCTCCGGCCGGCGACCGGCCGGCGCCGCTGAAGGACGTCAAGGTCAAGATCTACGGCGTGAAGCTCGACGTCGGGTCGCTCCCCGTGTGCACCGATGCGAAGATCCGGCAGAAGAAGACCAATCCTAATGGCGGCTGCCCGGCCGGCTCGGTCATCGGCAACGGTCCGACGCACGCTCTGCTCGGCCCCTCGGCCAGCCCGTCGTCCTCTCCGTCTGCCGGGGTGGTGGCCTGCAATCCGTACCTGCACATATTCAACGGCGGTAAGCGCACCCAGGTGTTCTATTACTACACCAGGAGCGCCACGGACTGCCACGGCCTGACCACCGGCGCCACGGAGCCGTTTGACGGCCACATCTCCTACTCCGGTGGGAATGTGATCATCGACATCCCGCAGCCGCCCGACGTCTCGACGGCTGTCGCGGGCCTGCCGCACTACTACAGCTCGCTGATCAGTGCGACGTACACGTTCCCGAAGACGAATCACGGAAAGGTGTACATGGCCGCTACCGGATGCAAGGCAGGCAAGCGGCCGTGGTCGATCACGATCACCAATCAGAACTACGACGGCAGCAGCGACACGCAGACGGTGAAGGGAAGCTCCGCCTGCTGAGCTGATCTGAGTCGTTTGTCAGTCGGCATTCGCGCCGCCGGGAGCCCGCCTGGGCTCTCGGCGGCGCGTCGTTAATATGGGCCTGGACGACCACTGGGCGCTGTGCGCCCCGGCATCCGCTGCCGTCGACAAACCGCGGGCGGAGGACTAGGCTGAGGGTGCACGCAGATCCTTCCCGCCCAGCAAGGAGGTCGATCGATGCGGATCGATGTGAAGGGCCGCAACCTGCCCGTTTCCGATGAGCTCCGCGAGCACGTCGCCAAGCGATTTCAGAAGATCGAGCGGCAGGTCTCGGAGCTGGCCGAGCTGGAGGTCGAGCTGTTCGAGGAGCGCAACCCCGCGATCGCCGACTCAGAGGTCGCCGAGGCCACGCTGCATCTCAAGGGGGTCACCCTGCGTGCACGCGAGGCATCTCCCGACATCGTCCACTCGATCAACGTGGTCAGCGAGGAGCTGAGCCGGCAGGTCAAGCGTCACCGCGACAAGCGGCGCAAGCGCCGCGAGGCGCGGGCGGCCTCAGAGCGCTCAAATGGGGCGGCGCCGGTGCTGAATGGCGAGGTCGTGCTGGGCGGTGGCGTGGTCCTCGAGGCGGACGTGATCCCGGCCCTGGACGACCTGCCGCCGGACGTCTCCTCGGCCGCATAAAGGGGCGCCAAACGGCCTGCAGACCGCTGCTACGCTAGCCCAATGTCCATCCTGGACCGCGCGCTTCGCATGGGCGAAGCGAGGAAGTTCAAGACCTATTCCGAGCGCGTCGGGCGGATCAACCTCTACGAGGAAGAGCTCGAGCACTACGACGACGCA
>DASZLT010000043.1:0-6801 GCA_035552235.1 Solirubrobacteraceae bacterium
GGAGGCGCTGTACTTCGGTGAGACGCCGGCCAACAAGGACGCGTGCTCGTACATGAACAAGATCTCAAAGGGCGGTTGCGCGGCCTACCACGCCAACGCTCCGCTGTCCTACTACAACACGATCAAGTTCTGGAAGACGCCACTGGCGCAGTGCGGCAACGGCAAGAGCAACTGCGTGCCGTTCCAGGACTGGGTCACAGCATGGACACAGATCATCTCCTGAGTTCCGACTCCTGAGTGTCTGCAAGTACTGACGAATCCACGGTGGGGCAGGCCAAGCGGGCCCGCCCCACCGTCGGTATGGCTCGACTGCTGTGGCGCCACCCGTGGCTGCGGGGGCTGGCGACGCTGTCACCACCGCTGGCGTGGTTCCTGGTGATCTACCTGGCCTCGCTGCTGGTGATGCTGCTGACGGCGTTCTGGACGGTGAACCCGTTCACCAACACGCTCGAGCACTCGTTCTCGACCGCCAACTTCAGCCAGCTCTTCACCAGCACCTACCTGACGATCATCCTGCGGACGGTGCTGATCGCGACGGCGGTGACCGTCACCGACACCGTCGTCGCGCTGCCGTTCGCCTACTTCATGGCAAGGGTCGCGAAGGCACGCACGCAGCGCATCCTGTTCACCGCGATCATGCTGCCGCTGTGGGCCAGCTACCTCGCCCGCGTGTACGCCTGGATCGTGATCCTGCAGAAGGGCGGCGTGCTCAGCTGGAGCGCCCAGAAGCTCGGCCTCGGTCAGGTCAACATCGGCTACACGAACACCGCGATGTGGATCGTGTTCTCCTACATCTGGCTGCCGTTCATGGTCGTGCCCGTGTACAGCGCGATCGAGCGGATCCCGCAATCGCTGCTCGAGGCCTCCGGCGACCTCGGCGCGGGCAACTGGCGCACGGTGCGCACCGTGCTCTTCCCGCTGGCGCTGCCGGGCATCGTGGCTGGCTCGATCTTCACCTTCTCGCTGACGCTCGGCGATTTCATCACGCCACTGCTGGTCGGCGGCACCAACTCGCAGCTGATCGGCAACGTCATCTATTCCAACATCGGCACCGCCAACAACCTGCCGTTCGCCGCGTCGCTCGCGCTGGTGCCGATCGTGATCATGATCATCTACCTGAGCGGCGCCCGCGCGCTCGGTGCGTTCGAGGCGCTCTAGATGATCGAGGGACGCCTCACCCGGGTACGGCTGCGCGTCTGGGTGGCGCTGGTGCTGCTCTTCCTGTTCGTGCCGATCGTCCTGATCGTGCTCTACGCGTTCAACAAGTCAAACGTGCAGGGCTGGCCGCCATCGGGGCTCTCGACCAAATGGATCACAGTCGCCTGGAATGACTCGCAGGTGCGCTCCGCGCTGCTGCTGTCGCTGAAGGCGGGCCTGCTGGCGACGACCGTGGCGCTGCTGCTGGGCTCGGCGGCGGCGTTCGGCGTGCACCGCTTCCGCTTCTTCGGCCGCGAGGCCGTCTCGCTGCTGCTGGTGCTGCCGCTGGCGCTGCCCGGGATCATCACAGGCATCGCGCTCAACTCGGCGTTCCAGTACGTCGGGCTCAACCTCTCACTGCTGACGATCGTGATCGGGCACGCGACCTTCTGCATCGTCGTGGTCTACAACAACGTGATCGCCCGGCTGCGACGCGTCTCGGAATCGATGTACGAGGCTGCCGCCGACCTCGGCGCCTCGGGCTTCCTGACGTTCCGCACGATCACCGCACCGATGCTCTCGACGGCGCTGCTGTCAGGCGCGCTGCTGGCCTTCGCGCTGTCCTTCGACGAGGTGATCGTGACGACGTTCACGGCTGGCGCGCAGAACACGCTGCCGCTGTGGATCTTCGGCGCGATCCGGCTCGGCCAGCAGTTGCCGGAGGTCAACGTGGTGGTCGTATTCGTCTTGCTGCTGACCGTGATCCCGGTCGCGGTGGCCGCGCGGCTGGCGGGCAGCGGCGGGGTCGCGCGGGCGCTGACCTAGACGTTGGGGGACTTTCCCGTCCTGGGGACGCAAAAGTCCCCCAGGGTCCGGTGCAGTCGCTACTTGTCGCCGATTTCGAGGACCGCGAGGAAGGCCTCCTGCGGCACCTCGATGCGCCCGACCTGCTTCATCCGCTTCTTGCCCTTCTTCTGGGCCTCGAGCAGCTTGCGCTTGCGGCTGATGTCGCCGCCGTAGCACTTGGCGATCACGTCCTTGCGGTAGGCCTTGACGGTCTCCCGGGCGAGGATGCGGCCGCCGATCGCGGCCTGGATCGGCACGTCGAACTGCTGGCGCGGGATCTTCTCCTTGAGCTTCTCGGCCATCGTCCGGCCGAAGGCGTCGGCCTTGGTGCGGTGCACGAGCATCGCCAGGGCATCGACCGCGTCACCGCCGAGCAGGATGTCCAGCTTCACCAGGTCCGATTCGCGCAGGTCGGTGATCTCGTAGTCAAACGACGCGTAGCCGCGCGTGCGCGACTTCAGCTGGTCGAAGAAGTCGAGCACGATCTCGGCCAGCGGCAGGTCGTAGCTGAGCTGCACGCGCTCGGCGGAGAGGTAGTGCATGCCCGTGTTATCACCACGCTTGTCCTGGCAGAGCTCCATGATCGTCCCGACGAACTCCTTGGGCGTCAGGATCGAGGCGCGGATGAACGGCTCGCGGATCTCCTTGACCCTGGTCGGATCGGGCATGTCGGCGGCGCTGTGGACCTCGATGATCGATCCGTCGTTGAGCGTGACCTCGTACTCCACGCTCGGCATCGTCATCATCAGGTCGAGGTCGTACTCGCGCTGCAGCCGCTCGCGCACGATGTCCATGTGCAGCAGCCCGAGGAAGCCGCAGCGGAAGCCGAAGCCGAGCGCGTCCGAGGTCTCGGGCTCCCACGAGAGCGCCGCGTCGTTGAGCGTCAGCTTCTCGAGCGCGTCGCGCAGGTCGGGGTAGTCGTCGGAGTCGATCGGGTACAGGCCCGAGAACACCATCGGCTTGACCTCACGGTAGCCCGGCAGCGCCTCGGTGGCCGGCCGCTTCGCATTGGTCAGAGTGTCACCCACACGCAGCGCCGTGACCTCCTTGACGCCCGTTATCAGGTAGCCCACCTCACCCGGGCCGAGCTGCTTGACGGAGATCATCTGCGGGCTGAAGAAGCCGATGTCATCGATCTCTGCGTCCGTGCCCCCCTGCATCGCGCGGATCGCCTCACCCTTCTTGAAGGTGCCGTCGACCACGCGGATGTAGGCAACCACCCCGCGGTACTGGTCGAACTCCGAGTCGAAGATCAATGCCCGCGGCGCTGCGTCCGGGTCGCCGCTCGGGGGCGGCACGCGCGCGATCAGCTCGTCGAGCACGTCGGTGACGCCCTCCCCCGTCTTGGCGCTGATACGCCGCACGTCGCCAGTAGGCTCGCCGAGCAGGTCCGCGATCTCCTCGGCGACGCGCTCGGGCTCGGCCCCCGGCAGGTCGACCTTGTTCATGCAGGGGATCAGCTCGAGGCCGGCCTCGACGGCCAGATAGGTGTTCGCGACCGTCTGCGCCTCGACGCCCTGGCTGGCGTCGACCACCAGCAGGGCGCCCTCGCAGGCGGCCAGCGAGCGCGAGACCTCGTAGGTGAAGTCGACGTGGCCCGGCGTGTCGATCAGGTGCAGCTGGTAGGTCTCACCGTCCAGCGCCGAGGTGTAGAAGACGCGCACCGCCTGGGCCTTGATCGTGATCCCGCGCTCGCGCTCGAGCTCCATCGAGTCGAGCACCTGCGCGCGCATCGACCGGGAGTCGACGGTGTGCGTGAGCTCGAGGATGCGGTCGGCCAGCGTCGACTTGCCGTGGTCGATGTGGGCGATGATCGAGAAGTTGCGGATGTGGGCCTGGTCGGTCAAGGCGTACCAAGAGTAGGAGGCCGCGCTCAGGAGGCGCGTGCGCCCGTAGTCTCGTCGAGCAGCGCGAACAGGCCATCGCGGCGCTGCTGCACGCTGAAGCGCTCCAGCACGCGCCTGCGGGCGCTGTCACCGAGGTCCAGATGCAGCGCCTCACGCACGCCGAGCGCCACTGCCTCTGGGCTTCCGTCGTCGAGCAGGATGCCGGTGTCGCCGACGACCTCGGGCAGCGCCCCGGCGCGCGTGGCGACCGGCACGCAGCGCGCCAGCATCGCCTCGGCGACCGACACTCCGAAGCCCTCGTGCCTCGAGGCCTGGACGTAGACGCGGGCGCGTCGCAGCAGCGACTGGAGCTCGTCGTGCCCGAGCCAGCCGGTGAGGTGCACGTTGCTCGCGGCGATCCGCTCGAGCTCGGCGCCGGCGTCGCCGACGATCTTGCCGGCGACGACGAAGTTCACCTCGGGCACATGCTCGGCCGCCTGTACGAACGTGCGGATGCCCTTGCGCTCGAGGTTGGTGGCGTCGACGATGCCGACGGTGATCACGGTCGGGCGGTCGGGGTCGCCGATCAAGCCGCTGGGCAGCGGCCCGGCGGCCGTATGGTCATCCGGCACTCCGTGGTAGACGAGGCGCACGTGCTCGGGTCCGATCCCGATGTTGCGGTGGATCTCCTCGCGCGAGTACCCGGAGTTGGTCATCAGCGTGCGCGCCGAGCGCATCGTCACACGGCTCAACCAGGCGCGCGGTCCGCCGAGCTGGAAGCCATAGTTGTATTCGGGCTCGGCGGCGGTGTCGAAGCCGCCCACGATCAGCAGCGAGGGCTTGCGCAGCAGCCAGGCGAGCGTGAACGGCAGGAAGGTGTGCCAGGAGGCCCACCAGCCGACGATCACGTCCGCCGCCCAGACCTCGCGGAGCACCACCCGCGGGTCGCTGAAGCGGCCAGGCTGGTGGATCACGTGAACGTCGAAGCGCTCGGCGAGCAGCTGTTGGTCGAGCTCGATGAAGCTCGCCGTGCGGCTCTTGACGAACAGCAGTCTGGGCATGTGCGGCTCTAGGCTACGGCGTGCAGGTGATGCTTTGAGTCCTCCGGGACCCTGGCGGAGCGCGCCGCGATCGCGAGCGAGCCGCCGACCGCGAGCAGCGTCCAGCTCACGGGGTCCTCGAGGAAGTCCGCGTAGAGCATCGTGTGCAGCATCAGGCCGAGGAAGGCGGCCGCGATCCCGACGCGGACGGGGTCGCCGCGCGCGCCCTTGAACAGCGTGAGCAGCGCGCTGATCACGAGCGCGATGTAGAGGACCTCGCCGATCAGCCCCTGCTCGACGCCGATCGTGATCGGGATGTTGTGCGAATCCTTGACCGATCTAGCGGCGATCTTGTCGTAACGCGTGTACTCGCTCGGGAACGAGCCCGAGCCGAAGCCGTAGAGCGGCTTCTTCTCGAAGATCTGGATGCCGCCGTTGACGAGATTGGCCCGACCGCTGGTGGCGACATTGGTGTTCTGGAGGCCGAACTTCTTGGGGTCGATGGCGACGATGATTCCGCCGAGGACCAGGGCCACCACCCCCAGGTAGATCACCGGCCGTGCGCGCCAGCGCAGAGCCGCGAGCACGGCGAGCCCCAGTGCCAATGCCACCAGGCTCGAGCGCGAGAGCGTGAACACCAGGCAGGTCCAGAGGATCGCGAGCGTCACGATCGCGCCCAGCTGAACCCTGGTGTGCTTCTCGTAGAGCAGCACAGTCGTGACAAGCAGCATCGTGAGCGCCAGATAGCGCCCGAAGATGTCGGGGTCGTAAAAGACCGAGTTGATCGTGAAGTACTCGTGCAGCGCGTTTGACTGCACGAGGTTGTTGCGGAAATACAGCGTCCTCGTAGCCTCCTCGAGGAACCCGATCAGGGAGAACGCGATCGCCAGGCCGACCGTGACCAGCAGGCAGCGCACGATCAGATCACGGTTCCACTCGATGTCGCGCAGCCGCGCGAGCAGGATCGCGAACGGGATGTAGAAGAAGACCTCGTTCTGGAGCGCGGTGACGAAGCCCGCGGGCGACCCCGATGACGGCGAGTACAGCGACTGCAGCGCATAGAGCACGACGAATGCGGCCAGCAGCTTCTCGAACAGAAACGTGCTGCGGCGCGGCTCCGGCTCGGTGCGCGACGGCTGCAGGTGGGCCTGCCACAGCACCGGGACCAGCCACGCGAGCGCCGAGGCGGCGATCACGAAGTAGAGCGGCACGAGCAGGCTGTTGGTGTTGCCGCCGGAGCTGATCGGGATCCGGAACGGCAGCGTCAGCATCGCCGCCGGCGCCACGATCCACGGGCGCCGGCGCACGACGTAGGCCGCTCCCGCCAGCACCGCGAGTCCGACCGCGGCGGCGACCGCCGCGTCGAGCGGGTGGCGGTGGACGAAGCCGAGCTGCGCGGAGTGCCAGACGTCGTCGAGCAGCAGCACCGGGGCGAGCACCAGCGCGCCGAGCATCGCCCAGGCGCGCTGGCGATCGGTGCGCGCAAGGATCGTCGCCGCGGCCAGCAGCGCGGCGACCACCACGCCCACCCGGGGCCAGGGCCCTGCAAGGACGGCCAAGCTCAGCACGGTCCCGTAGCCTAGATCATGAGCCTTCGCGCCGGATCAGCGCGGGCGCAGGCGGCGCATCAGCATCGATTCGATCTGCTGCCACTCCGGCACGCGCATGTGGCTGATGGCCCAGACGTAGAAGCCACCCGCAACCGCAACGGCGATGCCGACGCTGAACACCAACCCGATAGTCGAGTCGCCGACAACCGAGTTGGCGAGCATCCAAACCACCCTGGCGATCGCCGCCATTGCCACCGCCGCGATCAGGATCCGGGCGCTGATCATCAGCGTCTCGGCGCCCTCGAGATGTCCGTTGAAGCCGATCCGCAGCCGCCGGAACTGGATATAGGCCATCACGATGTTGGCGGTGGCGGTGCCGATCACCAGGCCGGCTATTCCCAG
>DASZLT010000044.1:0-40340 GCA_035552235.1 Solirubrobacteraceae bacterium
AGATCACCAGGAACGCCCACGCGCGGCGATCGGCCAGGCCGCCCAACCCCCGGCCACGGACGTTGCCGACGAGTACGACCAGGCCGTAGAGAGCAGCAAGTCCGGCTCCCAGGGTGACCGAGCCGTGCAGGTTTGCCCACACTATGAGCATCGGGAAGATCAGGTAGACGCGGCGCCGACGGATCGGGCTGCGCACCTCTGATGCCAGCAGCCACAGGGTCGCCACGAACAGCGGATAGGCAAAGCCCTGCGTCCGGATGGACACGGCCGTGACCAGGTAGAAGAACACACCGGGCAGGGTCGCGACCAGAACGTGCAGGTCCTCGGCTCCGAGAGCGCGAGCGGCGGCGACGGCACCTCCGAACGCGACCACCGTGATCAAGACGTAGAGAACGGTGAGAAGCTGCAGGCCACCGATCCGAGTCAGCTCGTACATCAAAAGCTGCGCGAGCCACTGCTCGTCGACCCAACGCGCACCGTGGGTCATATAGGCGAAGTAGTCATGGTTTGGAACGCCATGGGCGGCGATCAGGCGGCCGCCTATCAGGGCGAGCCAGCCGTCCTGACTCAGGTGGCTGGGGATACCCAGCAGACTGATCACGAGCACCAGCGAGACGGCGATCACAAACATCGCGCGTGCCTCGATCCAGTTGGTTAAGCGCCCGCCGCGCGCGTCCGGCTGCCCTCCCTCGCGCATGACAACGGAAGGCGACTGCGGGCGTGCGGAGCCGCTGATCGCATCGATGGGCATATCACGTGTATTCGTCACGACTGTCGGTGGGCTTGAGCACCCCGGAGCACCTTGAATCCGACGCCCAAGGAGCCTACCGCGCCGACGTCCGTACAAACGTCGAGCCGGGCGAACAGACGACCACAACTGTCAACACTGCGAGACGGCGCCGAAACGCACTGATTGCAGGACTTTTCCCTCGGTCTCATGCGAACCGGGGCAACCCACCGCCACGAATTGGGTCCCCAGCGCTCAAGTAGGGCGGGAATTCCACCGATGACGATCCCACGATGCCCGGAAGCAGCGTCGCAATGTTCTACTCAAACGCTTCCAACACTGGCGCTTTGCGGCCGGAGAAAGTAAGCTCACCCGGATATATGGGGGGGGAGGTGACAACTATATGCTGAAGCTTTTCATCAACGTGAAGCTCGCCATCGCTCGCATGATCGAGGAGGATGAGGGCCAGGGCCTGACGGAGTATGCCCTGATTCTCGCGTTGATCGCGATCGTCGCGATCGTCGCGCTGAACTTCCTTGGCGGCAAGGTGACCAACGCGCTGTCGACGGTTGGCAACAGCCTGAACCTTTGAGTTCGAAGGTCGGACTCAGAAACGTGTGATTCGTGATTCACGGGGGTCGGTTCCGAAAGGTTCCGGCCCTCACACGTTTAAGCGCACCGTTCACTGGGTTTCGACCGGAGCTGTGTTGACGGCGTCTCGCATGTGAAATCCTGCGGCGAGGGTCAAGGTGCACCACTGGCGCCCAGAGCGCGCCCGGTCGCTGCGGTGAGACGACGTCAACGTCGCGCCGCTCGGGTTCCGCCATCGCGTCTGTGTCGGCGACGATGGCTGGAGTCAGGCTTGTGATCGTTCGCGACCAAACGCGACACGAGCAGACCCTCGGCGCATCCAGCTTTGCCGGTGACCACCTCGCCTGGGAGCGAAGCGGCAACCGAACCGAACTAGCTAAGCTAGAAACCCTTGAGGTTGTGAATGAGGTTGATGACGGCCGGAGTCATCAACACGATGAACAGCGCCGGGAAGATCATGAACACGAGTGGGAAGAGCATCTTGACCGGGGTCTTCTGCGCGCGCTCCTCTGCGGCTGCACGGCGCCGGCTGCGCATCTCATGCGAAAGGTTTCGCATGATCTGGCCCATCGAAATGCCCATGCGATCGCCCTGTGACATAGCTCGCACGAAGGCTCTGACGGCGGGCGTGTCCGCGCGCTCGGCCATGTGCGTCAAGGCATCTGTGATGCTCAGGCCCATGGTCTGTTCTTGCAGCGCCAGGCGCAGCTCATCGGTCAGCGGCGGACCAAACTGCTCGGCCGAGAGGCGCATCGCAGCTGGAAACGAGAGCCCCGCCTCGATCATGACGCACATCAGGTCGATCAGGTCGGGCAGAGCGAGGTCGAGTGTCTCGATGCGGTGGCGAGCCTTCCGCTGCACGTAGGTCACGGGCAAGACCCACCCAGCGAACACCGCCAAGAGGATGATCGCGATGTGCAGCAGGCTGCCGGTCCCAACCACGAAGTACGCAAGAGTCGGCACACCGAGCAGCGAGAGCACCCGGTACCCCAGCACCGTTCGCGGCGATGCCGTGTACAGACCGGCGGACATCAGCTGCTCGCGGATCGCCTCTTCGCTCATCGCCGTGTACTTCCCTGAGAAGAGGTTGCCAAGACGTGTGACCAGCTTCTCCAGAATGCCCAGCTTTGGCTCAGTATCGAGGTACATACTGACGTCGGTACCACCCGAGTGAAGGCCCGCGGTCAGGGAGAAATCGATCACTGCCTGTACGCGATCCACGGCGGAGCCGCGACGGTTGCGGGATGACACCAGCGCATATACCGAGACACCGGCACAAATGGCAGCGAGGGCGAGATAAAGATAGGTCATTGCAGCTCAGACCTTGATTTCGATGATCTGCTTCATTACCAGTCCGCCCGTCGCCACCAATCCGATGCTGACGCCTAGCGCGATGAGCCCGGGGGTCGAATGAAAGAGTGGATGCACGTATGTGGGGTTGATCACCGAGATGAAGATCAACATTGCGACCGGCAGCATCGAGAGAATGCCTCCTGAAAGCCTGCCTTGGGCCGTGAGCCCGCGGACCATCCGACGGATCTCGATGCGCTCACGAACGGTGCTGGCAACGAGGTCGATCACTTCCGCTGTGTTGCCACCTGTCTCGCGCTGGAGCGCGGCCACGATTGCTACGTGCTGAAAATCCTGGCTCTGCATCCGCACGGTGACATTGCCGAGCGCGTCCGCCAGCGGGATGCCCACTTGCTCGTCGAGCACGGCCCTGCGCAGTTCGCGCCTCGATGGTTCCGGGGCATCCTCGAGGACAGCCTTGAGCGCTCCCACAAACGTCTGACCAGAGCGCATCGCCGATGCGATGACCTGGAGGTTGTCAGGCAGCTGCTCCGAGAACAGTCGCCGCTGACGACCGGCGAGGAACCTGATGCCCAGCACCGCACCGATAGGTACGAACAGCCCCAGTAGCGCGCCGAACGGACTGTGCACGCTCGCATAGAGCAGGTAGCCGACGAGGATCCCAACCACCAGCGAGAGCGCCATCAACTGCTCAAAGCCGAGCTTGATGTCGGCGACCTCCATCTCGAGCCGCAGCTGGGTGATCATCGGTGACCTTACGATCTTGCGCGCCTGGCCGTCACCAAGCGCGCGCTCGATCAGCGACTTGCTGCCCTCGTGATCGTCGCTCCGGAGCGTCACGTAGGCGCTTACGCGATCGGCCACCGTCTGTTTGCGATCGAACAGCGAATAGACCGCGAGCCCAAGCAGAAGTCCGGCGACGCCACTGACGATGATCGCCGCGGCCCCCGAGCTGAGGCTCATCGCCCGAACCGCCTCTCGACGCGCCCTGGCCGGATTCCGAAATTCGCCTGCGTCACACCCACAGCGGCTGCCTGAGGAGCGTTCGGGGCGCCAAAGTTATGCTGGTCCATGTAGCCGGGCAGACTCACACCGTTGCGCTCAAACTTGCCGCAGGTCGGACGCAAGCCGGTATAGATCAGCTGGCCCTTACCGTCGTTCATTTCCTTGTCGAGCTTGTACTCGAAGATGTCCTGCAGGGTGACCGTCTCACCCTCCATGCGCTGCACCTCGGTGATGTTGACGATCCGGCGCGCGCCGTCGTTGAAGCGCTCGATCTGAACGATCAGATCTAGTGCTCGTGAGAGCTGCTGGCGGACCGCCGACATCGGGAAGTCGATGCCGGCCATCAGCACCATGCTCTCGACGCGGGCCACCGCATCGCGCGGTGTGTTTGCATGGCAGGTACTGAGCGAACCGTCGTGCCCGGTGTTCATCGCTTGAAGCATGTCCAGCGCCTCGGCGCCGCGGACCTCGCCCACAACGATCCGGTCCGGCCGCATACGCAGCGAGTTGCGTACCAGTTCGCGGATCGGCACCTCGCCCTGGCCCTCGACGTTCTTCGGCCGGGCCTCGAGCCTGAGCACGTGCGCCTGGTTGAGCCGGAGCTCGGCCGCGTCCTCGATCGTCACAATCCGGTGATCGCCGGGGATGGCCGACGACAGCGCGTTCAGCAGCGTTGTCTTGCCGGAGCCCGTGCCCCCTGAGATCAGGATGTTGAGTTCGGCCTCAATCGAACACTCCAAGAACTCCTTGGCCGCCATCGTGAGAGAGTTGATCCCCACGAGATCACCAAGATCCCAGCGCTTCTTCGAGAACTTTCGGATCGTCAGCAGCGGCCCGGTCAGCGAGAGCGGCGGCAGCACAGCGTTGACACGGCTGCCGTCGGGCAGGCGGGCATCGACCATCGGAGAGGACTCGTCGACGCGGCGTCCGACCTGCGCCACGATCTTGTTGATGATCCGGCGCAGATGATGCTCATCCGTGAACCGCACGCCGGTCTTCTCCAGGCGCCCCGCACGCTCGACCCAGACATCGGCGGGCCCGTTGACCATGACCTCGCTGACGGTGTCATCGTGCAGCAGCGGCTCGATCGGCCCGTGGCCCAAAGTGTCGTTGGCGATCTCCTGGGTCAGGCGCTCGCGGTCGGCAGTGGACATCCCGCGTTCCTGGGCCAGCCGCTGACGAACGTCGGCAAGGACGACATCGCGCAGGGCGGTCTGCGACAGGGACTCGTTGTAGAGCCGCGGTCCCAGCTCCGAGATGACCGCCATATGGATGCGGTCCTTGAGCTCTACGAATGATGAGTCAGCCGTAGAGCTTGGTTGGTGTTCGACTGCCGTAGTGGGCGCATTGCCCCCAGCTAGCCGTTCGCGCAGTTCCACCGCTTACTCCTTAGTGTCCGGATGCCAATTCGCTGGAGGCGGCGACCGGCTTGCGCCGGAACCAGCGTCGCCGCTGCTTGACCTGGAGCGGCGCCGCCGGGTTGGACGGAGTCGCCGGGCTGTCCTGCACGAACATGTCCGCCAGCGAGTTGATCGCCATCGCCGCGGCCGAGCGGCTGCCCGAAAGCGTGATCGGTACCCCATCATTGATCGAGACAGGGATCTCGCGGTCGCTCGGAACCAGCACGTCGGGCGTGCGACCAAGGATCTGGACGGCGTCGGAGTCAGAGATTCCGACGTTCGTGCCGGCACGGTTGAGGACCACCCGCACCTGCTCCGGTGGGTGACCCATGAGCTCGAGCGTGTCGAGGCCGAGCCGGGTGTTCTTCAGCGACAGCGCGTCGAACATCGCGATCATGCAGATCCAGGTCGCGACGTCGACGGTGGCGATCACCTCAGAGGTGAAGGCCGGCGGCGTGTCGACCACCACGAAGTCGTAGTTCTGACGCAGTATGGAATACACGGTGGTCAGCATCTGTGCCGTGACCGAGACGGCCTGGTCGGGCCGGGCCGGAGCCGCCAACACCCGCAACCCACTCGGGTGGCGGAGCATGAAGTCGTCAAGCTTGTCGGCATCCAGGCTGCCGCCCGAGACCGCCAGGTCGAAGAGCGTCGTCTCCGGGGCCAGACCGAGTGCCAGGGCGACATCGCCGAACTGCAGGTCGAGATCGATCAGGACCGTGCGCTTCCCGCGCGTGGCGAGCGCGGCGCCCAAGTTGGACGCAGCCACGGTTTTGCCGACCCCGCCCTTTGATCCGAGCACGGCGATCAGCGCGCCCTCGTCCGGCCCGCGATCATTTGCGCTGCGGTTGCGGGTGACCGCCTTGTGGATCGCGAACTCGACATCACGTGGGATCTGCTCCGGAATGTATGGGCCCGGGTGCAGCACGATGTAGTCGTCGGCGCCCGCCGCGAAGGTGGCCTGCACGAACTCGGTGTCGCTGCCGTGTGACATGACCACGACGGGCGTACGGCTCCGCACCGTGTTCCACAGCCCCACCAACTCGATCGCCCCGGCGGAACCCTCGCGGCAAGCCACGAGCAGCAGGTCGACGTCGAGTCGCAGGATCGCGTCAGCGTTCAACTCGAAGGTGCCGAACACCTCGGTCACGTCGATCCCGGCATCCTCCGGGATGTGGTCGCTGACGAGACGGATCGGTGCCGTCTCGTCGTGAGCGACCGCTGCCGTGATTCGGCGTGCCATTGGTTACCTCACCTAGCCGATCTGACCGACCGAGCCGACGGAGCCGACCTGGACGGAGTTGGTTGCCTTGATACTGGGCCGCAGCGCGAGCCAGAGCGTGTACTTGGTCGTCGCGGCGGTCACGAGCAGTGCCTGCTTGTCGGTGAGGCGCAGGATGACAAGGCCGCCGGCATTTCCGATGATCGTGACGTTCTTGATCAGCAGTTCGCTGGCTCCGCCGCCGTTCAGCTCCATGATGTCGACGGTATCGTCGGCCTGCAGATACGTCGTCAAGCCATGCTCGCTGTCAAGCGAGAACGCGACACCACGCTGATCGCCCTTGAGGTATGCGCCGATCGCGTTCACTGGTGTCTTGGTGAAGTCGCCCACTGTGATCTGCTGCCCGGTCTCGATCGCGACAGACGTGGTCTGCCCTGCGACGGCCGCCGGATCCGTGAGCGCACCCAGGATCGCCTGCGAGGCCGGAACCTGCGTTGGCTTCAGCAGGCCGTCCGCTGCAATCTGGTTCTGGGGCGTCCCCGCCGGGATGTACTGCTTGGCCACCCACACGGTCGTGTTCTGGGGCGCGAGGACCGTCGGCGTCTTCTTGTCGTAGTGCGCGACGAAAAGATAGATCAGGACGGCTGCGGCCAGGGCCGACACGCCGGCGACAAGAATCGCCGTCCTGCGGTTGCTCAGGCCTGAACCGCCTGATGAAGACTTACCGAAATGTCGACTGGCTTCCATTTTCATGCGCTCCGTTGAGTTTCGTTCGTGCTATCGGCGCGGTTGGCGAGTAACTTGATTCGTGGGTTGTGATGACGCACCTGCATGATGCGCGCTAGCAGCCCGTGGGGTTCGCAAAGAACGAGGGGGTTGCACCGCTCAATCCAGACGTCTCCAGTCGCATCGTGGCGCTGCCCCCGATCGAGCTGACGGGGCCATGCCCCTCGCCCCAGAGCAGCTGCAGCCAACTGAACGATGATCCGACCTTCACCTCAATCGGATCGCCGGTGGTGTAAGAGGTCCCATTCGCCGACAAATTGGTGTCGTAGACGCACACGCTGGTGAGCGTCGGGCCACCGTCGGCTGTCGACTCGCACATCACCCACGCAGCAAGAGTGGACTCGGACGTACCGCCGCAGTTCACGTTCCCGCTGCCCGGGTAGACAGCCGCCTCGCGGACGCCGATGTTGGCCATGTTCGTGTCCGAGTTCTGCTGGTTGAGCGCCAAGCCGAAATCGATGATGCCGAATAGGAACAGCATCACGATTGGAATGACGAATGCCAATTCCACAAGCGCCTGTCCGTTTTCCCCCCGGAATCTCTTCATCAGCTTGCGCACCTTGTTGCCTGTATCGGCCCGGGCGCGGCATGCTTTAGCCGCTAACGCCGGCGACCAGACCAACGTCTAACCCCCAATAGGGAGAAAGGTTACCTGCTAATCACGCATCGCCGGAAATAACACGACCTCGCGGATCGTTTTCCGCCCCGTCAACATCATCGCCATGCGATCGATCCCGAAGCCGATGCCGCCGGTCGGCGGCATCCCGTACTCGAGCGCTTGGATGTAGGCGTCGTCGTAGGGCTGAGCCTCCTGGTCACCGCTGGCGGCGAGCGCCTGCTGATCCTCGAAGCGCACGCGCTGGTCGTCGGGGTCGTTCAGCTCACTGAAGGCATTGGCCACCTCGATACCGCCGATGAAGGCCTCGAAGCGCTCCACAAGCCCGTCCTCGCTGCGATGGCGCTTGGCGAGCGGCGAGATCTCGACCGGGTAATCGAACAGGAACGTGGGCTCGACCAACGTCGGTTCGACGTGCTTGGAGACAAGCTCATCGACCAGCTGCGGCCAGGTGTCGGTCTCGGGAACCGGGAGCCCCTTCTCCGCCATCGCCGCCGCCAGCGAATCACGATCGCAATGCGCTCGGATGTTGATTCCGGTGCGAGACTCGATCGAGTCCGTCAACGTCTCGTGACGCCACGGCTTCTGGAAATCGATCGGGCCGTCGTAGCCGATCTGATCGGCGACGTAGCTCATCATCGCCTCGAAGCGAGCGGCGACGTCCTTGTAGTCGGCGTAGGCCTCGTACCATTCGATCATCGTGAACTCGGGGTTGTGCTTGTGCGAGAGCCCCTCGTTGCGGAAGTTCCGCCCGATCTCATAGACGCGCTCGAGCCCGCCGACTATCAGGCGCTTGAGGTAGAGCTCGCTCGCGATTCGCAGGTACAGCTCGCGGTCAAGCGCATTGTGGTGGGTCGTGAAGGGCCGTGCCGCCGCGCCGCCGTAGAGCGGCTGCAGGATCGGGGTCTCGACTTCGATGAAGCCGTCCTCGTCGAGGAACCGCCGGATCGCGGTGACCATCTGTGCGCGCGTGATGAAGAGCGCACGCGTCTCCTCGTTGGACAGCAGGTCGGCCTCGCGCTGGCGGAAGCGCGTCTCGACGTCCGTCAGACCGTGGTGCTTGTCGGGCGGCGGCCGCAGCGACTTGGCGAGCAGTTCGAAGCGCGTCACGCGCAGTGACAGCTCGCCGCGCCTGGAGTTGAAGGCGGTGCCGTCGACGCCGATCAGATCGCCGAGGTCGAGGTCGAGGAGCAGCTGCATGCGCTCGACTCCGAGTTCGTCGATGCGCGCCTGCAGCTGGATCCTGCCCGAGCGATCGACGAGATCGAGGAAGGCCATCTTGCCCTGGCCGCGTCGCGCCGCCAGGCGGCCGGCGACGCGGTGCGATGCTGTCGTCTCCTCCCCCGCCTCGAGGCCCGCGTGCGCCTCGCGGACCGACGCTATCGGCTCGACGCCGGGGTATGCATATGGGAACGGCTCGACCCCGGCCGCACGCAGCGCCGCCAGCTTCTGGCGGCGCGCTGCGAAGACGTCGGGCTGCTCCTCGGGTTCGCCTGGGTCGCTCACGGGACCGCTAGCCGTGTTGGCTCAGGCGACTTCGATCTTGGAGATCTTGAGCTGGCGCTCGCCCCGCGGCGTCGCGACAGACACGGTCTCGCCCTTCTTGCGACCGATCAGCGCCTTGCCGACAGGGGACTCGTTCGAGAGCTTCAGCTGCGCCGGCTTGGCCTCAGCGGAGCCGACAATCGTGTACTTATGCTTGGCACCATCGCCATCGGTGACGTGCACCATGGTTCCGACTCGTACGACATCGGTGTCGAGTTCGGAGGCGTCGATCACGGTGGCGGAGCGCAGCTTCTCCTCGAGTCCGGCGATGCGTGCCTCGAGCATCGCCTGCTCGTTCTTGGCGTCGTCGTACTCGGCGTTCTCAGAGATGTCGCCGAACTCACGCGCTTCCTTGATCCGTGCGGCAACCTCGCGCCGGCGCACGGTCGACATATGCTCGAGGTCAGACTTGAGGCTCTCGAGACCTTCGGGGGTGAGAATGACGTCCTTGGGCATGTGGCTGAATCCGTAGTGAGGAAAGAAAAAGCCCGCAATCGCGGGTAGTCCACAGCACCTTCTGCTGCGTGGGCGGAGGAGTATAGACCCCGTTACACGGTTCCCGAGCCTGCGCCCTCAGAAACCGCTGGAGGCCAGCGCGAACGACGCATCGGCACCCTCGAACAGCTCCCGCGCGCGCTCGATGCAGTCGGTCTGCTGCAGCGCCGCCTGCAGGGCCGCCTGTTCCCCGCGTGTGCCCCCGAGACGCTCGATGTACCAGGGATAGAACTTACGCAGGTAGCGGTTGGCGCGCTCGGCGCCGAGGTGCTCGACGGCGCAATCGAGCACCCAGTTCAGCTCGGCGACGATCTCCGCGCGCGTCGGCTCGCACTCGCGGAGCCCGACGAGCTGCTCGAACACCCAGGGGTTCCCGAGCGACCCGCGGGCGAGCAGGATCGCGTCGGCGCCCGTCCGCTCAAAGGCCTCGCGCGCGAGCTCGGCGGTGCGCAATCCGCCGGACAGCAGCACCGGCACCGGCAGCTCCTCCACGAGCCTCGCGGCCAGCTCATAGTCCGGTTTGCCGCTGTGACGCTGGGAGGCGTGGCGTGGGTGGATCGAGAGCCCGGCGACGCCGCCACGTTCGGCGAGCTCACGCGCGAGCTCCACGCCCTTGCCGTCGCCGGGGTGCAGCCCCGTGCGCAGCTTGACGGTCACCGGCAGGCCGCTGCCCCTGGCGGCGGCCTGCGCCACCGCCACGGCGCGGTCCGGATCCTCGAGCAGCGCCGCCCCCGCCCCGGTCTTGCAGACCTTCGGCACCGGGCAGCCCATGTTGATGTCGATCAGATCGGCCCCCGCCGCCGCCACGCGCTCCGCGGCCGACGCCATCACCCCGGGATCGGCGCCGAACAGCTGTACCGAGACAGGGTGCTCATCGGGGTGGATGCGAAGCAACTCCCTGCAGGTGCGCTCGTTGCCGTAGTGCACGGCGTGGCTCGAGACCATTTCGGAGACGGTCAGTCCGGCCCCGTAGCGCTTGGCCTGCAGGCGCACGAACCAGTTGCCGATGCCTGCCAGCGGCGCGAGCACGATCCGGTTGGGAATCGTGATCCCGCCGAGCTGCCAGGGGTCGTTCAGCGATCTGGATGGCGTCTGGCTCGTACTCATCGAGTTCATGGTACGAATCCCGATGTGGATCTCGACGCGGTGATCGCCCCGTGGCTGCAGGTGCTCCGTGATCAGCTGCCGGGTCTTGAGCTGTTCGACGCGCATACGCACCTTGGTCAGAACGACCCCGACGGCATGCGCCAGAGCCCGGAGGAGCTGCTGAAGTGCCTGCACGCGGCGGATGCGCGCGGTTGCTTCGTCTTCCCGATGCACGAGCCCAACGGCTACCCCCAGGCCAATGACTTCGTGATCGAGGAGGCTGCCGGCGCCAACGGGCTGCTGGTGCCGTTCTGCCGCGTGAAACCGGGCGAGGGCGCGCCGGCCGAAGCGGAGCGCGCGCTTGCGCGCGGCGCCAAGGGCATCAAGCTGCATCCGCGCGCCGAGCAGTTCACGCTCGACCACCCCGACGTGCCACCACTGTTCGCGCTCGCACACGAACGCGCGCTGCCGATCCTGATCCATGCCGGCCGCGGGATCCCGGCGCTGGGCGAGCACGTGATCCAGTACGCCGGCGAGTACCCCAACGCGCGGGTGATCCTGGCCCACGCCGCGGTTTCCGATCTCGCCTGGATCTGGCGCGCCTGCGTCGACCTGCCCAACGTCCTGTTCGACACCGCGTGGTGGATCACCCAGGATCTGATGGCGCTGTTCTCGCTCGTGCCACCCGCGCAGATCCTGTTCGCGTCCGATGCGCCCTACGGGCTGACGGGCGTCTCAGCCGCCTCACAGCTGCGGCTCGCGCTGCAGGCGGGCTTGAGGGCCGAGCAGATCGCGCTGGTCGCCTCGGGCCAGTCGCTGCAGATTGCAAATGCCGGCCCACTCGCGGTCTCCGGCCCCGCGGTCGGCGAACGTGAGCGGGCTGGCCATCTGCTGCTCGACCGCGTCGCCAACTACCTGCAGATCGGCGTCCTGCTCGAGTTCCGCACCGGCGACGGCACCGAGCTCGTCGCGCTCGCCGAGCTCGCCTGCGACGTTCCCGAGGAGGTCGACGACGCGCCCGTGTTCGCGGCGATCAAGCGGCTGCTCAGCACCTACGCGGTCGCGCGCGCCGCGGCGCCCGAGGATCGCGCACCGCGATCGCTCCTGCAACTCGCGGCGTCGGTGGCGATGTCGCCGGACGTGCCAATCCCACCGGCCGCTCTCTGAGTGGCCCGCCGGTCAGCCGGCGTTGCGGTCCCAGATCAGCCGCAGCCCGGTCAGCGTCAGGAACTCGTCGACCTCGTCGATCGTCTCCTTGATGAACGGGTACATGACCGTCGAGAAGCCGCCGGTGGCGATCACCCTCGTGCTCTCCCCCAGCTCCTCGCGCAGCCTGCGCACGATCCCCTCGACCTGACCGGCGAAGCCGAAGGCGATGCCGCTGCGGATCGCCTCGACGGTCGAGCGGCCGATCACTGCGCGCGGCTCGCTGAGCTCGACGATCGGCAGCTTGGCTGCGCGTTCTGAGAGTGCCTCGAGCGAGATCTCGATGCCGGGCGTGATGATCCCGCCGAGGTACTCGCCCTCGGCCGAGACCGCGTCATAGGTGATCGCGGTGCCGAAGTCGACGACCACACAGGTCGAGCCCACGCGCGCGTAGGCGGCCACGGCGTTGACCAGGCGGTCGGCGCCGACCTCGTACGGGTTCTCGGTGCGGATCGGCATGCCCGTCTTCAGCGACGGCCCCACCACCAGCATCTCATGGCCGATGTAGCGCGAGGCGGCGGTGCGCCATTGGTCATAGAGCCGCGGCACGGTCGAGGAGACGATCGAGGCGCCGACGTCGGAGAACGAGAGTCCGCGCAGCGCCAGCAGGCTGGCGAGCAGCGCCGCCAGTTCATCGGCGGTCGATTCGCGGTCGGTGGCAAAGCGCCAGTGCTCGGCGACCCGTTCCGAGCCGGCGTCGAACACGCCGAAGTGGGTCTGCGTGTTGCCCACGTCGACGACCAGCAGCTTGCCGTCAAGCTCTGACATCGCCGGGACTATAAGGAGAGCGGCGGCCCGGCGACACGCACGTCCTGCCCGCCGCCCAGCGCCGACAGCGAGTCGGCCAGCCGCTCACCGCCGGGCAGCGCCAGCTCGGGATCGAGCTCGAGCAGCGGCACGAGCACGAATCGGCGGGTCGTGACCTGCTGGTGCGGCAGCCGCAGACGCTCTGACTCGTACTCGAGGTCACCAAGCAGCAGCACGTCGACGTCGATCACGCGCGGCCCGTGCCGCGGCCCGCCGGCGGTCCTGCCGACCTCGCGCTCGGTCTCCTTGCAGGCGTCGAGCAGCCCGATCGGATCGTGTCCGGTCTCGATCTCGATGCAGGCGTTGAGGAACTCGGGCTGGTCGAGGATCAGCCCGACCGGCTCGGTGTCATACGTGGAGGAGGAGCGCAGCACGCGCACACCGTGGCGTGCCAGCGTGTCGACCGCCGCCTGCAGGTGCGCGCGGCGGTCACCGATGTTCGAGCCGAGCCCGAGCATCCCCTTCATTCACGCCTCGCGCCAGACCTCGACCGAGACCTCGGCCACGTTCAGCACGATCGGCGGTTCGGGCTTGGCGGCCTTGACCCATACGGCGTGCAGCTCGTAGCGCTCGATCAGGCGGTCGGCGACGGCGGTGCAGAAGCGCTCGAGCGTGCGGTACTCGCGCTGCTGCGCGACAAGGTTGACGACCTCACACACCTGCCCGTAATCGACGGTGTCCTCGACCCGGTCGGTGACGGTCGCATCGCACTCACCGACGTCGAGGCGCACGTCGACAAGCAGCCGCTGGCCGATCTCCCGCTCGGCCGCGGTGACGCCGAAGTGGGTGTAGAGCGAGAGACCGCTGACCTCGATCGTGACCTCGGGCTCGGGATGACCCTCCTCGTCCTCGTCGTCGAAGTCGTCGTCCAGCCCCTCGGGCTCTTCCGGATCGAACTCCTCCTCGGGCTCTTCGTCGGCGCTCATAGCCGTGCGACTTTAGACGGCCAACGTTGCCGCCGTCACGGTCAGGGCGTCGCACAGCGGCGCGACGTCGTGCACCCGGAAGATGCGGGCGCCGTTTCCGTAGGCGATCACGTTGGTGGCGATCGTTGCGGCCAGCCGCTGATCCACGGGGCGACCCGTAAGGTCGCCGAGAAACCCCTTGCGGCTCGTGCCGACGAGGATCGGGCGCCCGAGCGCGACCAGCTCCGGGAGCCGCCTGAGCAGCTCCAGGTTCTGCGCGGCATCCTTGCCGAAGCTGCCGCCGCCAAAGCCCGGATCGAGGATGATCCGCTCCTCCGGCACGCCGTGCGCGACGGCGAACGCCATGCGCTCCTCGAGGAAGCTCTTGACCTCGGCGACGATGTCGTCGTAGCGCCGCGGAGCCGGCGGCTGGTTTGGCGGGCTCTGCATGTGCATCAGGCACAGCTCCGCACCGGCCGCCGCGGTCAGCTCGGCGAGCTCAGGCGCCGCCCGCAGCGCGGTGACGTCGTTGACCAGCGTCGCGCCGGCCGCCAGCGCCCGCTGCGCGACCTCAGCCTTCATCGTGTCCACCGAGATCTGTGCGCTCACGCCCGCGGCCACCAGCGCCTCGATCACGGGCAGGACGCGCCGTGACTCCTCGTCGGCTTCGACCGGATCCGCCCCCGGTCGTGTCGACTCCCCGCCGACGTCGAGGATCGTGGCGCCCTCGGCCTGGAGCGCCAGACCGTGCTCGACCGCCGCGGCCGGATCGAAGAAGCGGCCCGCGTCACTGAATGAATCGGGGGTCACGTTGACGATCCCCATCATGCGGAAGTCACCAGCCAGCCGAGCGCTCAAGTTAAGATCGGGGTGCATGGTCGCCCTCGCACGGTACCGATGACCGACCGGCCCACGATCAGCCGCCGGCAGCTGCTCGCTCGCGGTGGGGCGGCGGCCGCAGGCCTCGCCGCGGCCGGTGCGTACGGCGGCCTGCCGGCCTGGGCCCGCCCCGTGGCGAGCGCGGCCAGTGGCCCGCGGGCACCGGGCTCGCTGCCGTTCCCGCACCTGCCGGCCGGCCATCCGACGCCAGGGCTCGAGCAGATCGAGCACGTCGTCGTGCTGATGATGGAGAACCATTCCTTCGACAACCTGCTCGGGATGGTCCCCTACCAGGTCAAGGGCCGCGCACACGTCGACGGACTGACGCTCCGGCGCAAGACGATCATCAACTCGAACCCGTCGAGCATCGCCCCCTACGGGATCATGGGCCCGGACGTGCCCGCGCAGCGCGCGTCATCGCCGTGTCAGGGCCCGGGCGTCAGCCAGTCGTGGAACGCCTCGCACACAGCCTGGAACAACGGCGCCAACAACGGCTTCGTACAGGCGTCGAGCGACCAGGCGATGTCGTTCTGGGATCGCGGCTACCTGCCGGCCAGCTACTCCCTGGCCCAGCACTTCCCGATCGGCGAGCGCTACTTCTGCTCGGTGTTGGCGGCGACCTATCCGAACCGCCGCTTCCTCTTCTGCGGCACGGCCTCCGGCCTCACCGCGACCAACAACTACACCTTCCAGGTGCCGGCCGCGAACGGCACAATCTTCAACCAGCTGCTCGAGCACAACATCAGCTGGCTCAACTACGTCACGCCGACCAGCGGCACGCTCGAAGGCTCGCCGCTGATCGTGCCCGAGTTCGCGCGCTCGACCGCCTGCACCGATCGCATGGTCCCGATCGCCCGCTTCTTCACCGATGCAGCGCATGGCAAGCTGCCGTCCTTCTCCTTCCTGGACCCCAACTACGTGGTCGACTCCGAGGAGAACCCGCAGGACATCCAGGCCGGTGAGCGCTTCATCGCACAGGTGGCGGGCGCCCTGCTGCGCTCGCGCCGCTGGCACAAGACGGCGCTCTTCATCACCTGGGACGAGCACGGCGGCTACTACGACCACGTGCGACCTCCGGCGGCGATCGCGCCCGACAGCATCGCGCCACTCACGACCCCCGAGGCTGCGCTCACCGATCCCAGCCAGCCGCTGGCGCCCGGAGGCTATGACCGCTACGGCTTCCGCGTGCCGCTGCTGGTGATCTCACCGTGGGCCCGGGCCAACTACGCCTCCCGGGTCGTGCAGGACCACACATCGATCCTCGCGTTCGTCGAACGCAAGTGGAACCTGCCGGCGCTCAGCTTCCGCGACGCCAACGCTCACCCGATGACCGACTACTTCGACTTCCGGCGCCCGGCCTTCGCCAAGCCACCGAAGCTCGCCGCACCCCCGGCGATGGCACCGGGTCTGGCGGAGTGTGAGCGCGCCGGGCTCACTCCGCCCGTAGGCACCCCAGGGCTCTAGCGCTCGTCGGGCCAATGGCCGTGGCGCCGGAGGTATTCGCGCGCTTCATCCTCCTTGGCGCGGTCGCCCGCTTCGTCGGCGTTCATGCGCAGCATCCAGTTGAGCAGCCAGACCATCAAGGCGATCACGATCGCGGCGACACCGATCGCCGACAGCACCGAGTCGCGGTTGATCAGGGTCGAGGTGAAGACGTTCGATTCCGACGCGTTGTCCTGAACACCGGACAGGTGCCCTCCGGAGAGGATCAGGCACACGATGCCGGCGATGATCAGCGCGATCGGCAAGCCCCAGCGGACGAACAGCACCACCGGGCCCGGCTTGGGCTCGGTGGAGCTGCGCGAGACGCCGAGCACTAGTCGGCGGTGCCGCCGGCCAGGCCCGGGCGCGGGAAGAGCTTCGGGCTCTCGCCGCTGCGCTCCGGCTGCGGTGCGGCCGGCAGTGACGGTGGCGGCGGAGCCTCTGATCCGAAGACCTGCTCCTCGCTGTCGCCGTTGAGCAGGGCGACGAACTGGTCGCTCTCGAGCGTCTCGCGCTTGAGCAGGATCTCGGAGATGTGGTTGAGCGACTCGCGGTGCTCGGTGAGGATGTCACGGGCGACGGTGTGCGCCGACTCGACGATCCGGCGGATCTCGAGGTCGATTTCGCGGGCGATCTCGTCCGAGTAGTCGGGCTCAGCGCTGAACTCACGGCCGAGGAACGGCAGGCCGCGGTCATGCCCGAACACGCGCGGGCCGAGCTTCTCCGACATCCCGAAGCGCATCACCATCTGCTTGCTGGTGGCCGTGACCTTCTCCAGGTCGTTGGACGCGCCGGTCGTGATCTCACCGAAGACCAGCTCCTCGGCGGCCCGGCCGCCGAGCGTCATCGCCATCGTGTCGAGCAGCTCCGCGCGCGTCGTCAGGAACTTGTCCTCACCGGGCAGTGAGATCGTGTAGCCGAGCGCCTGGCCACGCGAGATCACGGAGATCTTGTGGATCGGGTCGCTGTTGGGCAGGTAGTGCCCGACGATCGCGTGGCCCATCTCGTGGTAGGCGGTGATCCGCCGCTCCTTCTCGCCCATCACGCGGGTCTTCTTCTCGGGGCCCGCGATCACGCGCATGATCCCCTCTTCGAGCTCGATCTGCGTGATCTCGCGCTTGCCGCTACGGGCGGCGAGCAACGCTGCTTCATTGACGAGGTTCGAGAGGTCGGCACCGGTGAAGCCCGGCGTCTGCCCGGCAAGCACGTCGATGTCGATCTCGCGCGCCAGCGGCTTGCCGCGGGTATGCACCTCGAGGATCTTCTTGCGCCCGACCCGGTCGGGCCGGTCGACGACGATCTGCCGGTCGAAGCGCCCGGGACGCAGCAGCGCCGGATCGAGGATGTCAGGACGGTTGGTGGCCGCGATGAGGATGATGTTGTCCTTCATCTCGAAGCCGTCCATCTCGACGAGCAGCTGGTTCAGCGTCTGCTCGCGCTCGTCGTGACCGCCGCCCATACCGGCGCCACGGTGGCGGCCGACTGCGTCGATCTCGTCCATGAAGATGATGCAGGGAGAGTTCTGCTTGGCCTGCTCGAACAGGTCGCGGACGCGTGAGGCGCCGACCCCGACGAACATCTCGACGAAGTCCGAGCCGGAGATCGAGAAGAACGGGACGCCCGCCTCGCCCGCGACGGCGCGCGCGAGCAGCGTCTTGCCGGTGCCGGGCGGTCCGTAGAGCAGCACACCCTTGGGGATCCGGGCACCGAGTGCCTGGAACTTCTTGGGGTTCTCGAGGAACTCCTTGATCTCGTGCAGTTCCTCGACGGCCTCGTCGACACCGGCGACGTCACGGAAGGTGATCTTCGGCGAGTCGACCGACATTCGCTTGGCGCGCGACTTGCCGAACGACATCACCTTGGACCCGCCTCCCTGGACCTGGTTCATCAGGAACAGCCAGAACCCGATGAAGATCACGAACGGCAGCAGGTAGGTCAGGAGCGAGATCCAGCCGTTGCTCGACGTGTCGTTGACGTTGAGCGCGCTGTAGCCCTCCGTCTTGGTGACGTCGTTGATCAGCTGCGACACGTAGCCGTTCGGGTAGCCCGTGGAGTACTTGTCTCCGTTGACGAGGACCACAGACATGCTGTTGTCCTTCTGATCGAGCGTGATGCTGCGGACGCCGTTGTTGTTGATGAGCTGGACCGTCTGCCCGAAGTTGGGCGGAGTGGTCTTGCCACTGTTGCCGACCAGCTTGGACGCGAAGAACGCGAGCACCACCACGATCAGGATGGGGAAGGCAGCGCTCTTGAAGAAACGACTCATGTTCAGGCCTCACTCCTGGTTGCCGCCGGTTAGGCTCTTGCGACTCTCAGGCGGGAAAGGCCAAGCGTAGCATTGCCCCGCTGCCGCCCTAACCGCTGCATTTCCGCGCCCAGAGCGGGGCGCGCACGGCCGTTACTCGGTGAGAACTGCGACGTACGGGAGCGCGCGGTAGCGCTCTGCGTGGTCGAGTCCGTAACCGACCACGAACTTGTCGGGGATCTCAAAGCCGACGTACCGCGCCTCGAGCTCGACCTCGAGGCTCACCGGCTTGCGCAGCAGCGCGCAGACCTCGAGCGACGCCGGCTTGCGGCCGGCCAGGTTGCGCAGCAGGTACTGGAGCGTGAGCCCGGAATCGACGATGTCCTCGACGATCAGCACATGGCGGCCCTCGATCGCCGCGTCGAGGTCCTTGAGGATCCGCACCACGCCCGAGGACTTGGTCGAGGATCCATACGACGAGATCGCCATGAAGTCGACCTCACACTCGATCGTGAGCGCACGCATGAAGTCGGCCAGAAAGAAGATCGCGCCCTTGAGCACCCCGATCAGCAGCAGATCCTTGCCGGCGTAATCACTCGAGATCTGACTCGCGAGCTCCTTCACGCGGCGCTGGAGATCATCCGACTCGACGATGATCTCGCCCGGGTTCAAGTCCTTCGTCGCCACTCGCGCCCAGTTTATGGCTCGCGCGCGATCTCGGGCGTGCGGTCGAAACTGAGAACGCCCTCGACCACCGTCGCCCGCACGCCGCCGCGCAGATCGACGTGACTGGTGCCGGTGTCGTGCAGCGCCAGGATGTCGTCCAGGCGGCGGCTGGCTCCGGGCGTCGGACGGCCCTCGACCCTGTCGGCGAGGCGCTGCACGATCAGCCGCGCAAGCGCGGGTGGCAGCGCCCGCAGGCGCCTCAGCCGGATCTCGGCATGCCCGTCGAGCTCGGCGTCGACGATCCCCTCGAGCACCTCCGCCTCATCGCGCAGCGTCTCGACGAGCGCCAGCACGTTCTGCTCGGCGGCGGGGTGGATCTGACGCAGCGCGGGCACCAGGCCGTGGCGCGTGCGGCCACGGGCATAGACGCCGGAGTCGTTTGACTCGTCGTCGCACCACTCGAGACCCCGTTCCCGGCAGTAATCACCGGTCTGCTCGCGCGTGAAGTGCAGCAGCGGGCGCACGAGATTGCCGTCGCGCGCACGCATGCCGAGCAGCGCCCGCCGGCTCGGTGACGAGGCCAGCCGGTAGAGGATCCCCTCGACCTGGTCGGTGGCGGTGTGCCCGGCCGCAATGTCCGCCGCGTGCGAGAGCGCGAGCTGCGTGGCGGCGTCGTAGCGCAGCTCCCGTGCCCAGGCCTGGACATTCCCGGGCGGGCGCGAGCGGGCGTGTTTGACCTCGATCTCCACCCCCAGCTGTGCGCAGAGTTCGCGGCAGTGGCGCTCATCATCGGCCGCGCTCTCGCGCAGGCCGTAGTTGACGTGCAGCGCCGTGATCTGCTCGTCGCCGCAGATCCCGATCGCGACGTCTAGCAGGCAGGTCGAGTCGCGGCCTCCGGAGAGCAGCACCACGACGGCGCGCCCCGGCAGCAGCAGGCCCTCCTCGCGCACCCCCTCGGTGATCGTCTCGACGACGGTCACGGACGCGCTCCGTCGACCACGCGGAAGAGCTCGGTCGGTTCGCTGAAGCCGCGCAGCCGCACCTCGGGGAGCGGCTCGAACCGCAGACCTGAGCCTCCGGCCTCGATCACCGCGCGCGTGACCAGCACCTCGCCGGGGCCGGACTCCGCCTGCACGCGCGAGGCGAGGTTGACCTCGCGCCCGAAATAGTCGCCCTCGCGGTACTGGGCGTAGCCGTAATGCACGGCGGCACGCGGGCGCGGCTCCTCCGGCATCGATCCGCCCAGACGCGCCGCCCAGGCTGTGAGCGCCGCCGGGTCCGAGCCGACCACCATCACCTCGTCGCCTATCGTCTTGATGACGCGGGAATTCTCGGGCAGCGTCGCGGTCACGCTGGCGATGAAGCGGTCGACGACGTCGAGCGCGTGCAGGTCGCCGCGGGCCTCGGTCAGCTGCGTGTAGCCGGCGAGGTCGGCGAAGGCGATCGCCACACGCATCCGCCCCACTCCGTGCTCGTCGCTGGACAGCTCGGCCTCCATGTGCCCGACGACGTCCTGGTCGATGAAGTGCATCAGCATCCGCCGGTGCAGCTGCTCCAGCAGCGGCGTGCTGATCGGCAGCAGGCCCTCGGCGACGGTCAGCATCGTGTCGGCCATCTCCTCGGCGGAGCCACCCGAGCGCATCAGCGGCTCGTGGACATAGAGATGCACGAGGCGCACCTCTGCGTCGGCGATCTGGCTGATCGCCTGCGCGTAGACGCGCGTGAGCTGCTGCATCGCCTCCCGCGGCAGTCCGGCCTTGACGGCCGCCGCCACATAGCCGACGACCTGCATCGCCACCTCGTCGAGCGGTTCGCCGGCCGGGATCCCGAGGCCCGCCGCGACGCGATCTACGGTCACGGCGTCGACGCCGGTGCGCCGGGTCGCCTGTTTGCGCGCATAGGTCGCCCCGCCGCTCTCGAACAACTCGAGGATGCGACCGAATGCAAGCCGCCCCTCCGCGGTTGCCTGGCGTAGCTGCGCGAGCGTGTAGCCGCGGTCGCGCAGGCGCCGGATCAGCCTCGCCTTGCCGAGCGCGGCGGGAGTCCAGGCGCCCTCGTACTCGGGTACCACGCCCTCCCGGACCCAGCGCCTCAGGGTGCCCACCGAGACGCCGACCGCAGCAGCCGCTTGTGTAGCTGTCATCGCCGCCGGGAGTCTATGGAGCCGCACGTTCCCGGAACCTCTGCGGTCGGCTTCCGGAACCTCTAGGCTCGCCCGCCGTGGGTAGCTTGGCGCACATTCACCAGACGGCCGAGCTCGCCGAGCGCGTGCTGGCGCCGGGTGATCCCGGCCGCGCACTGCGGCTTGCGCAGGGGTTGCTCGAGAAGCCGAAGATGCTCAACCACAACCGTGGCCTCTGGGGTTACACGGGAACGGCCGCCGACGGCGCGTTGCTGAGCATCCAGAGCACCGGCATGGGCGGTCCCAGCGCGGCGATCGTGGCGACCGAGCTGATCGAGCTCGGCGCGCGGCGGCTGCTGCGGGTCGGCACCTGCGGCGGGCTGCAGAGCCACCTCGGCGTGGGGCAGTTGATCGTGGTCGACGCGGCGCTCGCCGACGACGGCACCAGCCGCGCACTCGCCGGGCTCGAGCGCCTCGCGCCCGTGGCCCCGGCCGGCCCGCTGACCGACGCGCTGCGTGCCGCCGGCGCCGCTCGCGGTGCGCTGGCCGGACCGGTCGTCTCGGCCGACCTCTTCTACGACGCCGATGACCAGCTCGCGGGCTGGCGCGCGGCCGGAGCGCTCGCGGTCGAGATGGAGACCGCGACGATCTTCACGGTCGCGGCGCGGCACGGGGCGCAGGCCGCCAGTGCACTGCTCGTGTCCAACGTGCTCGGCTCGGATGCCTACATCGAGCCCGACGCGCTGCACGCCGCCGAGCTCGCGCTCGGGCGGCTGGCGATCACGGCGCTCCGCCGCTCGCGCTGAGCTTCTTGTCGAGCCGCGTCAGCGTACGCTCGATCGAGGCGAGGCGCTTCTCCATCTTCTCCATGCGCTGCTCGAGGCTCGCTGTCTGGCGCGAGCTGTCGAGCCGGTCGGAGATCCGGTCGAGGCCCTCCTCGAGCCCCTCGATCCGCTGCGAGACCGAACGCAGCCGCCGCGTGAGCCGGTCGACGTCCGCCGCTGAGGGCAGATTGAGCGCGCTCATCGCGAGCTCCTGAGCCCGGCTCGCGCGCTCACGCGCGTCGAACGCCGCCGTCAGCGTGCCGCTCACGATCGGGCTCTTCAACAGATCCTGTGCGAGCTTGCCGATCGTCTCCTCGCCCTGTTTGGTGACACGTCCGCGAATGCCGTTGTTCTCACCGTTCATGTCGAAGCAATTTAGCGTTTTCGAGGGGTCCTTCCCGCTGGAAGGACCCCCTTAGACTGCGGCCGTGCCCTTGTTCGCCTTCAGCCAGATCGAGGCACCGTGGCCGCTCGGACCCCCCGACGGCCGCTACCTGGTGCGCGCACAGGGCGCGCACCGGCAGTCGCCGCCGACGCACGTGCTGCTGTTCGCGACCCTCGAGGCACCGCGGCGTGGCCGCTTTGCCCGCCGCCGTCGCCCGGCGCCGCCGGAGCCGGCACCGCAGCCGGTGGCCACGGGCCGGGCGACGATCATCGCCTCCTCCGAACCGTTCGAGCATGCGTCGGCGGCCGCCCGCTGGCTGGCCGCCGCCGGCGAGGACGAGCTCGACGAGCACCTGCAGGTGCTGGAGCGCACCCTGCACGCCTTCCGGGTAGTCACCGCCGATCCCTACAGCGAGCCGCTGTCGCGCGAGCGGCTGCTGGTCGCACGGGTCGGCTTCGGCGAGGGCGAGCAGGTCGCGTACGGGCGCTGGAGCGGCGCGCGCGAGCTGCTGCCCGCGCCCGAGTCGCGGCGCCGCAGCCGGCTGCTCGAGCCGCAGTCGCGGCTCGCGGGCGTGCTCGGCGGGCACGTGCCACTGCTCGTCTGTGAGGAGCTCACGCTGCGCGCGCGACGCGACCTCGACGCCGGGCGCGAGCGCGCCGCGGCGCTGCAGTTGAAGCTCGCCGTCGACTCGGCTCTCGCCGACATGGCAACGGACGGCCGCCTCACGAGTCGCCTGGCGCAGCTCGGTGAGGCCAGGCCCGCACTCGAAGCCACTGCCGAGGCCGCCCTCAAGCGCGGGCTGACCGACGCCGAGCTCCGCACCGTGAGCGACGCCCTCGGGCGCCTCGAAGCGGCGCTCCGGGCCCGCGCCGCCTCGCTCTCCTGACGCGCTGACAGGAGCCGCATGCCTATCGCACGCCTCCGCACCGGACGCGGGAGGCGTTTTGGGTCGTAGGAACGCAAAACGCCTCCCGCGCCGCTTCCGCGCATCCAACGGCGGGCGCTGGCCCGGCGCTCGCAACGGACACAGCCGCTTGACAAGCGATCGATAACGATATATCTTTGAGCTGTCTTGATACAGACAGAAAGGAAAACCATGAAGAACGAAAGATTCTTCTTCGAGCGCGGGGACTTCGGTCCAGGACCGCGCGGACGTTTCGGCGGCCCCGGCTTCGGCGGACCACCGTTTGGACCGGGCGGACCGGGCGGGCCTCGTAGGCGCCGCCGCGGTGATGTACGCCTGGCGCTGTTGATGCTGCTCGCCGTCGATCACCCGATGAACGGCTACCAGCTGATGCAGGGGCTCGAGGAGCGCAGCGATGGCCGCTGGCGGCCGAGCCCGGGGTCGGTCTATCCGGCCCTGCAGCAACTCGAGGACGAGGGCCTGATCCGCAGCGTCCCGTCCGAGGGCGAGTCCGGTCGCTCGTTCGAGCTGACCGACGCCGGCCATGCGCATCTCAGCGAGCGTGGCGAGCAGAAGGCGCCGTGGGAGTCGAGCGAGGACGAGGATGGCAACCCCCGACACCGTTTCCGCCACAGCATCCACGGGCTCATGCGTGCCGTCATGCACGTCGCGCAGGACGGCACCCCCGAGCAGGTCGAGGAGGCGCTGGGAATCCTCGAGGAGTCCCGCAAGAAGCTCTATCGCCTGCTGGCAGGTGACAAGTGAGCCGTAAGCTCCATGGCATGGGAGATTCAGCCGGACCTGCGATCAGGGTCAACAACCTGAGAAAGCAGTTCGGCGACTTCGAGGCCGTCAAGGGCGTCAGCTTCGAGGTTGGGGCCGCGGAAGTCTTTGGCTTCCTCGGCCCCAACGGGGCGGGCAAGAGCACGACCATCAACATGCTCTGCACGCTGCTCAGGCCAACCTCAGGCGAGGCCCAGGTCGCCGGTCACGACGTCGTCAAGGAGCGCGACGACGTCCGCCGCAACATCGGCCTGGTCTTCCAGGACCCGACGCTCGACGGCTACCTGACAGCCGAGCAGAACCTCAAGCTGCACGCCGAGCTCTACGGCGTGCCCAGGGAGCTCGTGGCGCCGCGCATGGAGCAGGTGCTGCGGATGGTCGGGCTGCTGGACCGCAAGGACGGGCAGGTGATGATGTTCTCGGGCGGCATGCGCCGCCGCCTGGAGATCGCCCGCGGCCTGATGCACTCCCCGCGCGTGCTGTTCCTGGACGAGCCGACGATCGGCCTCGACCCGCAGACGCGCCGCTCGATCTGGTCCTACATCCGCCAGTTGCAGGAGCGTGAGGAGATCACGATCTTCATGACCACGCACTACATGGACGAGGCGGAGTGGTGTGATCGCATCGCGATCATGGACAAGGGTGAGATCGTCGCGCTCGACACGCCGCAGACGCTCAAGGCCGGCGTCGGCGCCGATCGCGTCACGATTCAGACCGACGACAACGACGCCGCGATCGCCGCGATCCAGGCGCGCTTCGGGATCGAGGCCAGGGTTTCAGAGGGCGCCGTCGCCTTCGGCGTCCAGGGCGGCGAGCAGTTCGTGCCGAGACTCTTCGCCGAGCTCGACGTACCGATCCTCGGCGTGAGCGTGACGCGCCCGACGCTCGATGACGTCTTCATGTCCTTCACCGGCTCGACGATCCGCGATGCCGAGGAGGATCCGTCCAAGCTCCGCAACCGCGTGATGATGCAGATGATGGGAGGAGGTGCCCGCCGATGACCGCCGTAACCGAACCGCCGATCGAAGAGATCGAAGTTGTCCGCGTCCACGTCCCGAGGCGCACATTCGCCTCTGAGCTGCGCGCGATCAAGATCGTCTGGCGGCGTGAGCTGATCCGCTTCAAGAACGACCGCATGCGGATCGTCACCGCGCTGGTTCAGCCGTTCCTGTTCCTGTTCGTGCTCGGCGGCGGCCTGCAGCGGCTCGCCAGCGCCGGCACCCACGGCGTCGACCTGAAGACCTTCATCTACCCCGGCATCCTCTGCATGACCGTGATGTTCACGGCGATGTTCTCGGCTGCCTCGATCGTCTGGGATCGCGAGTTCGGCTTCCTACGGGAGATGATGGTCGCGCCGGTCAGGCGCAGCTCGATCGTGATCGGCAAGTGCCTCGGCGGCGCCACCGTCGCGTCCTTCCAGGGAGTGATCGTGCTGGCGATCGCCGGGCTGGTGCACGTCCCCTACGACCTCGGGCTGATCCTGGGCGTGCTCGGTCTGCAGCTGCTGCTCGCGTTCGCGATCACCGCCTTCGGACTCAGCGTCGCAATCCGCATCAAGCAGATGCAGTCGTTCATGGGCGTCATGCAGATGATCGTGATGCCGATGTACTTCATCTCCGGCGCGTTGTTCCCATCCTCCGGCCTGCCGACCTGGCTGACGGTGCTCAACCGCCTCGACCCGATGGCCTACGCGGTCGACCCGATGCGCCGGCTCGTATTCGGCAAGCTCAACATCTCAGCGGCCGCCCGCCACGTGCTCGATCCGGGCATCACCTGGTGGGGCTGGCGCATGCCGGCGGTGCTCGAGGCGACGGTCGTGCTGCTGCTCGGGCTGGTGCTGCTCGGCGTCGCGATCTGGGAGTTCTCGAGCACCGAGTAGACCGCAAGCCGCTGGGGGCGCCTTTATTGTTCCCGCGCATGGGGTACGTGCCTGATCGCGTGGTGCTTGAACGCTACGCCCGACTGTTGGTGGAATTCGCCCTGGGCCACGGCAACGGGATCGAGCCCGGGGATGTTGTGCAGGTCAACGGCACGGATGCCTGCAAACCGTTGTATGTCGAGTCCTGCAAAGCGGTGTGGCGTGCCGGGGGGCACGTGATCCACGCCTTCAAGCCCTCCGAGGACGAATCCGACGATGTCCGGCGCGCGTTCTATGAGATGGCCGGCGACGAGCAGATCAGCTTCCTGCCCGAGATCTACGCGCGCGGCGTGGTCGACCAGGTCGATCACGACCTGGTGATCTACTCGCCGACGATCCCGCGCTCGCTGGACGGGATCGACCCGGCCAAGCAGATGGCGCACGAGCTGGCGCGCAAGCCGATGCGCGACTGGGAGCAAGAGAAGGAGAACCGCGGCGAGTACAGCTGGACCGTGGCCTCCTACGGCACACCGGGGATGGCGGCCGAGGCCGAGATGTCGGTCGAGGAGTACTGGCAGCAGATCATCAAGGCCTGCTTCCTGGACCACGAGGACCCGGTCGAGCGTTGGCGTGAGGTGCGCAGCACGATCCGCACGACGCGCGATTGGCTAAACGCGCTGCCGATCGAACGCATCCACGTGGAGGGCCCCGATGCCGATCTGTGGATCGGACTCGGCGACCAGCGCAACTGGCAGGACGGCGTCGGCGCCAACATGCCGAGCTTCGAGCTCTTCACCTCGCCGGACTGGCGCGGCACCGAGGGCTGGCTCCGGTTCAGCGAGCCGCTGTATGCGTTCGGTTCGCTGATCAAGGGCGTCGAGCTCGAGTTCCGCGGCGGGCGCGTGGCCAAGGCGATCGCGGCCGAGAACGAGCCGCTGTTGCACGAGATGATCACGACCGAGAACGCCGACAAGGTCGGCGAGTTCTCGCTGACCGATTCGCGGCTGTCGCCGATCGATCGCTTCATGGCCGACACGCTCTACGACGAGAACGTCGGGGGGCCGTTCGGCAACACGCACCTGGCGCTCGGCAACTGCTACCAGGACACCTACGTCGGCGATCCCTCCAAGCTCACAGCCGAGGATTGGGATCGCCTCGGCTTCAACGAGTCGGCGATCCACACCGACATCGTCTCGACCAGCGATCGCACGGTCGTGGCCGTGCTGAGTGATGGCAGCGAGCGCGTGATCTACGCCGACGGCCAGTTCCAGCTCGACGCCGACGGCTAGCGCGGATCAGCGGCTGTACGGCTCGGTCCAGGCCCCTAAGCTGGCTGCCATGAGTTACGAGCCAAGTCATGAGATCGTCGAGCGCTACGCCCGGCTGCTGGTCAATTTCGGCCTCGGCAACGGCGAGGGCATGAGGCCTGGCGAGACCGTCCGCGTGGTCGGCGCCGAGGAGACCAAGCCGCTGTTCGCCGAGGTCTGCCGGGCCGTCTGGCGCAGCGGCGGCAACGTGCTCTACCAGCTGGAGCCGACACAGGACGAGCGCTTCAACCTCGAGCGCGACTTCTACGAACTGGCCGGTGACGAGCAGCTCGACCACTTCCCCGGCAAGTACCGGCGCGGCCTGATGGACGAGGTCGACCACGCCGTCTACATCGACGGCAGCGCCTACCCGCAGGCGATGAAGGACGTCGACCCGCAGCGGATCATGCGCCACCAGGCGTCGTATATGCCGCTGATCGAGTGGCAGCAGGAGAAGGAGGCCGCGGGACGCTTCCACTGGACGATCGGGATGTGGGGCACCGCCGCGATGGCGCAGGAGGCCGGGTGCACCGTGGAGCAGTACTGGGAGCAGATCATCAGGGCCTGTTTCCTCGACGACCCGGACCCGATCGCCCGCTGGCGCGAGACGCTCGAGGCGATCCACCGCCACCGCGACTGGCTGAACTCGCTGCCGATCGAGCGCCTGCACCTCGAGGCCGAGGAGATCGACCTGTGGCTGACGCTCGGCGCGCGCCGGCGATGGGTCGGCGGCAGCGGCCGCAACATCCCGAGCTTCGAGGTCTTCACTAGCCCGGACTGGCGCGGGACCAACGGGCACGTCAAGTTCTCAGAGCCGCTCTACAGCCACGGCAAGATCGTCCGCGGCGTGCGCCTCGAGTTCACCGACGGCCTGGTCACCAGCGCCACCGCCGATGAGAACCCCGAGCTGATCGAAGAGATCGTCGCCGCCCCCGGAGGCAACCGGCTCGGTGAGTTCTCGCTGACCGATGCGCGGCTCTCACGGATCGATCGCTTCATGGCCAGCACGCTGTACGACGAGAACACCGGCGGGCCGTTCGGCAACACCCACATGGCCGTCGGCATGTCGATCATCGACACCTACGACGGGGATGCGACCGTGGTCCCCGACGAGCAGTGGGAGCAGCTCGGCTACAACCTCAAGGCGGCCGTCCACAACGACATCGTCTCGACCACCGACCGCACCGTCAGCGCGGTCATGCGCGACGGCTCAGAGCGCGTGATCTACACCGGCGGTCAGTTCCAGACTGACTGAGAGCCTCGACGGGGAGCAGGCGAGCCGCTCAGGGTTGGGAACCCGTAGGAGGCAACGTAACTGCGTCTTGTTCGGCGTGATTCTGTGGCTCAGGCTCCCGCTATGGTCCGAGTAGGGCGAGTGGCACGATGGCGACTCCGTCAGAGCGGCCGGCCCCCGAGGGCCGGCCCTCATAAGCCGTTACTGCCGCGGCAGCAGCGTCTCGCGCGCGATCACCAGCCGCTGGATCTGGGCGGTGCCCTCGTACAGTTGCAAGATCTTGGCGTCGCGCATCAGCTTCTCGACCTTGTACTCCTTGATGAAGCCGTAGCCCCCGAACACCTGCACGGCGTCGGTGGCGACCTCCATCGCCGAGTCGGCGGCGAAGCGCTTGGCGTGCGAGGACTCGAGCGTGTTGCGCTTGCCCTGATCGATCAGCACAGCCGAGTTGTAGGTCGCCAGGCGGCTGAGATGCACCTTGGTCGCCATGTCGGCGAGCATGAACTGGATCGCCTGGTGCATCGCGATCGGCACACCGAACTGGACGCGCTCCTTGGCGTAGTCCATCGCCATCTCCCAGGCGGCGCGGGATACGCCGGTCGCCATCGCGGCAACCCCGGGACGCGTGCGGTCGAGCGTCATCATTGAGAGCTTGAAGCCCTTGTTCTCCTCGCCGACCAGGTGGTTGAGCGGAATCTCGACCTCGGGGAACGTGATCGTCGCGGTGTTCGACGCCCGCTGACCCATCTTGTCCTCGTGCTTGTCGACCACGACGCCGGCGTCACGCGGCACGATGAAACAGGAGATGCCGCGGTGGCCGGCCTCCTTGTCGGTCTTTGCGAAGACCGTGTACCAGTTGGCGTACTCGCCGTTGGTGATGAAGCACTTGGACCCGTTGATGACCCACTTGTCGCCCCTCTTGGTGGCGGTGGTCTTCATCCCCGAGACGTCGGAGCCCGCGTCGGGTTCGGTCAGGCAGAAAGATGCGAGCAGCGGCCCTTCCGCGAGCCGCCCGAGATACTCCTTCTTGAGCTCCTCGGAGGCGCCGATCGAGATCGGCGCGGTGGCCAGGCCGTTGCACGAGAGCGAGGTGCCGATGCCCGAACAGCCCCAGGCGATCTCCTCCTCGATGATGCAACCGTCGAGGTAGCTGAGCCCCGGCCCACCGTACTCCTCGGGCAGGTGCCCGTTCATCAGCCCGAGCTCCCAGGCCTTCTCGATGATCTGCTGCGGCCAGCTGGCATCGCGGTCGTATTCCCAGGCGACCGGCCGTATCTCCTTCTCGGCGAAGTCGTGCGCCATCTCGCGCATCGCGAGCTGCTCGTCGGTGAGCGTGAAATCAATCACGTGCGGGTTCTCTCCTTGAATTCATGCCCCGTGAACTCGCGCCGCCGGGACCCGGATGGCGCCTCGCCCGACCGGGGCTGGCCAGGCGATTGACTAGTCAGTCAATACCCCGGAGGAGGGTATCGCAAGCCACGCCATAAATGGGTAGGCTGCGGGCATGGCTGACTCAAATCGCGTCGAGCTCGATGAGCTCGTGAACCGCCCCGGCACCTATTTCAACCCGCAGACCGAGGTTTTGGTCGTCGTCGACGACTCGCCCGAGCTGGACTCCGAAATCTTCAACATGGAGGAGTACGAGGGAGCCGACTGGGTCCGTATCTCCGACGAGGTTCCCGTTGACGAGGACCGCCGCGACGAGCTGCTCGAGCGCTTCCAGGTGCACCTGCACGCCGGCGGCGTGTCCGAGCTCGATGAGGACGACACCGACGACGAGCTCGAGGAAGACGACCAGGACGCCGGTCGCGAGTAGTTTCGGCTGACCGGGCGGGCGCGCCCCAAGGTGCGCGTCATGCGCCGGCCGCAGCTGTTCGAGAACCGCGACTTCACGCTGCTTTGGAGTGGCGAGGCGCTCTCAGAGCTCGGCTCACAGACCTCGACGGTCGCCTATCCCCTGCTGGTACTCGCGCTGACGGGGTCGCCGGCCAAGGCCGGCATCGTGGGACTGGCGAAGTGGCTGCCGCTGGCGCTGTTCTCGTTGCCCGCGGGCGTGCTCGCAGATCGCCTGAACCGCAAGCACCTGATGATCGGCTGCGACGCGGTCCGCCTGCTGGGAGCGGCGAGCATCGTCGTCGCGCTGCTGGCGGGCGAGCCCGCCTACGCCCAGGTGGTTGTCGTCGCCTTTCTCGACGGCGGACTCTCCGTCACCTCCTACATCGCTGAGCGCGGGGCGCTGCGGCAGGTGGTTGCCGCCGGCCAGCTGTCCGACGCCGTCGCCGCCAACGAGGCGCGCGTGTACGCCGCCGGCATCGTCGGGCCGTCACTGGGCGGCGTCATGTTCGCCGCCGCCCGCTCGCTGCCGTTCGCGGCCGACGCGGTGTCGTTTTTGGGCTCGACGGTCGCGATCATCGCCACCAGGTCGCGCTTCCAGAAGCTCCGCGAGCCCGCCGGCGCCCCATCAAGCCAGCTGCTGGGGGAGACGATGGAGGGCTTCGGGTGGCTGCGTGCGCAGCCGTTCTACCGCACCACGGCGCTGCTGTTCGCCGCGGGCAACCCGGTCTTCACGGGCATGACCCTGCTCGCGATCCTGCTTGCCCGCCACCAGCACGCCTCGGCGGCGCTGATCGGCCTGATGCTGACGCTCGTGTCCGTCGGCGGGCTGCTCGGCGCCGCGCTCGCCGGGCCGTTGCGGCGCCATGTCAGCGTCCACGCGCTGATCGCCGGTGAGCCGTGGGTCGCGCTGGCGGTCGTCTTGCTGCTGCTGGTCGTGCACGCACCGCTGCTGATCGGCGTGCTCGTCGGGGTGGCTGAGTTCGGTGCTCCCGCGACCAACTCCGTCGTTTCCGGCTCACGCGTCGCGGCCGCTCCCGACCACCTCCAGGGCCGGGTGCAGGCCGCCGCCTCGATGCTCTCGATGTCGCTTGCCTGGCTCGGTCCGCTGGCGGTCGGCTACCTGTTCGAACGCGCCGGAGCGAGCGGCACGATCCTCGCCGTAGCGGCCTGGACGCTGGTACTGGCAGTAGCCGCGACCTGCGCCCCCTCGATCCGCCACCACGCGCCCGACGGCGCTACGGCGAGCAGTGCCGGAGCCCGCTGACCTCGCAGGCCGCGCCGAGGTAACCTTCACAGCGGTGTCGATCAAGGATCGCGTCTATCGCAGCTTGGACCTCGGTGTACAGCTCGCGTGGCGCGACATTCGACGCGCACTGCGAGATTGTCGAACTGTCTTAGATCTGGGCTGCGGTTCTGGGTCGCCCGTGCGGTACCTGCCGCGTCCCGCGCGTCTGGTCGGTGTCGACGGCCATGGTCCAGCGGTCGAGGAGAGCCGGCGCCAGGGGATTCACGATGAGTACGTCGTGTGCGACGTACGTGAGCTGCCGTTTCCCCGGCGCAGCTTCGATGCGGTCGTGATGCTGGACCTCCTTGAGCATCTGTCTACAGCGGACGGGATTTCGCTGCTGGAGCGATCCGAGGAGATCGCCACGCGCAAGGTGGTGGTCCTTACGCCAAATGGCTGGTTGCCGCAGGATGAATACGGCGGCAATCCACTTCAGCGTCATCAGTCCGCGTGGCGCGCAGCGGACCTCGTCACTCGCGAGTATGTAGTTCGCGGAGTCAGCGGCCACAGGGTGTTTCGCGGATATCAGGCTGCGTATCGCCGCCCGGTTGGCGTGGGCGCACCGCTTGCCAGCATGAGTGAGCTGATCGTGTACCGCCGACCGGAGAAGGCGTTCCACCTCCTCGCCATCAAGACCATCGCGGATTAGCAGGGTCAGCTCCTTCCTGCCGCTTCGCCTACTGCAGTTTGTGCGCCTTCTTGCTCGTCGCGTGCGCGTTGTGCTCGGCCCGCTTGAGCGCGTCATAGACGACGCCCGCATAGACGCTGCGGTCCGAGTACTGCGGGTGCACGCCGTCTGAAAGCATCGACTGGGAGCTGTGGTCGAACCAGTCGGCGATCACCGCCTGGGGCCAGGACTTCGCATACGAGCTGAGCTCGTCGTTGACCTCGTTCTGCCAGCTGCGGGCCAGCCGGACGTTGACCAGCACCACGCGCGGGACACGCTCGAGCACCTTGCGCAGATGCTGCATGTCGGCATACCACACGGGCCCGTTATCGCCGATCTGCACGATCACCGTCGAGGGCAGCTCGCCGGCCGCACGGTACTGCGCGAGCCGAGCGATGGTCGCCTCGGCCTGACGGCCGACGATCGCGTCGACGCGCAGCCGGTGGCCGATCAGCTGCTCGAGGTTGGGCGCGCAGCCGAGCATCACCGAGTCGCCGATTGCGAGCACCTCATCGGAGTTTGAGATCCCGTGCCTCGCGCCGGTCGTGGTGGTGGTGGTGCCGGTCGCGGCCGGGTTGGTCTTGGTGCCGCCCAGGATCGGACCGCCGGGGATCAGCGGACCGGACGGCACCCCGAGCCTCTGGCTGCCGACGATCGTGTCGCCCGCGGTGCCGACCAGCCGTGTGGCCGACGCTGAGCCGATGGGCAGTTGCTGCAGCGCCGAGGCGGTGGCGGTCGATGAGAACGCCGCGGCGGCCGTCGGTGCCGGCAGGCCGAAGCCAAGCCCGGCGAAGCTCACGAGCGCCGCGGCCGTGCCGGCAACCCACGCGAGCCGCTGATGTGGCGTGTGGCGGTCCAGGAACGCCCGCAGGCGCTGCTGGGCATCGCCGGTACGGATCGGCATCTCGACATAGCGGTACGAGAGCGCGGCGGCTCCGACGGTGGCGGCGGCCTGCAGGAGGACCAGCAGCGGGCCGTGCATCGAGAGGTCCACGTCCGGGCGAGTCAGCTGCATGATCGGCCAGTGCCAGAGATAGATACCGTAGGAGCGCGCGCCCAGCCAGCGCAACGGCGCCCAGCCCAGGGCCTCGGCGAGCCTCCCACCGGGATGCGCGACCGCGGCGACCAGCACGGCGCCGATCAGCGCCGTCAGCAGGAAGCCGCCACGGTAGAGCCACGGCTGGTAGTCCTGCAGCGTCACGAACAACACCAGCACGCCGATCAGTGCCGCCACCCCGGCGGCGTCGACGACGTCGGTGCTCGCGGTCCAGCGCTGCAGAGCCTTCTGCGCTGAGGGCCAGCCGAACGCCAGGAGCGCGCCGATCAGCAGCGTGAAGGCGCGCGTATCGGTCCCGTAGTAGACCCGCGAAGGATCCCCGCCCGGGGTGTAGAGCAGCCACATCAGCACGCACGAAGCGAGCGCCAGCACGCCGGTCAGCACGATCATGTTGCGCGGATGCAGGCGGCGCAGTCCCACCATCAGCAGCATGGGCCAGAGCAGGTAGAACTGCTCCTCCACGGCCAGCGACCACAGGTGCTGTAGCAGCGACGGACGGCCGAACTCGTCGAAGTAAGAGTGGCTGGCGATCACCTCGTGCCAGTTGGTCAGGTAGACGATCGCGCTGAGCGCATCGGCACGGGTGCGGCCCAGGTCGTCGCGCGCGATCGTGAGCGTCGCCAGCAGCGCGAACAGGATCACGAGCGCGACGGCCGGGAACAGCCGCCGCGCGCGCCGGGCCCAGAAGCGAACCAGATCGATCGTTCCCTCGCCGGAGAACTCGTGCAGCAGCAGCGACGTGATCAGATAGCCACTGAGCACGAAGAAGAGATCGACGCCGAGGAAGCCGCCCGGCATCCAGGAGACGCCCGCGTGATATAGGAACACGCCGGCGACCGCCAGTGCGCGCAGGCCGTCCAAACCAGGCTGGTACGGCAAGCGGTGGCCGTTGCTGTCTCGTCCTGAGCCCTTCCCATCCATCTGCATCTCTGTCCTCTGCAGCCTTGCCCGCCTTCAAGCTAAGCATCGTGCTTCGTCCGTTCACGGGCCGTAGCTTGCAAGCGCGAGCGACGCTGCTCGCGGGGGCTTACGTCCACCCGTATATCTCCGTAGTGCGCTTCTCGGTTCTCGTGTGACGCGAGAGCCGCGACGGCGGTGTCAGCCGGTCGCGAGCAGCGCTGAGCACTTCTGCATCTTGGCCACGTCGCCATTGGCCCCGGTGATGCATTGTGTGTACTTCTGGTCGGCGGTCGACGCGCCTGCGCCCGTGGTGGTCGTCCCCGTGCCGCTGCCGAGCGAGCCGCCGAACAGCGCAGTCTCCACCTCATCCAGCACTTCTGTGACCTGCGCGCGGAAGACACTGTAGGGCTTGGTCGCCGTCGGCACGGAGATTGTCTGCGGCTGGTTGACGTGGCCGTACTCGAAGCCGAGCGTCACCGAGGCCGAGCGCAGACCGCCGAGCTCGCTACGGGTCTGGCCCCGGACCGGAACGGTCGCGGACACGGTCAGCCGGCGGATCAGCTTGTCGCTGGTGCCGGTCCATAGGTTGAAGCTCGGCGAACCGAGTGCGCGGGCGATGCTGCGCTGCGTCGCAGCCGAGAGGCTCTGCGGCAGGCTGGCCGCACCGCTGATGCCCAGCGAACCGGTCTTGCCCAGCAACCTGCTGAAGTCAGCAAGCATCGCGCTGGCATCGAGCCCCGCGCGAACCCGTGTAGTCGGGACGCCGTCGATCGTGGCCCGGCCCACGATCCGAGGTCGGAGCAGCCAATCGAGCGGCTTGATCCCGAGCGCCGAGAAGGCGCCGGACTTCGAGCTCGTCCCCGAGGAGGCGAGCGAACCGAACCCCGACTCCAGGGACTTGAAGCTCGAGCTCGGCATCCGGTAGCTCTGCCCGCCCACGGTGATGTAGCCCTTTCCAGCTGCTGAGATCACCTGCAGCGCCCCGCGGTGGCCCTCGGCGGAGATCGAGATGGTGAAGTCGGACTCCGGGAGCTTGCCCGCTCCCGCGTTCATGAACGGCCCGCCGAAGGCGAACTCGATCGGCCCCTTGATCGTCGATGAACCGTGCGGAACGACGGTCAGATCGAGCGTGATCACGCCGCTGGTGATCGCGTGGTGACCGTCGAAGGCCTGCACCAGGAGCCGGTGCGCGGCAGCCGATACGCCCGTGCCGGCCGGGTGCTTCGCCGACCCGCCACCGCAACCCGCGACGAGCACGGCGGTTAGAAGAGTCGTGGCTGTGAGGAGTGCTCTGCGCAAAACCGATCTGGACGCGGTGCCGCATGGAAGCGTGCAGAAATCCCGCGGGCCGAACATATCATCGGCCCCGATGATCAGGCGCGTGCCGCGAGTGCCCCTGATGGGTGCATTGGCAACGGCGGCGTGTGTCCTTTCGGTCCTGGGGATGGCGGCCCGCTCGGCGCAGGCGGCCATGGTGACCGTCTTTGACCACAACGGACGCACGCACGTCGTCGACAACCGGTTTCTCACCGGCGATGCCGCGAACCCGAACCTGCCGCAGATGCCGGTGCAGGCGCCGCTGCTGGCGCCGTCCGTGCCGGTATTGGCGCTCAGGCCCTCAGCGCGGATCGGGCTGGCGCGCGCCGCGCGTGCCCCGCTCGCGACGGCCGGCAAGCGCAAGCCAAAAAAGCCGGTGACGGTCACCTTCGCCCAGGCACTGCTCAAGCTCGAGCAGGGCGGAACGCTTCAGACCGCCGCGTACCAGAGCGACCTGCGCACCTGGAGGCAGGCGCTCGGGGAGCAGACCCACCTGGCCAAGTGGCGCGCGACGCAGCTCGGCGATGTGACCGCGACGCTCAACGAGATGGCGACCAACAAGCAGGTGACAGCCGCGCGCCTGCCGGTGCTGGTGCTGACGCTCGCCAACAACGCCAGCTATTGGAAGAGCGGCGCGGCGCTGGCAAACGGCGCCGCGGTGCAGTTCCAGGGCTCCGAGTTGGTCTGGGAGTACTACGCCGGCTCGGGAATCCAGTTGCAGGTGCTGCACACCTTCGGCGAGGGCGACGGTTACTACGAGGCCGGCTCGGCCGCCTATCCGAAGCTCGTGACGCTGATGAGCGAGATGGTTCCGCTGGCCGTCCGGCGCGGCGGCGGCCTGGCCTGGGAGTACTACTTCAACTGGGAGGGCGGCAAGCCGCCGTGGGTCAGCGCGATGGCGCAGGCCACCGGCCTCGAGGCCTTGACCAACGCCTATCTGGCGACCAAGAACCCGCAGTACCTCACCTACGCCCATGACGCGCTGCCGTTGCTCGAGACCAAGCCACCGGTCGGCGTCGCGGTGCAGACCCAGCACGGCACACGCTTCCTGCAGTACTCGTTCACACCGGGCACGGACATCATCAACGCCTTCCTGCAGACGCTGCTCGGCCTCTACGACTACCAGCAGGTCTCGCTCGACCCCGTCGCCGGCAACCTCTACAACGCCGGTACCCGCCAGGCCGAGTCCGAGCTGAATGCGTTCGTCGTCGGCGGCTGGTCGCTGTATCAGCCCGGCGAGGCCGACCCGCTCGACTACCACCAACTCGTCACAGGCTTCCTCAAGCTGCTCTGCCAGAAGACCCAGGTCGCGGTCTACTGCACGACCTACCAGCAGTTCGCCGCCGATCTCCTGAACCGGCCACAGCTGACACTGCTCACGACGAGCGCCTCATCCGGGAAGAAGTTCAGCCTGCGCTTCAAGCTCACCAAGTATGCCGCCGTCGGTATCACGCTGAGCCGCGCCGGCAAGAACTACCTCTACAGCAAGAAGAGCTTCTTCGCCGGCACCGGCGGCTTCACCACGCCGAAGCTAAAGGCCGGCAGCTACGGCCTCACGATGTCCATCACCGATCCCGCCGGGCACTACGCGTCGCTGAGCACCACCTTCCCGGTCTGTGGCGCTGGCTGCCCGCCGCCGTCCTACGGGATCGCACCGCCCACAACGGGCGCGGTCTCGACCGTCACCGTCCCGGTGCCGCCGCCGAGCACGACCACCACGAGCACCGTTACCACGACGACGCCGACCACGACCACCGGAACCACAACGCCGACGACGACCACCGGCACAACCACGACATCGACGACCGGCGGCAGCGGCCTGTGACGCCACCACCGCCGCTCCGCCGCTGGCGGCCTTGGAACGACGCAACTTTGTAAAGCGGCACGACGCGGGCTCGCAAAACCCCGTTGTTGGTCCGATACCGCAGCGATATCGCCAGCGGTATCGATTCAGAACCAACTGTTTTGGAATGGCGGCCGCCCGGCTAGTAGCTTTCGACGCCTTGACACCGCGCACGATTCTCTACACAGGCAAGGGCGGAGTCGGCAAGACCTCGGTCGCGGCCGCGACCGCCGTGCGCTGCGCCGCCTCCGGCCAGCGCACGCTGATCCTCTCCACCGATCCCGCGCACAGCCTCTCGGACTCGCTGCAGACGGAGCTCGGCTCCCAGCCGAGTGAGGTGGCGGAGAACCTGCAGGCCGCGGAGATCGACGCACAGCACGAGCTGAGCCGCCACTGGAAGGGCGTCCAGGACTGGTTTGGTGAGCTGCTCATGCAGCGCGGACTCGACCGCATCTCCGCCGAGGAGTTGACGGTCCCGCCGGGCGTCGATGAGCTGTTCTCGCTACTGAGGCTGCGGGAGCATCACGCGTCGGGCGAGTGGGACGTGATCGTGATCGACTGCGCACCGACGGGCGAGACCATGCGACTGCTGTCGTTTCCGGAGGCGGCGCGCTGGTGGCTCGAGAAGGTCGTGCCGCTCGAGCGCGCGATCGTCGCCGCCGCCGGGCCACTCGCCCGCGCGGTGTTGGACATCCCGCTGCCGACCGGCGAGGTCTTCAACGACATCCAACGCCTATCGGCGAACCTGATCGCGATGGACCAGATCCTGCGCGACACCGAGCACAGCACGATCCGGCTCGTGATGGCGCCGGACCGCATGGTGATCGGCGAGGCGATGCGAACCTTCACGTATCTGAACCTGTACGGCTACCTGACCGATGCGGTGATCGTCAACAAGGTCTTCCCGGAGGGCGTCGGCGACTACTTCGCCGGCTGGCGCGAGCACCAGCAGGAGCAGCTCGATCTGGTCCGCTCGGCGTTCCAGCCCGTCCCGGTGCTCGAGCTCCCCTACTTCGACCGTGAGGTGATCGGCACAGAGATGCTCGAACTGGTCGGTGAGCAGCTGTTCGGCGGGGGCGCCGCCGCGGACGCGGTCCTCTACGACACGATCACCCAGTCGATCGAGACCGACGCGGACGGCGCCAGGCTGCGGCTCACGATCCCGTTCGCGAAGAAGAGTGAGATCGGACTCAAGCAGGTAGGGCTCGAGCTGATCGTGACCGCCGGCAACCAGCGCCGCGTGATCATGCTGCCGCCGACCCTCGCAGCGTACAAACCGGTCTCGGCGACGTATGTCGACGGAACCCTGGAGGTGTCCTTCAATCGTGGTGAATGACCAGGACGGCGCCGTGCCGCCGCGCGGCTGGGAACTGCCGCGCGACCCGGAGCAGAACACGGACAGAGACTCGCTGACACAGCTCGTGGAGGAGCTGCTGACACTGGTTCCCGATGAGCTGCGAGCGCGGATGACCGAGGCGCTGCGCCAGCTGCTCGAGGCGATCAGGGCGCTGATCGACTGGTGCGTCGCGCGGCTCGAGCACCGCGGGAGTGATGCCGTCGAGGTGCACGACATCCCGATCCTCTGAAGTTCGGTCGTCACCCCGGTGGTCGAGCTGCCGCCGACGTCCTGAGGTCTCATCTCCCTATATTTGGGGCATGGTCGGCAACCCAACCTCGGTCCAGGATGTCGCAGAAGGGCTGCGCTCGGTCGGCTACCTGCCCGGCAACTCGACCGCGCTCGTCTCGTATCTGGCTACGAACCTGGGCAAGCCGGTGCTGGTCGAGGGTCCCGCCGGCGTCGGCAAGACCGAGCTGGCCAAGGCACTCGCGAAGTACCTGGGTCGGGAGCTCGTGCGGCTGCAGTGCTATGAGGGGCTGGACGAGGCCAAGGCGCTGTATGAGTGGAACTACCGCAAACAGCTGCTGCGGATCCAGGCCGAAGCCGGCGACGCCGGCTGGGATCGGGTCCAGGACGACATCTTCGGAGAGGAGTTCCTGCTGCAAAGGCCGCTGCTGGCTGCGATCGCGTCGGAGCAGCCGGTGGTGCTGCTGATCGACGAGATCGACAAGACCGACCAGGAGTTCGAGGCGATGCTGCTCGAGCTGCTCTCCGACTTCCAGATCTCGATCCCTGAACTGGGGCGCGTCGAGGCCAAGACCCACCCGGTGGTGCTGCTCACTTCGAACAACAGCCGCGAGCTGACGGAGGCGCTGAAGCGCCGCTGCCTATACCTGTGGCTCGACTATCCGGACCTCGAGCATGAGCTCGAGATCGTGCGGATGCACTCCCCTGAGCTCTCCGCGACGGTCGCGCGCAAGCTCGTCGAGGTCGTGCAGATGGTGCGTGAGCTGGATCTGAAGAAACCGCCGAGCATCGCCGAGTCGATTGATTGGGCGCGGGCGCTGCTGCTGCTCGGCGCCAGCGACATCGACCAGCAGACATTCCGCGAGACGATGAGCGTGATCGTCAAGCACCGCACCGACCTCGACACCGTCGCCGAGCGGGTCGGCGTCAAGCTCGAGCCCGCGCAGGCTGCCTAGGCAGGCGCCGTGTCCGGCGAGCAGGTCGACTTCGACGGGCAGCTCGTTGCATTCGCCGAGGACCTGCGCTCCGAGGGCGTTGCGGTCGGCACCTCGGAGATGCTCGACGCCTTCCTGGCACTCGAGCTGGTCGCCTGGAGCTCTCCCGCCGACTTTCGCGAGACGCTCGCGACGACGATCGCCAAATCACCCGAGGACCGGCGACTGTTCGACCTGGTCTTCGATCGCTTCTTCTTCCGCGCCACCGAGCTGCAGGCGGTGCGGCTCGACGTCTCCGAGCCGCAGACCCGAGTCGGTGGTGACGAGGTCGACCTCGACGAGCTGCGCCGCCAGATCGCGCGGGCGCTCGAGGAGGGCGGCGAGTCCGATCTGCGTGACCTGGCGCGGCTCGCGATCGCGGCCTTCGGCAAGGGCCAGGGTTCTGGCGTGCTCGGCGTCGACGTGCAGCGCATCCGCCGCTCGTTGGGCCTGCGCACCGAGCCGCAGCCGGACCTGCCGCCCGA
>DASZLT010000045.1:0-2757 GCA_035552235.1 Solirubrobacteraceae bacterium
GGCATCTCCTCCGGTTGTGGAAGCCCTCCGCTGGGCCAGCGGAGGGCAATGCTCTCGGCCTGTACCGGGCAGACAGCCAAGCAGAGCTCGATGATCTACTGAGCGCGCTGCCGCTCTACGACTGGATGAAGATCACGCTCATCCCGCTAGAGCTCCATCCCAACGATCCATTAGCTGCCGCCGTCTCGACCGCCGCCGGGAGCGCGAAGTGAACAGCGCTCAGCTTCCGGAGCCATGCCTAACCCTGGTCTACCGCCTGGAGGCGACGCTCGGCCAGCCGCTTGATCTCGGAGAAAGGCCGCAGGGCCATCGCCGTATCGTGCCCCAGACCGGCGGGACGTTCACCGGGCCTGAGCTGCGGGGTACGCTGCTTCCAGGCGCCAGTGCGGACTGGCAGACCGTCCTTCCCGACGGCACCGCGCTCGGCGACATCCGTTACACGCTGCAGACCGAGGCGGGCGATCTGCTGTACGTCCAATCACGAGGTGTGCGCCACGGGAGTCCTGAGGTCCTCGCACGCCTTGCGCGCGGCGAAGACGTCGACCCGAGCGAATACACCTTTCGTACCTCAACCCAGATCGAGACGGCCGCGCGCGACCTCGACTGGCTGAACAAGGGCATCTTCATCAGCGTCGGCGGCCGACAGCAGGGCGGCGTGATCTACGAAACCTACTTGGTCGCGTAGCGTTGCCTCGCCGCTGATAACCCGAAGGGTTGACCGCCGCGCCGACCACCGACACCTCATCGAGTCGGCGCAACAGAGCACAGGTCCGGCAGCAGCACATGCGTGTCAGCGCACCCGCCGGCGCTCGGGGACGCGTCCGGTAACGTCGTTAACGTCGTTAACGTGGGCATCTCCAGGAATGCTCCGTGTCCGTGCGGAAGCGGACGCAAGTACAAGCGGTGTTGCCTTGCCGCGGCGCAGGAGATCGAACGCGCTGCGCGCTTCGAGGAGGAGGTTGGCGATCGCATCCGCGGGTGGGCGACACGTACGCTCGCCGCGGAGCTCGAGGCCGCGCTCACCGAGTTCTTCAGCGCAGAGACGAACCGGTCCAATGACGACCGGGTGATGTCCGATACCGATGTTGAGCTGTTCTCCGGTTGGTTCCACAACGACCGCCGATTGCCCGACGGTGCTACGCCGGCCGAGCGCTACGCACTGCGTACTGACCTTGACGTGCATGAACGCGCCGCGGCCGAGCGGATAGCGTCCGCCAGATTAGGCATCTACCGGGTGCTCGACGTGCACTCCGGGGACCGGATCTTGCTCGAGGATCTCGCCGGCGGCGCTCGCACCACCGTGGCCAGTTCCAACGTCTCGCGCGAGGCGATGCGCTGGGATCTCTTGATCGGGCGCCTGATGGCCGGCGCCCGGCCCGGTCTGTGGGGTCCTGTGCGTTTGCTCGAGCCGTCGGACGAACCGGATCTACTGACGGAAATAGCGCGTCTCGGCGGTGGCGCCGCCTCTCCGCCGGACGGCGCCACGATCGCAAGGGCGCTTGAGGTCCATCCACTTGAGGTGATCCGGTTCCGGCCGCCGAGTTGGGACACCACGCCGACGTTCTTCACGCCGGAGGGCGATCTCGTGGCGGACGCGTCGGCGACCTGGCAGGCGCATGACCCTGACGCGCTGGAACAGCGCGTGAGGGCGCTCGGGCGGCTTGAACCGCGGGAGGAGCTCGTGATCGATATCACGGTCGCTCGAGACGTGCTGATTCGCGACCGTGGCGAGCTTCCGCCTGGCGCGCTTGTGCTCGAGGTGGCGGCAGATGGAGCTCTCGACAGTGTTTCGATCGCGACGCTGCGCGTCGACGGCGATCGTCTCGAGCTTGAGGCGATGTCCGAGGAGCGACTGCAGCGTGCACTCGAGATCGTCGAGGGCGATCTCGGAGATCTCGTTGACCTGCTCGAGACGAATGTCGTTCCGATCGAGCAGCAGCTTGCCGAGCGACGCGCGGCGACGCCAGACGAGCACGCCGCGGCCGGGAGCGGACTCGACGAGGAGACTGAACGCCAGCTACTTGAGGGCTTCATGACCGACCGGATGCGCAGATGGGTGGATGATCCTCACCCCCAGCTTGATGGCGTCACGCCACGCCAGGCCGCGTCCGGCCCACGCCGCGCCGAGGTCGTTCGGCTCGTGCGTGGGATCGAGAACGGTGCGGCCAAAGCCAGGCGCCGTGGCGAGCCGAGCGCGGACGTGAGTTGGCTGCCCCGCGAGCTCGGGATCGAGGAGCAGCTCGCAGCTTGAGACGGGCCGACGGCAGCGACGCACGCTCAGCCGTTATGCCAGCAGGCGTGAACAGCTGTAGGGGACGAGCATCATCGGGGCCTCCTCGGTGCACGCCGTCTGCCGACGTCTTCCAGTTGCGTTATCAGCTCGCTTGGCCGCTTACCCAGGCCAGCATCGAGCAGTTCCCGGTCGAGGGTGACCAGGATCGCCTCCCGGCTCTGTGCGACGGCGGCGTAGGCGGCGTCGCAGAGGGTGAGGTCGTATTTCTCGGCGAGTTGGGTTGCAAGGCGCAGCTGTTCGCGGTTCGGCGAGATCGTGGGGCAGATCTCACCGAGCGCCTCGAGTACCGTTGCGGACTGCTCGGCGCTGGCTTTGGCGCGATTGCGCAGTAGCGCGTTGCCGATCTCATATGCGGTCAGGTCGAGTACCACCAGCGCGACTACCCGTGCCTTGTGTGCTTCAAGCAGCGCCCGTGCCGGCTCGACCTCTTCCTCGCCGTCGGCGTGAAACCACTTCAGCGCGAC
>DASZLT010000046.1:0-2469 GCA_035552235.1 Solirubrobacteraceae bacterium
CGAGCGGATGCTGGAAGCGCCCACGTTTCTGTACGGCGACGCGATCGGGTCCTCGTACCAGCGTCAGCACGAGACCCTCGGCAAGTACTTCCTGCGGCCGGGTGGCCCGGCGTCATCAGAGACAGCCGCCTCTCCCGACACCTCCCCCGAAGGGCGTGACGCGGAGGGCAATGACCAGCTCGCCCTTCCGATCGAGCGCGACGCTGGCGCTTAGCCCCGATTCGTGGCGCCCAGGGGGAAGCGGACGTCGGTCAGTTCCTCGGAGACTTCCCACAGGCGGCGCGCCACGGTGGTGTCCTGTGCGGCCTTCGAGCGTCCCACGAGCTTGGGTGCGCCGCGCCGCTCCATGAAGCCGTCGGGACCGGCGAAGCTGTTGCCCGGAACGTCGGCGACGGCCGCGTAGAGGGTCGGCAGCGCGCCGCCATCCTCGTCCTGGGCGAGCAGGCGGTTGCCGACGACACTCATCAGATCCATCCATCGGCGCTCGCTGTGGAACTGGAGGTTGGTCGCCGCGTAGCCCGGGTGGGCAGCCGTCGCCAGAACCGGGGACCCAGCAGCACGCAGGCGTCGCTGCAGCTCGGCGGTGAAGAGAAGGTTGGCGAGCTTGGACTGGCCGTAGGCGCGCCAGGCGCTGTAGCGCTTCCGCTCCCAGTTGAGGTCGTCGAAGTCGATGCTGCCGAGACGGTGTCCCGTGGAGGACACTGTCACCACCCGGCCGACGACGTGCTGGAGCAGGAGATTGGTCAGCGCGAAGTGGCCGAGGTGGTTGGTGCCGAACTGCAGCTCGAAGCCGTCGGCGGTGCGGGTCAGGGGCGGCGTCATCACGCCGGCGTTGTTGATCAACAGGTCGATGTCACCTTGCCAACCGGCCGCGAAGGCGCGCACCGACGCGAGGCTGGCGAGATCGAGCTCGCGTACCTCGGTCTCGCCGGACATCGTCGCCGCCGCGGCCTTACCCTTCTCGAGGTCGCGCACGGCGAGGACGACGCGCGCGTGGGCGCCGGCCAGCGCTCGGGCGGCAGACCGGCCGATGCCGCTGTTGGCGCCGGTGATGACCACGCTGCGACCGGCCAGGTCAGGGATGTCGCTGATGCCAAAGGTAGTCATGGGCAATAATGTAGACGCGGTCGACGCCACACGAACTCAGAGGTATGCCACCTCCTCGATATGCTGCCCGCTGGTCATTCGGGTCAATGGAGGGTGGTCGATGCGGCGGATCGTGATTTCTCTCGTTGCTCTCGCCCTGGCCGTAGCCGGGTCCGCGTGCGGGAGCAGCAGCTCCGGACCTTCGTCGACGAAGGCCTCTTCTTCCTCCCCCTCCTCGACCGCAGGGGGCGGCACAGTGGCGAGCGACAGGGCCCTGGCCCAGCAGATCAACCTCCAGCCCGGAGACTTTCCGGCCGGATGGCAGTCGCAACCTTCGAGCTCATCGGGATCGAGCACGACCGGCACGCGTCAGCTGTTGACCTGCCTCGGGGTGTCAGCGGCGCTGGCCGCGACGACGGTCGATGTCGACTCTCCGAACTTCAGCCAGTCCCAGTCCCCCGGCGAGTTGGACGCCGGCTCGAACGTGGCGTTTGCTCCGACGACAGCTCAGGTCACGCGCTCGTTCCAGGCCTTCAGCTCTCCGAAGGCCAACTCGTGCGTGCAGAGCGTGCTCGCCGCGGAGCTCCAGAGGCAGAGGGTCTCCTCCCTTGGCGCACTCAATGTGTCGAGCGCGCCGGTGGCCGTTCCGAGTGGCGACCAGGCGTTGGCCTTCACCGCGACCACCTCGGTCGCGGCCCAGGGCCAGACCGTGCCGATCGCGTTCCAGGTCGCTCTCGTCGGTCGGGGCCGCGCCGAGATCTCGATGCTGACCGGCGGCGTTGCGACAACCTTTCCCCAAGGGCTCCAACAGTCGCTGCTGGCGGCGATCACGAACCGCGCCGCTCAGGTTCCTGTCTGAGCTCCCCTCGAGCTCGAGTTGGCAGAGATGACGCTCAGTGCTCCTGCCGCTCCCGTTCACGGGCCGACAGCACGCCACTGAGAAAGGACGTCACCGCCTCGAGCAACCGAAGGCGCGAGGAGGCGCGGCGGAACTCGTGGCCCTCTCCTTCGAGCTCGAGGTAGTCGACGTCCCGGCCGAGAGCACGTAACGCAGCGACGATCTGAAGCGCCTCGCTAATCGGGACATTGGTGTCGTGCTCACCGTGCACGACTAGCAGGGGGACATGGATCGACTCGGCATGAGGTAGCGGCGACAACTGGGCCAGGAGAGCCGCGTCCCGGTCGGGATCACCGTATTTCGTCACCGCAGCCCGCGCGATCCAGGGCTCGCTGTCGCGAAAAAACGTGAGCAGGTCTGACATTCCGCAGATGTCCACGCCGGCCGTGAACACGTGGGGGTGGTGCACGAGTGCCATCAGCGTCGCGTAGCCGCCATAGGACCGTCCGGTCACGGCGAGCCGCCGTGGGTCGGCATACCCGCGT
>DASZLT010000047.1:0-52861 GCA_035552235.1 Solirubrobacteraceae bacterium
TGAGGAGACGCTGCAGAAGGTTGTCGCGGTGCTCCAGGATCGCTGCTCGGATATGCCGAAGAACTGGAACCGGCGCTTCAAGCACAACCGCGACAAGATCAAGACCGGCGACATCTACGAGCTGGCCGAAGTTGTACGCAACCTCGCGATTCGAGAGCACCAGAAGGGCCTCTCCACCGGCGAGAAGCAGATGTACACGCGCGCCAAGAAGGTTCTGACCTCGGAGATGATGTACGCGCTGGACATGGACGAGGAGCACGTCGACGCCCACCTCCGCAGTGTGATCCTGGAGGGCGCAGGCAACCCGGGGCCGGTCACGGTTGCGGGGGACTAGCTGACCCGAAAACGTAAGGCGGTCGCGCTGATCGTGGCCGCAGGGCGTGGTGAGCGCCTTGGCTCTGAGGGGCCGAAGGCGCTCGTCAGTGTTGCGGGCCGGCCGATGCTCGAGTGGAGCGTCGCGGCACTGCGCGAGGCCGACGTGGTGGAGGAGATCGTGGTTGCGCTCCCGGCCGGTCACCTCCATGCGGCACCCGACGGTGTGGTCGCAGTCGCCGGCGGCGTGACGCGCTCGGACTCCGTCACCGCAGCGCTGCGCGCCGCGGCGCCCGGCGGCGAGGTCGTGATCGTTCACGACGCTGCCCGCGTCCTGGCGACGCCCGCGCTGTTTGCGCGGGCTTTGGACGAGCTCGAACGGCTCGGCGTAGATGCGCTCGTCGCGGCCGCGCCCGTGACCGACACGATCAAGCAGGTCGGCGACGACGGGCGCGCGGTCGAGGCGACGCTCGACCGCTCGCGTCTGTGGGCGGTCCAGACGCCTCAGGTCTTCCGCCGCGAGGCGCTCATCCGGGCACTGTCCTCGCCCCCTGAGTTGATCGCTGCCGCGACCGACGACGCCTGGCTCGTCGAGCGCCAGGGCGGTACCGTCGCGGTGATGCCCGCCTCCGCCGAGAACTTCAAGATCACGACTCCGCTCGATCTGCGCGTGGCTGAGATGCTGCTGCGGGAACGGGGGCGGCAGTGAGCACGGCCACCGGCCTCGGCTACGACTGCCACCGGCTCGTCGGAGGGCGCCCGCTGATACTCGGCGGTGTGAAGATCCCGCACACACATGGCCTGCTCGGCCACTCCGACGCCGACGTGCTCACGCACGCCATCATCGATGCACTGCTCGGCGCGGCGGCGCTCGGTGATATCGGCGAGCACTTTCCCGACACCGATGAGCGTTACCGCGACGCCGACTCGATCGAGCTGCTGCGTGCCACCGTGGCGATGCTCGCTGGGCACGACTGCACGATCGAGCATGTCGACGCCACGGTGGTAATCGAGCAGCCCAAGCTGCTTCCGTACCGGCCCGCCATCCAGGCGCGGCTGCTGGAGGCCCTGCGCGTGCGTGACGGACAGCTGAACCTGAAGGCGACCCGTGGCGAGGGCATGGGCTTCATCGGCCGGCTCGAGGGAGCCGCCGCGCTGGCGATCGCAACGCTCACCAGGCCAGACTCGCCACTGGCGACCGGCTAACTTCTCGCTCGTGCGAGAAATCAGCCTGCACGACACGCTCACCGGCAGGGTCCTGCCACTGCGCCCACGTGAACCCGGCAGGGTTGGCATCTATGCCTGCGGGCCCACCGTGTACGGGCGCGTACACATCGGCAACGCCCGCCCCTTCGTCGTCTTCTCGCTGCTCAAGCGCGCTCTCGTGCACGAGGGCTACGAGGTCACGCTCGTGGCCAATGTGACCGACGTCAACGACAAGATCTACGCCGCCGCGAGCGCGGCCGGAATCGGCTCCGAGCAGCTCGCGCGCGAGATGACCGCACACTACATCGCCGACACCGGGCGTCTCGGCCTGGGTCGCCCCGACCATGAGCCGCTGGCCAGCGAGGCAATCGCCGAGATCGTTCGGCTGATCGAGAAGCTGATCGAGCGCGGGCACGCCTACGCCATCGACGGCGACGTGTACTTCGCCGTACGCAGCTATGAGCGCTACGGCGAGCTCTCGCACCGGCGGCTCGAGGACCTGGACCAGGGTGAGGGCAAGGAGGGCTCTGACCGCAAACGCGATCCCGTCGACTTTGCCCTGTGGAAGGCTCAGAAGCCGGCTGAGGACACCGCCTGGGACGCCCCCTGGGGCCGCGGTCGCCCCGGGTGGCACATCGAGTGCTCGGCGATGGCGGAGCAGCTGCTGGGACTCGACTTCGAGATCCACGGCGGCGGCTCCGACCTGACCTTCCCGCATCACGAGAACGAGGCTGCGCAGACCTGCGCCGCACACGGCCAGCCACTGACACGCCTGTGGGTGCACAACGGCATGTTGCGGCTCGCGCAGGAGAAGATGTCCAAGTCGGAGGGCAACACGCTGCTGCTGCACGCGGCGCTCGATGCCCATGGCAGGGATGCGGTGATCGCGTACTTCTGTGCCGGGCACTACCGGCAGCCGCTCGAATTCGACGACGAGCGCATGGAAGCCGCCGCGGCGAGCGTCAAGCGCTTCCGCGAGGTCGCGCGACGCTTGAGCAGTGGAGCCTCCCCCGATTGGTCGGCGCCGCTGCGCGCCGAGTTCTTCGACGCGCTGGCAGACGATTTCAACACCCCGAGGGCACTCGCCGCCGCCTTCGACTGGGTGCGCGAAGCAAATCGCAGCAACGGCTCGGTCGGCGACGCCGATCTACGGGAGATGCTCGGCGTGCTTGCGTTGGAAAACCTGCTCGACCTCGAGCGGGTTCAGGCCCCGGAGGAGGCAGAGACGCTCATGCGCCGGCGTGAGGCGGCTCGTGCCGGGCGCGACTGGGCGCAGGCGGACGCGCTGCGCGACCAGCTGCACGCGCTCGGCTGGGAGGTACGGGACGGCCCCGACGGGCCGGAGCTGCTGCCAGCCTGATGATCGTCTACGGGCGCAACGCCGTGCACGAGGCGATCCGCGGTCCGCGCACCGTCAGCCATGTCTGGGCCACGACCAACGCCGGTCGTGAGCCGTGGCTGGCGCAGAGCGGCGTGGGTGTGACGCTCGAGCCGCCCCATGAGATCGCCCGCCGCGCGGGCTCCGACGGTCATCAGGGCCTCTGCGCGGAGGTCTCGGAGTTCCGCTACATCGAGGGCACGGAGCTGCTGGCAAACGAGCAGGCGCTGATCGTCGCACTCGACCAGGTTCAGGACCCGCAGAACCTTGGCGCGATCTGCCGCTCGGCGGAATGCGCCGGCGCCGCCGGCGTGGTCCTGCCAGAGCGGCGTGCGGCCGAGGTCACCCCGGCTGTCTGCAAGGCCTCAGCGGGAGCCGTGGAACATCTGCCGCTCGCGCAGGTGCGCAACCTCACCGACTTTCTCAACGACGCCAAGGCCCGTGGCTTCTGGTGTTACGGTGCCGACGGTGAGGCGAAGCTCGACTATCGCCAGGTCGACTTCAAGGGCCCGGTGGTACTGGTGATGGGCTCGGAGGGAAAGGGACTGCGGCCGCGCGTCGCCTCGGCCTGCGACGCGCTGATCTCGGTGCCGCTGCGCGGGAAGATCGAGTCGCTCAGCGTCGGCGCGGCGGCCGCGGTGCTGCTCTACGCGGCGGCAGCCGCCCGCGACTGATAATCACCGCAGATGCTCGAGCAGATCCGCGCACTCCCGAAGGCCGAGCTGCATCTGCACATCGAGGGCACGCTCGAGCCCGAGCTCGCCTTCGCGCTGGCCAGGCGCAACGGCATCGAGCTGCGTTTCGCGTCCGTCGAGGCGCTCGCACGTGCCTACAACTTCGCCGACCTGCAGTCGTTCCTGAATCTCTACTACGAATGCATGGCGGTGCTGCTGCGCCCGGCCGACTTCGCTGACCTGGCGAACGCCTACCTCGAGCGCGCGACCCGTGACGGCGTGCGCCATGTCGAGATGTTCTTCGATCCGCAGGCCCACACGAGCAGGGGCGTACCGCTGGACGACGTTGTCGCCGGTTTGCGCAGCGCCGTGCTCGAAGCTCCCGTGAGGCATGGCATCTCGGCTTCCGTGATCGCGTGCTTCCTGCGTGATCGCCCTGTGTCGGAGGCGATGGCCACGCTCGACGGCCTCGCCGGCCACCTGGACGTCATCCAGGCCGTGGGCCTTGACTCCGCCGAGGTCGGTAACCCGCCCAGTGCCTTCCGCGAGGTCTTCGCGGCAGCCGAGCAGCTCGGGTTGCGCAAGGTCGCCCACGCGGGCGAGGAGGGGCCTCCGGAATACGTCTGGGAGGCCCTGGACGTGCTCGGCGTCGAGCGCATCGACCACGGCATCCGCGCGGTCGAGGATCGCGCCCTGCTGCGGCGGCTGGCCGCCGATCGCGTGCCGCTGACGGTCTGCCCGCTGTCGAACGTCAGGCTCCGCTGCGTCGAGTCGCTCGAGGAGCATCCGCTCCCGCGGTTACTCGAGGCGGGCGTGCTGGTGACGATCAATTCGGACGATCCCGCGTACTTCGGTGGCTATGTGGCCGAGAACTACCACGCCCTGCAGCAGGCACTCGGCCTCGACATGGCCACGCTGGAGACGATGGCGCGCAACTCACTCGCCGCCAGCTTCCCGGCCAGCGGTTGATCTGGACCACGGGCAGGAGTCGACCGGCGAGTCGCGACGTGGCCTTGACAGGCCCGTCGTGTTATGCGAACCTGCCGCCCAAGCTAAGCATCAACTGAAGCTTTAGCCTGAACGTGTAGGAGGGTGCGGTCCTGGGGAGGACTACCGCCCCGCAGCTCAACCAAATAAGGCAGCGGCGCCAGGGGAGGTGACGCGCCACGCAATTCCAACCGTCGTCACGGCCGATGTGGCCGTGCGACGAAGCAAAGGAACGTCGTCGTGGCTCGACTCTCGTCCAATACTAAGGGTCAACTTCAGGTTGAGGATGGATACCTGATTGCCCTTGCCAAGTCCGGCAATCCCGACGCGTACGACAGGCTCGTGCGCCGGTACTACGGATTCGTGCGCCTCAAGGCGTCGTCCTACTTCCTGGCCGGCGGAGATTCGGACGATCTCATCCAGGAGGGCCTCGTCGGCCTGTACAAGGCGATCCGCGATTACCGCACCGACCGCGAATCGAGCTTCCGCAACTTCGCAGAGCTTTGCATCACCCGTCAGATCATCACCGCGGTGAAGACCGCCACGCGCAACAAGCACAGCCCGCTGAACCAGTACGTGTCGTTCTCGAGCACCCCGGCGGGAACCGGCAGCGACACCGAGCCCACGCTCGACGAGATGATCGCCGGATCTCCGGTGCACGACCCGGTCAACCAGGTGATCAGCTCCGAGGAGCTGCGCGCATTGGTGAACTGCATCTCGACCTCACTCTCCGACCTCGAGTCGCGCGTGCTGTCGCTCTACCTCGACGGCCGCTCCTACGAGGAGGTCGGCCATCGCCTTGGTTGTGACTGCAAGACCGTCGACAACGCGCTTCAGCGAGTCAAGCGCAAGGTCGGCCAACACCTGCAGTCGCGGGCGATCGCTGCCTGATCGCCCGGACGCGAGCGTCACCGGAGGCTGCCAGGCTGAGGCTGGGAGGCAAGCAGTCGGCCGAGGTGGGGCTCGCGACCGTAGGTCTGAAACGACCGGAAGCGGTTGAACCTCGGGTGGTTCGGCCCGTGGAAGTCAGAGGAGCCGGTCGTGATCAGGCCGAGCTCCGCCGCGCGGCGAATCAGCCGCTCGGTCTGCGCCTGGGTGTGTGTGACGTAGAAGGCCTCGACCCCGTCGAGGCCCAGTCCCACAAAGCGCTCGAGCGTGGCGATCACCTCCGCGTCCGCATCGATGTCCCAGAAGGGATGGGCCCACACGGCGACGCCGCCCGCGTCGTGGATCAGCGCGATCGCCTCAGCGGGGGAAGGTGCCTCGCGCTCGCGAAACCCCGGTTTGCCCTCGATCAGGTAGGCGACGAGAAACTCGCTCGCGTCGTTCAGCTGCTCACGCTTGAGGCGCTCGGCGTTGCCCGGCTCAGTGGTCACGGCCTCCGCAAGGTGCGGACGGCCGATGGTCTTGCCCGCCAGCGCCCGCGCGTTCAGCCGTTCGTGGTTCACGCTCCAACCGCTCTCCTGCAGCGCCTCGATCATCGCAGCGGCACGGCGCTCGCGATCCTCGCGGGAATGTTTCAGCGCTGCCAGCAGCGCGGCGTTACCCGGATCGAACGCGTACCCGCAGATGTGCAGATCCGCCGCCACCGGATCGAGCACGGAGAGCTCGACACCGGTGAGGAAGCCGAGGGCCACGCGCGCGGCGGCGTCGGCTGCCTCGGCGATCCCGCTGACGCTGTCATGGTCTGTCAGCGCGAACAGCTCGACACCCGCCTGCTTGGCGGCCAGCACGGTGTCTTGCGGCGACAGCTCGCCATCGGACTCGGTTGAATGGCCCTGAAGCTCAAAGCTCGGCGCCGCGTTATCAGACAGTGGCACTCAATCCAGGCTAATGAAACGCGCCGCCCGGCTGCGGAGCTTGCGCGAGATGTCCGTGGTCTCACCCGTTGTCGCTTGCTGTTAGGGCCCCCTAACTTGTGCTAGCTTCCAGGCCGCGCGGTAATCCGACCCCAGAGATCGGAATAAGCCGGAGCTAAGTACCTCAATGGCCACCACCACCCAAGCAGCCAGAGCAGGGCGCAAGCGCGCCAGCCAGAAGTGGAGCTTCTACGTCTGGGTTGCGCTCGTGCTCGTCGTCGCGACGGTGGCGGTGATCCTTGGCTGGCATTCCAGCGGCGGCACGGTGGATCCGAGTGTCGCTTCGAACGCTCGCCACATGAGCCGTACCACGGCCGTGATCAACAGCGCGATCCTGGTTTTCCGCGAGGGCCTCGAGACGATCCTGGTGCTGGCGGCGATCACCGCGAGCTTCCGTGGCGCCAACAGCGTCTACAAGCGTCCCGTGGCTGTTGGTGGCGGCATCGGGCTGCTGGCGACCGTGGGCACCTGGTTTGCCGCGATCGCGATCATCAGCCTGTTCGGTGGTAGCGGGCTCGGGCTGCAGGCCGCCACCGGCATCCCCGCGATCATCGTGCTGCTGGTGGTGATGAACTGGTTCTTCCACAAGTTGTATTGGACGGGCTGGATCTCCCACCACAACAAGCGCCGCAAGGGCCTGCTCAGCAACCCCGAGACCAGCATGCGCGCGACGCTGCTCGGGTTTGGCCTGCTTGGCTTCACCTCGATCTACCGCGAGGGCTTTGAGATCGTCATCTTCCTGCAGAGCCTGCGCGTCACCTTCGGCTCGAGCATCGTGCTCGAGGGCGTGACGCTCGGCGCGCTCTTCACCGCCGCCGTCGGCGTGCTCACCTTCTCCCTGCATCAGAAGCTGCCCTACAAGCGGCTTTTGATCATCACCGGCGCGATGCTGCTCGTGGTGCTCTTCGTGATGGTTGGCGAGGAGGTCAACGAGATGCAGCTCGCGGGCTGGATCGGGACCACGTCCATCGGCCACTGGCCAGGCTGGCTGGGGCAGTGGTTCTCGCTGTTCCCGAACGTCCAGACGATCGTCGCTCAGTTCGGCGCGCTCGTGCTCGTGCTCGGCTCTTATGTGACGGCCGAGTACATGCGCGTATGGCGTCCCCGCCGCAAGGGGATGAAGGCGGCAACCTTCGCCACCGAACAGTCAGCCGCCGTGATGGCAGAGGTCTGCCACACGGCCGAGACGCTCGCCGAATCGGCCGCCGCGGCCGACGCCGAGATGAACGCGCGCCTCGCGGCCGCCGGAACGCGGCCGGGCCCCAACACCGGCGCACCGCACCTCCCACGCCCAGCGTCCGCGCCGCAGCACGACTCCTGAGGCCGTCTGCGGCCTTCGCGGCGCCGGCTTCCTGCCAAACTCCCATCCCACGCCCGCTTGGCGCAATTGGTAGCGCACCTCACTTGTAATGAGGCGGTTGTCGGTTCGAGTCCGACAGCGGGCTTCGAAGAAAGCCCAGGGCCCGGTGCTGTGGTCGGGGCGGGTTACAGCGCTGGTTTGCGGGCGCGGATGATCGCGGAGCCGGCCGAGGCATGGACGCGGTGGGTTTCCTGGATCTCGATGACCTCGAACCCGGCGCCGGCGAGGATCTGCTCGAACTCGCCACGCGTGAGCGCGCCGGCGATGCAGCCTGTGTAGGCCTGCATGTCGGCGCGAGTGGCGTCGTCCATGTCGTCGTCGGCGATGACGTCGGAGACGGCGAAGCGCCCTCCGGGGCGCAGAACGCGGGCGGCTTCGGCGATCACCTTTGGCTTGTCGCCTGAGAGGTTGATCACGCAGTTGGAGATGATCACGTCGACGGTGGCTGCCGGGAGCGGGATCTCTTCGATGTGGCCGCGCAGCCACTGGACGTTCTCGACGCCGGCTTTGTGCTGGTTCTCGCGAGCGAGGGCGAGCATCTCGTCGGTCATGTCCAGGCCGTATGCGAGCCCGGTCTTGCCGACTCGCTTGGCGGAGAGCAGGACATCGATGCCGCCGCCTGATCCGAGGTCGAGCACGGTCTCGCCTTCGTGCAGTTCGGCGACGGCTGTCGGGTTGCCGCAGCCGAGTGACGCGAGCGCGGCGGTGTCGGGGATCTGCTCGCGGTCGCCGAGCGCGTAGAGGGCGGCGCCGAATACTTCGCTGCCGCCGTCGAAGGCGTCACTCGGTGCGCAGCACCCGGCGCCTGGGTCGGTGGTTGTCACCTGTAACGCGGCGGCGGCGTAACGCTCACGCACCTGCTCACGGATGTCGGTCGCCTGAGCGGTTGGGGCCTGGCCGGCGGCGCAGCCGCAGCCGTCCGGGTGGTCGGGCTCGCAGCAGGTCGCCTTCTCGCCTGGTTCGCAGCAGCTTGCCTGTTCAGACGGTGCGCAGCAGGCGGCCGGTTCGCCGATGGTCAGGGGTGTGTTCAGCTCAGCCATGTGAATAGCTCCTCGAGGGCGTCGGGGATCACGTAGTAGTAGGCCCAAAGACCTTGACGCTCGGAGTCGACGAGTCCGGCCTCGCGCAGCTTCTTGAGGTGGTGGCTCAGCGTCGGCTGCGCGATGTCAAAGAGCGGCACGAGCTCGCAGACGCACACCTTGCCGGCGTGCTTGCGCAATACGTCGACCAGCTGCAACCGCACCGGGTCGCCGAGTGCCTTGGCGACCTCGGCCATCCGCACCGCCTGTTCGCGTTGCACGTCTGGGTATACGACCGGTTCGCAGCATCGCTCCCCGGGTGCTCGTTTTGTCTTGGGAGAGAGTTCCAAATCGACGCTCATCGATCTACTTTTATCGATTGAACTGATGTTTGTCAATCTATAGACTGGGCGGGCGACCGTACCGGGAGGCAGTCATGGACGAGGCAAAGACAAATTCGAGTGGACCGATGCGCGGCGCCCTCGACAGCATCACCGATCTGCCGATCGGGGTAGTTCGCGGCATCCGCGATGAGATCGAGGCGCACGTCAAGCAGCTGCTCGAGACGCTTCCAGCCCCATCGAGTCCTGCGCACGTCGGGAGTGCTTCGTGAACACGGCACCGCTCTCGCGCCGCTTGTTCGCCGAGTTCCTCGGCTCCGCGTTCCTGGCCGCCCTCGTGATCGGGTCCGGGATCGCTGCCGTTCAGCTCTCACCCAGCGACGTCGGTCTCGAATTGTTTGAGAACGCGGCCGCGACGGCCGTGGGCCTGTTCGCGATCATCCTGATGTTCGGCCCGGTGTCGGGCGGGCACTTCAACCCGGTCGTGTCGCTCGCGGACGCAACCTTCGGCGGCCTCTCCTGGCGCGATGCACGCGCCTACATCCCCGTTCAGGTCGTTGGCTGCAGCTTTGGCGCCGTGGTCGCCAACGCGATGTTCAGCCTGAGTGCCATCAGCATCTCCACACATCACCGAGCGAGCCCCGCTCATATGCTCGGGGAGATCGTCGCAACACTCGGCCTGATCCTTCTGATCTTCGCCCTTGTACGCAGCCACCGCGGTTCAATGGCACCGGCCGCCGTCGGCGCCTACATCGGTGCGGCGTACTGGTTCACATCCTCAGCCTCGTTTGCCAACCCGGCGATCAGCGTCGGCCGGATGCTCTCCAACACTTTCGCGGGCATTGCGCCAGCCTCGGTGCCCGCCTACGCACTGACGCAGCTGGTTGGCGGCGGACTGGCGGTGTTTGTGATCCGGGTGCTCTACCCCGACATCACACCCGCCGAGGCTGCGGAGGCGATCATGCCTCACGACAACGGCGACGAGCAAACCGTGCTGGCGCCGCGCACCGACAGCGCGCCAGCCTGACGTCGAACCACGACCCAGGAGCCATCTCCTCATGCATCTGATCGCGATCGGCGGCAGTGACGCCGGCATCAGCACGGCACTCCGTGCCCGCGAGCTCGATCCCGATGTCGAGGTGACGGTCGTGGTGGCGGACGCCTATCCGAACTTCTCGATCTGCGGGATCCCCTACTACATCTCAGGGGAGGTCACGAACTGGCGCAACCTCGCGCACCGCACCTACGCGGACCTCGACGCGGCCGGCATGAAACTTCGCCTCGACACGCTCGCCAAGCACATCGACGTCGAGAACCGGCGCCTGCTGATCGCAGGGTCGACCTCTCATACACACCGCCGCTCGGGTCCCCCTGGGACACGATCCAGGCAGGAGCCCAAGCGTGGGAGCGTGCCGCCCGTGGCGCCGAAGCACGCTGATCCCGCGTCGCTTCGAGTCCGACGGCGGGCTTCTCAGAAGCCCCTCAGCGGCTGGCGCTTGAGGCTCAGTCCCCAGCCCATGATCAGCGGCAGGAAACCGAGCCCGAAGACGAGCCCGAAGACGAGCCCGAAGACGAGCCACGGCAGCACGTCGGTCTCCCGTGGAAGCGCCTGCGGGCGTGCGGTCGGTGGTGTGAGCGGAGCGCGGGCGCTGGTGGCGAATCGCTCCACGGCCGCGATTGGCGCGCTTCCGGGCGCCGGCAGCGGTAGCCGGGTCTCGCCGGACGCGGTGCGGGTTCGGGCTGCCGTGACATCGGAGCCGTATCCGTTTGGCATGACCACCAGAACGGTGCCGCGGTACACCAGCGCGAGCTCGCTGCCGAGGAAGCGCGCGTATGTTTCGGGCCGGCGCCAGAGCGCGGTGACGGATCCGAGGTCGCTCGCGGAGCCGACGATCGCCGGCGCCAACGCGGAGGACTCGAGCGGCGACGCGCGCGCGTTCCAATACGACGCGCAGGGTGTCCTCGACTGGGACATCGCTACATATGCATCGCGCTGACACCCACGAGGCGGTCCTCGCGCCCCTCCGTATCCGTTGCAAGTTAACTGAGGGCGGCTGCTGGTTCGAAGTCCGGCAGCGGGCCTTCAAGCGTCCGTTCGACGGACTGTTTACTAAAGACCGCGCACTGTTTTCCCGATGATCGTCGGGATGCCTCTGCGCGAAGCCACTGGAGCTGCGAAAGGTGAGCGGGCGTTCGGGCTCCTGCGCGATGAGGAGCCCGTTGACCGGTTCCGGGATCCGGCTCCAGCGCCCGATCCGGGCCGGCTGCATGTCGTCGCGCCTGTCCGCGCCCTCGACCAGGGACCGCTGCTCGGCCGCGCCACGAAGGTCGAAGCCGGACGGGTGCTGGTCACGCTGATCGACGACGAGGCCGTACAGCGGGCCACGGTGTCGGCGCTGGTCGCACTTCCCACGGACGACGGGTTCCTGCTCGGAATCATCGACGCGCTCGTCTGCTCCGAGGGCTCGGATCGGGTGATCGCAACGTTGATGCCGGTCGGCGCGTTCCATCCGTCGGCGGACGGCGGCGGATCCTTTAGGGTGGGGGCCGCGCATCAGCCGCGCATCCGTGCCGGCTGCCATCTCGTGGCGGGTGAGGACCTCAGTCGCCTGATGGCGTGCATCGCGGAGGATGTCTCACCGGAGGAGCGGCTCGTCCTGGGCCACTACGGCGGCGAGGACGGTGCTGAAGCGGTCGCTAACGGCAACCGTCTGTTCCAGCGCCATCTGGCGATCCTCGGCAACAGCGGCGCTGGTAAGAGCTGGGCGGTCGCTCTGCTGCTGGAACGCGCCGCACGGCTGCGCAACGCAAGCCTGATCGTGCTCGATCTGCACGGCGAGTACGCGCCGCTCACCGAGGGCGGGCTGGCTACCCGCCTGCGCCTCGGTGGACCGTCCGACTACGACGAGAAGCGCGATGACCTGATCTATCTTCCGTACTGGCTGTTCGAGCTCGACGAACTCGCCCTGATCCTGCTCAATGGCGAGGACCCGCACGCCGCGGACCAGCGCTTGTGGCTGACCCAGCGCATCGAGACGCTGAAGCGCGGCGCGGTGGCTGCGACCGGCGACTACGAGATGGCGCAAAGGGTCACGGTTGACTCGCCGCTGCCATACCGGATCGAGGACGTGTTGCGTGGCGCAGAGCACGATGACGTGGCCAACATCGTCCTGCAGCCGAGCGGGAAGGTTGTCCCCGGGCCGTACGCGGGCAAGCTGCGAAGTGTCATCAACCGCATCGAGGCCCGCGTCGCCGACCCGCGGTTCACCTTCATCTTTCGGCCCCCGCCGGAGTGTCTGAATTCTGACTGGCTGCCAATGCTCGCGCTGATGCTGCTGGACTCGGGCGCCGGCACGCCGGGGATCAAGACGATCGATCTCTCGGAACTCCCGACCGCGCTCGTACCGCTGGTCGCCGGGCTGATCGCGCGCCTCACATACGACATCCAGTTCTGGACCGAAGCGAGCCAGCGCACCCCGATCTGCATCGTCTGCGACGAGGCGCACGTGTATCTGCGGGAAACGGCCGACGCCTCGCCGATCTACGAGTGGGCGATGCTTCGCTTCGAGACGATTGCCAAGGAGGGCCGCAAGTACGGTGTCTGTCTCGCCGTCGTCAGTCAGCGACCCAGCGAGCTCAACCGCACCGTGTTGAGCCAGTGCAACAACTTCATGATCCTGCGCCTGAGCAACGACGCCGACCACGAGGCAATCGTCCAGCTCGTGCCCGGAGCATTTTCGGGCGTCGCCGACCTGCTGCCGACGCTGGACGTCGGTGAGGCGGTGATCATCGGCGACGCGGTCCCGCTGCCCGCCCGAATCAAGCTCGACCGCGCCACCAACGGCCCGGACAGCCGGACCATTCCATACTGGTCGCTGTGGGCAAACCAGCCATCGTCGGCAGAAGCGATCGTCAAGGGCGCTTCGGCGCTGCGGGCGCAATCGCGCGCGCTCGCCAACCAGGCCACGTTCGGCCCGAGTCCCCCCACCGACTGACAGCGAAGCTGAGCCTCGCCCTGGCCGCGGTTCTGGTCGCTGCCGGCACGGCCACAGTTGCGGTCGCACGAACAGCAGATCCCGTCTACTACCGCTTGGTCCAGTACCCGCAGGCCGGCCCCGGCGGCTTCTACGCGCAGGTCGACGCGGCCAAGCGCTCGATCGATATGGAGATGTACGAGCTCAGGGATCCGGCGGCCGAGGCGGATCTGGCCAGCGCCGTGCGGCGCGGCGTGAAGGTCCGCGTGCTGCTCGACCGCGACTACTCGGGCGCCTATGTCAACGCATCCTCCTACTCCTACCTGCGCGCCCACGGTGTGCAGGTGCGCTGGGCGCCGGCGGGCTACATCTTCCACATCAAGGCGACGAGCTTCGATCACCGCAGCTCGGACGTCTCGACGGCGAACCTCACCGCCGAGTACTACTCGAGCACCCGCGACGCCGCCGTGATCGACACCGACCCGATCCAGGTGCAGGCGATCGAGCGGACCTTCGCCAACGACTGGGCGGCGGCGCCCGGCGGCACGCCACGCAGCCAGACCGTGCAGGCCCCGGGCCTGGTCTGGTCTCCCAACACCCAGGCGGGGTCGGCAGAGACGGCGATGGTCGCGGAGATCAGCAGCGCCAGGCACGCCATCGACTTCGAGTCCGAGGAGCTCAGCGACGTTCCGGTCTACACCGCCCTGGCGGCCGACTCCAAGCGCGGCGTCAGCTGCCGCATCGTGATGACGGAGTCGAGCGAATGGGACGAGGCCTTCGCCGCCGTCACCCGAGCCGGCTGCCAGGTGCACGTCTTCCCAGACAGCGAGACCGCGCTCTACATCCACGAGAAACTGGTGCTCGATGACCCCGGCAGCGCACAGGAGTCGCTGCTGATCGGCTCGCAGAACGCGAGCTGGTCATCACTGCATGAGAACCGCGAGCTGGGCCTGCTGATCCACGCGGCCGACGGCGGTGCGGCCGTGATCCACGGCGTCAACCTCAGCTTCCAGCAGGACTACGACAACTCCTCAAGCTGGCACTGAAGCCGAGTTTTCCCCGGGGCTGCCGGCTGGCTTTGCCAGCAGCCCCGCTGCAGCGCACCCGCCAGCCGTCTGTCAGCGATGTAACGGGCCGACCGCGCGCGGGTACGGACTGTAGATGGACAACGCCTCCCAGCACGATCGCGCTCGCGGCAAGGGCGTCAGCCCGGTCCTGTACTGGTCGGTGCGCGTGAGCTTCCAGCTGTTCTTCCTCGTCTACTTCCGGATGGCACGGATCGGTCGCGACTTCATCCCGAGGCGCGGGCCGGCGATCATCGCCTCAAACCACCGCAGCTTCTTCGACCCGTTCATCATCGCCTGCATGGCGCGGCGGCCGATGTACTACGTCGCCAAGCGCGAGCTGTTCGAGATCCATCCCGTGATCAGCTGGCTGCTGCGCGCGCTCGGCGGCTTCCCGGTCGACCGTGGCCGTGGCGACCGTGACATGATTGCGACCGCCAAGAAGCTGCTCGCCCGCGGTGAGCTCGTATTGATCTTCCCCGAGGGCACGCGCACTCGCCCGGGACCGCTCGGGCCTGCCAGGCGCGGGGTGGGCCGGCTCGCGATCGAGACCGGCGCGCCGGTGATTCCGGTGGCGATCATCGGCACCGAGGCGATCCGCCGCGGCTGGCTGCTGCGCCCGCACAAGGTGCGAACCCGCGCCGGGCGCGCGCTGCGCTTCCCGCACGTGGACGTATCGACGCAGGCGGCCGCCGGGATCGTCACCGAGCGCGTGTGGGCATGCGTGAAGCTGCAGTGGGCGTGGTTCGGCGGAACAGTTGGTCCTGAGCCTGCAGCTACCAGGGAGACGGTGCGCGCCGCCTGAGCGGGCGCGCTCCGGAGTAGCCTCCGTGCGGTGGAGACCGAACAGCCCACGAGCAAGGAAGAGCTCGACAAACGCTTCAGCGAGGTCTACCGCGAGCACCTGCGCGATGTGTACTCCTACAGCTTCTACCGTGTTGGAAACCACCATGACGCCGAGGACCTCACCGAGCAGACCTTCCTGCAGGCCTACCGCCACTTCGAACGGGCGCTGCGCGAATCGAACGGCCGGCCGCTGCGTCCCTGGCTCATCCGCATCGCCCACAACCTCGCGGCCAACTTCTACCGCGACCGCTCACGCAAGCCGGAGTCGGCGATCGAGGACGCGGACATGATCTCGACGCCGCACACCACCGAGGCGCTGGTCGAGGGCCGCGAGGAGCTGAAGAGCATCATCGAGGGCGTCCAGCAGTTGCCCGATGATCGCCGCGAGGCGCTGATCATGCGCTTCGCGCTGGGGATGGACAACCGCGAGATCGCGCGTGCGCTGGGGCGCTCGGACGGCGCGACCAAGGTGCTGTTGCATCGCGCGATCCGCCAGCTTGAAGGAATTGTCGATTCCAGCGACAACAATGGGGGAGAGCCATGACCGCCAACGTTGAAGCCCTGCTGCGGGAGGCGCTGGCGCCGGTTGAGCCGCCGGTGCGCATGACCGAGCAGCTCGAGTCGACCCTGACCATGCTCGCCGAGGCCGCACAGGAGGAGCTCGACAGCTGGGAGCTCTACGCGATGCGCGACCCGCGCAACTGGGTGCGCCCCGTCGCCGCCGCCGGCGTCACGGTCACGGCCGGCACGGCCCTGGTCGTGCTGCGCGTGCGCGCACGCCAGCAGGCTCGCGGTAGGCAGAGCTCGACTCTGATGGAGTACGCGGAGCGCACCTTTCACGACATCGCCGAGGAAGCGCGCCGGGTCCTGCCCGATCGCTAGAGAACTTGCCGGCCTGCTATCGCCATCCCTCGCGCGAGACCGGGGTCTCGTGCTCCAATTGCGGACGCCCGATCTGCCCTGACTGCATGACGCCCACGTCGGTTGGCATGCGCTGCCCCGCGTGCGCGGGTGAGCGCACCAAGGTGCGCCGTATGCAGGGGCGCGGCCCCAGCTCCACCTTCGCGCGTGCGGCGAACCCGTATGACCCGCGCACCTGGTCTGTGACGCAGATGCTGATCGTCGTCAACGTGATCGCCTTCCTCTGGGAGGTCTCCGGAGGCGTCTCGCTCGGCGGCGGTTCCGTGGGCGGTTACGCGTACGTCAACGGCGTCCTCTTCGGCCCGCTCATGAGTCACGGCAACCACGAGTACTGGCGCTTGCTCACCTCCGGCTTCCTGCACGAGAGCATCATCCACATCGGCTTCAACATGTTCTCGTTGTGGTTCGTGGGGCGTTCGCTCGAGCCCGCGGTCGGCCGCGCATACTTCGCGGCCATCTACTTCACGGCGCTGTTGGCCGGCTCGTTCGGGGCGCTGCTGTTCACCCCGGACATTCCGACGCTGGGTGCCTCGGGCGCGATCTTCGGAGTCTTCGGCGCGCTGATCATGGTCGCGCGCGCCCGCCGCATTCCGCTCTGGCAGTCGGGCCTGCTCCCGATCCTGCTGTTCAACTTCATCTACACGCTGACCGTCGCCGGTGTGTCGATTGGTGGCCACGTCGGTGGCGTGCTCGCCGGGTTCGCCACCGGCTGGTTGGTGACCGAGTACGGCGAGAAGCGCGACAGGCGCGCGGTCGTTCTTGCGGGATGCCTGGTGATCGCCGTGGTGGCCGTCGCGGGCAGCATCCTCGTGGCCGGTGCCCACGGTCTGATCCCCAACGGCACCCAGATCTAGTTCCGACTCGCGGCACTATAAGGCCGCCGTCCGCTTATCTTCTGCGCGATGGAGCAGACCGTTCACCGCGCGGGCTTTCGCCGGGCCGCCAGCACGCACTCGATCGTCTCGGGTTTCGTTGCGGCGCTCGTGGGCTGGACCGCGGCCTCGGCGGTGGTATTGGCCGGCCTGCACCGTGCCGGCGCCACACCCGTGGAGGCGGCGTCGGGACTGCTTGCGGTGACGGCGACCGCGGGTGTCGGCACGATCTTGCTTTCCAGCCGCCAGCGCATGCCGATCATGCTCGCCTGGTCGACCCCGGGTGCGGCCCTGCTCGCCAGCACGGGCATCATCCACGGCGGCTGGTCGGCCGCGGTCGGCGCCTTCCTGATGACGGGGGTGCTGATCCTGCTGACGGGACTGTGGCCGCGGCTCGGCGGCCTGATCGCCTCGATCCCGACGCCGATCGCGCAGGCGATGCTCGCCGGGATCGTGCTCGAGCTATGCCTGACGCCGGTCAGGGGGTTTGTCGCGCATCCCGCGGAGGTCGGCCCGATCGTGCTCGTCTGGCTGGCATTCCGCCGCATCGCGCCGAAGTGGGCCGCACCCGCCGCGTTCGGCGCCGCGCTGATCGTGATCGGCTTCATCGCCGCCGGCAAGGGCGGCGTGCATGGCAGTCTGCTTCCGCACCTTCACTGGACCTCGCCGCAGTTCACCTCGGCTGGGTTGCTGAGTCTGGCACTGCCGCTGTACGTCGTGACGATGGCCGGACAGAACGTGCCGGGCACGGCGGTGCTCGCCAGCTATGACTACGAGGTGCCCTGGCGCGAAGCGATGGCGACCACGGGCGTCGGCACGCTGCTGGGCGCCTGCGCCGGGGGTCATGCGATCAACCTCGCGGCGATCAGCGCGTCGCTCGTCGCCGCGCCGGATGCCGACCCGGATCCGCAGACGCGCTGGACCGCCGCGGTGGCAGCCGGCTGTGCGTCCCTGATCCTCGCGCTGCTGGCGGGAGCGCTCGCGACACTGATCGCGGTCGCCTCCCCGGACGTCGTCGGCGCCGTCGCGGGGCTCGCGCTGCTCGGCACCCTCGGCTCGTCGTTGGCGGGCGCACTGAGCGCCGAGCATGACCGCGAGGCCGCCGCGATCACGTTTGTGATCGCGGCCTCGGGCGCCACCTTCCTGGGGGTCGGCTCGGCCTTCTGGGCGCTGCTGGCCGGGCTCGCCGTGCGCGTGGTCACGCGCCGCTAGCGGTGCCGATGGCCCCGCGACCTGAATTGTCGCGAGCGCTTAGCATCACTCCGTACCGTTCACACACATGAACATCACCCCGTGGCCGGGGCCGCCGGCGGCGGATCAGTCGTCGAGCGCGACCGTGATCGCGTTGGCGGCGAGCTCCTCCGGGATCGCCACCAGCTCCGGATGGAGGATGTGGGCCAGCAGCTCGAGGCCCTCGATGATCCGTGGGCCGGGGCGCGAGAAGTAGGCGGCGGCGTCGACGGCGACCACCTGGCCGGCGCCGAGCGAGGCCAGCCGGTCGCGCTGCATCTCCGCCTCGCGGTGCGCGATCTCGGCGTCGAAGCCGCACGGCATGACGATCACCACTTCCGGCTGCGACGCGGCGACCAGCTCCCACGTCTGCTCCTCGGAGTTCTCTCCGGCGAAGCCGAGCAGATCCTCGCCGCCGGCGAACTCGATCAGCTGCGGTGTCCAGTGACCGGCGACGTAGGGCGGATCGAGCCACTCGAGCGCGACCACGAGCGGGCGGCGGGCGCCGCGAACCGCCAGGCGGATGCGGTCGATCCGAGCCGAGGCCTCGCGGATCAGGTCGACGGCGGCCTCCTTGGTGTCTGTGGCCTGTGCGATCGTTCGGGCATCGCCCAGAACCTCTCCCACCGTGTGCGGATCGAGCGCGATCACCATGGGCTGGCTGTCGATCTCCTCGGCGATCTCCTGGACGTCGTCGTAGGAGACGGCGCAGACCTTGCACAGCGCCTGCGTGACGATCAGGTCGGGCTGCAGCTCGTGCAGCAGCCCGGTGTCGAGCTCGTAGATCGACTCGCCGGCGAGCGTGCGCTCCTTCACCGCGGCATCGATCTGGGCCGGGGTCAGACCGGGCGGGAGCTTGTCACGCGTGACACGCGGGAGCGTCGTGGCCTGCGGCGGGTAGTCGCACTCGTGGGTGACGGCGACGATGTCGTCGCCGAGACCGAGTGCGAACAACATCTCGGTCGCGGAGGGAACCAGGCTTACGATGCGCATACGAGGTCAACGATATGACAACACCACCACTGCTCACCGGCGATGAGATCGCCGCACGCCTGCTCGGGTCCGAGTGGAAGCTCGAGGACGGGATGATCGTGCGTGACCTGAAGTTCGACGACTTCGCGGGGGCGATCGCCTACATCGATCGGGCCGCCGAGGTCGCCGAGACGTACAACCACCACCCCGATATGCTCCTGCACGGGTGGAACAAGGTGAAGCTCAGCCTCACCAACCATGCGGCCGGTGGGCTGACAGAGATCGACTTCGACATGGCCGCACGCTTCGACGCGCTGCTCGGCGCGTAGCCTCTGGATGACCGACCCCGGGCGAAGTACCAAGCCACAACGCGGTCTCCCGACGGAGGCCCGTCGGCGTGAGGATCGGCTCCCGTGAGGGCACTGCTGATCATCCTCACGTTCCTGCTCGTGCTCGGGAACGCGTTCTTCGTGATCGCGGAGTATGCGATCGTGCGCTCCCGCCGCGCTGCGCTCCAGGAGATGGCGGACGCGGGCTCGCGCGGCGCTCGCCTGGCGCTCAGCCATCTCGAGCAGATCGGCGACTACATAGCCGCCTGTCAGGTAGGGATCACGATGGCCTCGATCGGCATCGGCGCCCTCGGCGAGCCGGCGATCGCGCACACGCTCGAGCCGATCTTCGGTAAGGGCGGGGGCGGCGATGTCGCCGTGGTCGTGTGCGTGGTGATCGCCTACGTGCTGATCACGTTCTTCCAGAGCACCGTCGGCGAGATCGTCCCCAAGCTCTACACGATCCAGCACGCCGAAGGCCTGGCCCGGCGGATCGCGCCGGCGATGCAGAGCTTCATCGTCTTCTTCCGCCCGTTCATCTGGACCCTCAACACCTCATCGGAGTGGATGCTGCGCCGCCTCGGCGTCGACCCCGACGCCGAGCCCGCGCATGGCACCCCCGAGGAGCTCAAGCGCCTGATCGCCGAGTCGCAGACGGGTGGCCAGATCGACATCGGCGAGGCCGAGATGCTGACCGGCGTGTTCCACCTGCACGAGCAGGAGGCCCGGCAGGTGATGACGCCGATCCCGGCCGTGGTCACGGTCGACATCGCCGAGACCGTCGGTGCCGCGCTGCGCCGGGCGGTCGCCACCGGACACTCGCGGCTGGTCGTGATCGAGGACGAGGACCAGGATCAGATCCGCGGGATCGTTCACGTCAACCAGCTGGTCAAGCTGCTGATGGACAGCGGCGAGGACACGAGCTTCGCCTCGCGCGTGCGCGAGGCGCCGATCTTCCCCGAGACCAAGCCGCTCGACGACCTGCTCGCCGACCTGCAGCGCGAGCGCACCGAGATGGGTGTGGTCATCGACGAGTACGGCCGCACTGCGGGGATCGTCACGATCGAGGACATCATCGAGGAGGTCGTGGGCGAGATCGCCGATGAGACCGACCCCGCCGGGGGCGCCGTCCGCCGCCTGGCCAACGGGGACTGGTTCGTCCGCGGACATGTCGCGATCTCCGACCTCGAGGACTACGGCCTCGAGCTGCCGGTCGACACCGACGCCTATAACTCTGTCGGGGGCTTCGTCTTTGCCGAGCTCGGCCGCCTACCGAAGCGCGGCGACACGATCCGCGCCAACGGCTACTCGATTCGAGTCGAGTCGGTTCGCCAGAACCGGATCGAGGCCGTCCGCATTCGCGAGCGCCGCGAACCTTAAGAAAACGCGCTCCGCGGCGTGGCCGCGAGCTCGCGGCGAGCTCGCGCGTCGCAGCCCTTCGAGGCATTAGTTACAATTACGCAATCGCAACGCCGGTAGTTGGCCGTTCCCCGAACGGACGAGCCACGGAGTTTCCCGGTGGTTGAGAGGAGAGAGATGAAGCCGGCCCTTGTGGCCGGCTTCAGCGTTTCATGGCCTTTCAGGCCGTCTCTCAGCCCGCTGAGGCCATCGGCGGCGCCTGCAGTGGCCCGCTTGCCAAGTGCCCGCACGTGCCCTCTAGGGCCCCGCAGGCTTAAAGGAAACCGGCCCGCATTCCTGCGGGCCGGTTTCGCGCTTCTGGGGAGGAGGTGCTGCTATGAGGTACGTCGCGCCATCAAAGATGCTCCTGCGAGATGAATCTAGATTAAATTCAGGTTAGGAAAGCATGTAGAAATCGCGACCAAAGTTACGAGCGCCTTTATCTCGGCGCCCTTTGGCTTGCGCGCAACTGGCGGCCGTCGGCCGATTGTCCGCGGGTGGTCCGGTTCGGCGTGCTCATACGTGCGTCCACTCTCAGTCCTGCAGTTGTATACCCGCACCCGTCACGCCGAAAAACGTCATGTCGGATATCCGGTCGTCGAGTATCCACCCCCCGGGCATAGGGGTGGGCCAGCAAGTGCGTAGGGGGCGCGACATGAGGTCTGCGCCCCCTACGCGCTGGCACTCGACGGACCCTTGAACCCGGCTCCTCTCCGCTGGGAGGGCAGCTCGCGAATACCCCCCAAAAGATCCGCGCGAGCTGCCCCTTTCCGGCTACGTGGCGCGCAGCCGCGCCACGCTCAGGGCAGCGGGACGATCGCCGCCATCGGGAAGAAGGCGACCAGGATCGCAGCCGTGGCCTGGAAGCCCAGTCCGGAGATCGCGGCGATGAAGCCGAGCGTGGCCGCCAGGCTGTAGCCAGGAGCTTTCTACCACGTAAATGGCGTGCGCGCCAAGCATTTACCTGAGCGGCGCGCGGCCGGCGGGCGAAGCCGCGGCGAGCCCGCCGCAGAACGAGCCGCTAATGGCCGGCGTCTTGCGCGAACAACGTGGAGTCGTTCGCGTTGAGGCTGGCGAGCGGCGGCAGGCCCTCCTCGGGAGCCTGGCCGCGGACCTCGCCGTCGTAGGCGATGTCGTTCAGGCGGGCGATCTCGCGCTCGCCCGCGATGCGTGCCGGATGATCTGCGGGGAGGCCCTTGATCAGCGCGCGGATGCGGACCCGCAGCTGCATCGCGAAGTGAGGGGTCGACGCGCCCATCAGCGCGTGCACGTCCTCGAGCGTGACCTGGTGGCCGGGGCCCGTCCGCTCTGGGTTCTCCGCCTGGCTCATCGAAGGCCCAAGGTTATTGGGATACGGCCGCGGACGTCTCGCCGACGACGGTCGGCGCCTTGCGCCCGTGCTCGATCGCCTCACGCTCGGCCAGGCGGTGCTTGCGGCGGATCTCGGCCTCGCGCATGCGCCGCTCGTCGTCGGCGGTCTCTGGCTTCAGCGGGTGCACCTTGGTCGGCCGGCCCTCGTCATCGAGCGCGACGAAGGTCAGGTAGGCGGTGCTCGCGTGCTGCACGACGCCGGTGCGCGGATCCTCGGCCTCGACCCGCACGCCGACCTCCATCGAGGTGTTCCAGGCGGCGTTGACGGTCGCCGTGAAGGTCACAAGCTGACCGATCTTGATCGGCACCAGGAACGACATACGGTCCATGCTGGCGGTCACCGTGCGGCGGCGCGAGTGCCGCACCGAGGCGGCTCCGGCGGCCTCGTCGACGAGCTTCATGATCGTGCCGCCGTGGATATCGCGGCTCGCGTTGGCGTCGGCGATCCCCATCCACTGGGCGAGCACGGTCGACGACTCAGATGGCGGCTTGGCCTCCACGGGCGCAACGTTAGAGGCTCGCGATCTCGGATGCCCGTCCGCAGCGATACGCTTGGAGCTAGTTCCGACCCCTTTCAAGGAGGATGCGATGCCGGGCCTGACCGGGCGCATGTCGACAGTCGTCAAAGCGAAGATCTCGAGGATGCTCGACAAGACCGAGGATCCTGGCGAGACGCTCGACTACAGCTACCAGAAACAACTCGAGCAGCTGCAGAACGTCAAGAAGGGCATCGCTGACGTCGTCACCGCCAAGAAGCGCATCCAGGCTCAGGAGTCGGGGTTGCAGCAGCAGATCGTCAAACTCGACACGCAGGCGCGCCAGGCGCTGGCGGCGGGTCGCGAGGACCTGGCCCGCACCGCGCTCGAGCGCAAGAACGTGATCCAGTCCGAGCTGCAGTCGCTCGACACCCAGGTCGCCGAGCTCGAGCAGCAGCAGGAGTCGCTGACCAGCTCTGAACAGAACCTGCGCACGAAGATCGAGCAGTTCCGTACCAAGAAGGAAGTCATCAAGGCGCAGTACTCCGCCGCCGAGGCGCAGGTCCGGATCTCCGAGGCTGCGACCGGCGTCGGCGACTCGATGGCGGATGTCGGCCTCGCGATGCAGCGAGCGCAGGACAAGACCGAGCAGATGAAGGCGCGCGCGAGCGCCGTGCAGGAGCTCGAGGCCGCGGGCACATTCAACGATCTCACGACGCTCGGCAGCGGCGAGGACGACATCGACCGCCAGCTGCGTGCGCTCTCGAGCACCAGTGCCGTCGACACCGAGATGGACAAGCTCAAGGCCGAGCTCGGCAGTGGTTCGGCCCCGGCCGCCGGCGAGCTGGGAGCAGGCGGAGCGGCGGAGCCCGAGACGGCGACCGAGGAGGGTTCCGCCCCGGCCGTCACCGCTGAACCGGAGGCGGAACCGCGACCGCAGGACGCGGCGAGCCCGTCGTTCGACGAACCCGCGCCCGAGTCCCAGCCACAGACCGGGCCGGGTGTCTGACAGCCCGCCGCGATGAGCGAGCTGTCGCAGGAGCTGCGCGAGCTGATCGAGGCTGGGCCGATTGCCCACCTGACGACGATCAACGGCGACGGCAGCCCGCAGGTGACGGTCATCTGGATCGGGCGCGACGGCGACGAGGTCGTCAGCGGCCACATGGGCCGCTACCAGAAGCTGAAGAACATCGAGCGCGACCCCCGGGTCGCGCTCTCGTTCGAGGCTCCCCGCGACCACGCGGCGTTCCTGCAGCCCTACGCGGTGCTGCACGCCACCGCCCGGGTGGAGGAGAGCGACCAGGCCTGGCACCTGCTCGACCGCCTGGCGAAGGTCTACATCTCGCCCGACGCGATCTTCCCCGGCACACCGGGTCCCGGCTACATCGCGCGCTACCGCATCGAGCGCATCGGCGGCGTCGGCCCGTGGGCCGCGAGCCATTGAGCGCGGGCGCGCTCAGGTCCAGCTGAAGTCACGCAGCGCTACGGCGAGCCGCCGCGCTTGACGCACCGCCAGCGCGGCCCGGTAGCCGGGCGCCCGGTCGGTCTGCACGGGCAGGTCGATGCACTCCCAACCGCCGTCCACGAAGCGGTCGAGCACATCGACCTCGGACACGGCGAGGTAGGAGCCCTCGCCCCGCGCCTTGATCACGGCCTCCTTGCGCGCCCACAGCCGCAGCAGATCCTCGGGGTTCGGTGAGCCGCAGAAGTGCTCGTATTCCCGCGGCGAGCAGATTCGTTTGGCGAACCACGGCTTCTCCGTGCTCGGATGCGGGGCCTGCACGTCGACACCGACCGGAAGCTCCGCCGCGACCGCGACCAGCGCGAGCCGCTCGGAGTGGGAGAGGTTGTACTGCAGCGGCTCGCCGCGCAAGCGCGGCTTGCCGCCGGGGCCGCGCTCGAACTCGAGCCTCGCCGGCGTCAGGCCCAGGTAGGAGGCGAGCAACCTTCCCTCGGCCAGGTGGGCCAGTTCGCGACGACGCTTCCTGTCTGGGTCGTCCAGCGGGACGGCCCAGACGTGCACCTGGCTCTCGCCGAGCTGGAATTCCGGCTTGTCCGCCTGGAGCGTCGGGGCGGGCGTCAACTGCCCACGTAGCCGCCGCCGTGAGAGACCGGCGTGCGGTTGATCTTGCCGGCCGGCGTCAGCACCCACCAGTAGCCGCCGTTGAGCGCGATGTTCTGTCCGCCGTCCTGGTGCGAGCGCTTGTCCAGGACGTAGAAGTAGAGCGGCCAGCCGTCGTAGGTGACGATGCGCCTGCCGTCGACAGGGTTCTTGTCGCTGCCGATCAGCGACTGCTTGGCCCCGTCGATCGCCTTGGCCAGGCCGGTGACCGGAGCGACGTCCGGCGGCCAGACCTTCTGGCAGGAGGCGCTGCAGACCACCTTCGCTCCGCTGTCGGGGGCGAACATGTAGAGCACGTGTCCGTGCCCGTTCACGAGCACGGTGCCGAGCTTGGCGATCTTCGCCGTCCCGACCTCGACCGCTGCGTTCGGCTGCTGCGTGCTCTGTGCGGTCGCCGAGGTCACCGCCACGGCCGCGATCGCAACGGCAACGGCGATCGCCACCAGCGCAAGCATCCGTCTGCTCCAGAGCACGTCAGCAACCTATCAGCCGAGGGCGCGCAATACTGGCTGCGATGGCAAGCACCGCCCAAGAGCGCCCAGCGCGCCGCCGGCGCCGTTCGCGTTCAGGTGCGGATGACGGCCGCGCGCCGATCGCGCGCGAGGCCTGGACCCGGCTTGCGGCCTGCACCGCGGCCGCAGCCCTGCTGCAGCTGGATGGCACCGTGATCACGGTCGCGCTGCCCTCGGTAGCGCGCAGCCTGCACGTGTCGAACTCCTCGACGGCGCTGATCCTGAGCGCCTACTTCATCGCCTACGCGCTGCTGCTGTTCCCCGGCGGCCGCTTGGTTGACCGGCTCGGAGCCCGCTGGGTGGCGCTGCTGGGCCTCGGGATCTTCGCGGTCGGCGCCGCGCTCGGCGCGATCGTCTCCGACCTGCCGCTGCTGTGCCTGACGCGTGTGCTCCAGGGCATCGGCGCGGGCCTGGTGAGTCCGGCGGCGCTCGCGGGTGCCGTCAGCGGCTTCCCGCCGCAGCGGCGCGGCACCGCGCTCGGGATCTGGGGCGCCAGCGCCGGGATGGCGAACCTGATCGGGCCGCTGCTGGGCGGCGTCCTCACGGTCGCCTTCGGCTGGCGTGCCGCCTGGTGGGCACTGGTGCCGCTCGCGCTGGTCGCCGCCTATGGGGTGGTCCGGCACGTGCCCAGGCTCGTGCACGAGGTGGGCGAGGAGGGACGCGCCCGGGTGCTCAACGCGACCGTTGCTGCCGCCGCGATGGTCGCGGGGCTGACCTTCGCGGTGATGATCGGCACGTTCTACCTGGCCGAGCAGTACCTGCAGAAGACGATGCACTACTCGGCACTCGGCGCCAGCGCCGTGCTGGTGGTGGTCGCGCTCCTGGTCGGCGCCGCCGCGCCGCTGGCGGGCGGGCTCGTCGACAGACGCGGCGAGCGGATCCCGACGCTGCTCGGCTTCCTCGGTGCCGGCCTCGGGATGGCGATCCTCGCCATCCCGGGAGTATCCCTGGACGGGATCGGCACGGGCTTCGCGCTGATCCCGATCGGGCTCGGACTCGGCATGCTGTTCGTGCCCGTCTCGCGGGCCGCGCTGAACGCCACGCCCGACGCCTCGCACGGGCGCGTTTCCGCGGTGCTGTCGGCGTCGCGCCTGCTCGGCGCCGCTGTCGGCGCCGGACTCGCCGGCGTTGCATTGGCGGGCGGTCCGAGCACCTCCACGGTGCACGTCGCCCTCGCGGTCGCTGCCGCAAGCTGCCTGCTGATCGGGCTGCCGCTGGCCGGCCAATTCGGCCGCGCATTGCCCTGACGGGCGCGGGCATGCCAACATCCGGCGCTCTGTGAGCGCCGCGCCCGTGTCCGATCCCGATCCATATCCGCTATCGCACGTCTATCCGCTCGGCAGCCGCATCAACGCGCGCGACCACCTCGAGATCGGCGGCTGTGACGCCGTCGATCTGGCGGCCGAGTTCGGAACCCCGGCGTTCATCGTCGCCGAGGACGATCTGCGCGCCCGCGCGCGGGCTTACGCCCGCGGCCTGGCGGCGCTGAACCCCGATAGCGACGTGCTGTTCGCGTCCAAGGCGTTCCCCTGCACCGCCGTCTACCGCGTGCTCGCCCAGGAGGGTCTCTCGTGTGACGTCGCCTCCGGCGGTGAGCTCGCGCTGGCGCTGCGTGCCGGCTTCGACCCCGCGCGCATCTACCTGCACGGCAACGCCAAGTCGGAGGCCGAGCTGGGCTATGCGCTCGGCGCGGGCGTCGGCCACATCGTGCTCGACTCGCTCCATGACGTGCAGCGGCTCGAACGCATTGCCGCCGCACATGACACCGCCCAGGACGTGCTGCTGCGTATCACCCCGAACGTCTCGGGCGACACCCACGCCGCGATCTCGACCGGCCAGGCGGACTCGAAGTTCGGCTTCGGGCTGAGCGAAGCCCCTGTCGCGATCGATCGCGTCGCCGGCTCGCCGCACCTGAACCTCGTCGGCCTGCACTGCCACATCGGCTCGCAGCTGCTCGACCTCGACCCGTTCATCCGCGCGGTCGCCGCGCTGGCGACGCTCGGCGACTTCGACGTCTACAACCTGGGCGGCGGCCTCGGTGCGGCGTACGTCGAGACCCAGGAGCCGCCGTCGATCGCCGACTACGTCGCGACGCTGGCGAACGCCGCGCACGCCGCGCTCGGCCCCGGCAAGCGCATCCTGATCGAGCCTGGCCGCTCGCTGGTGGCGAATTCGACGGTGACGCTGTATACGGTCCAGACCGTGAAGCACAACGTCTCGACCTGGGTGGCGGTCGACGGGGGCATGTCGGACAACCTGCGGCCGATGCTCTACGGCTCCCGCTACGAGGCCGCCCTCGCCAACCGCATGCTCGCGGCCGGCGGCGAGATCTGCCACGTGGCCGGCAAGCACTGCGAGTCCGGTGATGTGATCGTCCGAGACGTCGCGCTCCCCAACCCGGTCCCCGGTGACCTCGTCGTGACGCCCGCGACCGGGGCCTACGGACACGCGATGGCCAACAACTACAACGGCGTGCCGCGCCCGCCGGTGATCTTCTGCAGCGGCGGCAACGCGCGACTGGTCGTACGCCGGGAGACCTATGAGGACCTGATGAGCCGTGATGTCGGGTAATCCGTCGCCGCCGGCTCGTCCCTCGCCGGTGTTCCGCATCGGCGTGCTCGGACGGGGCACCGTCGGTGGCGCCTTCGCCGAGCTGGTCGTCGAGCACGCCGACCGCATCCAGCGCATCACCGGCCAGCGCCCCGAGGTCTCGGGCGCGCTCTCGCGCTCGAGCGGCGACTTTCACGAGATCCTCGAGAACTCGGATCTGATCGTCGAGCTGATCGGCGGCATCGAGCCCGCGCGCACCTATGTGCTCGATGCGATGCGCGCCGGCAGGCACGTCGTGACCGCCAACAAACAGCTGCTCTCGCAGTACGGCGACGAGCTCTTCATGGTGGCGGGCGAGTCCGGTGTGCAGCTGCGCTTCGAGGGCGCCGTCGCCGGCGTCGTGCCCGTCATCCGCGTCCTGCAGGAGTCGCTCGCGGGCGCCCGCATCGACCGCGTCCACGGGATCGTCAACGGCACCACCAACTTCATCCTCAGCGAGATGGCGCGCCTGGGGCTCACGTTCGAGGCCGCGTTGGCGGAGGCTCAGCGGCTCGGCTACGCGGAGGCCGACCCGTCCGACGACGTCGACGGCCGCGACGCCGCCGCCAAGATGGCGATCCTCGCCCGGCTCGCGTTCGGCGCGCCGGTGCACCTCGACCACGTGCGCTACGAGGGCATCCGCCAGATCACGCCCGACGACATGGAGTACGCGCGCGAGCTCGGCCTCGGCCTGAAGCTGATCGGCACGGCGGAGCGCATCGGCGACGCGCTCTCGGTGCGTGTGCACCCGGCCTTCCTCTATCCCGGCCACCCGCTCGCCTCGGTCGGCGGCCCCTTCAACGCGGTCACCGTCGAGTCGCCCGCGATCACGGAGATCACGATGTCCGGCCCCGGCGCCGGCGGCCCGCAGACCGCAACCGCGGTGCTCGGTGACGTCGTCAGCGCGATGATCCCGCCCGCCAGCCCGCCCGAGGAGATGGTCGAGCTCAAGCTCGCCTCCGACGTCGTCTCGGGCTTCTATCTGCACCTCGAGGTCGCCGACGAGCCCGGCGTGCTGGCGCTCGTGGCCCAGGTCCTGTCCGACCATGGCGTTTCGGTCAAGTCGGTGGTGCAGAAGGGCATGAGCGACCAGGCACGGCTGGTGATGGTCACCCATCCGGTGCTCGAGTCGAACTTCTTCGCCGCCACCGACGCGATCTCGAAGCTCGACGCGCTGCGAGCGCCCCCGCGCTCGATCCGTGTGATCGAGGAGGAATTTTAAGATGATGCCGCTCGTGGCCCGCTGGCCACGAGCACTCGGGCCCGCTGGCCGCCCACCCCGTCTGGCATCCTCGGGCCCATGCCCGGGCTGATCGAGCGCTACATGGACCGCCTGCCATTCGAGCCGGGCGACCCGATCGTCTCGCTGCAGGAGGGTTCGACGCCGCTGGTTCGCGCGCCGCGCCTGTCCGAACGTGTCAGCGCCGATGTCTGGCTGAAGATCGAGGGCGCCAACCCGACCGGCAGCTTCAAGGACCGCGGCATGACGTGTGCGGTGTCCGCCGCCGTGCGCGAGGGCGCCCAGGCGGTGATCTGCGCATCGACCGGCAACACGGCGGCGGCGTTGGCGGCCTACGCCGCGCGCGCCGGCATCCGCGGCGTGGTGATCGTCCCGGAGGGCAAGATCGCGATGGGCAAGCTCGCGCAGGCGCTGATGCACGGGGCGCAGGTGATCGCGCTGCACGGCAACTTCGACCGCGCGCTGGAGCTGGTGCGAACCGTCGCGGACAACCACCCGATCGCGCTGGTCAACTCGGTCAACGAGTTCCGCATCGAGGGCCAGAAGACGGCGGCCTTCGAGATCGCCGAGGCGCTCGCCGGCGAGCTCGACGCGCTCTGCATCCCCGTCGGCAACGCCGGCAACATCACCGCCTACTGGCGCGGGTTCAAGGAGATGAACCTGCATCCGAAGCTGTTCGGCTTCCAGGCCGCTGGCGCCGCGCCGCTGGTGCTCGGCAAGCCGATCGAGCACCCGGAGACGATCGCGAGCGCGATCCGCATCGGCAACCCCGCGCGCTGGGAGCAGGCGATGGACGCGATGACCTCCTCCGGCGGCTCGGTCAACGCCGTCACCGACGAGCAGATCCTCACGGCGTACCGCTTCCTCGCCCGGGAGGAGGGCGTCTTCTGCGAGCCGGCCTCCGCGGCCTCGGTGGCGGGACTGATGGCGCACGGCGCCGGGGGCGCCGAGCGCGTCGCCTGCGTGCTCACCGGGCATGGGCTCAAGGACCCGGACACCGCGCTCTCGCAGGTCGGCGGTGTGATCCCGTGCGAGCCCGAGCTCAGCGCGATCGAGCGCGCGATCCTGCGGTGAGTCGCGCGTGAGCGGCATCCGCATCGAAGTTCCCGCCTCGAGCGCCAACCTTGGTGCGGGCTACGACGTGCTGGCAGCGGCGCTCGGCCTGCACCTGACCGTCGAGGTCGAGGAGACCGGCCGCTTCCGGCTGGCAACCGATATGCACCTGCGTCGCGACCGCGAGAACCTGATCGTGCGGGCCTTCGAGCGGGTGCTACCGGCCGACCGCTACGAGTTCCGCGTGAGCTCGACGATCCCGCTCAGCGGCGGCATGGGATCGAGTGCGGCTGGGGTGGTCGCCGGCCTGCTGGCAGCCGACCACATCGTCGGCGGTGTCGAGGTGCTGACGCTCGCCACCGGCATCGAGGGCCACCCGGACAACGTCGCGGCGTCGCTGCTCGGCGGCCTGGTGATCTGCGAGGGAGCCGACGTGCGCCGGCTCGAGATGCCGGCCGAGCTCGAGGCCGTGCTCGTGATCCCGAACAGGCCCGTGCGCACGTCGCTGGCGCGCGAGGCGGTGCCCGCGGCGGTGCCGATCACCGACGCGGTGCACAACATGGCGCTAGTCGCCAAGCTGATCGCGGGCCTGACGACCGCCGACTTCGAGCTGATCGCCGCGGGCCTCGGCGACCGCCTGCACCAGCCCTACCGGGCGCACCTCTACCCGCGCTCCACAGAGATCGTCGCCCAGGCGGCCGCACATGGCGCGTTGGGAGCCACGATCTCCGGTGCCGGACCGACGGTGCTGATCTGGTGCCGCCGAGGCGAGCGGCCGGATCTGACGCGATGGCTTGCCGAGATCAGCTCCGGCTGGGCCGAGGTGCTGGTGGTCCCGTTCGAGCCCCGCGGCGCGCGCGTCAGCCCGCTCGCCTGAGCTCCTTGAGCCGCTTGCGGGCATCCTTCATGCCAAGACGCTTGAGCAGCTCGCCGGCGACAGCCAGATAGTCGTCGCCCAGATCGGGGCGGTAATCGATGATCGAGAGCGCCCGCTCGGCCGACTCGGCATACGCGATCGACTGGCGGATCACGGTGTCCAGCAGCTTGTCGCCGAAGTGCCGGCGCAGCGAGTCGAACGCCTCGCGTGAGTGGCGGGTGCGCATGTCGGCGATGTTCAGCACGATCGCGAGCAGCTGCAGATCGGGGTTGAGGTTGTCCCGTGCGAGCTCGATCACCTCGATCGCCTGATCGACCCCCTGCATCGCGAAGTACTGCGCCTCGGCCGAGAGCACGGCGTAGTCCGACGCGACCAGCGCGTTCACGGTCAGCAGCCCGAGCGCCGGGGGGCAGTCGATCAGCACCACGTCGTAGCTGTCTTTGACGTCCCGCAATGCCCTCTTGAGCGTCAGCTCGCGGCCCATCTTGCCGCCGAGCATCAGCTCGGCCTCGGCCAGCGCGAGGTTCGCCGGGATGATCCCGCCGTGGTCCGCGGCCCTGATCTTGGCTGTGCCCGAGAGGACCTCGGCGATCGTCGGCGTCGCCTCGGGGTCGACGTCCAGGTAGTCGGAGAGGTTGCCCTGCGGGTCGAGGTCGACCGCCAGGACGTTCAGCCCGATTCGCCGGAACACATCGGTGAGCGTGCGCACCGTGGTCGTCTTGCCGGTGCCGCCCTTCTGCGACAGGACTGTGATCGTCGTCGCCATGAACGGGCGACTATATGTGCTCTGGGAAACTACGACGTAACCCCCGATGAAAGAGACGCAATGACCATGGATGAGAGCCTCGACCAGACCCGCGCACTCGCCGACGGCACCGAGATGCCGTTGCTCGGCCTGGGCGTCTGGCAGATCCCCGAGGGCCACGAATGCGAGCAATCCGTGCGCTGGGCGCTCGACGCCGGGTACCGCCACATCGACACGGCGCAGGCCTATGGCAACGAGGCGAGCGTGGGGAAGGCCCTGCGTGACAGCGGTGTCCCGCGCGAGCAGGTGTTCGTCACCACCAAGTTCTTCCCGGCTCGGGAGGATCCGGCCGCCGAGATCGAGAACAGCCTTCGCCGGCTGGCCGTCGACCAGGTCGATCTCTACCTCGTGCACTGGCCGCAGAATGGCCCCACCTGGGCCTGGGCCGGCATGCAGAAGGCGCTTGAACGCGGGCACGCCCGAGCGATCGGTGTCTCCAACTTCAGCATCGAGGAGATCGACGAGCTGCTCGCGGTGGCCGACGCGCGCCCGGTGATGAACCAGGTCCAGTTCAGCGCCTTCGAGTACCGCGCCGGCCTGCTGGCCGGCTGCCGCGAGCGCGGCGTGGAGGTCACCGCCTACAGCTCGCTCGGCACCGGGCGCCACCTCGGCGACGCGACGGTGGGGGAGATCGCCGACCGCGTCGGGCGCACACCCGCGCAGGTGCTGCTGCGCTGGTGCGTGGAGAAGGGCACGTTCGTGATCCCCAAGAGCACCCACCGCGAGCGCATCGAGGAGAACGGAGCCCTGTTCGACTTCTCGCTGTCCGAGGCGGACGTGTCCGCGCTCGACGCGCTCGACACCACCGGCGAGAGCGAGCGGGCCCGTGAGGGCAAGTGGTGGAAGTAGCCACCCGAGCACATATCAAGATATGTGCATATGTAGAGTCGAGTTGGGATGAGCAGGAACGGTAGCTCGAGGGCGAGCCTGCTCGCCACAGCGGAGGCGATGGTGTCCGCCTGGGAGCGACGCTTCGGCGCCTACGAGCCGCACCCGGCGACCGTGCCGGACCCCGACCGCCTGGCGCGGGCCTGGGATGTCTTCTCGCAGCGCATGGATGATCACTATCCGTTCTTTCACCCCCACTACGCGGGGCAGATGCTGAAGCCGCCGAACCCGGTGGCGGCCGCCGGCTACCTCGCCGGCATGCTGATCAACCCCAACAACCACGCGCTCGACGGCGGGCCCGGGACGAGCGCGCTCGAGGCTGAGGTCGTCGCGTCGCTGGCGGAGATGTTCGGCTTCGGCGCGCCGTTCCTCGGCCACCTCACCTCGAGCGGCACGATCGCCAACCTCGAGGCCCTGTGGGTGGCGCGCGAGCTGCACCCTGGCAAGCGCATCGTCTACGGGGCGGGCGCCCACTACACCCACAGCCGCATGTGCGGCGTCCTGGGAGTGCAGGGGACGGGCGTGCCGGCGACGCCGGAGGGCCGCATCGACCTCGATGCCGTGGAGGCCGAGTGCCGCGCTGGAGACGTGGGAACGGTCGTGCTGACGCTCGGCAGCACAGGTGTCGGCGCGATCGACCGCGTCGAGCAGGCGCTCGTGCTGCGCGAGCGCTACGGCGTGCGCTTGCACATCGACGGCGCCTACGGCGGCTTCTTCAAGCTGCTGGCCGACGCGGACGAGCCGCTGGTCGATCCGGCGCCGTTCAGGGCCGTCGGCTCGTGTGATTCGATCGTCGTCGACCCGCACAAGCACGGGCTCCAGCCGTATGGCTGCGGCGCCGTGCTGTTCGCCGACCCCAGCGTGGGCCGGATCTACAAGCACGAGTCGCCGTACACGTACTTCACCTCCGAGCAGCTGCACCTCGGCGAGATCAGTCTCGAGTGCTCGCGCGCCGGCGCGGCGGCGGCCGCCCTGTGGCTGACCCTGCAGGTGTTCCCGCTGCGCCCCGACGAGGGGCTGGGGGCGATGCTCGGGGCCGGTCGCCGCGCCGCGCGCACCTGGGCCGGGAAGCTCGCGAACTCAGAGCAGCTGAGGCTGCACCTCGAGCCCGAGCTCGACATCGTCACATTCTTCCCGGCGGCGGACACGCTCTCGCAGGTAGACGCGCGCTCGGCGGCGATCCTGCAGGCCGGTATGAGTGAGCTCGGCGATCCGACCTTTCTGAGCGTGCTGAGCGTCGACCGCGCGGCCTTCGCGCACCTGCACCCGGACCTCGCCATCGATGCGGACGCGGCGCGGGTGCTGCGCAGCGTGCTGATGAAGCCCGAGCACGAGCTGGTCGTGGACCAGCTCCATGAGCGGGTGCAGGCGCTCGCGGCCGGCCGCTGAGCCCGTACCGAACCGAGCCTCACGAGCGGTTGAGTCGGCGCATAACCCGTTGAATTGCGCCGGAAGGGGGGAAGTCAGCCGGTGCCTGCCCTGGCACCGGCGATCCGCGCTCTCTGGCTCAGGCGGGGTTCGGCTCTGCGGCCGGAGCCAGAGCGATGCCCGCGACAACGGGGATGTCGCAGAAGTGCAGGTGGTGACGGCCGATCACGATCTCGTCACCGTCCGCCAGCGCGCTCCATTCCACGCGCTCACCGTTGACGAACACGCCGTTCAGGCTGCGATCGTCGACCACCCGCAGACCGTCCGGCTGACGCACGATCAGCGCGTGCCGGCGCGACACCGTCGGGTCGTCGAAGCGGATGTCCGCAGCGAGGCTGCGTCCGATCCTGGTCCACTCGCGGTCGAGTGAAAACGCGATCACATTGTCGTCGCTGCCACGGTACGCGAGATACTGGCCGGGGATGTCGATCCCTTCGCGCAGCTCAGCAATCCAATCCTGGTCGGGTATCTCCATCGCGGGGCTCATCGTCTCCTCCGAAGCTGCCCCAACCTTTGCCGTTGGGTCTGTCGTCCAGGCCTCCATGGTCATCTCCTCTGGGCTGTGGACATGACGCGCCGGCTCCGGCACGTCCTCAGATGATAGTCCGCCGGTCAACACAGTCCTAATGGGTTAATCACAGTTCTTAAGTACTTCTTCGCCGCAAACTCATCGCCAGAAACAGGTCGCAGGAACCGCCGAAACCCGCTTCCGGTGTGCAGGGATTCCCTCTTCCCGCCCGAAAGCCATTCCATGCAAACCCCCATCGACGAAAGCCTTCAGTTGGAGCTCGCACTCCTGCGCCGCAGTCTGGGTGACATCGCCGGCAAGGTCGAGCACTGTCACAGCTGCCTTCGCGCACTCCTGATCGGCGAGCGTGTCTACGAATACGACAATGGCGAGCTGCGTTGCGCCCTCTGTCGTGACCGCGAGCGCCGCACACCCTCGCAGTCCCGCACAGTCCACACGGCCGCCCACGGACACTCGATGCGCCTGCTGGATCGGCGTCCGGTCACGCGCGCTGCATAGACCGCGGCGCGCTGCGGTTTCAAGGTCGTAGGTCGCGTAGGTCACCTCTACGTTAAGACGTCCCAGCAGCCAGAAAGTTGGTGGGCAACTTTCTAACAAGTCCGGCCCGGTGGCGTGGCTCGACCTGCTCAGGCAGACAACATAGATGCCTCGGTCCCGATTCTCTTAAAAGCGCTCGATTCACGGCACGCGTCGAGAGATTTGCCGCGAGCCCGGGCGATTCTTCCAACCAGACAGGCTCGGACTGGAACGGGTGCCCCCGGCCCCGGGTGCCGGGTGCCGGATGCCGGATGCCGGGTGCCGGATGCCCCGGGTGCCGGATGCCCCGGGTGCCGGGTGCCGGGCGCGGGCAACGTGGCCGCCACACCGAGGTGGAGACGTTTGGGCGAGCGGATATTTAGACTGCGGGGCCGCCGTGGATCCGTTCACCGTCTCAGTCAATATCGCCCTGCCGCGCGAGCAGGTCTTCGAGTACCTGGCCGACATCGCAAACCATGCGGAGTTCAGCGACCACTACCTCGTGGACTGGCGGCTGACGCGGATCGAGAGCTACGGTCAGGGCGCCGGCGCGCGCTTCCGCATGAAGGCTCCCCTGAACCGCTTCGCCTGGGCCGACATGACGATCGCCGAATTGCAGCCGCCGTTCAAGATCGTCGAGCGCGGGCGTGGCGGCAAGTTCAACCGCATCAAGATGATCAGCACGTATGAGATCGTCGAGGCCCATCCCGGCGTTTCGCGCGTCGACTACACCTATGAGACCGACGCCAGGGTGCTCTCCGATGTGTTCGCCGAGAACTTCGGCGGACGCGCCTGGGCCAGGCGCAAGGCGAGCAAGGCGATGAAGCGTCTGCGCGCGATCCTCGAGGAGGACCGCATGCGCGGCAAGCGTCCCTCTGTCGCCGCGGGCTGACGAGTCGGTCTATAGACTCCGCGCACGTGACAGCTCTCCTCAAAATGCGTTCGCTTCGCCTCCCGCTGCTGCTCGCGGTCGGAGCGCTCGCAGTGGGAGTCAGCGGCTGCGGCTTCACGCATCGTGAGGCCAAACCGACGGGCGTCTCCCAGGAAGAGCTCTCCAACGGCGCCGAGCCGTACTTCTGGACCGGACCGATCACCTACCAGGTGCAGATCTCGCGCCAGCTCAATCCGTTCGACTCCTATGACGTCCAGTACCTCTCAGGCGTCCAGGGCGCACAGAACCTGAGCTCGCAGCAGTTCTGGTTCGGTGTGTTCCTGTGGGCCAAGAACCAGTCCGGCCGCGTCGCCGCCACGGCCGAGAAGTTCGAGATCACCGACTCCGCCGGCGACGTCTACCAGCCGACCCAGCTGAACGCGAGCGTCAACCCGTACGCCTGGACCTCGCAGCAGCTCAGCCCCGATGCGATCGAGCCGGTTCCCGACAGTGCCGCCAGCGACGGCTCGACCGGCGGCGGCCTGATCCTCTTCAAGCTCAACCAGAGCGTCTATTCGAACCGTCCGCTGACGCTCAAGATCTACGCCCCGGGCAGCTCCAAGCCGTCCGCGGTCTCGCTCGACCTCTAGTAGCCGCCGGCTGCCGTCGCCGACGGCTGGGGCGTCGTCATACCGGCTGTGAAAGTGGTGTGAACGAGGGCGAAGGCGCTCCTTTCCTCTGTATCTTGCTGCGTCGCCATGGCAGCGCCAGTTATCAGCATTTCCTTCTCCGACGGTTCCGGCGGAGAAGCGGTGGCCGTTGCTGTGGCCGGCGCTCTGGGCTACCCCGTGGTCAGCGAGGAGGTCCTGTCGCGGGCTGCCGCTGAAGCGGGTGTGAGCCTCGAGCCGTCTGATCAGTTCAGACGACGCCGACAAGCTGGTGGCCGCCGGCGATGTGAATCGCGCCGAAATACCTCAAGCGCTTCTATGGGATCGATTCCGAATCCCCGGAGCATTACGACATCGTCGTCGACACCGACGAGCTCACCGTCGAGGACGCGGTGAGCGCGATCGTCTCCGCGGCCGAGTCGGTCCAGCCGGGCTAAGGGCCCACGTCCTAACCGACGCCGAGCGCGTCCTCGATCATCTGCCTGACGACCGGCGCTGCCGTGTCGGCGCCGTAGCCGGCATTGGGGAACAGCGCGGCGACCACGACCTTGGGATCGCCGACCGGCGCGTAGCCGACGAACCAGGCGTCGGTGAACTTGGCGGCGTTCTTCTTGCCGGCCGTGTCCCTGAGCTCTGCCGTGCCGGTCTTGCCGGCGACCGTGATGCCGGGGATCTGGGCCGCCGTGCCGGTGCCCTCGGAGACCACCGCTTCCATCATCCCCTGGACCTCGCCGGCGATCTCGGGCGACGTGACATGGACAAAGCGCGGGTGCGCGCCGTAGAGCATGGTCGGCAGTGGCCGCCGTCCGCTGTCGGCGATCGTCGCGCCGACGTCGGCCATCTCGAGCGTGCTCGCCTGGACCAGTCCCTGCCCGATCGCGGACGCGCCGACCGCCACCGTCCCGCCGATCTCCGCGGCAACGGGGATCGTGCTCTCGATCGCGCTGGCGATGTGCGTCGGCCGGTTGAAGCCGAAGCGCACCGCCATCGCCACGAGCTTCTGCGCCCCGAGCTGCGCCCCCAGCGGCGCAAAGGTCGTGTCGCAGGAGTTGGCGAAGGCGTTGGTCAGCGTGCCGCCGCAGACCTCGCCCCCGGCGTTCTGCATGTTGAAGCCGTCGAGCACCACGTGCGATTCGTACGGGTAGACGGTCGAGGGGGTGGCCAGACGGGCCTGCAACGCCGCCGTGGCGGTGACGATCTTGAAGGTCGAGCCGGGGGGCTGCACGTCGGTGAAGGCGATGCCCGCGGCGGCCTCGATCGCCCCGGTCCGCGGGTTCATCACGGTGATGCCGCCGTAGGTCCCGCCGAGTGCGGCCACGGCGTCCTGCTCGAGCACCGGCACGATCGTCGTGCGCACCGTCGCACCATGGCCCGGTTTGGCACGCGCGAGCACTCTCCTCCCGGCCGTCAGCGTGCCGCCGAGGCGGCCGGCCAGGCGGCGCTGGAAGATCTCCTCGAGGCCGTCGATCCCGACCCTCGCGCCGGCCGGATAGCCCTCCACCGCGTAGCGGGTCGCCTGGTCGGTGGGGATCCTGCCGATCGTGCCGGCGATCGGGCCGGCGGCGGCAGGGATCGGGGTTGCCAGCGAGCTGCCCTGGGCGAGCACCTGGCCGGTGGCGGCCAGCAGCGTGCCGCGCTTGCCGATCAGGGTCGTGCGCGCCAGCAGCTGGCCGAGCTTCAGGCCCGGGAAGAGCAGTGAGGTGTTGAAGACGATCCTGGTATCGCTGCCACTGCCACTGAGCGGAACCAGGAGGGTCTTGTGGAGACTCGCGAACAAATGGGTTTTGACGACGAAGCCCACATGGGCCAGCTCTCCGTGGATCGAGAGGAACTTCGAAGGGTGCAGGCTGCTGACGGTCGCGGTCTGCTCGGCGTCGCTCAGCTCGGCGGCGAACTCGGCCCTGCTGATCCGGTGGCGCGAGCCGGGTGTCAGCTGCGCCCACATCGCCCCGTAATCGCTGCGGGCCCAGTTCGTCGCGTAACTGCGGATGATCGCGCGCTCGCTGCGCCCCGGCGCACCGAGCAGGTAGACGCCGGCACCGACGGCACCCAGGCTCACCACCACGAGCGGAATCGCACGGGTCTCGATCCGTCGCCATCGCGACGGGCGCCGCCTAGCTGGTTGCCCCCGAGCCGGTATCCACAGAACCCTAGAGAAACTGGCCGCCCGCGGTTTTACGCGCGCGTTATGCCTCACTGGCACGGAAGCCCTTGGGCGACCACCGCGCCAGACCCTAACCTCCGCGTCCAGATGACCGTCGCCGACCTCGTGATCCTCGCGCTCGTGGCGCTGATGGCGCTGCAGGGGTTCGCGCGCGGCTTCATCGTCGGGGTGATGGCGCTGGTCGGCTTCATCGGCGGCGGCTTCATCGGCTCGCGGATCGCGCCGCTGCTGCTCTCGGGCGGGGCGCATTCTCCCTACTCGGCGCTCTTCAGCCTCGGTGGGGCGGTGATCCTGGGCGGGCTGCTGGCATCGATCTTCGAGGGCGTCGCACGCAAGGTGCGCCGCTTCATCTGGCTGCCGGGCCTGCGCATCGTCGACGGACTGCTGGGCGCGACCCTGACCGCCTGCATCGGGCTCGGGATGGCCTGGATCACGGGCGCCCTGCTGCTGCAGACCAGCAGCCAGTTCAGCCTGCCGCAGAGCTTCCGTCACAGCATCGCCCGCTCACTGATCCTCGGTGACCTGAACAAGGCGCTCCCGCCATCCGGACCGATCCTCAATGCGCTCGGACGCATCGATCCGCTCGAGAACGTCACCGGCCGGATCGCCGATGTGCCCGCGCCGGACAAGGCGATCGTCTACGCGCACGGCGTGAGTGCGGCGTCCTCGTCGGTGGTGAAGATCGTCGGCCAGGCCTGCGGGTTCGGTGTCGAGGGCAGCGGCTGGGTGGCCGGCCCCGGCCTCGTCGTGACAAACGCCCACGTGGTGGCGGGAGAGAGCGACACCGGCGTATTCCTGAGCGGCAGGGGTCGTCGGCTGCGCGCGTACGCGATCGTCTTCGACCCCCACAACGACATCGCCGTCCTGAGCGTCCCGGGGCTGAGCGCTCCGGCCCTGAGGCTGGCAAGCGAGCCAGCCTCAGGAGAGTCGGCGGCGATCCTCGGATTCCCACTGAACCAGAGCTACCTCGCGCAGCCTTCGCGGCTCGGCTCGACGCAACGGACTAACACGACCAACGCCTACGGCAATCCGGCGAGCCGGGTGATCAGCTCGCTGCGCGGCCGGGTGCAGCCCGGCAACTCCGGCGGCCCGATGGTTGACGCCGCAGGCGCTGTGATCGGCACGGTGTTCGCGGAGATCACCAACGCGCCCGATAGCGGGCTCGCGGTGCCCAACAGCGTCGTCGGCCGGGAGCTGCGCAGGGCCCGCGATACGCGTCACGCCGTGAGTACGCAGAGCTGCGCCGACTAGACGGCCCGGGTAACCGGCTTGACGGACCGCTACGCTGCTGGCCCGATGAGCAAGACCCTGGTGATCGCAGAGAAGCCCTCCGTCGGCCGTGACCTGAGCAAGGTGCTGCCCGGACCCTTCACCAAGGGCGAGGGCGTGCTCGAGGGGCCCGACCACATCATCACGTGGGCGGTCGGTCACCTCGTGCAGCTCGCCGATCCCGACGAGTACGACGAGAAGTACGCCAAGTGGCGCATGCCGGATCTGCCGATCGTGCCCAAGAAGTTCAAGCTGGTGGTGCGCGACGAGCGTTCCAAGAAGCAGATGACGGTCGTCAAGCGTGAGCTCGACCGCGATGACATCGCCGGTGTCGTGAACGCCTGCGACGCCGGCCGCGAGGGCGAGCTGATCTTCGCCTACCTGTATGAGAAGGCCGGCAGCAAGCTGCCGGTGCAGCGGCTGTGGCTGAACTCGATGACCAACTCGGCGATCAAGGACGCGTTCGCCTCGCTGCGCCCGTCCGAGGAGTACCACACGCTCGAGGAGGCCGCCCGCTCGCGCTCCGAGGCCGACTGGATCGTCGGCATGAACGCCACCCGCGCCGCGACCATCCGGCTGCGGTCGAGTTTCGACGGCGCCGTCTCCCTGGGCCGCGTGCAGACCCCGACGCTTGCGATCCTCGCCCGCCGGGAGCAGGAGATCCGCGACTTCAAGCCCGAGCCGTACTGGGTCGTTGACGCCCGCTTCCTCGCACTGCCCGAGCAGCCGAGACGCGCATATGACGGCCGCTTCCACGCCGGCGCGAAGCCGCGGATCGCCACCGAGCGGGAGGCAACCAAGATTGTCGCAGCCTGCGAGGGCTCGACCGGAACGATCACAAAGGTCGAGAAGCGCGAGAGCAAGGACCGCGCGCCGCTGCTCTACGACCTCACCTCGCTGCAGCGCGACGCCTCGAGCCGCTTCGGCTTCACGGCGCGCCGCACGCTGGGTGCGGCCCAGCGGCTCTACGAGGAGCACAAGGCGCTCACCTATCCGCGTACGAACTCGCGCTATATCACCAGCGACATGATCCCGGACATCAAGCCGATCGCCCAGCTTGTCGGGGGTCAGAAGGAGTATGCGGCCGCCTCCAGGTACGTGACCGGGCTCGACATGCTGCCGCTCGGGCGCGTCGTCAACAACGAGAAGGTCACCGACCACCACGCGATCATCCCGACGCTCGCCGAGCGCCACCCGGTCGACAAGATGGAGTCCGACGACCTGCGCATCTACGACCTCGTCGTACGGCGCTTCCTCGCCGTCTTCCATCCGGAGGCGGTGTTCGAAAACACGCGTGTGGAGACAACCGTCGCCGACTACGTGTTCCGTACACGCGGCAAGGTGCTGATGGTCCCCGGCTGGCGCGGCGTCTATGGCGAGGGCGTCGCGGCCGACGCGAACGCGGGCAACCAGGACGAGGACGACGAGGGCGTCGACCAGCAGCTGCCGAAGCTCGAGCAGGGTGAGCAGGCGAAGGTCCATCGCGTCGCACAGACCGCCAAGGAGACCAAGCCGCCACGGCGCTACTCGGACGGCTCGTTGCTCGACGCAATGGAGACCGCCGGCAAGCTCGTCGACGACGAGGCGATGCGCGAGGCGATGAAGGAGTCGGGCATCGGTACTCCGGCCACGCGCGCGGCGATCATCGAGCGGCTGCTGCAGGTCGGCTACATCGAGCGCGACGGCCGCGCGCTGGTCGTCACCGAGAAGGGCATGAACGTGATCCGCCTGCTCGGCAATCACGCGCTGACCTCGCCGTCGCTGACAGGCGACTGGGAGCACCGGCTCGCGAACATCGAGACCGGTCAGGACACACGTGCGGCCTTCATGGCGGACATCGCGAAGTTCGCCGAGCAGACAGTCGAGACCCTCGACACGACGCTCAAGGACGTGCGCATCCCGCGCGCGAACCTTGGGCCGTGCCCGGTCTGCCGCCAGGACATCGTCGAGAACCGCAAGGGCTACTCGTGCTGGTCGCGCGAGGATCCGGGCTGCGGCTTCGTGATCTGGAAGGCCAAGGCGGGCAAGAACCTGACGACGCAGATCGCCAAGGAGCTGATCAAGACCGGCCGCACGGAGCGGCCCGTGACCGGTTTCAAGAGCCGTGCCGGCAAGAGCTTCCGCTCGCGCCTGGCGCTGATCCAGTCCGAGGAAGGGCGCTGGCGCGTGGAGTTCGACGAGCCGTGGGCCAAGGAGGGCGCCAAGCCGCCCGAGGCCGATGAGGCCGCCGCGGCCGAGGCCGCCGCGACGCAGCCGGGCGACGATGCCGGCAGCGAATCCGCAGCCGCGGCCTGAGCGTGATCAGCCCGATTCAGACGCTGAAATCACCGTCACGCCAGCGTGCGGTTTAGGGTCGGTCAAAACCACGTCGAAAGGACCGCTGATGTCAGCACCCACCCGTGAGGACGCCACGCTGCTGATCCAGATCGCCCAGTGGATGGCCAGCTCGGGAATGAACGACCAGATGCCCGTGCTCTGGGCGGATGACTTCGACCCCGAGACGGCTGACCCACACTCCGAGCCCGTGCGGCTGACGCTGGGCACGTTCGAGACGATCGGCACGCTCGTCAAGCACGACCTGCTCAACCGTGAGCTCGTCAACGACTGGCTCTGGATCGAGGGGATCTGGAGTCGGGTCGGCCCGGCGGCGCTGAGGATGCGCGAGCAGGCCGGCGAGCCGCGCCTTTACGAGAACTTCGAGGCGCTTGCCAAGTCCGTATAGCCGTCAGGCTGTCACCGCGGGTCGCGTCTCTGTCCGCTCGCGGCCCGCGGCTGTCGTCACGATACTCTCGTCTGAGATCTTCTCATAGCCCACCTATCTGGTGCTAGCATCTGTCGCATGGGAGCACACCTGCACGGCGAGCTGATCACTCCCCCGGAGGGCCTGGTCTCGAACGTGTGCTGGATGCTGTCGCGGGCCAACTGGCTGCAGAAGGCCGAGATCGAGACCGCGCTGCTGTCGGCCGGGCTGACGACGCGCCAGCACCAGGTGCTCACTGCCGCGCTCGATGGGGAGCGCACACAGACGCAGCTGGCGAACATCCTCGGGCTCGACAAGACGACCATGATGGTCGCGCTCGATGAGCTCGAACGCGAGGACCTCGCCGAACGCCGCTCGCTGCCGAGCGATCGCCGCGCGCGGATCGTCGCGGTCACCGCGGAGGGCCGCAAGCTCCTGCGCAGGGCCGACAAGGCCTTCGTCGAGGCCAACGAGCGGGTGCTCTCGCGCTTGCCCGAGGACGAACGTTCCGTCTTCCTGCAGGCACTTGAGCGGCTCGCCTGCCCGGGATGCGTCGAGTCGCGCGAGACCGCCGGCGACAGCGCGTCGCCGGTGCTCGCCTGAGCGGCCTGAGCACTGAGCACCTGAACGTCTCAGCACGTGAGCGTCTCAGCACCTGAGCCTCAGCACCTGACCGCCGGAGCGCGTGAGCGCCCCGGCGCGGGCCTGTAGCGCCTGAGAACACAGCGCCCCGCTTGCCGCGGCGCCCAGCTGGCCGCGGTCAACTCCTGACCTAGATGCTCTCAATCAAGATCGTCCTGATCTGGACGATCTGATACGTTACGTTCTCAAATGGGAACAAAAGGAGCGACTACGCCAATGTCCGCAGTGACTACCAACCCAATCGAGCAGGCCGGTGACAGGCGGCGCTGGGTCGCGCTGGTCGTGCTCTGCCTCGGTTTCCTGATGATCATCCTCGACCAGACGATCGTGAACGTCGCGCTGCCATCGATCCAGCACGATCTGCACTTCTCGCAGTCGGGGCTGGCGTGGGTGATCAACGCCTACCTGATCGCGTTCGGCGGGCTGCTGCTGCTGGTCGGACGGCTCGGTGACCTCGTCGGGCGCCGGCGGATCTTCCTCGCCGGGCTCGTGCTGTTCACGCTGGCCTCGCTTGTCTGCGGGATCTCCGACAGCCAGGCGATGCTCGTCGGTGCGCGCTTCGTGCAGGGGATCGGCGGGGCGATGACCTCGGCGGTCATCCTCGGGATGATCGTCACGATGTTCCCCGCACCGCTGGAGCGCGCACGGGCGATCGGCGTCTACGCGTTCGTGGCCTCGGCCGGCGGCGCGCTCGGCCTGCTCGCGGGCGGTGTGCTCACGCAGGCGCTGAGCTGGCACTGGATCTTCTTCGTCAACCTGCCGATCGGGGTCATCACCCTGGTGCTCTCGCTGCGGCTGCTGCCCGACGACGCCGGGGTCGGCTTCGGGGAAGGCGCCGATATCGCCGGCGCGCTGCTGCTCGTGGGCTCGCTGATGCTGGTCGTCTACGCGATCGTCGAGGCGGCAGTCGACGGCTGGGGATCGGACCACACGCTCGGTTTCGGCGGCGCCGGCGTGGCGCTGCTGGCCGCCTTCCTGGCGCGGCAGGCGACGGCTGCCAACCCACTGATGCCGCTGCGGGTGTTCCGCTCGCGCGACGTCTCGGCGGCCAACCTGATCCAGATGTCGCTGGTCGCCGGGCTGTTCGGCGTGTTCTTCCTCGGTGCGCTGTACCTCGAGCACGTGCTCGGCTACGACCCGATCCAGATCGGGCTGGCCTTCCTGCCACTGGCCCTGGGCATCGCCGTGATGTCTCTGGGCGTCTCGGCGCGCCTGATCGAGCGGATCGGCGCTCGCCGTACGCTGGTGCCGAGCATGGCGCTCGTTGCCGGCGGGATGGTGCTGTTCGGGCTCCCCGGCACGCACGCGACCTACATGACCCAGCTGCTCCCGGCGACGCTCGCGATGGGCCTCGGCGGTGGGCTTGCATTCCCGTCGCTGATGACGCTGGCGATGTCGACCGCCACCCCGGAGGACTCAGGGCTGGTCTCGGGCCTGGTCAACACCAGCCAGCAGGTCGGCGGGGCGCTCGGGCTCTCGGTGCTGGCGACACTGGCCAGCACTCGCAGCGGCTCGCTGCAGGCCGCCGGCGTCTCGGTCGCGCGTTCGCTGACCGACGGATACCACCTGGCCTTCCTGATCGGGACGATCGCCGTCGGCGCCGGAGTGCTGATCTCGGTGTGGCTCGCGTTCTCGCCGCACGCGGCGTATGGAACGGTCCAGGAGATCATCGAGGACGGCGAGCCGGCGGAGCCACAGCGGCTCGAGCGGGCATCGGAGCTCGAGGCGGCCTGAGCCCAGAGTCAGGACACGAGGTGCTGGACCTGCCGGTCGGGCTATCCGATCGGCAGGTCCAGCGAGAACGCCGCGCCACCCGAGGAGGACTCGGCGACGCGCACCGAGCCGTGGTGGGCCTCGGCGATCGCACGCACGATCGCCAGCCCGAGCCCGGCGCCGCCGGCGGCTCGGGTCCGCGCCTTGTCGGTGCGGTAGAAGCGCTCGAATACGCGCTCGCGCAGCTCGGGCGCGATGCCGGGCCCGTCGTCGCTGACGGTGATCCGCACGGTGTCGGGACCGCGCCGTGTCAGATCGACCCGCACCAGCCCGTCGGGCCCGCTGGTGTGCGTGATCGCGTTGCGCGCGAGGTTGCGCAGCGCCTGCGCCAGCCGATCGGGATCGGCGCGGACGCTCACCGGCTCGAGCTGACCGACCTCGAAGTCTCGCTCGGCCGTCAGGCTGAGCCCGTCCCAGAGCTCGGTCACGAGTTCATCGAGCCGCACCGTGGCGCGGTAGAGGAAGTCGTCGCGGTCGGACTGTGCGAGCACCAGCAGGTCGTCCACCAGCCGCGTCAGCCGGGCCAGCTCGGCCTCCATCAGGCGCTGCACGCGCTCGAGCTCCTCGGGCGAGAGCGATCCGTCCTCGCGATCGCCGCCGCTCATGACCTCGATCTGCCCGCGCAGCACCGTCAGCGGGGTGCGCAGCTCATGCGAAGCGTCGGCGACGAAGTCGCGTTGCGTGACGAATGCGGTCGCGAGCCGTTCGAGCATGTGATTGAGTGCCTCGGCCATCACCTGCAGCTCGCTGCTGGCCGAATCGGGCAGGTGGATGCGGGGGCTCAGATCGCCGGCGTCGACACGCGCGGCGACCTCCGCCGAGCGGCGGATCGGTGCGGCGATCCTGGTGCCGATCAGGAAGGCGGCCAGCAGCGCCAGCGCCAGCCCGATCCCGCCTCCGAGCTCGAACGAGTGCCTGACCACCTCCTGGGCGTGGTCGACGGTCGCGAGCGGCTCGCCGGCGCCCGCGTAGGCCTGGCGGCCGGCGACCATGAACGCAACCTCGAACAGCCGCACCGGACCCGCGTCCGGAGCCGGCTTGGTGCTGTAGCCGACCGCAGGCTGCTCAAGGCGCCGGCCCTGGGCGTTCTCCGCCGCCTGCTCGGCGCCGCTCTCGTGCGAGTCGTCGCTCTCGGCGCCGAACAGCTCCGGGTGGTTGCTCGTGCTACCCAGCCCGGGGATCACCACGAACAGCAGCACGCTCGAGTTCGCGTAGGGCTGGGCGGCGGCATAACGCCGTGCGCTGGCAAGCGCCGAGCTCGCCGACCGCGAGCGCCGCTGCGCGATCGCGCTCTTGAGCTGCAGCGCGCTGCCGCGGATCGAGCGGTTTATCTGTGCTTTCAGCTGGGATCCGGTCGAGCTGTAGACGAACGCGAAGGTCGCGACGAGCACGACCAGCAGGACCGCCGCCACGCCCAGCATCAGCCGCGAGCGCAGACTCCCCGGTAGCGACGGTCGGCTCAGCTGGCGTCCTCGTCGAAGCGGTAACCCACGGATCTGACGGTGGTGATCGGCGCAATGCGCTCGGCTGTGCGCAGCTTGCGGCGCAGATAGCCGACGTAGACCTCCAGCACGTTGGTGCCGGGATCGTGGCTGTAGCCCCAGACGGCGCGCAGGATCTCCTCGCGGGACAGCACGTGCGGGCGGTTCTGGGCGAGGTACACGAGCAGTTCGAATTCGGTCGTCGAGAGCCGCACCGGCTCGCCCTCGACCAGCACCTGGCGGGAGACCAGGTCGATCCGCAGCGTGTCGGTCTTGATCGTGGTCGCGCCACGCGATGCGGTTCGCAGCTGCGCCCGGATCCGCGCCGCGAGCTCACCGACGGCGAACGGCTTGACGAGATAATCGACCGCGCCGCTGTCGAGCCCGGCGATGCGGTCCTCGACCTCGCCGCGGGCGGTCAGCACGATCACGGGCAGCTCCGGTCGCTGAGCGTGCAGATGCCGCAGCACCTCCATGCCGCTCAGCTTCGGCAGCATCAGGTCGAGCACCACCAGCTCCACATCGGCCTCCGCGGCGCGCTCGAGCGCCGACTCGCCATCACCGGCCGAGAACACCTCGAAGCCACAGCGGCGCAGCCCGCGCTCGACGAAGTCCACTATCCCGGGCTCGTCCTCGACCACCAGAATCATGGCGCGATCGTAAACGTCCGGCCGCGCGGGGAATCTCCTGTGACCGGATTACGAGACTTTTCTAACAGCAGGGTCAGATGGTCTTTAGCAACTATTACAAGACTGATGTCATGGCTCTGTCGGAACCGATCGCCCCACCACGGGCCAGAATCACTCGCCGCTCCCGTTTCAACCGCCTCTTCGGCGGCGGTACGAACGGCAACGAACAGCTGACCGCGGTCGCGGGCGTGATCCTGCTGGTGCTGTTCGCTGTGCTCGGCGTCACCATCATCCGGATCGGTCAGCTGCTCTGGCTGCACCTGTTCCTCGGGGTGCTGCTCGTGGGGCCGGTCGCGCTCAAGCTCGCGAGCACCGGCTACCGCTTCACCCGCTACTACACGTCAAACCCCGCATACAAGCGCAAGGGCCCGCCGCATCTGCTGATGCGCATCCTCGGTCCGTTCGTGATCCTCACGACCGTCGGCGTCTTCTTCACCGGGCTGCTGTTGCTGATCGACGGCCCTGGGGCGGGGAGCCTCGTGCGGCTACTGCACAAGGTGACCTTCTTCGCCTGGCTCGCCGCCGTCGGCGTACATGTGCTGTGGCACCTCGCGGAGCTCCCGGCAGGGGTGCGCGCCGTCAGGCACGCCGAGGGCCGCAGCCGCGACCTTCCGGGCTCGAGCGGCCGCGGGCTCGCGATCTTTGCGGCGATGGTCGGCGGACTCATACTCGCACTGATCTTCCTGCCCGACATCCACACCTGGACCTCCGGCCTGGCATATCACCCCTACCACCTGCAGCTCAAGTAGCGGCCGAGGAGGAACGCTGACATGCGAACACGCGCACAGCAGAGCCGCGACGCCGCACTCAGGCGTCTGACGCAGGTCAACCGCTCGTTGACGCTCGTCGCCGTCGTGGGTGCGGGCGTGATCACCGACGTCGTCGCCAACACCGCCTCGGGGCACACTCGCACGAGCACGACCGAGGCGTCGAACACGGCTGCCACGAACAAGCCGGAGCTGCTCGTCTCGGGCCCCAGCGGCACAACCACCGCTCACCAGTCCGCTGCAGCGCGCCGCCGTGCGGTTGCCGCCGCGCGGCGCCGTGCCGCCGCGCGCCGCAAGACCGACGCAGCCGCGAACACCGCGGCGTCTGACTCCAGCCAGAGCAGCAGCTCGAATCAGAGCCTGCAGAGCAGCTCCACACCCAGCACCGTGACCCCAAGCCAGTCGAGCTCCTCCAGCTCCTCCGCGAGCTCGACACCGACGGTGGTTGCGGTCTCCGGAGGCAGTTAGGCCCATGCCCATCGGCGCCATCGGGTCCTCGTCGACGGCGTTCTGGTATCTCACCCGGGCCAGCGGCGTGGTCTCGTTGCTGCTGCTGACGCTCGTCGTCGCACTCGGGGTGGCCGACGTCGCCCGCGTGTCATCTCCGTACTGGCCACGCTTCCTGACCGACGGTGTGCACCGGCGCGCGTCGATGTTGGCACTCGTCTTCCTGGCGATCCACATCGTCACCTCGGTGCTGGACACGTATGCGCCGATCAGCCTGCTCGACGCGTTCATCCCGTTCCACAGCGCCTACCGGCCGCTGTGGCTCGGGCTCGGCGCGGCCGCCTTCGACCTGCTGCTGGCGGTGCTCGTGACCAGCCTGCTGCGGTCCCGTATCGGCGCCCGCAACTGGCGCTTGATCCACTGGATGGCCTACGCCTGCTGGCCGCTTGCCGTGATCCATGGCCTCGGCACGGGCAGCGACGTGCGCCGGGGCTGGATGCTCGCCCTCGACGTCATCTGCGTTGCCGTCGTGCTCGGCGCGGTGTGGGCTCGCGTGCGCATGGCCGAGTACCCGACCACGGCAGCGCGCGCGACGGCCGCGGGACTGTCGGCGGCATTCGTGCTCGGCCTCGCGATCTGGTTGCCCGGCGGCCCGCTGGCCGCCGGGTGGGCGGGCCGCGCCGGTACGCCGGTGAAGCTGATCAGCAGTCTGCATAGCGGCAGCCCGGCGAGAACCGGAAGCCGATGAGCCTCGCCCCCGGACAGTTCCCGCGGCTGCTGGCCGGCATGCCCTCGAGCGGGGCGCTGGGACTGGCCGCGCATCAGGCCCTGCACGGCCCGCTCACGCTTCCCCCGCGGCAGCGATCGCGCACCGGGCACCCGCTGATCCTCGAGCTCGAACGGGCCGGGCTGCGTGGCTATGGCGGCGCCGGGTTCCCCACAGCGACCAAGCTGCACGCTGTCGGCGCGCAGGGCTCGCCGCCCACGATCCTGGTCAACGGCGCAGAGGGCGAGCCGCTCAGCAGCAAGGACCTGCTGCTGACCAGCCGGCTGCCGCACCTCGTGATCGACGGCGTGCTGGCCGCGGCATCGGTGCTCGGCAGCGACCGTGTGATCTTCGCGCTCGACGAGCATGCGCGCGGGACCGCCCGGGCCCTGCAGCAGGCGCTCGCAGAGCGCCGCGAACTGCAGCACCGCGGCGCCCCGGCCGTCACCGTCAACGCCGTGCCCGGCGGCTACCTCACCGGACAGGAGATGGCCCTGGTCAACGTGCTCGACGGCGGTGAGGCGAAGCCGACAACCACCCCGCCGTACCCGTTCGAGCGCGGGCTCAAGGGCCGGCCGACGCTGGTCTCGAACTCCGAGACCTTTGCCCAGCTCGCGCTGGTCGCGCGCCACGGCGCCGATTGGTTCCGGACGCTGGGAACCGCGACCGATCCCGGCACCCGGCTGGTCACCGTCGGTGGCGCGGTGAGCTATCCGGGCGTCGTCGAGATCGCGGGCGGCACCACTCTCAAGCAGCTGATCGGCGCCTCCGGCGGGCTCGCCCAGCCGATCCAGGGGGTGCTGCTCGGTGGCTACGCGGGCACCTGGCTGCCGGCCGACGCGCTCGATCTGCGCCTCGACGCCCACATGCTGCTCGAGCGCGGGCTGCGGCTGGGCAGCGGCATCGTCGTGCTGCTGCCGGAGAGCGCCTGCATCGTCGCCGAGGTGGCCAGCGTGGCACGCTGGCTGCAGGGGGAGAGTGCCCATCAGTGCGGCCCCTGCATCAACGGCCTGCAGTCGATCGCCGATGCGCTCGAGGAGCTCTGCGCGCGCGGCGACCGCCGCCGCACCTACGGCCGCATCGAGCGTTGGTGCGAGCTCGTGATCAGGCGCGGCGCATGCTCGCTCCCGGACGGCGCGGCGAGCTTCGTGACCAGCGCACTGCGCACCTTCCGCCCGCTGTTCGAGGATCATGCGCGCCACGGCGCCTGCGACGCATGTGTCGGACAACGCGTGCTGCCGACCGCGACAGTCGACCCGGTGTATGCAGGATGAGCGAGAAGCTGAGGCTCGACCCGATCGCGTGCACCGGCCACGGCCTCTGCGCCGAGCTGTTCCCGGAGCGGATCTGGCTCGACGAGTGGGGCTTCCCGGTGATCGAGGACGGCGAGCTCAGCGGCGAGCTGCTCGGGCACGCGCGCCGCGCCGTCGACGCATGCCCGACGCTGGCGCTGCGTCTCGAGCGTGAGCGTCGATCCACCGCGGTACGGTCAGACTTGCGGCCAGCGGGCCGCAAGTCGTAGTTGTGCCCGGCGAGCTAGATTCGCCTGCATGAGCGAGTGGTTTGACGAACTGGGCCAGTTCCTGCGCATCCCGTCGATCAGCGCCGACCCGCAGCACGCCGGCGACGTTGTGCGCGCCGGCGAGTGGGTCCGCGACCTGATCCGCGACGCCGGCGGCAGCTGCGAGGTGCTCGACTGGCATGGCCAGCCGCTGGCGGTCGGCGAGATCCGGGCCTCCACGGGCGCCGACTCCGCCCCGACGGTCCTGTGTTACGGGCACTTCGACGTGCAGCCCCCCGACCCGCTGGAGCTCTGGGACACGGCCCCGTTCGAGCCCGTGATCCGCGACGAGCGCCTGTATGGCCGCGGCGTCGCCGACGACAAGGGCCAGCTCTACATGCTGCTGGCCGGTGCCCGGGCGCTGGCTCAGGCGGGCACGCTGCCGGTCAACGTGCGCTTCGCGTGCGACGGCGAGGAGGAGACCGGGGGCCACTCGATCGTCGAGTTCCTCGAGGCCGACGAGCGCGGAGCAGACGCGGCGATCATCTTCGACTCGGGCATGATCGGCGAGGATGTACCCGCCTTCAACATCGCCACCCGCGGGCTCGTCTACTTCCACGTGGAGCTGTCGACCGGCGCGAGCGATCTGCACTCCGGTCTTTACGGCGGCGCCGCGCTCAACGCGGCCCATGCGCTGATCCGCACCCTGGAGCCGCTGCTGGCCGCCGACGGACGGCTCGCCGAGCCGCTGCGCCAGGGGATCATCGCGCCGTCGGCCCAGGAGCTCGAGGACTGGAAGCGGCTGCCCGGCGGCAGCAGCGAGCTGCGCGACCAGGGCGCCCACCCCGCCGACGCGACCGCCGCCGAGCAGTTCTACGTCCGCACGACCGCCGAGCCGGCGCTCGACGTCAACGGGATCGAGAGCGGCTCGCCGCGACTGGAGAAGACGGTGCTGCCCGTGCGCGCGGCTGCCAACGTCTCGGTGCGCCTCGCGCCCGGACAGGACCCGGACACGATCGCGGCCGCCTTCGAGCAGCTGATCCGCGCAGCCGCACCGGACGGGTCTGAGCTCGATCTGCAGCGCATGTCCTCGGCCCGTCCCGGGATCGTGCCGCCCGACGCGCGCGCGATCGGACTCGGCCAGGACGCCTTCGAGCGCGTACTCGGCGTACGCCCGGCGCTGATCCGCTCCGGCGGCACGCTGCCGATCGTGGCCGCGCTCGCCGACGAGGGCATCCCGACGATCATCTCCGGCTTCTCGCTGCCCGACGCGCAGATCCACGCGCCCAACGAGAACATGCCCGCGCGCTACATCCCGCTCGGTATCGAGACCGTCAAGGCGCTGCTCGAAGAGCTGGGTCGCCTGTAGCACGTTGCGCGGCCCCGCTTGGCCGCGCCACTACCTGTCGCCCCGCGCCGTCACCATTGGCGGGATGCCGCTGACGCTCGTACTGGGACCCGCCAACGCCGCCAAGGCGGGCGAGGTGCTGGGCGCCTACGCCCGGGCGGCGCAGCGCGACGCCCTGCTCGTGGTGCCGACCGCCGCCGACGTCAGCCACTACGAGCGTGAGCTCGCGGCACCGGGGGTCACGCTCGGCCGCACGCTGACCTTCCCCGGCCTGCTCGACGAGATCGCGCAGCGGGCCCGCCACCGGCCGGTCCGGCTGACGCCGCTGCAGCGCGAGCGCGTGCTGCGCCGCACGATCGCGTCGCTGCGGCTCGAGATGCTGGCCGGCCCCGCGGCCGGGGTCGGTTTCGCGCACGCCGCCGGGCGGCTGATCGTCGAGCTCGAACAGCGGCGGATCGACCCGCCGCGCTTCTCGCAGGCGCTGCGCGATTGGTCGCGGCCCGGGCCGGGTGAGCGCGTCGCCTACGCCCGCGAGCTCGCATCGATCTACCGCCGCTACGTCGATGAGCTCGACAGGCTCGACCTTG